>NZ_QFVR01000009.1 GCF_003143975.1 Kurthia sibirica | reverse complement strand
TGGAGTGCAGGCGGCGACTTCTGCGGGAACAGCACGAGCGGAAGCACCCGGACTGAGCGAAGCGAGGGAGAAGGCTGGAGCCGTGCCCGCGAAAAGCGCCCGCCGGAACGGAATCAACGGCTACGAGGATAAGTGGACTTTTTCAGTGCCCTCTACAAAAACCCACTCTTTTTTATAGAATGGGGTTTACACTTTTTGTACAAACTCTTTATTAGCAGTAACATATCCGTATTTAGTTTTAAGGCGGTATGCTGATCCGTACTTAACAAAATAAAAGAAATGTATCAATTTCAAAGTGACCGAAACTACGCTACATCTAACTTTACTTTGCACAACGCAGCTGGTCACCCCTTAAGACGTGCTACCTTAAATATAGCTATTAAATCCATATGTAAACGTGCTAATATTAACAAAGATACAAACACGTATATGTTACGTCATACACACGTTAGTTTGCTTGCTGAAGCTGATGTACCGCTCCTAGAGATTGCAGAGCGTGTTGGACATAAAAATGACAAGACGACAGTCGCTGTCTATTTACATGTGACTAAAAATATGAAAAAAAGAACTTCTGAAAAATTACATGAAAAACTAACTCAAATTTTAGAAAATAACTGATTAAAGGATAAATGTGACTTTTATGTGCTTTTTACTGAATGAAAAAGTTGACAAATCCCTTTGAAACATTGATATATACGAGTTTATAGATTTCCCTTGACCTTATAGTAACCATAAGGTTTATGGTGTATTGAGCACTATTTTAAAGAATTGGAGTATTATATTTATGAAAAATAATCGCACTACTTTATTTATCCTGCTTGGTAACTTGTTTATCGCCTTTTTAGGAATTGGCCTAATCATCCCTATTTTACCAACAATTATGAATGAGTTTGGTGTTAGTGGCACGGTAGTTGGTTACTTAACCGCTGCTTTTGCATTATCACAACTCATCGTATCGCCTTTTGCAGGCAAGGCCGCAGACAAATTTGGACGTAAAATAATGATCGTCCTTGGCTTGATCATCTTTGCATTTTCCGAGCTATTATTCGGTTTAGCTTCCTCTATCGAAATGCTCTTTGTATCCCGGATTTTAGGTGGTGTCGCTGGAGCGTTTATTATGCCAGCTGTTACAGCCTTTATCGCTGATATTACAACAACTGATTCTCGTCCGAAAGCACTCGGTTTCATGTCGGCAGCTATAAATATTGGCTTCATCATCGGACCTGGTATTGGTGGATTTCTTGCTGAATTTGGCACGCGTGTCCCATTCTTTGCAGCAGCCGCACTTGGTTCAGTAGCTGCTTTACTCTCTATCATCCTATTAAAAGAACCGAAGAGACAACAGTCGGTGGCAGATGCCGAAATAACGCCGAAAAAAAAATCGTTTATGGGCAAGCTAATGGCCCCCATTTTCTTACTGCCATTCATCTTGATCTTCATGTCATCATTTGGTCTCGCTGCACTCGAATCCTTCTTTAGTCTTTTCGTCGACCATAAATTCAATTTCACGCCAAAAGATGTTGCCATCGCTATTACTGGTGGTGCAATCATCGGTGCGATATTCCAATTATTATTATTTGATCGCATGGTTCGCAAAATAGGAGAAATCAATATTATTCGCTATAGTTTGATTTATTCCGTTGTCTTCGTAATTGCTATTGTATTGGCCCCATCTTATTGGACAGTCATGCTCGTTTGTTTTGTTGTCTTTATTGGTTTTGACTTGATTAGACCTGCTTTAACAACTTATTTATCAAAAATCGCAGGAGATGAACAAGGTTTTGTTGGAGGTATGAACTCAATGTTTACTTCCTTAGCCAACATATTAGGTCCTATACTGGGTGGCATGTTATTTGATGTTAATATTAGTTTACCGTATTACTTTGCAGCTATCCTATTATTCATTGGATTCATTTTATCGCTATTTTGGAAAAAGCAGAAAACAACGAAAATACATGCTTCTTAATGAGCCAATTCAGTGAGTGAAAGAAAAGAGAACGACTCTTTCAGAAACAGTATGAACTATAAATTGAACAACCCGTATGATTGTCTATACAATCATACGGGTTTTATCTGTTTAAAATGCTGTAATCTCGTTTCTATTTTATCCAGCACACTAACAACAAAGTACTGATACTACTTATATTTGAATCAAATTATGGTTAATGATATTTTCTACAATCTCCACCTTCTACTGTGGGTTAACTGAAATCCAATGTCACTTCACCTGTTATGACCATTTCACCGTGCTGATTATACGTATGAATAGCATATATCTGAGGATCAATCATTTGTTCTAACTCCACACGTAGGCGATCATTTGTTAACACCATCGCTTTAAACCGAACATCATATGTAGTAATTGTATAAGGTGGTGCTATTTTTTCTTCTAATGCTTTTACCATCAAGCCCATAATGAGCATGCCATGTGCAATCGTCGATGGCAACCCATTTTCTATAGCATATACCTTGTCCAAGTGAATTGGATTATTATCTGTTGATACGGTAGCGTAGTCATCAATTAATTGCTGTGTAATCGTGCCTAACGATACATTATGAATCATTTTTCAAATTCCTTTCCATATACATTTTAGATAAGATTAATACCGACTCCATTTCGTAAATGATGTCACCATGTACATCAAAACCTCTATAAAGTAAGGTTGCTAAGCCAATTTGTCCTTTTTTTCCTTCCTTCAACTCAAAACTATTCACGCAATATTGACAATCGACTTTATCATCTATTGCTAGTTTTTTATAGTAATGAATACGCTGTGAACCATGAATTAAACCTGGTAATGGTAATGGTAAACCGGCGATTGTACCGTAATCAAATACGATAGGGAGTGTTGGACTAATTGTATGTGTTTGTAAATTTAATACTCCATTTAGCTTTTCTACTAGCGTTGCCTGAATAGTATGCCGCTGTGGTTTACTCCATTGTTTCAAGTACTTTTTCAACATTTGTATTTCCCTCCAGTTTAACAACATCACATGAAACCTGATGCGCATTGCTTACCATTCGCATACGTGGACTAATCTTTTTACAATTGTCAACGGCAATCGGACAACGTGTATGAAAAGCACAGCCACTCGGTGGATGAATAGGACTTGGTAAATCACCTTTCAGTAACACCCGCTCTCGGTCTCTTACAAGAGGGTTTGCTATTGGTACTGCAGCAAGTAATGCTTTAGTATAAGGATGTGTTGGATTTGCAAACAACTCCGCAGTTGGAGCGATTTCAACTATTTTACCTAAATACATGACGGCAATTTTATCACTAACATACTTTACAGCTTGAATGCCATGTGCAATAAATACATAAGAAACACGAAATTCCATTTGTAAGTCCTTTAGCAGATTTAATATTTGCGCTTGAATGGAGACATCTAACGCTGATACTGGTTCATCGCAAACGATTATTTTGGGATTCACAATCAATGCTCTCGCGATACCAATTCTTTGACGTTGTCCACCAGAAAAATCAATGGGATAACGATCTTGATGCGCTTGACTTAAACCAACTTTTTCAATCATTTTTGATACTTTTTCAAAAGCGACCTTTTTATTTTCTCCTGAAATGAGAAGTGGCTCAGCAATAATATCTTTTATCTTCATACGTGGGTTTAACGAAGAATACGGATCTTGAAAAATCATTTGTATCGCCTGTTTCGTTATTTTTTTTGTACTTTTTTCAAAATTATATTTTTCATCACAGTATGAAATTTCACCATTTGATACTTTATCTAAATTCACAATCATCCTACCTGTAGTCGTTTTGCCACAGCCAGACTCCCCTACTAATCCGAGTGTTTCACCTTCATTTAATGTAAAAGAAATACCATCAACAGCCTTTACAACTGCTGTTGTTTTACCAAATAACGGTTGGTCGATAGGAATATGCCTTTTAACATTTTTTAAACGTAATAATGATTCCATCCCGTCACCTACTTGTCTATTGGATTCCAACAGGCTACTTCCGTTTCATCATCAAATTGTCTAATTTTTGGTTCATATAGACGACATTCTTCCATAGCGTACTTGCATCTTGTATGAAAAGCACAATTATTTTCGAGTTCATGAAAATTAGGGACAGCACCGGGGATTGCTTCTAATTGAATAGTTGGATCACTTTCAACAGTTGGAATACAAGATAGTAATCCTTCCGTATAAGGATGTTTGGGATTTGCAAACAGCTTAAATACCGTGGCCTTTTCTACAATTTTCCCACAATACATGACCAGTACACGATCAGCAACTTCAGCAACTACACCTAAATCATGCGTTATGAAAATGATTGATAAATGACGTTCTTTTTGTATTTTTTTTAATAAAGACAAAATTTGTGCTTGTATTGTAACATCCAGTGCTGTTGTTGGTTCATCAGCTATCAGTATGTCGGGATTACAAGCTAAAGCCATCGCAATCATTATTCTCTGTCGCATCCCTCCAGATAATTCATGAGGAAAAGCCATCATCCTCTCTTGTGGATTTGGAATTCCTACTTGCTCTAATAATGCTAAAACACGTTTTGTAGCGGCTGCTTTTGATAGATTTTCATGTATATAAAGTACCTCAGCAATTTGTTTTCCTATTTTTTTCACAGGATTTAAAGAAAACATAGGATCTTGAAAAATCATCGCAATTCTGTTTCCTCTAATCGTCCTTATATATCGTGGGCTTTCTATTAATAAGTTCCGATAATCATAAATAACTTTGCTATTTACACTATACGTAATAGCTGCTGAATTTAACGCTATAATTGATAATGCTGTAAGGCTTTTTCCAGAACCTGATTCTCCTACAATCGCTAATATTTCTCCTTTCATCACTTCAAAGTTTATATTATTTACAGGGTAAATTATTCCTTGCTCTGTTTGAATAGCTGTTTGAAGATTTTGAACTTCCAACACTTTATTCATTATCTATCACCTGCTTTTTATTTTTGGATCCAATGCAATTCGTAATCCATCACCTAGAAAATTACCCGCCAAAACAGTAAGCATAATCGCTATTCCTGGATAAAAAATAAATATACGATTGACTTCAATCATACTGTACGCATGACGTAACATATTCCCCCAACTAATTTGCGGATCCTGTGCACCTAGACCTAAAAAACTTAGTGATGCTTCCACAATAATGGCAAAACTCAAATTAAAAGAAGCTTGCACGATAATAACTGGTGCAATATTTGGCATAATATGCTTCCTCATTATCCAAATAAAATGCGCATTAGAAATTTTTGCTGATTCTACATATGGTTCCCTTCGAATTAGTAACGTCTGTCCTCTGGCTAATCGAGCAAATTGTGGGGTGAATACGATTCCTATCGCAATCATCGCATTCCATAAACTAACACCCAGTGCTGCCGTAATACCTAATGCCAGTAATATTGCAGGAATCGCTAGAATTGCTTCTACGATTCTCATTAATATTTCATCCACCGCACCCCCAGTATAACCAGCTAGAATACCTAACGGAACACCAATGAATAGAGGAATTAAAATAGAGATTATGCCCGCTTGTAATGCCGCACTAGAACCCGCTACTAGGCGACTGACAATATCTCGTCCTAACTCATCCGTCCCTAACCAATGTGTAGCGGATGGGGCGCTAAGTATATGGTCAAAATCAGATGTATTTGGGGCAAAAGGTAGTAATCCATTCCCAAATAAAGCACAAAATAAAATGAATAGTAAATAAATAGCACTTATAACAGCTATTTTTTCACCCATGAATCGACGAAAAACTAGATTGAATCTCATCAGCGCGCCTCCTATTTCAATTCAATTCTAGGATCCAAAATAGAATACAATAGATCAATGATAAAATTAATAAGAATGGCAAAGAAAATCATTACTAATACAACCCCTTGCAACATGATAAAATCACGTTGCAATATAGAATTAACAGCTAATTGTCCAATGCCTGGAATCGCAAAAATCGTTTCAACAACAACCGTTGCTCCAAGCATATTACCAAATAAGAGTCCGATTGAAGTAATCACAGGTAACATACCATTTTGAACCGCATGCGAGCTAATGACAGTCATTTTTCTCAACCCCTTAGAATAAGCTGTTCGAATATAGTCCGACTCCATCACTTCAATCAAAGAAGAACGTAGTTGCCTCGTGATTTGAGCCACTCCCGCAGAACTTAATGATACCGCTGGTAAAGTTGCACTCTTTAAAAAGCCCAGTGGACTGTCAAAAAAAGATGTAAAACCTGTCGCTGGAAATAATGTAAACGTGAAAGTAAAGACCATCACTAAAATTAAAGCCAACCAAAAATTGGGAATTGCGGTTCCTAGAGTGCTTATAAAACGTGCAATATAATCAATTAGTGTATTGTGATAAAAAATTGAAATAACCGCTAAAAACATACCAGCAACAGTCGCAATAAAAACAGCATACAACACAAGTTGAATCGTAATACCTAGGCGTCCGAATACCGCTTCACTTACTTCTTGACCCGTGAAAATTGATTTTCTTAAATCCCCTTGTAGTGCATTCGAAATCCATTCAAAGTATTGAATATAGATAGGACGATCCAAGCCCAATTCAGCGTTTAATAATGCAATGGTTTCATCTGTTGCATTATCTCCAAGTATGGTGAGAGCTGGGTCACCAGGGATTAATAAGATAAATGAAAAGACGATAAATGTGGTGATAATAATCATGGGGATAGCATATAATAATCTTCTTACTACTAGCTTGAACATGTTAAGCCTCCCTCATCACAAATTTCGGTCATTTAAAACCCAGTTGAGAAAATAAAACCTTGCCATATATATTTGCTTCATAACCGACTACCTTTTTATTATAGGCAACCATGGCTGGTGGAAAAATAATTGGTATGATAATCGCTTCTTCAAAATAAGCTTTTTTTTGTATCTTCTCGTACACTAATTTCCTCTTATTTTTATTATTTGTAGACGCACCTTCGTTTATTAATTGTTCAATTTCATCTGTGGAATTACCGCCAGTGTTGAAAAAACTATCCCTTGAAAATAGAGAAAACATCGCCATCTGAGCATCTGTTCTACCAGTCCATTCAGCTACTAGTACTTCCCCCCTCTTCTCACCAAAAAAGTAATTCACAGCTGCTACCGTTTCCATTCCTTCTAGTTTTACTTTAAAGCCCACCATCTCCAATTGTGTACGTAATAGCTCAGCCAATCTAGTTTCATAGGACTTTGAATAATAAGTGAAGGTCATCTGTAAATCTGTTACTCCTGATTTTTTTATATGTTCTTTTGCTTTTTGAGGATTATACGGGATTTCAAAATCATCTATATATGCCCAATGTTTCTCTGAGAATACTTGATGTCCCGCTTTTCCCCGTCCAAAATTCAATGCTTGTACTAACTGATCACGGTTTATTGCATATTGCATCGCCAGACGAATATCTTTATTTTTCATAATACCTAAATCTGCATTAATAAATAACACTTTAAAACTCGATGCCACATCACCAACTATATTAAAATTGTTATTTTTTTCAAAAGACGCGATATTTGTCGGGCTAATACCGATGATAAAATCAAGTTCGCCTGAACGTAGAGCATTCATACGCACATTTTCATCAGCCATCACTTTAATAATTAATTTTTCGACTTTTGCTTCTTTTTCAGACCAATATGTATGATTCTTCGTATAGATAATTTCAGCATTTGGTTCCCGTGACTCAAATTTAAATGGCCCAGTCCCCACTGGATTTTCCGATAGATTATGATTTTTATTAGCGATAGCTTTCGGAGACACCATCATACCTCCTCGGTCAGATAATGCCATCAAAATCGAACTATCTGGTTTTTTCAATTGAAGTTCTACAAGAAAGTCACTCATCACATGAACAAGTTTAATATTCTGTAAATCCCTAATAATTGATTCTTTACTATTCATCCGCTCTATATTAATTTTTACAGCAGTCGCATTAAAAGACGTCCCATCATGAAACTTTACATTTTCCTCTAATTTCAATCGTATTGTCTTGTTATTAATTAATTGCCATTCCCTTACTAGTCCGGGCAAAGGATCAAGCTTATCATCAAACCGGATTAATGTATCATAAATCGGCCACTGAATAACATGATCTCCACCGGAACCACTCAAAGTAGGATCGAAATTAGTAACATCTAACTCATAGCCCACCTTCATAACCTCATTCGTTTTTGATTTTTTCACCCCATTATTTTTATTCATACAAGCTACACATATACATAACAACACGGCTACTAAAAAGATAATGATCGAGTCGTTTCTTTTCATTTGTATACCTGCCTCATTTATTTTTCATCTTTAAAGCCAAGTTTTGAAAATAGTACTTTCCCTGTAATATTTGGCTCATATCCAATGACATTTTTATGAAAAGCAACTGAGATGGTGGGTGCCATTATCGGTATAAAAATGGCTTCTTTTAAGAAACCTTGCTCATAAATTGCTTTATAAATTTCTTTGCGCTTTTTTTCGTCAAATGTTTTTGAGCCTCTTTCAATTAATGCTTCTAATCGATCAGAAGCACTGGCTCCTGTATTGAAAAAACTATCTCTTGAAAACAATGATTTTATTGGCATTTGGACATCCGTTCTACCCGTCCACTCAGATAAGAAAATGGGTGCATTCTTCTCTTTGAAAAATCCATTTACTGCTGAGATTGTTTCCATACCATTGAGTTTGACAGTAAAACCAGCTGTCTCTAGTTGTGTTTTAAGTACTTCAGCTAAGCGTGTTTCAAAAGCTCTCGTATAATGATTAATTTCCAGTTTTGGTGCTAAAATACCTGATTGAACGATTAGTTCTTTTGATTTTTCAACATTAAACGAAATTGTAAAATCATCTATATATGCCCAATGACTAGATGGAACGACTTGAGATGCCGGCTCACCTTGCCCAAAATTCACTACTTTTACAAGTTGTTGTCGGTCTATTGCATACAGTATTGCGAGGCGAATATCCTTGTTTTTGACAATATCAAAACTATTATTAATATAGAGCATCTTGAAGTTCAGCGTAGTATCGCCTTCTACTTTCAAATTGTTATTTTTCTTCATCGCATGAATATTTGAGGGTGCTACACCACTCATAAAATCGATTTCACCAGAACGCAACGCATTCATTCGTGCGTTTTCATCCGCCATCACTTTAATGATTAATTGCTCTACCTTGGCCTTATCCGCCCCCCAATATTCTTTGTTTTTTTCATAAACAACTTCTGCATTTGGTACTCTTGATTTAAATTTAAAAGGCCCTGTTCCAACTGGGTTTTCTGATAATCCCTTTTCTTTATTGTTGAAAACTTTAGGTGATGTCATCATGCCACCTCTATCCGCTAAAGCCATCAAGATCGAAACATCTGGAACTTTCAAGAGAAAATCTACCGTGTATTCATCAACAGCTACTACTTGATCAATTGTACGAATATCATGGTTTAGTGAATCTTTACTATTCATCCGTTCTATATTTTCTTTCACTACTTGGGCATTAAATGGCGTCCCATCATGAAATACTACATTTTCTTCTAATTTCATTGTAATTTTCTTTTCATTAACGATTTCCCATGATTTTGCTAAACCAGGCTTAGGATTTAAATTAGCATCAAAGTTGATTAAGGATTCATAAATAGGCCATTGAATGACATGATCTCCGCCAGAGGTACTTAAAATGGGGTCAAAACTACTCGTATCCACTTCATAAGCAACCGTCATCGTTGATTTTACTTTTTCAATCTTAGTGGTATCTCCACTATTTGAACAAGCAGATAACAATGCAAATACTATACATAAGACAGTAAATCGTATATTTTTCTTCATATTCACACCTCATTCACTTTTCTATCTACTTTTTTATACATCTGTATAATTGGGCAATCTTTTTTCGACAAATGATTGCATACCTTCCATCATATCAGTCGAATGAAATAAGTTTGATACAATCACATTTTGACTATTAAAACGCTCTTGTAATGTTTGCCCAATATTTTCATTCAACACACGTTTTGTTAAACCGATAGCAAAAAATGAATTTTCAGTTAATAGAATAATTAAATCATCTACCGCTTGTTCTAATTGCTCTAAGGGTACCATTTTATAAATAAGATTTAATCTATGTAATTCAGCCATATCAAAAGTAGTACCTAAAAATAGAATTTCCGTTACTTTTTGATAAGGGAGTAAGGTTGATAAAAGTGCCGTTCCTGAAACTAAACCCCGTTTGACAAACACTAATCCGACCTTCGTTTTTTCTTCCGCAATAATAAAATCACAAGCAAGTAATATGTCAAGACCTGCTCCAAGAGCAAAACCATGTGCTTTTGCAATGACGGGTTTGTTTAAAGATCGAATTGCTTTTACGACACGTAAATATCCTTTTTCAGCTGCATTTTGTGCATTTCCCGGCGTTGGCTCTTTTTCTGAATCCATCCCCTTTAAATCATCCCCTGCACAAAAAGCACGCCCAGATCCAGATAATACGACAATTCTTATATGTTCATCACGTTTACATATATCAAAGGCATCTACTAATTGTTGAATGAATTCATAGGTCATCGTATTCATTGCTTTCGGTCGATTTAAAGTTAAATAACGTACATGATTCACATCTTTAATTTCGATAAACAAATTAACTCCTCCTTTTTAGGTTACTTCGATAAAAATTGTGATTTCTCGCCTTGACCATCGCTACGTGTTGGATCTCTCCAACTCCCCTCCCTTCAGATGTGAAATAAAAAAAGCGCAACTGTCCACTTCGACAGGCGCTTTTCATCCGTTCTATTGTAGTTTTACCTACAAGGCGCACTGCATTTCGTCCAGAAATCACCCTGTCAGGAAGCTTGCTACCCATAAATAAAGTATTCACAAATATAAGATTGAATATTCTGAATTTTATAACTATTATCATCATACACAATGATGACCATTTTTGCACCATAAAAAGTATCATGATTTTTTATCATTAAAAATCTAAACGAGTAAATTTGATGAAGAATACTTACTACTCTTCATCAAACTACTAATTAATACTTAGATCTTCAAGTTAACTTATGTAACTCATGATCAATTCTAATTTTTTTCACGCGTCAGTACAACAATTACGATCAGCATACTGGAGATGACAAGGCCGACAATTGACAAAACGGCATAGCTTGAATAATTGACCACGACACCCGATAAGATACCTGCTGAAGCGCCTGAAATAGCGATAAAAACATCAATGCGACTTTGTATTTTAGGTCGCATTGCAACATCGGTACCATCAACGACGGCTGTCGTACCACTTATAAGGCCGAAATTCCAGCCTATGCCAAGTAAGATTAACCCAATAGTTAATGCGAGTAATGACTCACCTGAAGCAAATAATGTCACGATTGCTGAAATGACTAAAACGCCCCCTCCTACAATGCCCATATAGGTCGTGCCGATTTTTTCAACGAGCCTGCCCGTCAGTAAGGACGGTAAATACATTGCAGCAATATGAAAGCCAATGACCAGTCCAATAGCTCCCACTGCCTGTCCATGATGCTGCATATGTAGTGGCGTCATCGTCATGATCGATACCATGACAATCTGGGTTGCAATCATGATAACAGCGCCAATAACAACTCTTTTTTTATTCCAGTTTACGCGTATTTCGCCCATCGATTTCGCCGCTTGTTGCAAATCTATTTTTTGAGCGATTAAAAACGGGTCGGGTCTTAGAAACAAAAACAATACGAACCCAGCAGATAAAAAAGCGGCGGCGGCAACGATAAATATTCCCGCTAACTCTGGTATGCCGATTGCTTTTGCTACAAAACTCATGGGTGTCACAAGGTTAGGACCCACCACAGCTCCTAGTGTCGTCGATACCATGGCAATACTCACCGCTGTTGCCCGTTTATTTGGTAGAGCTAAATCCGTCGCAGCATAACGTGCTTGTAAATTAGTAGATGTGCCAAAACCATAAACAATCAACGCTAAAAATAATAAGGGTATACTGTCAATAACAGTTGATAAAATAATGAGTAATGCTCCGATTCCACCTAGAAAAAAGCCACTAGATAAACCTAATCGCCTACCTCGCTGTTGCGTTATTTTTCCGACTACCAAAGCTCCGATTGCTGACCCTGCCGTAAATAATGCTACAGGAACACCTGCATAACGATCTGTACCAAGCATTTGTGCTGCGATTAATGTTCCGACTGTAATACCTGCTGCTAACCCTGCTCCTCCAAGCATTTGAGACATAATTACAATGCGCATAATCTTTTTATTTATTGCCTGAATTTCTGGGGAGTGTATTGTAGCATCTTTGCTTATATTCATCTTCGTTCCTCCTACTCTGTCCAGTCATTTTACAGTAACAGAGTCAGGGTATCGCTGACAATCCTTTTTTAAGTACCTATACAAAAAGCGCCATTACTTTTAGTCATCGGCAATGGCGCTGTTACTCGTTTTTTATTTAATTAGTGTTTTGCATGATCGATTGCTTGATGCATCAAGTTAATGATATGATCATCATCATGCGCATAATACATGGTTGTGCCCTCTCTTCTAAAGCGGACCAATCGGAGATTTTTCAAAAATCGCAGTTGATGTGAAACAGCAGATTGACTTAACTCCAGAGAATTGGCTATATCATTTACGGATTTCTCTTTGCCACATAGATAGTTTAAAATACGGATGCGCGTTGGGTCGCTTAGTGCTTTGAATGTTTGTGTAACAACGAATAGAGTTTCTTCATCTAAATTATATGAATCACATTGATGAGTCACTATTTCACTCCTCTCTTAATGATTATGTCCTGCATGTGGATCAACTTCCGCTCGTTTAGTACAAAATAATAAATTACCATGTGATTGTGATGCCGCTTCTAATTGTAGCGTCGTATGGTGAATATTCGCATGTGATAAATCGTGTTCAATTTTTTTCAATAGTAGCGTACTATCAGCGATCGTCATTGTATCTTCCACAACAATATGGCAAGATAACGCATTGAAACCGGATGTAATCGTCCAAATATGAAGGTCATGTACACCCTGTACTTCACTATTTTCACTAATAATATCAACAATCTGGTCCACTGCCATATCTTTTGGCGTGCCCTCCATCAATACATGCAATGACGCGCTTGTTACTTTAAAGCCACTGCGTAAAACAAGCATCGCAACAACTATGCTCGCTGCTGGATCTGCCCAACCCCATCCGAAGAATAAAATAAGTAAACCGGCAATAATAGCACCGATTGAGCCAAGCATATCCGAAATTACATGTAAGTATGCACCGCGCATATTGAGATTATCTTTCGTATCCGCCCCACGTAACATAATAAAGGCAACGATTATGTTGACAATTAAACCAATAGTACTAATAATCAACATCCCTGTCGTTGCAACTTCTGGTGGATTGGCGAAGCGCTGGACAGCTTCATAAAATATAAAGAGGGCGATGAGAATCAGCGTCACACCATTTAGAACAGCAGCCAATATTTCAAAACGTTTATAGCCATATGTTTTACCATAGTTTGATGCTTTTTCTGCTAATTTAAATGCAATTAAAGCAATTGCTAATGAAATCGAGTCACTCAACATATGCCCTGCATCAGATAATAGTGCCAGACTATTTGTCCAAAAACCACCAACCATTTCGACAGCCATATACAATGTGATTATAAGAAAGGAAATAAATAGTATTTTCTTATTATTTTTCTGTTCCATCATTTCCTCAGCTCCTTTATATGAGTATCTGTTCATATATTCACTATATAACCGATACAATATGAAGTCAAGTATTGACAGTAAAAAAGCGAACCACTAGTGGCTCGCTTGTTGGTGTTGTTCTATTGTTGGTTCTGGAGGATACCACGGATTCAAGTGAACAAGTACTTCACTTACTTCTTCATCCATCGCCTTTAATTGAGACTTCAACTGTTTGCAAACATCATGACCTTGTTGAACCGATAAGGTCGCCGGAACACCAACGCGCACATCAACAAGTACATAATGACCATGTGTACGTGCACGAATACTATCAATTCTTTTGACGAATTCATTTGCTGCAACAACTTCTGCATACTGTGCATTACGCTCCATCGGTAAGCTTGCTTCCATTAAGATGGCCGTTGAATCTTTTATCATTGTAATCGAAAGGCGAATGATAAGTACTGCGACGATAATACCTGCAACTGGATCGGCATATTGTGCAAAAGGAATCGTAATAAACGTATTCGCTAAGGATAGACCAATACCGATCACTGCTGCTAAAGATGCATAGACATCTGCTAAATGGTCATAAGCTGTCGCAATTAAGCCATTACTTTTTTCTCGACGACCGATTGTCATCGTATATTTGTAGAGTACTAATTTCCATACCAGTGACACGATGGCTGCAACAAAAGCAATCCAATGTGCTTCAAATGATGGATTAAATAACGCTAAAATAGAGCCGTATGCAATATACAAAGCAGCTAAAAATAAAATAATCGCGACAAAAGCGGAGGATAATACCTCCGCTTTACCATGTCCATAGGGATGATCGTCATCTGCTGGTTGATTGGAAATTTTCATTGACCCTAGTGATACGCCTGATGCAACAACATCCGCTGCATTATGTATACCGTCCGCCAGCAGTACTTGACTTTTAAATAGCACACCACAAACAATTTTAATAATCGTTAGACATACATTGCTTATGACACTGATCCAAGCAGCTAACATTGATTGACGTTTTGGCATTATTTCCCCTCCAACAACACTTTACTTTTTTAATATGTTAGAACATCGTACCAAACGAAGTTACTCTTAGTCTATGCAAAGATTTTTTCCTAATAAAAGCTATTTTAGCTTATTTAAAAATTTTTTCCCGAAGGAAATTTTTTTGTTTATATTGAATTTTAATTTAAAAAAGACGGTATCCTTTATATATCAAGGATTACCGTCTTCTTTTTACGCTCATTTTTCGCCATTGTTTCTCAAAGGAAACTATCTTTTAATTCACATAATATTGCATGGTTTTTAAAATGATTATTTAGACCTATAAGAAACATTACAGTTGTTTGCCCATAACATAGAGATCATAATATTTACCTTCAAATAGAGTTGTATTTTTTAAGATCCCCTCAACGACAAAACCTAATTTCATGTATAATGAGACCGCTAAAATATTATCCGCACGTGTATCCAGCTGTATTTTTTCTATAATTTGATTTGATTCAGCCCACGCAATCATTTTTTCCATTATATTGCGACCAATTTTTTGATTTTGATAGTTTTTAGAAACGACGATACCTAGTTCTGTTACATGGCGTGATTTTGCTTTGGAAGATGTTGACATCGTACCAATTCCAACAATCCGATCCTCGTCTTTTGCAAGAATCATCAATTGCTGACAATCGAATGCTGTTGCAGCCATTTCTTGACGTTGTTGCTCAACAGATAATGGGTACTCATTGGCACCAAAACTTAAATAAGATGTTTCTCCGCCAACACTATTATAAAAATCGACGATTTGTTGTGCATCATGCTGCTGTGGATTTATATAGTTAATCAATACTTTCACCTCTACAGCAGTATACTATACAATGCTAACTAAAATGGCGATAAAAAATCTTTTTTGCTACTATCATATCACTTGTATGGTGAATAAAGACGCGACCATCTAAAAATACAACAACTTTTTGTTCTTCATCCATGAATGCAATCAAATAGTCATTTGCCATTGTAATGCTTGCTGTCACTGTTTTTTTCACTTGCTGTAAATCAATATTTTTCAAGTGATGCGAACGAATTTGCACCGTATCACGCCCACATAAGATAGCTACCTTCACTTGTTGCTCCTCTATTAAATAAGGATAGGTTGCTTTTGAAGAACAACTCGTACAGGATTGGTCTACAAGTGTTCGAACATCTATGCTTGCATAGTCATTCGCCCATAGATCAACCGACTGAAGTGTCCCACGTAATGCATCATAATCCCCAACTATGATTTTTAGTGTTTCTGTCACTTGCCAACTGACAACCTGTGATACAACAGATGAAATAACACCCATCGTATCACAACTAGTACCACCTAATGGTATTTTTTTCATTAGACAGCGCAAACATGCATGTTGTTGCTCCGGTAAAAATGTATTGCTTACACCATAGGAAGCAACACATGCTCCATAAATCCAGGGTATTTTATATTTATAGGCAAAATCATTAAGCATAAAGCGAATATCAAAATTATCTGTGGCATCAATTATAATATCAACTTTCGTAAATTGTTGTAAAAAAGAGGGTGTAACATCTTCTACAAAAGCTTTTATTTCAATACTACTATTGATCGCAGACAATCTATTTTTGGCAGCAATTGCTTTGGGTATGCCCTGCAATGCATCTTGTTCACTATACAATGTTTGTCTTTGTAAATTACTGACATCAACGTAATCGCGATCAACTACGTATAAATGACCGATTCCTGCTCTTACTAATAACTCAGCGCACTGACTACCCAGCGCGCCCAATCCTACAATCAAAACATGACTATCAATTATTCGTTGTTGACCTGTTTTTCCAATATGAGCAAATCGTACTTGCCTAGAATATCGTTCATCCATAATGAGGTAGCCCCTTCATTGAACTAGAAGCAGTTGCGTATTTTTTCTGATCTATCCGACCTGCCTCATAACCAAGTCGCCCTGCTTCGACTGCTAAACGCATGGCATCCGCCATTTTCACTGGATCTTTGGCACCACTAACTGCTGTATTCAATAATACACCATCTGCTCCAATCTCCATTGCATATGCAGCATCCGCTGGGGAGCCAATCCCTGCATCCACAATGACTGGTACAGTCGCTTGTTCGATAATAAACGATAGATTTAATGGATTGATAATACCTTGTCCACTACCTATGGGAGAAGCACCCGGCATGATAGCATGTACGCCTAATTCTTGTAATTTACGTGCTAATACAACATCGTCTGATGTATAGGGTAATACGGTAAATCCTTCTGCTATTAATTGTTCACACGCACGATACGTTTCAATTGGATCTGGTAACAATGTTTCATTGCAACCAATAACCTCAACCTTCACCATATGACAAAGTCCTGAAGCGCGTGCTAACTTTGCAACACGAACGGCTTCTTCTGCTGTTTTAGCTCCTGCTGTATTTGGCAAAAACAAATAATTATTCAAATCTAATTCTTGTAATAAATTAGGCTGTTCCGCATCAAACAGTGCCATTCTTCTTACAGCAAACGTTAAAATTTTTGCTCCCGATCTCGCAATTGCTTGTTTTTGCATACTAAAATTAGGAAACTTCCCCGTTCCTAGCAATAACCTTGATTCGATTTCATACTGACCAATTTTTAACATATTAGCCGCCCCCTACAAAAGTAACGATTTCAAAAACATCGCCCTCTGCTATTTTATTGTTATAATTCAGCTGCTGGATTATTTGACCATTCAATTCAACAATCATTATTTTAGACGATAATTCTAAATGAAGTAGTAACTGTTCAATCGTTTGAATATTTTCAATAACCAGCTGTTGAGCATTAACCATTAACTTCATTTTCTCTCGCCTCCTTTATCTTATGAGCAATCAGTTCACCTGTAACGGCACTTAATAATATGCCATTGCGGTAGTGACCAATTGCTGCGTACAGTCCTTTAATCGATGGGTGTTCGTCTATAAATGGTTGATTATTTGTACAGTGTGGTCGTAATCCACTCCAATGATTTTTAAAAGTAGCCTTTTCTAATCTAGGGATTAAAGCGAAAGCATGCTGTAATATCTGCTGTATACCACCAGCAGTTACATCTTTTGAATAATCATTTTCAAGCATGGTAGAGCCAAGAATATAATGCCCTCCTCTTTTTGGTGCAATATAAAAACGTTCATTAAAAATAGGCGCTGTGATCATTGGTTCATTAGAATACAGTTGAATTACTTCACCTTTCACTGGAAAGACATCAATTTTAAAATCACGTAGTAACTGATTGCTAAAAGCGCCACTAGCAATTACAACATGACTCGTTTCAATATTACCTAACGTCGTGTGAATAGCTGTTACCTGTCTTTCTTTTTTCAAGATACTTAAAACTTCGCAATATTCAATTATTTCTACTTGTAAATAAGAAGCTGCTAGTGCTAACCCTTGCGTTAATTTGGGTGCTAATACATGACCATCATCCTGACAAAATACACCTCCTATAAGGGACGTATTCAGTTGTTTTTCCCTTTGCAATAATTGCCTTGTGTTTAGCATATCAAACCTCTCTCCATATGCACTTTGCCACTCTTTTATGGTGATAATATTTGCCATTTCAGCCTCATTAAAGGCCACGCGATAAATACCTTTTTGTTCATAGCCGATATCTATTCCCGTCATATGACGAATAGTTTCTGCTAATTGTGGAAAAAGCTTTCTACTGCGTTGAGCAATTTCAAAAAAAGGGTCATCACTCGTCCATTCTGCCTGAACACCAAGTAAACCAGCTGCAGCAGCTGATGCCTCTCGACCAATTTCTCCCTTATCAATTAATGCAATTCTTAGGTTTTGTTGTGCTAAATGGTAGGCGATGGAGCTGCCGATAACGCCACCCCCTACTATTACAACATCATATGATTTCATTTTCCCATCCCCTCTTTATAATTATGAATCAGTGTGATTGGCTCATCTGATTGCCAAAATGTTGACATAATCGCCACATTATAACTTTGTAATTTATGAATATTTGATGGTTTTATACCACCGATTACAATCATTTCTTTTGCTATTTGCGTGAGATCACTCAGCTGACGTGTCGGCAGATTTTGCTTACTAGCAGTTGGGAAAATATGACCAAATAACACGATATCTGCCTTACTAGTATTGGCTTCTTCTACACTATGAACCGATTCAATAATGGTTAATTGTGGGAAACTATTGCGTACTGTCGCAACATCCATCGAGCGATAGCCCAATTGTACGGTAGAAATACCACAAGCAATTGCCACGTCGATGCGATCATGTATGACGAGCTTCTGTCGCGGAAAACCAGATGCCATCAGTTTTGTCGTTACGTTAAACAGCTGAGCCGCGTCATAGTCATACAATCGAATATGCAAATAGTCAATCATATGTTGCGTTGCTAGCGCATAGTCTATTAAACGTTGTTCTTGGACCACATCATCCGTTATAATATGAATCTTCATCTTTCAAATGGGCTATACAACTCATTTGCTGGAACTATTTTTTCCGCAATCCCCTGCTCCTTTAGCCATTTACTTTGTTCATCCCAATTGACATCTTCGTCAGATAAAAATGCGGCATCATCTGTTGCCATTAGTTTATTTAAGAGAGCTAAACTTTGTTGTTCAATTGATTTTGTTAATGGGAAATTATCCTTTTCTTGATGTTTTAATAATAAACCCAGTGCCTGTTCGGGTTCTTTTTCAGCAAAATCAAAGCCTTTATTTGCTGCGCGTAAAAACGCTTGCACAGTTTTCGGCTCTTTGTTGATTATTTTATCGCCCGCTACAAAAACCATTGAATAGCTTTTTGGCACACCATAATCAGAAGGATTGATGGTTGAAATCGCATAGCCTTTATGTTCTAAAACAGGAAGTTCATGATTAATCAATCCCCCTGTAATCGCATCTACTTGTTTTGTAATCAATGCCGAGACGATTTCAAAACCTACATCGATTAATTCAATTTTTGATGGATCCCCGCCATCTGTTTTTACCATATTTTTTATCGTAGCTTCTCCCAATGGTGTGCCATTAAAGCCAATTTTTTTACCTTCTAAATCACGTGGTCTTTTAATATTTGTTTCCGTTAAAGACATGAGTTGATCTAATGGTGAGCGGACAATTGGACCGATGGATTTAATCGGAATTCCTTCATTTGCTTGTGCAATAATAACATCTTGTTGATAATAAATTCCAAATGTTGATTGACCTGCTGCCGTTAAGGTTAGAGGATCCGTTGGATTTGATGGGAATTGCAGTGTCACATCTAGACCTTCCTCTTTGAAGTAGCCCCTGTCAATTGCTACATACAAGAAACTATGGATTGCGTTCGGATACCAGTCGAGCATGACAGATACTTCTTTTAGACCTTTTTTGTTTTCCTTTGCTACCGAATCACCACATGCCGTTAGTGCAACAGCAGAACATAATAATAAACAGAATACGATGAATTTCTTCATTAATCTTTCCTCCAATTTATGTACTTTTTCTCAATAACGGACAATAGTGCAACGGAGATAATAGCCATCAGTGATAATAAAACGATTGGCGCGAAAACACCCGCGCCATCCAGTTGTGTCATCATCCGTTTACTAAAGTAGCCCAGCCCAGTTTGAGCGCCTAGCCATTCTCCGATAGCCGCACCGATTATACTTAATGGCACAGCTATTTTTAGTGCTGTAAAAATAGTAGGTAATGCGCTTGGCAACTGTAAATATATGACTTGTTGCCATTTTGAAGCACCAAAAGTTAAGAGAAGCTCTTCATAGTCCTTTTTCGTCGATTGTAAACCATCAAAGGTATTGACGGCTATCGGGAAAAAAGTAATAAGTACTGTCACCAATATTTTGCTCCAAATCGTATAACCAAACCATAATACGAAAATAGGAGCTAATGCCGTAATTGGAATGGTCTGAGAAAGAATGAGCAATGGGTAAAATGCTCTTTCTATCCAACTGTTTGCTGACATCGCAAAAGCTACAAGTAAGCCCAACATAATTGCAATGAGCAAACCAATTACTAAAATCTCAACTGTTGCCGGTGCATGTACTAAAAACAACGGTTTTCTAAATTCCCACAGCTTTTGAAGAATCGCAGTGGGAGATGGTAATATATACATGGCATTTAGTATACGAGCACCCATCTCCCAAACAATTAATAAAAATACACCTACTACGATTGCTGGGGTATTTTTCTTAAGCATGCCGTTTTTCCCCTCCCTTCAATAATTGAAGTAATTCTTCTTTTAAAGCGATTAAATGAGGGCGTTGCAAATCTTGTCGATTTCTTTCTTTTGCATTTGGTATTTTTTTTGTATAACAAATTGTATAGGTTTGTCGGTAATGACAAGAATGGTGTCCGATAAATAAATTGCTTCTTCTACGTCATGCGTAATAAAGACAACCGTCTGATCAAGTGTTACAAGCTGTTGCTTTAACCAATCTTGTAATTCCATTTTTGTCAAAGCGTCGAGCGCACTAAATGGTTCATCTAATAATAAAATAGTTCCTGCTGCTAACATAGCACGACTAAAGGAAACACGTTGGCGCATGCCACCCGATAAATCTTTTGGACGCTGATGTTGATAATCAATTAGACCCACTTCTTCCAGTAGAGCTGTCGCTTGAATTTTCGCTGTTTTTTTATCTATCCCCTGACATTGTAATGGTAGTATTACGTTGTCAATAACGCTTCTCCAAGGCATGAGTAAATCCTTTTGTGGCATATAACCAATCGCTTCATCATGCTTTTTCACCGTACCAGTTGTCGGTTTTTCTAAATGACTAATCAAGCGAAAAAGCGTTGTTTTACCACAGCCACTCGGTCCAATAATACTGACGAATTGCCCTTTGTTAATTGTCAGGTTTAAATTTTTGACGATTGCATGATTTTCATACGAAAACGATAAATCGTCAAATTGAATACTGTATGTCATAAAGAACCTCCTCGTTAAAATCGCATAAAAAAGCCACTTCATTTTACAATGAAGTGGCTATATATTTGGTATCCCCAAATATAATGCCACTTCCCTACGCTAGTACGAACTAGATCAGGTATGAAAGAATCCAGAGCTCACGTCTCTATCTCAGCTGGCAACACCAGCACTCCTAGCACTTTTTATGTAATTACTGACGTCAGTATAGCATCTGATACAATCGAAGGCAACCTCATTTTCATAAAACTATATAAAAATTATCTCCATACGACCTATTATTTTAAATCGGTTAACGCGACATACTACTCATCATTAGACGGTTAACGATTTCTTGGCTTCAAAAGCTGCAATTTGTTCTTCATATTGGAAAGTTAGTGAAATTTCATCCCAGCCATTGATTAACATTTTTTTATAATACGGATCAATTTCAAAATGATAAGATTGGCCTACTGCTTTAATCGTTTGATTCTCTAATGAAATATCCGCTTCAATTGTTTGATTCTCTGCTGTTGCAAGTAATGTTTCAATTATTTCAACAGGTAAAACAATCGGTAAAATACCATTTTTAAAGCAATTATTGTGGAAAATATCAGCAAAACTAGGGGCAATGACCACCGTAAAGCCATAATCTAAAATAGCCCATGGTGCATGTTCACGGGACGACCCGCAACCAAAATTATCATGTGCCAAAAGTATTTTCGAACCATCGTACTTCGACTGATTTAACACAAAATCCTCTATTTTATTGCCATTCGCATCAAAACGCCAATGATAAAAGACAAACTCACCGAATCCTGTACGCTCAATGCGTTTTAAAAACTCTTTTGAAATTATTTGATCAGTATCGACATTTTTTCTATTTAAAGGTGTTAAAACACTCTTCACTTTATTAATAGGTTCCATCATGAACTCCTCCTTTAAACTGGTATATTCATCACTTCTCGAACATCAACAAAATGTCCTGCAATGGCTGCTGCTGCTGCCATTGGTGGACTGACAAGATGTGTTCGTGCTCCAGCACCTTGACGACCCTCAAAATTACGATTTGAAGTTGAAGCACAACGTTCGCCCGCTGGCACAACATCATCGTTCATAGCTAAACACATGGAACATCCTGTCTCACGCCATTCAAAACCAGCATTTAAAAATAGTTCATGTAACCCTTCCGCTTCTGCTTGCTGTTTAACCGTATTGGAGCCCGGTACGACAATTGCTGTTACACCTTTGGCTACTTTGCGTCCTTTAATCACTTCAGCAGCTGCACGCAAATCATGCATACGTGAATTTGTACAGGAGCCGATGAATACATGTTGGATTGCTATTTCTGAAATAGGCGTTCCTTCTTGTAAGTCCATATAAGCTAATGCTTTTTGTAATGCTTGTTTGTCCGATTCATCTTCAAAATCAGCTGCAAAGGGTACTGTGTTTGAAATACCCGTACCCATAGAAGGATTTGTTCCCCATGTGACAAATGGCTCAATTTCAGATGTATCAATTGTTACAGTACGATCATATAGCGCATCGTCATCAGAAGCTAATGCTAACCACTCCACAGCAGCTTGATCAAACGCCTCCCCTTTAGGTGCATACTTTCGACCTCTAATATAGTCGATCGTAATAGCGTCCGGGCTAATCAACCCTGCCTTTGCACCCGCTTCAATAGACATATTACAAATAGTCATTCGTTCTTCCATAGATAATTGATGAATGGCATCTCCAGTAAATTCAGCAATATGCCCAGTACCCACATCAATGCCGAATTTAGCGATAATTGCTAAAATAATATCTTTTGCCGTTACACCAAAACCTAATTGACCTGTCACGCGAATTTCTAATGTTTTGGGTTTTGCTTGCCAAAGTGTTTGCGTTGACATAACATGCTCTACCTCTGATGTCCCAATCCCAAAAGCAATAGCACCAAACGCGCCATGTGTAGACGTGTGGGAATCTCCACAAACAATTGTTTTACCAGGTTGGGTCAAACCAAGTTGTGGCCCAATTACATGAACAATTCCTTGGTCTGGATGACCCATATCTGCCAACTCCACGCCAAACTCTTTGCAATTATCTGCCAATGTAATAATCTGCTTTTTAGCAATGGGATCGGTAATAATCGGTAAATTTTTTGTTGGTACATTATGATCCATTGTTGCATAAGTCAAATCTGGTCTGCGCAGCTGACGATTAGCCAAACGTAAACCTTCAAATGCCTGTGGCGAAGTTACTTCGTGTACGAGATGAAGATCAATATACAGTAAATCTGGCTTACCTTGTTCTTCATAAACAATATGTTGTTGCCATACTTTTTCAATAATATTTTTACCCACTTTTTTCACCTCATTGTAATTAGTAAGAATTTGATTCTTCACGGACAAAACTCGCATCGATCTCAGCGATGACTTTTTCAGTCCAATCATTTGTTGACAAAGCCGTTGTACCTTTTGGTGCCATATCTCCAGTGAAATATCCTTTTTCAAACACTGCCGCCACCGCTTTTTCAATCGCCTTTGCTTCCTCAGCTAATTCAAAAGAGTAGTTTAATAACATGGCAGCCGATAAAATAGTTGCCGCTGGATTCGCAATTCCTTTGCCAGCAATTTCTGGCGCAGAGCCATGTACAGGTTCATATAAACCAAAATGATCCCCACGCATCGAGGCTGATGGCAATACACCAAGCGAACCAGTGATGACCGATGCTTCATCACTTAAAATGTCTCCGAACATATTTTCAGTCACAATAACATCATAAGATGAAGGATCGGTAATAAGTTTCATGGCAGTAGAATCAACTAAACTATGCTCCACTTCCACATCTGGATAGCTTGCTTTTTTCTCCTCGACAATTTCTCTCCATAAACGCGATGTATCCAAGACATTAGCCTTATCAACCGATGTTAATTTTTTCCGACGTAAACGTGCTAATTTAAATGCATTATCGACAATGCGTTCAATTTCAGGGCGCGTATATGTTAGCGAATCTAATGCTTCATCATGCGTGCGATGACGCTCGCCAAAGTATAAACCACCCGTTAATTCTCGAACGATTAGAAGATCGACGTTTTTAACGATATCTTCCTTTAGTGGAGATGATTTGAGCATCGATGGAATGGCTTGAACAGGGCGCAAATTTGAAAAGAGATCAAAATGTTTACGAATGCGTAATAATCCTAGTTCTGGACGTAATTCAGATGGGTTATTATCCCATTTGGGTCCACCTACAGCACCTAATAAAATGGCGTCGCTTTCTTCACCTAAATCAATCGTCTGCTGTGGCAGTGGGTCGCTAAATTGGTCAATAGCTGTTCCACCAATTGCGCCATACGCAAAATGAAATATATGATTGTATTTTTTTGCGATTGCTTGTAATACTTCCACCGCTGCAGTGACAACTTCCGGCCCGATTCCATCACCAGGTAATACTGTAATTTTCTTTTCCATTTGTTTTTCCTCCTAAAAATCTAATCGTGCGAAAATAGCACCTTATGTATTGAACAGCTAGGTTGGGAAATCACCATACGATGATTTCCCTCCTGCTGCCAAGAGTTTGTTACTATTTTGCGTTTACTGTTTCTTTATTAGCTTTTGAGCCAACGAATGGCATCATTGCACGTAATTTTTCACCGACTTCTTCAATTTGATGATCTGCAACAGCTTTTTTAGCTACTGAATACTGTGGACGATCATTATCATTTTCAGCAATCCATTCCTTCGCAAATTTACCTGATTGAATATCATTTAAAACTTCTTTCATTGCCGCTTTTGAAGCTGAAGTAACAACGCGTGGTCCTGAAACATATTCGCCCCACTCTGCTGTATCGGAAATGGAGTAATTCATATTAGCAATTCCGCCTTCATACATTAGGTCAACAATTAATTTTAATTCATGGAAACATTCGAAGTAAGCGATTTCTGGTTGGTATCCTGCTTCAACTAATGTTTCAAAACCTGCTTTTACTAATTCGACAGCGCCACCACAAAGTACCGCTTGTTCACCGAATAAATCAGTTTCTGTTTCTTCTTTGAATGTTGTTTCTAAAACGCCGGCACGTGCTGCACCCACGCCCTTAGCCCATGCAAGAGCTAGATCTTTTGCATTACCAGTAGCATTTTGATAAATACCGATTAGAGCTGGTACACCAGCGCCTGCTTGGTATGTACGACGTACTAGATGTCCTGGACCTTTTGGAGCAATTAAGAATACATCCACATCCGCTGGAGGAACAATTTGACCATAATGGATATTGAAACCATGTGCGAATACTAATGCATTACCTGCTTGTAAGCCTTCAACAATTTCATTGTCATATACTTCTTTTTGTTTTTCATCCGGTAGTAAGATCATGATTACATCTGCTTCTTTTGCTGCTTCTTTTACAGATTTCACTTCAAGACCATCATTTTTTGCACGTTCAGCAGAACCGCCGGCACGAATACCTACGCAAACATCAAAACCAGATTCTTTCAAGTTTAATGCGTGAGCATGTCCTTGTGAACCGTAGCCGATTACTGCAATTTTTTTACCTTCTAATACCGCTTCGTTGATGTCTTGGTTATAATACATTTTTACCATTTTAATATCCCCCTATATGTTTGTTTTTATTATTTTAAAATCGAAATTTGCGTTGTTGGTTTCAATTGTGCATCACGTACAAAGGCAGTAACACCTGTTCGTGTAAGCTCTTTTATGCCATACGGCTTAATCAATTCAATAAATGCGTCTATTTTCTCGGGATCTCCGACAATTTGATAGGTTACAACATTTTTACCCATATCGATAATCGAACCTCTAAAAGGATCGACAATTGAATTGATTTCAGCACGCAAATTCGGTGGAGCTACTACTTTAATTAATGCTAATTCACGCATTACGATCGATTTGTCTGTAATATCATTCACTTTAATGACATCAATTTGTTTAGACACTTGTTTTACAAGTTGTTCAATTTTACGTTCTTCATCCACATTAACAATAAATGTCATTTTCGACATACCTTCTGTTTCAGTATGGCCGACGGTAATGCTTTCAATATTGAATTGACGCTTCATAAGAAGCCCTGTCACGCGATTTAATACACCGCTCTGATTGATTACTGTGATGGTAATTACTCTTCTCATTCTTTTGTCACTCCAATCATGTTAGCCAAACCTTGTCCTGGTGCAACCATCGGTGTCACAAGTTCCAGTTGTTTTACACGAACATCGATTAATGCAGCCTCATCCGATAAAATTGCGGCAGTTAAATCCGCCTCAAGTGTAGCGATATTATCGAAATGATATCCTTTTACACCGTATGCCTCTGCTAATTTCACGAAATCAGGTTGCACGGGAATCATCGATGAAGAATAGCGTTCTTCATAAAATGTTTCCTGCCACTGACGAACCATACCTAAGCAAGCGTTATTTAAAATAATCACTTTTACAGGTAGATTGAACTCTTTTAATAATGCTAATTCTTGAAGCGTCATCTGGAAGCCCGCATCACCTACAATCGAAATTACTTTCTTGTTTGGGAAAGCAAATTGTGCTCCGATGGCAGCTGGGAAACCAAATCCCATCGTACCAAGTCCACCGGATGTTACCCATTGATGGTCTTTTCTATGACTATAATATTGTGCTGCCCACATTTGATGTTGCCCAACATCGGTTGTCATAATAGCTGAACCTTTCGTGATACGATCGACAAGTTCTACCACTTGCTGAGGTAGAATTTCACCATTTGCAGCCTCTGCGTCATACCATAATGGGAATTGATTTTTGCATTCCGTTAAATATTCTTCCCAAGCCGGCGTGTCTTTTTTGTCAAAATCTTTTGACAATAAAGCTTGTAAAGCAAGTTTTGCATCACCTACAATTGGTACATCAGTATCGACATTTTTGCCAATCTCTGCTGGATCAATATCAATATGAATAATTTTTGCTTTTGGTGCAAAAGAATCTAGATTACCCGTGAGGCGGTCATCGAAGCGTGCTCCAATATTAATCAGAACATCGCACTCACTAATCGCCATATTTGCAGCAAATGTCCCGTGCATGCCAGCCATGCCTAAAAATTGTGGATGTTCACCATCAATGGAGCCTAATCCTAGTAAAGTGTTTGTTACTGGTAAGTTATACTTTTCAATAAATTCAGTTAATTCACCCGCTGCATCAGCCGCTAAAATACCAGCGCCAGCTAAGATGACCGGTTGCTCCGCTTGTGCAATCAAAGCAATTGCCTTTTTAATCTGCAAAAAATTTGGTTGTAGTGTTGGCTGATAACCTGGCAGATAGATTTCTTCATTTTCATCATAGTGATCAAAATTAAATACTGCGTTTGCTATATCTTTTGGAATATCGACTAACACTGGACCTTTGCGACCGGTTGAGGCGATATGGAATGCTTCTTTTACAATTCTCGGTAGGTCTTGGACATCTTTTATTTGGTAGTTATGCTTTGTAATTGGTTGTGTAATACCAACAATATCCGCTTCTTGGAAGGCATCTGTACCTACGACCGTCGTTGCTACTTGACCGGTGAAAACTACGAGTGGAATAGAATCCATCATCGCATCAGTAATACCTGTTACAAGATTCGTAGCCCCAGGTCCGGAAGTGGCAATAACAACACCGGGTAAACCTGATACCCTCGCATAACCTTCTGCCGCATGAATAGCACCTTGTTCGTGACGAGCAAGTATATGGCGAATTGGGTTGCGATATAGTGCATCATATAGTGGTAAAACTGCCCCACCTGGATAACCAAAGATGATTTCAACATGTTGTTTTTTCAATGATTCGATAAAAATATCAGCGCCTGTTTTTGGTTTGTCAGATTGCTCCGGAGTTGGAGTTGTTTTTTCTAATTGCTTGTCGTTCTCAGTAGTCGTTGAAACTTGAGCATTCATCGATATACTCCTCCCTTTTCTATCTGTATTTTCTTTATAATAAAAAAGCTTCTTCACCCACGCAAAAAAGACCTCTGCGTAGGGATGAAAAAAGCTTTTCATGGTACCACCCTTATTCGTAGCAACTTACTGCTACCTCTTGAATAGATTAACTATTCTTTATCTAACGAGCACAAAAGAATGCGCCCGAGGTTATCTAATAGCAAAATGCGTTTAATAACCCACTCCGAGGGGATGTCAGTTTTGATTATATTACCGGCTCACAGCAACCCGGCTCTCTGAAAATATAAATTTCAAAACCTTTTACCTCATCAACGTTTTAATTATTTAATTAGTTTGAATTATTAGAATTTCATAACGCCACCTGTAGAAGCGGACGTTACTAAGTGTGAATAACGCGCTAACCAACCGCGCTTAATTTTCGGTTCAAACGCTGGTAATACTTGACGTCTCTTATCCATTTCTTCTTCAGAAAGTTCGACATTCATCGTACGATTTGGAAGATCAATCGTAATAATATCTCCATTAGCCACTAGTGCCAGTGGACCACCTTCTGCAGCTTCTGGTGAAATATGTCCAATTGAAATCCCTCTTGATGCACCCGAAAATCGACCATCTGTAATCAGTGCGACATCTTTTCCTAATCCACGACCTTGAATCGCTGATGTTGGCGTTAGCATCTCTGGCATACCTGGACCACCTTTTGGTCCTTCATAGCGAATAACGACTACATGACCTTTTTGAACTGTACCATCATCGATACGATCCTGTGCTTCTTCTTGTGAGTTGAAGACGATTGCTTCACCTCGGAAAGTTTGAATGGAGGGATCAACAGCACCTACTTTTATAACAGCGCCGTGTGGAGCAATATTACCGAATAAGATCGATAATCCTCCAACTTTACTGTATGGATTATCCTTTGTACGAATGACGTTAGTGTTTGTAATAGTAGCATCTTTTACATTTTCACGCAATGTTTTACCTGTAACCGTCAGACGATCAGCAGATATTGCGCCAGGGATCGATGCTAATTCATTGATGATTGCTGAAATTCCCCCTGCCAAATGCACATCATGCATCGATACATCTGAAGCAGGCATGATTTTTGCTAAATAAGGGATGCGTTCAGCAACAACATTAATATCTTCAATATCATACTTAATATCCGCTTCATGAGCGATTGCTAATGTATGTAAGACTGTATTCGTCGAGCCACCCATTGCCATATCAAGTGCAAAAGCGTCATCAATCGCTTCTTTCGTCACAATATCGCGCGGTTTAATATCTTTTTTCACCATGTCAATTAAATGTACAGCTGCTTGTTTAATCAGCTCATAGCGTTCATCAGAGGTTGCAACAATCGTTGCATTACCCGGTACTGTCAATCCTAATACTTCCATTAAAGAATTCATCGAATTTGCCGTGAACATTCCTGAACAAGAGCCACATGTTGGGCATGCATTTTCTTCGATATCGAGCAATTTTTCAGCCGTCATTGTACCAGCCTTAAATGCACCAACACCTTCAAAAACGGACGTTAATGATAGCGCCTCACCTTCAGCCGAGACACCAGCTTCCATCGGGCCACCCGTAACGACGATGGATGGTACATTTGTACGCACTGCAGCCATCAGCATACCCGGTGTGATCTTGTCACAGTTTGGAATGTAAAATACACCATCAAACCAATGTGCATTAATGACTGTTTCAGCTGAATCAGCGATTAGTTCTCGACTTGGCAATGAATAACGCATGCCAATATGCCCCATCGCAATACCGTCATCTACACCAATTGTATTGAATTCAAATGGAATACCGCCCGCTTCAATAATGGCTTGTTTTACAAGTTTACCAAACTCCTGTAAATGTTTATGTCCTGGGATAATATCGATGTATGAGTTACATACACCGATAAATGGTTTTTGAAGATCTTTCGTTTTAATTCCTGTTGCATATAGTAAACTGCGATGTGGCGCTCGGTCCACACCTAATTTGATCATATCACTACGCATGTTGACACCGCCTATTTCATTTATCGATTATTTATATACTTTTACACCATCAAGTTCTACTATTTCACGGAAACCTTGTAAGATATCATTTGTAATCTCTCCAGGTTTACCACTACCAATTATGCGACCATCTACCTCGATCACCGCAATTACTTCAGCTGCTGTTCCCGTTAAGAAAACTTCATCCGCAACATAGACATCGTGGCGAGTAAAAACATCTTCGCGAGCAACATATCCTTTACTGCGCGCCACCTCTAACACAGCATTACGTGTAATGCCTTCGAGTGCACCTATATAACCGGGTGGTGTAATCAATTCCTTATTCTTAATGATGAAAATATTATCGGCAGAACCCTCCGCCACATAACCATCTGTATTCATCATTAATGCCTCTGGGACACCTGCTAAATTTGCTTCTATTTTAACAAGGACATTGTTTAAATAGTTGAGTGATTTCGTTTTTGGGCTTAAAACATCCGAACGATTTCTTCTCGTCGATGCCGACACAATTTTTAAGCCAGTTTGATAAAGTTCCTCTGGGAATAACGCCAATGGCTCTACGATGACGATGACGCTAGCATTTTTACATTTAAATGGGTCAATGCCTAGATCACCAATCCCTCTTGTAATAACGAGGCGAATATAACCACTTTGCAACTCATTTGCTTTTATTGTATCGATAATAATCGTTGTTAGTTCATCTATATTATATGGAATGGACAGCATAATTGACTGTGCAGATTCATAGAGACGTATGAGGTGCTCCTCTAAACGAAAAATATTACCGTTGTAGACGCGAATACCTTCGAAAATGCCATCTCCATATAAAAATCCATGGTCATAAACTGAAATCTTTGCATCTTGTTTTTTCACTAGTTGTCCAGCTAAGAATATTAGTTGTTCCGTCATAATCCATCACTTCTTTCTCTCTACAACAATGAATATTTAGTCAGCCATATTTACGAATATGTTTTGTAAATTGTTATTATCATAGAGCCTAATTTGTAGTACGTCAATGCTATTTTTTGAATTGTTTAATAATTCAAAAAAATTAATGCTAATTGAATACGCTTTCATGGTTAAAACTACTGTTTTCTTCTACATTATGTCGGCATAAATATATTTTTAGAAAACTTATATTATTCTAACAATTATCGAATTGAAATAGGCGGCGTTACTTACGAACAACCATCGTCCCTACTTTGTAGAGTAAGTCTTCGGTTGTAATAAATGATTAAAATAGGGTGTCATAAAAACATGATTCGGATCCATTTTTTCGCGAATATTTAAAAACTTAGAAAAATCTTCATATTTTTCGTACATCGTTTCATGGGTTAGTTTGTTCATCTTGCCTAAATGTGGTCTTGCCCCATATGATTCCATCATATTATGTGCCCACTTAAAATATTCTTCATAAGGCATTCCTTTATACATATGGAAAGCAAAAAAAGCCGAATTTTGTCCCTGCGTAGGACTTAAAAATCCTGTTTCTCCTGCCGATACACGACATTCTATCGGAAAATGTACTTTAAAGGGGTTTGATTTTAAGACATAATGAATTTCTTCTAGTGCTGCTTCAAATTGATGAAGTGGAATGGCATATTCCATCTCGACAAAACGTACTTTGCGTGGAGATGGGAAAATTTGATAACTATACGCTTCCTTCGTCCCTACTGGTACAGCGTTCGCTGAAACTTTACTAACCCATTTCGTTGCTTTTGGATACCATTTGCAACTACTCGATAACATATGAAAAACAGTATTTTCCATAAAATCATCCGTCCATTTTTGCCATGCCGTTGACGTAGATATTGGCAGTTGAATTTGTTCCATTGTTTTTAATTGCATCTTCTCTTGTCCTGGAAAGTAAAACCATTCCGCATGACGATATTGTTGTAAAATACCCTGAGCATCGCGTAATGTATCGGCTAACGTGACATGTGATGAGGTATAACGCAAAGCGTACAAGGGTACTGCCTGAAATGTTACTTGCACAATTACACCGAGCAAACCAAGCGAAATATGTAGCGCTTGTGACAAATCATCCTGATCTCGTCCCACTTCTTGATAATGCCCCTGACCATCTATAAAGCACCACTTTACAATTTGGTTGGATACGGAGCGTAACTTTAAACCCGTGCCATGCGTGCCAGTAGATATTGCCCCTGCAATTGACTGTTCAGCAATATCGCCCATATTTTCGAGTGCTAAGCCGTATTTTGCCAATAGTGGACCGACTTCATGCAAATACGTACCTGCCCAAAAAGTAGCCTGCTGTTTGTCCTCGTCTATCGTAATCATGCCACGCATATTATGCAAAGTCATGGCGCTATGTTCAGGTTTTGCAACCGGACTAAAAGAATGACCCGCACCAATGACCCGCAAATTTTTATTTGCTGTTGCAGAATGAGCAATAATAGCCGTAACCTCTTCTATAGAAGAAGGTGTATACAACTCGAAGTTTGTGGAACGCTCATTTTGTGACCAATTGGCAAATTTCCCACCACGTAATTTGTCTAAAGAAAGCATTGCCCATCCCCCCTATATGTTTTATAACACCCTTTATATTTGCCGTTTCGCATAAGATGAAGGGCATCAAATCGCTCACAAAGCTCCCCTGCTTTGGCGTGTCTGAAGTAAATCGTATCGCCAATCTCATATTGACCACTAGACATTTTCAGCGGTGTTTGTACTTCTCCAGCACCTTCTGTTGCGTAGTAAGACAACCCAGGGCTTAATATGAACGGAAGGCGCAAATAATCGGCTGGTCCAGATGCTAAATAGCCACCACCATGACAAACAATTGTATCAGCTGTCGGCTGGCGCGTAACACGCAATGCAAAACCTGCTGCTTCCTGTAATTGACTATCCGCGTAATAATCAAATAACGCCGGCTTGAAAATACCTGAGCCGATTGTTACTTCTGTCACTTCGTCGCTCATCGCTGTAAAGTCAAGACTCCCTGTACCACCTCCATTAACAAAATTCAATTTACCAATTTTACTGGCCATTAATTGCACCGATTTTTTACGAAATTCACTAATTTTCTTTTTCGAACGTTTTTGTAAATTACGAATAATCATACCTTTATAGAAGTTTTTAGGTTTGTTCCCTACGCCAGCAATCTGTGCTTCGTAGCCCATCAGTCCAGTAATATGCACATGACTCATCGCTTCACATTGTTCGATTAGTAATAATAATTCTTCCGTATTGGTAATCGATGAGCGCCTCGTACCAAAATAGAGGAAGGGTGTTGGCATGGAGAGATTGATATCAAGGCAAATCGACAGTTGAATATCTTGCATTTTTGCCATATCGTTTAGCCAACCCGCTTGGCGCAAATCATCGATCATAAAGATAATTGTTTTTCCTTTTTTAATAAATTGACAGCAATCAATAACCGCTTGTTTTTCCATCACTGGATAACCAAGCAAAAAATTGTCCAATCCCTGTGATGCTAAATAGCATGTTTCCGCAGCTGTAAATGTCATCCACCCGTTAAAATAGGGTATATTCTCTTCCAAATAACGAAGCATCTCTAATGACCTTATGCTTTTAGTAGCAATGCGTATTTTTTTATCTTTTGACTGCAAAGATAAAATGGTAATATTGCGATCAACTGTGTTCAAATCTACCCAAGCAAATGGTCGTTCTAAATTATTGAAAGCATTTTCAAAACGCTTCATCTCAACACCCCTTTAGTCTTCCATATACCCAAAATTGGCAATAAAATACTCCTCTACTTGAGGATATAGAATACTATCTAATATCTCAAGTAAAGGAGTCGTTTTTTTCATATTTCATCGTAAATTATTGAATTTCAAAGAAATCAAAGGCAAAAGTCGCCATAAATACCGTATGAATAACTAAAAAAATAATTGCTTGCTTCGTATATTGCTTCGATTCTTGAAATCCCATAAATCATTACCACCTTTCAATTTTTACTTAGTATAGTACCTTTTTTGCTAAAAAGAAAATAATAAGGCGTTTCTGTGACAACTTTTTTCACTTATAAAAAATTGACTTTTATTTTAGATATTGTCAAGATAGATTAGAGGTGAAATTCATGACAAAAGCATTATTCGTAATTGACTATACAAACGATTTTGTAGCGACAGACGGTGCATTAACATGTGGGCAACCAGGACAAACACTTGAAAAACCGATTTACAATTTAATTAAAAAGTTCCATGATGAGGATGACTATATTTTTTTCATTAATGATTTACATTATGTCGATGATCCCAATCATCCCGAAACGCAATTATTCCCACCACATAATATTCTTGATACATATGGACGAGAACTTTATGCTTCCATTCAAGTACTCTTTGATGAAATAAAAAATCAACAAAAAGTATTTAATCTAGCAAAGACACGCTATAGTATTTTTGCTGGAACAGCCTTACAACAACTACTGACTGAACGCAATATATCCGAACTTCACCTAGTTGGTGTTTGTACGGATATATGTATTTTGCATAGCGCTATGGATGCGTATAATCTAGGCTATAAGAACACAATCATTCATAAAAGTGGCGTAGCTAGCTTTAATAAACAAGGACATGATTGGGCCTTGCAACATTTTACAAATAGTCTTGGCTTTAAAGTACACGATTAAAAGAGGGAGAAGTTCTACTTAAAAAACGGTTCTCTATCAAATAGGGCGTGGCGGGATTTGATTATGTCAAATTCCGCCACTTTTTCTATTCATTTGTTTCGAACGAAATGCATCATCCTAAATCTACGTCTCTCTACTCACTTTTCAGCAAATGAATCGCTGACATAGTACTTATTTATACATAAAAGACCCCATGCATACTCCTTCTACAGAAAGAATAGAAGCCAAGGCCTAAGACGGAGTTGTAAAAGTTGTTCTAAATAAGATGTCATCATTTCGTTCGCTGGCATAATAGATTTATCTACATATAATTGCTTCGTGTGAGTGCTTATTTTTTTATGATTACCGATTACTAGTGCATAGTCCGTTGTGACTTTTTTTAGCTCTTTAAAACTAGATATTCTTTCAATCAAATCATTCTTTTTTAATACTTCACTATCGTAATACATACTCTCTAATAACCCAAAACATGCGACTGATAACGCACTTTTCTCATATTTTTGTGAATCAGCATTAACTGGTTTGACAGTTGCAATAATATAAAATAACTATAAATATAACATATTTAACTAATTTTTCAAATTGTTATTTGGGAACGTTTTTTCAATGTGAGTTGTATAGTTAATACATATTAAATTTATAATTTTTCTAATACATCATTTACAGATTCCCATACATAAGTAGATTCATCTAAAATTTTCCTACCTATTTTTATATTTTTGACAAACTTTGCACCCAAGTACTCATAAAAATAACGTGTGTTATTATCTGCTAAAACATCTACATAAATCTTGTCATAACCTTGTTCTTTATACTGTTCAACTAGCATTTTCATTAATAGCTTACCGATTCCTCTCACAATGAAGTTAAATCGATAGAATTTAATTCGAGATTATTCTCTCTTCTGCTTGTATCTGCCAAGCCGATAATTTGACCTTCTTCATTTAATCGAATGTAAGTTAAAATAAGGGGAAACAATTCAAAAAAGATATTACTTGTGCCTTTAATCAACTTAAAACAGAAGGCTATTTTGATTCAACGGCACATACCTTACATAAGTCTAGCCGAAAAGAATTCCATCTTTTTGGTTTTTCAGTGACAAGAGAAATAAATCAACTACTAGGCGTTTCAGCCGAAAAGGAGAAACTTGATGACAAATCGTTTGTTATTTTAAACTTTACAACAGAACCAAAAAAACCATCCATTGTAAAATGAATGGTTTGATGTTATTTACAGGCGTTTCCATACTGCAAAAAGTTGTAGCTTTTTATTGATGCGTACTTTTTTACCCGGGGCATACTTACTATCTGCTTTTCTCACGGTTGCTTTTGTAGACCAACCAGAAAATAGATAGCCCTTTTTCTTTAACGTAGTTGGTTTCTTAATTGTTATTTCTTTATTTATAGCAACTGCTCGCTGTGATGGGGCAATACCAGAAGTATTACCATTTCCTTGATAAATAACATGAGATTTATTTTCCTTCCAAACTGCATACAATTTCACTTGGTCGACCACGGCTATTTTTTGTCCAACAGCATATTTCGTCTCTGGTAATTTGGCCGTTTTAGAAGTGGACCAACCAATAAATGTATAATTAGTTTTACTTGCCTTTAATTTTTTCACTGCATCAATCATTTTCATCGATTGATTTGGATAGCCTATATCAGCATATTGTTGTGGATGTGTTCCTTCATAGTAAGAAGAACCATTAAATACCGTCATCTCCGGCAATGTAAATCTGCCTGTATTTGCGTGATATACGACAGATGCAATTTCAATCGCTCCATTGTCTTGCTTTCCAAGACGACTAAAACCTCGTTGATCTTCCGTCAATACTGCTTTACCATGTTCATTGGCTAATCCAACAATAAATTGGCCTTGATCTGTCTCTAATTTCGGAGCAATCGGCAAAGTAGGGACAATTTGTTGATCGTCTTTTGTCCCTGCCATAACGACACTATGATTTGCATTTAAAGATACCGGATATTTTCCAAATACCTCTTGCGCAGTATTGGTCATTACTGCACCATTATCAAATCCAATCGTGTTGTTGTTAATTACATTATCCATCACATCATAAATTTCTTTATAACGAGATAGTTGATTGATTATACCTGCATTTTCTATTGTATTTCCTATATTAATATCATTAGTATAAATATTCTCACCATTTGTTAAAAGTGACGCAATGGCGCCACCATACTTTGCTTCATCTGTAGCCGATTTAATTTGATTTTTATAATACGTGTTATTTGTTGTTTGGAATATCTTACTAGATGCTCGAGTGATATCTCGTTGCAATTCCTCAAGATTAGTAATTAAAATAGCTCCACCATTCGCTTTTTCATCACCCAACCCCTCCACACTATTATTGTAAAATGTTGAATTTTCAATAGCTAGATTATTATCAATATTTCTTGATGTAGAAAAGGCTAATGCTCCACCACCCCCAGATGCTTTATTGCCATTAAATGTCGTACCTTTGATGGAGATACGATCTCTCGCTCTAATTTCAGTTACTAAAACTGCTCCACCAACCGCTAACTCTTCATCATCCGTACTTTGTTCATTTACATTTCCCTCGAAATAACTATCAACAATATTAAAATCTCCATAACCTCCTCCTCTTGACAAGTAAATTCCTCCACTTGAAAGTTCATCATAATAATTTTCTTCTTTTATAGATTTATTATTTATAAAACGACTATTGTTGATAGTAATATTTGCATGCCCTTCTTCAATTTCAAATGTCATTGCTCCACCCGAATAGGGCTCAGTCGCTGTATTATTACTAAAAGTGGAATTTTCAAATAGCATATTAGGCGATTCTTCTTCCGTTATAAGCCCGCCTCCCATGGGTGATTCATTATGATCAAACAATGTATTTTTAATCGTGAGCATGGATTCATCTCCACTAACGGCAAGTGGCGGATAATAATCATTTGTTATATTGATAAATTTGGAGTCCTCAATCATAATATGCCCTGTATCTCTACGTAGCTCTGCAAAAAGGATGAGTTCATAATCATCTTCTTTATATGACCCATCAAATAGCATATTTTTTAATGTTACAGTCCCTATGTCACCCGTGGAAACATAGTATTCTTTTGACAAAGGAATATGATTACCATCTACTATAATATTAAATTCACTATCATTCGAAATTTCAAATTCATCATCTACAAAATGATCTGCTAATTTAATCGTTGTGTCCTCCGTCATATTTTCTGTTACATCATAAATATCATCTGATGTTGACACTTCCACGGTTTTCGCATCGACATCATAAGCGAGGCAAAAAACAGAAACAAAGACACTCGCTAATGCCGTACTTATTAATTTATTTTCTCTGATCATTTAACCTTCTCCTTTTTCTTTAAAATGATTTTACTGTCAGTGCCATCTATTCTTTTCATTTATACCCTATTTTCCATATTAAAGACTTAAATATTCTGTTTCTTAAAAATAAAGCATAATAAAGAGCCTGGGACAGAACAAAGATAGTATGTCTCCCATACGAATAATCCAATCAATTGAACGCACAGAAAGCGTTTTCCGAAGCGGACATGGATTGAAATGAATAATCCCATATGATTTCGAAAAATCATACGGGATTTTCTTTGTTGAAAATACGTTTGTCTCAGGCTCTTTAATGGATTCTTTTTAATTAGCGTTGCCAAACTGCAAAAAATTGTGTTTTTTTCTTAACTGTCATTTTTTTACCTGGTTTTAGTGTACTATCGGCTTTACGACTTGTTGCTTTTGAAGACCATCCTACAAATGTATAGCCTTTTTTCTTTAGTGTACCTTGTTTTTTTATCGTAATTACTTTATTTTTTGCGACTGCATTTTGGGATGGTGCAATTCCTGAAGTATTTCCATTACCATAGTAATTAACATTGTATTTTTGTTCTTTCCATACAGCATATAAAGTAAGCTGATCTGCTATGCTATGTTTCGAGTTAATGGCATACGCTGTTTCTGGTAAGCTAGCACCCTTTTTCGTTGACCAACCTAAAAACGCATGCCGCGATTTACTTGGTTTCAATACTTTTTTGCCATCTACAATTGTCATTTTTTCTCCAGGATAACCAATATTCGCATATTGATTTGGTGTTGTACCTTCATAATACGTTTTACCATCGTATTTCGTTAATTTTGGTAGATTAAATTGACCGCCATTGGCATCATAGGTAATCGTTGCAATTTCAACTGCACCTATATCGGATTTACCCATTCGGTTATAACCGCGCTGATCTTGATTCACAACAAGATTTCCTGTTCGATTTGCATAGCCAGTTAGTAGATCACCGTTCGCTTCAGTGATTTTTGGTGCAATCATCAACGTAGGAATAATTTGTGCATCCATTGTTGAACCAGCCTTAATTATGCCATTGTTTTCCTGCAGCGTCACAGGGAATTCACCATAAACATCTGACACACTTTCTTTACTTGCAACCCCATTATCAAAACCTAAAGATTTAATATTCTTGTATTTTTTTGTTGAAATAAACAGATTCGCATATAAATTACTTCGATTGATTCCTCCGCTCGCTTCAATCATATTTCCTACTAGTAAATCATTTGTGAATTCACTATAGCCATCAATGTTTTCGACAGCAATTGCACCAGCTTTCCCCTCTTCTGTAAGAGAAGATATTATTTTATTACCATAGAAGCTATTATTTTTCGATTGGTAGACTACTGCCTCATTCTCTTCCTCTTCTGGTAAAAGTTCTCGGTCTGTACGTATGATAATCGCACCACCATTTTTCACTCCATCCACCGCTTCTGATGCTCTTGCTTCGTTTTTATAAAAAGTCGAATTTTCGATAGTAATGAGCTTGCCAATACTATCTTGGGAGCTAATAGCTAATGCACCGCCGCCCCCAATTCCTGCATTTGCATTAAACGTTGTCCCTCTCATATTAAACTTAGCCTTTTCTCGAAGATTGGGAATCGTAATTGCGCCACCACTCATCGTACTGTCTTGTGCTTCTCCATCTAGTCGATTATTATCAAAAATACTAGATATAATTTCTATTTTCTTATCTTCTTTATAGGAATCAATTGAAATAGCCCCTGCTGCTTGAAATGCATTAGTTGAAGTATCTGCTGTATTATTTTTAAATAATGTATTTTCAATTGTCAGATCACCACTCGCCTCTACGGCTGTAACTGCACCACCATAACCATCAATGGATTTATTATTGATAAAACTTGAGTTTTTCAAATGAACCAACTCCAGATCGTCCTCTGTAAATACACCACCGCCCATGGGTGATTCATTATTTTTAAACTGCAAATTATCTAATACTATGTGATTGTGATCTCCTCCAACATGTAGAATTTTTTCTCCTTCATTTTTTATATTACTAAAGATTGAATCTTTAATAATTGTTTCTCCTGCCATAGATTCAATATACGTTCTAAAAGTAATATCGCCTGTATCAGGTAACGCTGCCGAACCATCTAGTAAAAAATTTTCAATTACTGCTTTACCTGTACCTGTATGTGAAAAATAAATTGTTCCTGGAAGATTTCTATTATTACCATTAATCGTCACATCAAAGGTTGAATCGATATCAAAATTCAAATAGGTTTCATCTTCATCAAAAGCAAAACCATCACTCAGTTTAATCGTTGTATCTTCTGTAATATTTTCAACGGCTTCAGTGAATTCTTCGGGTGTATCCACCGTTACTGATTGTGCCTTTGCCTCTTGCAGTGATAAAAGAGATAGTCCCAACAGTAACGGTATGCTATACGCCAGTTTATTGTTGATAATTTTATAAGTTAAAATAAGTTTCACTCCTCCAATTTTAATATACAACTATACCCTTAATTAGTAAGATGACACGATAAGAACGTAAAAAAACTGACTATTTACTTTCTAATAGCCAGCTTTTAGTGATTTCATTGTCTTTATATCTCTAACGTTTCCAGACTGCATACAGTTGAATTTTCTTCGTTGCTACTATCTTTTTCCCTGGTGCTAGTTTATTATCTGCTTTACGAGCCGTCGCTTTTGATGCCCATCCAGCAAATTTATATCCTTTTTTCTTTAATGTCCCTTGTTTTTTGACTGTGATTGACGTATTTTGGTTCACTGCTTTTTGCATCGGTTCAATGCCTGTCGTATTGCCATTTCCATAATATTTCACGTCAACTTTTATCTCTTTCCAAATTGCATATAGTTTTAATTAATCCGCCCATATCTTTGTCACTTCACTATAAGTTGGATCTTGTCATCTACCCTTATTCTTGAAAGACCAGCCTTTACATCTAAATTTAGTGGTATGGCAACCATTTCAGACAACTTTTATGAGCGGTGTACCAAAGCTTATAGAGCAAGCCCCTCTGTATATGGCTCCATATAAAGCGCTTCTGAATGACAAAAAAATAGCGAGGACCCCAGCCGAAAAACAAGTAGGAAGCAATCCTTTGTTTTCATCTACGGTGAAAATAAAGCGTGCGATACTTGTCGGCGGAAAACCTTCGCTATTTCTAACTATCTAAAACATGAGTTGTTTGATACCCAACATATATGGGCAGTTCACTATCATAAAATGATATTATTTAACGGCTCTGTGTCAAATGTTGGGGTGAATGAAATTGGATTTTCAATTTCATTCACCTTTTTCATTTAGCCTAGATGTAAACCAATTTCTTTATACTTTAATGTTAGTAAGATTTTCGCTCTCAATCGATCAAATCGTTTATAACCATATGCATGTCGTTTCATTACTTTCGTTTTGTTATTAATACCTTCTAAAAAGCCATTCGAATTTTTGGCCCAATCAAACCATTTTAAATGGTTCATTTTTTGTATGCAATCATCCTGTACTTTCGAAGTAATGGACTGACAAGCTGGACAAATAGGTGAACGCTTTGGCACTTCTATAAAAAGAGCATACTTGCCCTCGATTTCTTCAACTTTTGTGACTAAAACATCTTTTAATCCTGGAATAGTCATGATAGATTTCATATAGCACAGCTCACCTTTCTACCTTTACTTATTATGCGGCATTTTAAGTATAGAAGATTGGGTGAACCTGTGCTTTTTTCTGTCTATTTTTAGATATGTTCATCATGATTAAAAGAAATAGAGAGGACTCCTGCCGAAAAACAAGTAGGAAGCAATCCTTTATTTTCACCTACGGTGAAAATAAATAGTGCGTTACTTGTCGGCGGAAAGCTCTCGCTATTTCTAATTGTCTAAAACATGAATTGTTTTAATACCCCAACATATATAATAGAACCTATTTAATAAAGAAACGACAAAAAGCTACCTATCTAAAGGTAGCTTTCCGGCGGGGTATTACAGTAAAATAATTTTGCGTATATTATTACTACTATTATCATGCTTCATATAGCTTTTTACCATGACTCAAATTTGATTTTTTCACTATTTTTTTATGACTAACAAGAAAACCAATGGTATAATGGCCTACTAAAGTCAGTAATCCAAAATGAGCTTTAAAAATCTAAAGGTAAGTGAACTGCTTTACGTGAATCCATTGTTGTTAAAAATGAAATGATTGGACGTAGTTGTTGTTTTAATACATACCAGCCCTCATCGTACATTTGTTGAGATGCTGCTTCTTCATCTTCAGAAGGATCCATTTCTATTGAAAAATAGCCACTGATTGTCATTTCCATATAACGACTATATTGCAGGTCAATCAAATTAATATGGCCAACGATCTGACCTTGGTCTTGATCTTCTGAAAAGCCAACTTTGACATCCTTCACTAAATGATATTCGTCGTCATCATCCACTTCTACTTCTTTATCTTTTAATAAGGCTAAAAGCTCTTTCTCAGAAAGTAATTTATAATTAATATCGTAAATATCAAAATCGTGGAATTCTTTTAATTTCAACATTATTCACCCTTCCATCCATAGTAATAGTATTATACCAAAAAACTTCTTTTGAATAGAAGGAATAACTATCGGAATCTTCAATTTATACTGTTTTCTGATTTTTCCTTTGTAACATTGCGGCTAAAATAAAGGCGATGACTGCAAATACTGCGGCTCCAATATAAACAACACTCGTTCCCTCTGAAATAATCGTTACTAGTTTAGAAATTTCGACTTGGGAAAAGATTGATTCATCAAATGAACCAGTAAGCTGAATTTCTCCTTTATCTAGATCTTTCATTTGTTGACTCGTCATAATATTAAATAATACGCCAAATATTGCAGCTCCAACTGCTTGACTGAAGGTATTTGTAAATGAATTTAAGCCAATTGATATACCAATTTCATTTGGCTTAGCTGAAGCTTGAACAGTAATAATGATGAGTGGTGCAATTAACCCCATACCCATCCCAAGTATCCCCGTACTCAAACAAACATATAAGCTTGTCGAATCGACTTGTAAAAAAGTTAGCATCACCGTACCAATAACTAAAAAGAGCGTTCCACATTGGATAATGATTTTATTTGCTATGCGACCCACTAAATTACCAACAATAATGGCACTCACCGTCCACATAAAGGATAGCGGTGTAATAAGAAGCCCTGCTTTTGTTGCGCTATGCCCCAACACAGACTGTCCATATATAGGAATATAAACCGTTACAGCAATCGTAATAGACATGAACATAAAGGTCAGTGCATTTACTATATTTAAACGACGATTTTTGAATAGTGTTAGGGGAATAATTGGTTCTTTTGCAATCATTTCTGTCCGGATAAATAGCATTAAACCAACAATTGTAATAACATAACAAATTAAATTAAGTGTCGCAAACCACTCACCAGAGTTGCTGCCTTCAATAATCGCCAATAAGAATGCGACAGTCGAGATGGAAAATAAGACAGCCCCACGATAATCAATCGTATGCTTCGTTTGCTGATGATTTTCTTTGTAATATTTCAATAGAAGGAATAGTGAACCTAATCCAAAAGGTACATTTAATAGGAATATATAATGCCAACTTAAGGAATCGACTAAATAACCACCGATTAAGGGACCTACCACGCCGGATACACCCCACACCATTGAAATATAACCTTGTCCTTTTGCTCGCCTCTTTTCGGTTTTGAAAATTTCACCGACGATTGTCAATGTAATTGGTAAAATAGAACCCGCTCCAAAACCTTGAATTGCGCGGAAAATAATAAGCATAATCATCGATTGTGCGAGACCTGCCAATAAAGAACCTAGAATAAAAATGCTCAAACCTATAATAATCATACGTTTTCTACCAAATATATCTGCTAATTTACCAAATAAGATTGTTGCGATCGCAGCAGCTAGTAAATAAGCCGAATAAATCCAACTAATTAACTCGACTCCTGATAAATCAGCAGTAATACTTGGGATAGCGGTTGCAACAATCGTTCCCTCAATTGCTGATAACGCCGTTGCTAATAATACAGCTATAAAAACTTTATTCATAAATGACTCCCTTCAAAACGTTATATTAGTATATGTAATTTGTTCAAGCAGTAAGTATAGCATGAAATTCCCAATTACATGAAAAAACTTTCCATCTCTTATTATCATTGATGCGATAGTATTTGGCACTCATTCTAAAGACTGAATTAATTATTAACATGCTTGAACTACACTCCTAAATACGTTATCATTTAAAACGTTATCATTTATTTATTAAAGGCGGTGCCAACTATGTGGGAAGACTTCAAAAAATTTGCTTTAAAAGGTAATGTACTCGACCTAGCAATCGGGGTTGTCATTGGTGGGGCATTCGGTAAAATCGTTACTTCACTCGTGAACAATATTATTACACCCTTAATCGGTAAAATTTTCGGTGCAGAATCTGCTTTTAAAGATTTACAATACTGGGGTATTGAATATGGCGCATTTATCCAAAGCGTTTTTGATTTCTTCATTATTGCTTTTTCAATCTTTATGTTTATCAGAATTGCATCAAAATTAGATTTCCGTAAAAAAGAGGAAGAAGTCGAACCAGAAGCTTTGGAAACGACAGATGATGTTCTGAAAGACATACGTGAACTTTTACGTGAGCAAACTAAAAAATAAGATTTATTGTATGGTCTACATACTGTCTATACAAAAAAATGCGTGCTTAGAAATCATGATGATTTCTAAGCACGCTTTTTAGTTCGTTTTACTAGACAAACAACTTATTTAGTAAAATCAATTACCATACGACCTTCGATTTTACCTGCTTCCATCTCTTCAAAAATAGTGTTGATTTCTTCAACACGACGTTTTTGAAGAACTGGTGTTACCTTGCCTTCAGCAGCAAATTGGAACGCTTCCTTCAGATCTTCGCGAGTACCTACCAATGAGCCCACCACTTGGATACCATCTAGTACCAAACGAGGAATATCAAGGTCCATCTTATCGACCGGTAAACCAACAGCGACTACACGTCCACCAGCACGAACAACATCAACGGCTTGGTTGAATGGTGTTTTAGCAACAGCGGTAATTACTGTAGCATGAAGACCCGCACCATCCGTTAACTCTTTTACTCGCTCAACAGGGTTCACATTTTTACTGTTGATGACCTCGTCAGCTCCTAAGCGCTTTGCAAACTCTAATTTATCGTCGCTAATATCAAAAGCGACTACCTTCGCATTAAATACGTTTTTAGCATATTGAACTGCAAGATTCCCTAAACCGCCGATACCAAAGACACCAATCCATTGACCCGGTTGAATCTTACTCTCTTTTACTGCTTTGTATGTTGTTACACCTGCACATGAAATTGAACTTGCAGCAGCAGGGTCTAAACCATCTGGAACTTTTACTGCAAAGTCAGCTGAAACGATACATTGCTCTGCCATTGCACCATCTACAGTATAGCCCGCATTTTTCACTTCACGACATAATGTTTCACGCCCTGAGTTACAATATTCACAATGACCACAACCTTCAAAGAACCAAGCAATTGATACGCGGTCCCCTACTTTTAATGATTCGACGCCGTCACCAAGTTCAGTAACAATACCGATTCCCTCGTGACCTAAAATGATTCCTGTTACATCACCAAAATCTGCATTTTTTACATGTAAATCCGTGTGACATACTCCACAATATTCTACTTCAACAAGTGCTTCACCATGTTTTAAGGCACGTAACTGTCTTTCTACAATCTCTACACTCTTGTTATTCGTAACTACTGCTGCTTTCATCATAACATCTCCTCTAAGTGAATTATGTTGCATACCAAAAATAACATGATATTCCATAAAAAGAAAGCGATTTCATATAATTATTTAACTTTTATTACAAAATATGTACATTTTCAGTAAAATGAATGATTTAATTTTTCGATATTGTTATCTCCTCATAAATATACTTATAAAACAGGCTTGTATCAACTATTTGAGTGAATACAAGTTGAACGCTAAATCGTTTATAACCATTTAAACTCTCTGTTTATCTCTCACTATCCCTATTAAAAAGATGAATAATTTCACTCCCCAAGCTATATAATAGAACCAAAAAAGAGCCTGGGACAGAACAAAAATAGTCTGTCTCCAATACGAATAATCAAATCAATTGAACGCGCAGAAAACGACTTCTGCGGGAATAGCATGAGCTGAAAGCGTTTTTCGCAGCGGAAATGGATTGAAATGAATAATCCCGTATGATTTCGAAAAATCATACGGGATTTTCTCTGTTGAAAATACGTTTGTCTCAGGCTCTTGGTAATATCACACTGAAAAATCAAATTCAATTTTATCTGTTGCAAGTTTTAATCGGGCAGAAAAAGTCGAACCTTTTTTTGACTTAAAGCCTTTAATTGGTTTGGTTATCCCTTTATCACACAAATCTTTTACGTGAGCGGCAGATATTTTCTTGCTAGCAATTTTTTTGGATAGTGTAAACTTACAACCATCATTGTATGCTGAGCAACCATAAAAAGATTTTTTCTCAACTATATTCCCTTTATGACAAGCTGGACAAAGTGCGATGGGTCCTTTAACCACTGGTTCTGCTAATTCAGCGGCAGCAGTAATATCCGTATTATTTACGATACTCGGCGACGCCGTAATTAAATGGTTTAAAAATTTCTCAATATTATTTAAAAAGGCTTCTTGTGTCCCAGTACCATCAGATATTTTTTTCAAATAAGTTTCCCATTTTGCTGTCATCGTAGGACTTGCTAATAATGAACCACTAATTGCTTGGCATAATACCTTACCCTTTTCAGTAATTGTCACGATATTTTTTGTCACATCAATATAATCATGGCGTTTAATCGTCTCGATAATACTTGCACGCGTCGCTTCTGTACCAATTCCTTCAATCGCTTTCAAAATCTCACTGTCACTCTCATCTTCTACTAATTTACCGCAGGTTTTCATCATTTGCACGAGTTGACCTTCCGTAAAAAGTTTTGGTGGTTGTGTCGTACCTTGATGAATTTGAACGACAGCATCCACATCCTCCCCTTCCGAGAGTTGTGGTAAGGGTGGTGCCTCATTTTTCTTGTCAGTAGGGGTTGGCCATAATTCTTGGAAGCCACGATCTATTTCTACTTTACCAGTTGTTTTAAACGGTAATGTATTGACCATCGTCACAATTTTTGTTTCTTCATACGTATAATCACGATGAAAAATGGCTAAAGTTGAACGCATAATTTCTGCATATATATTTTTTTCCATCGGTGATAATCCACCTAATTTTTGTGCACTCGGAATAGATTTAGTCGGAATGATAGCGTAATGCTCTTCCACTTTTTTACTGTTCACATACCGACTGTTTGGTGCTAATAAAGTTGCCTTGAACGGTTTATTCATTAATTCTTGGTATTTTGGCAACTGTTGTTTTAAATAATCAAACTCGGCATTCGTAATATATTGGCAATCAGAACGGGGGTAGGAGATCAACTTTTTCTCATATAATTGCTGAGCTACTTCCAATACTTTCGCAGGACTATACTTCCAGATCCGATTAGCCTTTTGTTGAAGTGTCGATAGAGAATGTAACTTTGGTGGTGATATTTTCTTTGGTTTTTTGTCTACAGTCTTGACAATAGCTGTTATTTTTCGTTTTTCTTCAATTCCTGCTTTTTGAAGCGTAGCAAGAGCATCCTCGTATTTTTTCGATTTAAAATCTGCTTTACCCGTATATGTCCCCATTCTTGAATGAAACTCGCCCTTCAATTCATAAAAATTCTCCGGCACAAATTGGTCAATTTCCACTTGGCGTTCATAGATCATATAAACAGTTGGTGACTGCACACGACCAACTGACATCGTCTCATTTAAGCCTTTACTTTTTAGTAATATTGTAAAGAGACGACTTGCATTCATACCAACTAGCCAATCACTAATTTGACGTGTTTGTGCTTCTATATACATGCGATAATCACGCTCATTGTCACGTAACGACTCAAAACCCTTACGAATTTCATCTGCTTCCAATGAATTAATCCACAATCGCTGAATCGGTTTTGATTTTGTATGTGTTTCCTTCAAAATAGAATAAAAAATATTTGAACCTTCACGATCGACATCGCAAGCGTTAATCAAATAATCGGCCTCTTTAAAGAGTGATTTCACTGCCTTAAATTGATCCCACTTCCCTTTTGCAACTTTAAACTCATATTTTTCAGGAATCATAGGCAACACATCCATACGCCATTTTTTCCATTCTGGCGTATACTCTGCTGGTTGTTTAAGCTCTACTAAATGCCCGACCCCCCAAGTAATAGTCGCCCCGTTTGGAAATGTCGCAGATGGCATCAACTCAATATGATGCTTTGATTTATTTGCTACTTTAAAAGCCTCCGCATATGCTTTCGCCTGTGACGGCTTCTCTGCAAAAATGACTGGTTTTGCCATAAACTCGCCCACACTCCCTTTAAATTCTCTTTATCTAGTCACTCCATTATATCATTAACCAATGAAAAAACAGCTGAATAGTAGGGGGTTCATAGTACAAGTATCATTTTTAAAATAGCGTCATTTTAATATAAAACGACTTCAACTATATCTCTATAAATAATAGTAAGAAAGGTTTTTATCGTCAATTATACTTCAGTAGTTGAAGTGCCGTGGAAGCGTCTAAAAAACAACACACAAATAGCGTAGAACCAAAGAAAGAGAGCAATTTCGCCCTCTTTTTAGTAGTAAAAGATTATAGATGGATAGTGAATAATGCAATTTCTGGTGGTACCATAAATCGCGCTGGGATTCTTGATGTTCCGATGCCAGTATTGACATACAATGTCATACCATTTACATCGTAAAATCCAGCGATGTATTTCTCTGCTAGTGTATTCGTTTTTCTTTTTGTAAAAGGTAGATGTATTTGGCCACCATGACTATGACCGGCTAATGCTAAATCAATCGTTGATGCGCTCAATTGATCTGCTACATCTGGTTCATGCATAAGTAGGATACTGTAATTTGCTTCTTTCGTTTGATGAAGTAATGTATTTTTTATATTTGGCGAACCAAATATGGCATCATCTAAACCACCAATAAAGAGTTTTTTATTATGTGAAATAGGAAATGTTGTCCCTTCATTTTTCAATAAATGAAAACCGCCATTTGAAAGTACTTCATTGTAAATCCGGACAGCTCCTCCACCATAATCTCGATTGCCCCACACAGCATATTTACCATATTTCGGATGAAGTTTCTTCAATTGTATGGCCACTTCAGTTGCATATGGAAACTGGCTATAATTTTCAAATAAATCGCCGGTAAATACAATAATATCTGCGTCTAACTTATTCACTTTTTTGATTAATTTTTCAAGCCTGTTAAGCGAGTAATTTTCACTTACTTGAATGTCTGACAACTGAATAATTTTTAGAGTATCGCCACCCTTACTTGCTGTCAATGTATGTTTGTTCACCTTCAATAATGATGGTTCGATCATAAAAGCATAGAATACAGCGCCACCTCCAAGAAGTATAATTACTATAAAGATTTTAACTAATTTTTTCATGCCTAAGTCCTCTCCATATTGTAACTAACTATATTACAACGTTTGAAAAACAAAAATGATTCCTATAAATAGGAATCATTTAATATCGTATGATGGTATCACTGATTTTTTACTAAAATCGTATTAAAACTACTCTATATACTAGATTCATATCAACAGCGGTGATTACGCGCTAATTCATGACATAATCTTGAGCGTATAATCAGAGGTATTTCATTTTTCTACAAGCACTTGTTGGTTTGCTTGTTGGCTTGTTTGTAGCACTCTTCCGCACCACTGTTCCAGTCTCAATGCTATTTAAGAGATTCTTTATTGGGCATTTTATTTAATTTTTTTAGTAAACGTTTTGCACAATCCTGTGTTTCACGATCTTCGTCTATTGGTTTTTTCGATATTTCATGTAATCTTTCAACAATTTCCGGTGTTTTCCAACTTGTAGCTGGCCACTCATCTAATACGGTTAGTGCAGCATATTGCCCCATATCATTTGATGAATATAACACTTTTCGGACTAGTTTTGAACCTATTTCCTGACGCTCTTCAAACGATACAATAACAGTGAATAAACATTGTTCCTGTTCTTTTGTAAGATTGTTCAAGTCAAATGAAGTGTCAATAAATTCTAGTACTTCTTGAATAACCGCTACATTTTTATCCATAATTAATGTCATGTAGATTTCATCTTCATAAACACCATCATACATCGCTGCTAACATATATTTCACGGTATTTATATTCATTATTTTTGCAAGCATAATCGCTTCATACAGTTCTGTTTTCGTATCAAAAGCTTCTACTATATGCTGCTGCCATTGCATATTATTAAGAACGTCTTGAATATTTGACTTAATCATCGTTTTTTCAACGGGCAATAATGAGTAGTCATCCTCCTCATATACCTCAATCTCCCCATCATCATCATACACAATACTGTCTGTTTCTTGTGTTATAAACGGATAGATGGCTACTAATGGTTTTAATAACTGCAAGGTGAATGCATGATGTTTTGCATGCTTTGTATAGAGAATTAAAAATTCTCCTACTTGATCAATTAATAAAAGCTCTCCTTCTTCAATTTTATCTATGATTAATCTACCAATTGTCGTATACTGATCGATTGAAATCGTCTCTTGTGTTAACACTTGTAAAAATGCTGCTTTGTTCAAAAAGACATCCGGTGCAAGGTCATTATAAGATTGGCCGGTCAACCAATTTTTTTGTTCATCTGTCTCGATTTGTAATGCTTCAACAGCATATACCTTACCCCAATGTTCCAAACGTTGTGCAATCGCAAAGATTATATCATTTTGTCTGCTTTTTGTACGTAAAATATTCATAGCAAATGGTGTGAAATTTTCATTCATTGCTATTTTTTGTAACAATTCGACTTCTGTATCATTGGGCACTTTACTCAGTAATTGTATGCCAAAAATAAGTGCATAGCGATGCGCAGAATGATGAATAAACCACAATGCTACTTCCTTCATATCAGCATGATTAAACTGCCCTTCATTTAATCGCTCATCAAAAGCATCCATATACGTAAAATATTCTTCTGCTATAACTAATTCATATACCGCATTGCGGTTTTTATTGCTTTGTTCCTCTAATAACTTCATCAGTTTTTTATATAATGACTTTGATTCATGCTTCTGAAATACTGACTCCTCTATTATTTGAAGTTGGTAAGGGATTGCCGGTAATTTTTCCGTACCGATTTGATAATAATCATCATCTGGCAAATCATAACCTGTCATAACCCCTTCACTTTCTATAACTTGTACTATATAGGGTATGAGTGGCTCTCTTGTTGTCCAACCATTTATTTGAGGTGCTATTTTATTCGAATAGATTATTTCCCCATTTATTTTAATCGTACAAATCACTGATTTTATCCCATGCAATTTGACGACAATCTTTTCACCATTTGGGAGTACACCTTTTAGCGTTTCACTTGGTTTGAACATATATAAAAAACTAGTATGCTTTTTTTCGACAAGTAACTGATCGTCTATAAAAAGTTGTTCGCACTTCATTTTGTTACTGACATGTATTTTGTAATTGTCATATGTTGTAGTCCAGTGACAGTTAACCAAATGATTTATATCATCTTTCATATTTTTAAAATCTCTTGTCATCTCATTTTTAAATTGACCCATCTCAATCGCTCACTTTCTTATAGCTATTTTTTCGTTTTATATATAGACTAGAGAGGTTTATTAATAAACGTATTCTATGTATATAAAAAAACGATTAGCACGCATCGGCTAATCGTATACTTATATTATTACTTTTTTGTATGTTTAAAGCAATATGAAAGATAATTCGTTATGATGATTTTTTTTAAAAATAAGTATTTATTTTCCTTATACAGAGTGCTATTTGCTTCAATTCATGACGAAGACTCCCTTTATAGCTCCTCATGATTTTTATTCGACCTATAAAACCATTACGATCCATTTATGCATCATTGGTTTCTTATTTTATTTTTAAATTCACTTTACTCGGTTCTGTTGCAAAGTTTCATGTATAGTCAAAATAGACGATGAAATTGTAAATAGTGGTTATAAGGAGGACTTGTGCTGTTAAACAACGACAATCAAAGGTCTCGAAACTGTTCATGCCCTCTATAAAAAAGTCGAAAAGAAGAAAATCTTTTCGACTTTTTTATAGCTTAGGAAGTTTTTTATACTTTTTAAACTTTGCAACAGAACCTTTTATTCAGAGTAGCCATTCTACTATTATTGTTTGCTCATGACGACACGACCATCTTGTAAAACATCAATGATTCGATTATTATCCAATGTAATTGATAAAGGATAAACTGCCGATTTTTTAGTAGAAAAAATCCATCTTCTTCCTGGCTTACTTAAAATCAAATAGACGCCAACCGATGATAAACCCATAAAATTAAGATTTGACATAGAAATTTCTCCTTCGTCATTTCTTAATATCCCCTCAGCTATTAATTGTTTTCCTACTTTTTCAACATCAGTAACAATCAGTCCAATTTCACTAACGTCAATAAAAGACTGGGCCGAAAAAGTTTCGAAACTGGGGCGATTTAATTTTTCTTTGGAAATCAATTCGATAATATTACCTGCTGGATCATCAAAATAGCAGGATTTTGCATGCCAAGAATCAAATATTATTTCATCCTGTCCATCTTCCCACGTCAATTCAACAAGTTGCTTTGCCCACTGCTTTGCCTCAGCAAACTTATTTGATGGAATATTAATTGCCACATGATAGTAAGGCTCTTCAGGCGCTTGCGTTGCAATAAATTCAACAATTGTTTGTCCAATTTCCATAGCAAAAAATGTACTGCTTTGTGCAATAATTTTTACACCCAATACATCTTTATAAAAAGATACGAGCTGCTTTATTTTTTTTGTTTCCAATACTATTTTTTCTATATGCATGTCAGTCATCCCCCATTCTTCATGCTATTTTAGCAAGCTTTAGTAAAATTTTCTTTAGACCAATGACTGATTTTTATTAAAAAATTGTTTGAAATTAACAAATTCAGTGAAAATGATAATTATATAACTTTTTCACGTTATAATTAATCAATTAATTAAGGAGGTATACCGTGAATTTTGTTATATTATTGTGCATAACTTTATGTATGACGCTGATTTTATCGTTGATCATTCAAAAAAGAAACCCAACTAGTTTATTTATGACGATTTTCTTTGGCGCCACGCTTATTCAATTTTTACTATTACTTTTCATGTTATTTGCTCGTTACGATGAACAGCTCGCAATCTATTTAATGTTGCCATTTATCATTGTATTCTTATTTTTCTCACTATTTTGGATTGTTATTTTAATCGTTGGTATTATTATTAATACGCATACTGTCTTAAAACATGAAAGAAAATCGATTGCTAATCTATTACCTGTTTTAACGTTAGTTGCAGCAATTAGTATTGAAATTCTCTTAATGATTTTAAATCATTACTTTAAAGATCATGCGACAATTCGATTAATTACAACCTTCGTCAGCGCAAGCATTACATATATAGTCACCATTTTCATTATTTATACGTGTACGGCTGTCCTTTATAAATACATGCCCACGACACAGAAAATGGACTATATTTTAGTCTTAGGTGCAGGCTTAAACAAAAATCAAGTGACACCTCTATTAGCTGGTCGTATTGATGCAGCTATGCGTTTTTATATACGCCAACTACGTACGAAAAATAAGGCTGCAACAATTATTGTTTGTGGTGGACAAGGGGTCGATGAGACTATCTCAGAGGCGCAAGCGATGCATGATTATATTGTGACATATTATGGTCATGATATACGAATTTACTTGGAAGACGAATCAACTACAACGGCTGAAAATTTTCAGTTTGCAGAGAAAAAAGCAATTGATCAAGATGGTATAACAGGTTTTTCAGCTTGTCACATAGCACTTGCCACAAGTTCTTATCATTTGCTACGTGCCGGTAAAATTGCACAACAACAATCGATCCGTGCATTTGGTATCGGTGGGAAAACCAAATTCTATTATATACCTACTGCATTTATTCGTGAGTTTATCGGTTATATTGTCATGAAACGTCGATTGCATGGTTGTTTTTTAGCTCTATTATTTGTCTTTTTACTGCTCAATCAACTACTTTAAGGGAGTGATTTCAATGAAAAAACCAAGTAATTATGCCATTTTTATCGGTATTTTATTTATTGCTATTGGTTTCGTATTTCTCATTAAACCAGAATTTGCTTTACGTACGATGATTATTATTGCTGGTATTCTAGCATTAATTAAGGGTGTCAGTGACTTATTCATGTACTTCCGTCTTAAAAAAGGAGGTAGGAAGGCTGACTTCAGTTTATTATTGTCAGGCATATTTATTTTATTACTCGGAATCCTCCTGCTATTCAACAACTATTTCGGCAGTGTTTTCATCGGCGTTTTATTCGCTATTTGGTTTGCATTTGAAGCTTTAGCAACCTTATTTTCCCTTCGTTTTTTCACAGTAAAAAAGGGCTTTGGTTTCTGGTTTCTACTCATCTTATCACTCGTAAGTTTAGCATTAAGTGTACTGTTACTCATCCGCCCCATTTATTCAGCACTTAGCTTTACACTTATTGTCGGACTCTTTTTCCTTTTCCAAGGAATTGTTTTGTCAGTCATTGCAGTTAAGTTTAAAGCTTGGTTTTCAGAAAAATAGAATTAGGACTACTGCTATAGGGCTAATTTTATTGACCGTATAGCAGTTTTATTTTAAAGGAGGAATAAACAATGTGTACAGCACTTACTTTCAACAGTAGTAGTCACTATTTTGGTCGTAATTTAGATGTAGAATTGTCTTATAATGAAGAAATTGTCATCACACCAAGAAATTATCCTTTTCACTTTAGAAAAATGCCGTCGGCAACAACTCATTTTGCAATGATTGGTATGGCTACTGTAGTGGATGATTACCCTCTCTATTTTGATGCTACTAACGAAAAAGGTCTGAGTATGGCCGGTTTGAACTTTCCCGATAATGCTCACTTTTTCCCACTACACGATAAAAAAGACAATATCTCCCCTTTTGAATTTATACCGTATATATTAGCTAACTTTGCGACAGTTGATGAAGCTCGACATGCTCTGACAACTATCAACTTAGTAGATATCCCATTTAATGCCTCGCTACCGTTAGCACCTTTACACTGGATTATAGCTGATCAACAGCAAGCTATTGTTGTCGAATCAACAAAGGATGGCTTGCATGTATTTCAAAATGATATCGGTATTTTAACCAATAATCCGACATTTGATTTTCATCGCCTTAACTTATCTAATTATCGACAATTAAGTGCTAGTAATCCGACCAACTCTTTGTCAAATAAAATTGATTTACCTGCATATAGCCGTGGTATGGGTGCTATTGGTTTACCTGGTGATCTCTCATCGGCTTCACGTTTCATACGTGCCACTTTCATGAAATTTAATGCGGTTAAACCAACCACTGAAAACCTTAGTGTCTCTCAGTTTTTCCACTTATTGCAGTCTGTAGCAATGCCGATGGGTGCTTGTGAAATATCACCACATGTGTATGAATACACTCTCTATTCATCGTGTTGTAATATGGATGAAGGCATCTATTATTATAAATTATATAATAATAGCCAAATAGTTGCTGTTCACCTTTTCCATGAACTAATAGATTGTTCAAAAATTATTCGTTACCCTTTGCAACATCAGCAACAAATCAATCATATAAATTAGCAAAAAAACCAACTATTGGCGAAAATAGTTGGTTTTCTTCATTGAAGGTCGTTTAAAAATAGCTCTATTGATTAATTTTTACATATACTGTTTTATTTCTTGTAAACTCTGCTACCGAATCTGTACCAAAACCAGATTTTTTAAATCCACCAAATGGTAATTCTGGTCCTACACGACGAAAATCATTCACCCAAACACTCCCAGATTTAATTTGACGAATTAATCGATTTGCACGATGTAAATCATTCGTCCAAAGTCCGGCTCCCAATCCGAATTCCGTATCATTTGCTAATGCTAGTACTTCTTCTTCTGTATCAAATACTTGAATTGTCGCAACAGGACCAAATACTTCTTCTTGGCAAATTCTTAATTTATTCGATGTTACTTCAAGTAGAGTCGGCTCCAACCAATAGCCATGTGCAAGTTTTGGGTTGTCTGGATGTACTACCTCACCTCCTGAGTGACCACCTATAAGTACTTTTGCACCTTCTTCTTTTGCCAGCTCAATATAGGAGCGTACCTTATTGTAATGTGCTGCGTTGGCGATGGGTCCCATAGCAGAAAGTGGATTTTCTGTATCACCAAGTGGTATTTCAGCTGAAACGATTTGACGCACTGCGGCGATTACTTCGTCATAAATACCTCGTTGCACATAAATTCTCGAACCTCCTACACATAACTGCCCGGCATTTCCTGTGAAAATACCATTGAGTGTCAAACCAAATGCTGCTTGTTGTATAGCGGCATCATCAAAAATAATATGTGGTGATTTTCCACCTAATTCTAAAATCATAGATTTTGGAGAATCGGCCGTCGATCGAGCAATAGCACTTGCAGTTGCGCCAGAACCGGTTAAAGATATTTTGTCGACGAGAGGGTGGCTCACTAAATGAGCTCCTACATCTTTGCCATCACCACTTATTACATTCAGCACACCGGGTGGTAAAATTTCGTTGATTAGCTCACCATACCTTAGAGAAGATACAGCTGCTAGCTCAGAAGGTTTAACAACGATGCTATTTCCTGCTGCTAATGCATATGCTGCTTTTATTGTAAAAGTAAACAGTGGTGCATTCCAAGGAATAATGGCAGCAACGACACCATATGGCTCACGAATTGTATACGCTACAATATCTTCACCAGCGTTTATTGTTTCACCCTTTGTCCCACTAATAGCTGCGTTGATGGCATCCAACCAAATACTTGCTAAACTAGGGATTAAACCATATTCTGTTTCGCGGATTACCCAGCCATTATCTACTGTTTCTAGCTTTGCTAGTTCTTGCCCATGCAGTAAAATATGGTCATGGATTTGACGTAAATAATCGGCACGTACAGCTGATGTCAATTTGCCCCAACTGCTGGCACCTTCAACTGCCGAATATACAGCAGCGTCAACATCGTCTTTATTACTTGCAGGTATTTTAGCAAATACGGAACCTGTCGAAGGATTGACACTATCGAAATAGGATTGACTAGAAGGTGGCTGCTGCTCACCGTGAATTATGTTCGATAAAATAAGTTCTTTTTTTGTCATTTCCATTCTATTCTCTCCTTTTTTCTACCAGCCTAACGCAGTTGCAGCTTGCTCGTAGTATTGCTCTGTACTACCTAAATAATTTTCATAAAAACGTGCTCGTTTAACGAAAAGATGACAATCCAACTCTTCCGTAAAACCAATACCACCATGAATTTGAACGCTATGGTCGGCCAGTTTATTGAAGGCTTCCGTCGCATAAATCCTCGCAGATGCAATGGCCTCTACTCGATCTGGTGCGTGTGTATCATATGCCCAGTTTGCATAATGCGATAATGATCTAGCTGTTTCTAATTCCATTTTCATATCGACAATTCGATGTTTAATCGCTTGAAAGCGTCCAATTGGTTGACCAAATTGTTCTCGAATATTAGCATATTCTGTCACCATTGCTACGAGTTTATCCAAGCTACCTACAATCGTTGAAGATAATGCGGCATTAAACGCCAACAATCCTTCTTGCAAAATTCCCCAACCAGTATCCATCGTACCTAGTATCTGCGTTGTATCATAAGGAATAGCTGTTGCTACAAGAGCAGCTGATTTCCGCGTTGCATCAATATTTAATTGGGGTTGTACAGATAATTCAGAAGTCGGTACGATAATGAGTGTGATCCCAGCAATCTCTCTACCAGCTGTCGTACGTGCCACAACAAGTGTATAATCTGCTATTGCTGCATCTGGTACAAGTATTTTTTTGCCATTTAACAGCCCATTTTCAGCATTGAATTGTACGCCTGCTGGTCGATAGGAGCTATTGGATTCCAACCAAGCAATCGTCCATGTTTCTTGACCTGCAGCAATTTTTGGTAAATGCTTTTCCTGCTGCTCTTTCGTACCATATTTTTGAAGTAGCGGCACTACCAATGACAAGGTTTCTAGCAGTAACCCCGGCAATAATACAGCACCAATCTCCTCATAAATAGGCACTAAATCCAATGCTGCTAATGCCATGCCACCGTATTGCTCTTCAATATTTAAAGACATGCAACCAAGCTCCGCTAATCCATCCATTGCGGATTTCAAGGCCACATCATTACCTTCTAAATAATTTCGTGCAATTTTTGTTTGCTCTAAATCATTCAAATATTTTCGTACATAATTACGAAACATTTCCTGTTCTTCACTCAATGAAAAGTCCATTATTGTCCACCATCCCTTCGATTATCGACCCATATCTTTTGGCAGTCCTAAAATGCGCTCTGCGATTGTATTTTTCTGAATTTCACTCGTACCTCCACCAATTGTTTGGCCAAACGAGTACAAGTAATTATCTTGCCAATACGATTTCCCTACTACTGCATCATCTTTCCATAGCAAACCTTGGTGACCTTGAATCGAAATCGATTGCGCGAGCAATTGCTTCGTTAATTCACTTACTAATAATTTATCCATCGAGCCTTCTGCCCCTGGTTGACCTGTTTTTAATGATTTGGTTAAATTGCGATAATAATTTAATAAAGAGCCACGTGTTTTCATATACAAATCCATTAAACTTTTACGTACGGCTTGTTTTGTCAACAGGCTTTCTCCATCTTCAGTTGCCTGTCTTGCCAGATCAACAAGTTCATTAAATTGTTGTTCCAATGTGAATACCTGTGCCCCAATTCCTGTCCTTTCATGCATTAATAATGCAATAATGACACGCCAGCCTTCATCTACCTCCCCAATAATCTCGGCATCTGTTGCTTTGGCATCATTTAAGTACACTTCATTAAAGTCATGATGACCATCCATTGAAATAATCGGTACAACTTCGACTCCTTCTTGATGCATATCTGCTAAAAAACATGTAATGCCTTTATGTTTTTTTTCAAATTTAGCTGTACGGGTTACGAGAAAACATTTGTCAGCCATATGACCAAAGCTCGTCCATACTTTTTGACCATTGATCACCCATTGCTCCCCATCTTTCACTGCAGCAGTTTGAATTGCTGCCACATCAGAACCTGCATTAGGCTCTGAATATCCTTGACACCATACTTCTTCACCTGTTAGTATTTTTTTCAAATAACGCGCCCGTTGTTCTTCTGTTCCAATATGAATTAATGTTGGACCAACCATATGAATACCAACATAATTGACTAGTGCAGGTGCATTTACACGTACCATTTCTTGGTGATAAACAATTTCTTCCATGAGCGTAGCATCACGTCCACCATATTTTTTTGGCCATGCAATGGCTGCCCAACCTCCTTCATACAGTTGATTTTGCCACTGCCTTAAAAATAACTCATAGTCCTTCGTATCTTTCACAAGTGGGAAAGTACCATCTAGCCACCCTTGTGGTAAATTATTTTCCAACCATGTTCTAAGCTCCGTACGAAATGCTTCTTCCTTTGCCGAAAATGCGAAATCCATCGTTGTTTCCCCCTTTATACGAGTTCCCATTGTGGAATTGCTCGTTCTTCGTTCATATCCACCCAAATCATTTTTACCATTTTTCCGATAGCAACGTCATCGGGTTTACAATGTAAAACATTACCTATAATTGTAATGTTTTGTTTTTCAAGTTTTACTACGGCGATTACTAATGGCATATCTTCCATCGTATAACCTGGTAAAAATGGGCGATACGAAATCACATATGAATAAATTTCGCCTACAATATCTGTTCCCTGTTCTTCCCAAGTTACATTTTGACTACCACAGTGGCAACATGCTGGACCTGGTGGTTGCGCATATTTACCGCAATCCGTACATTTTTGTAGTGTTAGCATATGTTGGTCAGCTGCATCCCAATACGCTGCATTATCGCTATTTTTCATTGGAATGGGTTGTGTATAAGTTTCGGTTTTTAGCTGTTCAGTCATCCTTATTTCCTCCTTATTTGTGTAATAGCATCGCGCCAGCAATATCTGGTCCCGCCCAACCTGTACAAATACCTAAGTCATGATTTTGCGCTTGGCGAGCTGTTCCACTATATTCACCACGCACTTGACGTACAATTTCTAATACATTATTCATCCCATGAGTATAGCCCTCAGCTAACATACCACCCGCTAAATTTGTCGGCAGCTGACCATCTATTCTTAAATTGCCTGCAGCCACAAAATCACCTACTTGACCTTTTGGTGCTAAACCATAGGCCTCCAACTGACGAATCACAACCCAGCTATAACAGTCATAAATACTTGCTACTTGAATATCACGTGGTTTTACACCTGTTTTTTCATAAAGATCTGCTGCTACATAATCCGCTGCTACTTCATCAATATTTTGCCAATAGTGTGCATGTTTTACTGTACGTCTAGCAGAAACCCCTAAAATATATGCTGGCTTTTGTTGTAAAGTTTGCGCATGTTTTGCCGACGTAATGATCAGCGCATTTGCTTCATCCGATTCTAGACAAAAATCATGCTTATTAAATGGATCACTTAGTGGTGCTGTCGCTAAATAGTCTTCCATTGTTAAGGGTTTACCGTAAAAAAACGCTTTTGGATTTTTTTGTGCATATTCATAAGCGGATAAGCAAACATGTCCTAAATGTTCCTTCGTAATGCCATTTACATGCATATGACGTTGAGCAAATAAACCAAACCATTGCGAAGGGCTACCAGCACCGTATGGAATGATAAAGGAACCACCGTCCAAAGCACCTTGTAACATATCTGTACTCCAACCACCTCCGCCCATTCGAACGCCTGAACGACCGTTCATCGCACGATAGATTAAAATAGTATTTGCTTGACCTGTTTCGATTAATGCAACAGCATCCGCAATAAGTAATTCAGTACTCGAACCGCCACCCGATATGTCTTTGACGTATTTTGGATGTGCACCAAGATATGTAGCAACTTGGTGTGCCGTACAAGAATCACCTTCTGAATAACTCATAAAACCATCGATTTCCTTAGCATCTAAACCAGCATCTGCAATTGCTGCTCTCGCCGCATCCAAAGCTAAATGTAGGGGTGTCGTACCTGAATTTTTTGATCTGGCACTTTCGCCAACTCCAACGATGGCATATTTACTTGCAATTGATTGTGTCATTCGTAGTCCTCCTATTTAGTGAAATTCAAGAATAGCCTGGCCTGTTCCAACGATAGTGTCTTGCTCTTTTGATGCATATAACGTCAGCGCTGCACAGCTCTTTCCCTCATGCTCTGACAAACTTTTTACGACAGCTACGCAAGTAATTTCATCATTTGGAAATGTCATTGCACCAAAACGCATTTTATATTGCTTCACTGTAGCGGTATCACCTGCCAAGTTTGTGACGTATTTTCCTAATTGCCCCATTATGAGCATGCCATGTGCAATAACACTTGGCATACCAATTTTTTTCGCAAATTCATCGTCTGTATGCAGTGGATTTAAATCGCCTGAGGCTTTAGCATATTGTTGTAATTGTTGTCTTGTTATCAGTTTATTGACGTCAACCGTTAACGTTTTCCCTACCGTCAAATCTTCATATTTCAACATTTGTAACGCCCCCTTTATCGTTGTTTTTGCAAAGCTCTATAGACGATGTTCATGCGACTAGTGACAACTAATTCACCCACTACATCTAGCATATTTGTGTCAATCACTATAAATTCCATCACACCATTTTTCCCCTTTTTTTCATAGACATCGCTGACGATACTATGGCATGATAAAATATCGCCTACATGAATGGGACGCATATATATAAACTCTTGCTCACCATGTAACATCCGTCTTTGATCCAAGCCTAAATCGAAACCTTTTTCATTTGCTGCTGCGACGACTACTGGAAATGTTAGCGGTGCAATAATTGTTGGATACCCCATTTTTTTTGCATGTTCTTCATCGCTATATAATGGATTATCATCCCCAATAGCTTGTGCAAATTCTTTAATACGCTCGGCTGTTACCTCAAATATAAAATCGATACTTTTTTGACCAATTATACTTGTCATAGACATAGTAATTTAACCTCCTATCGCTGATTTCATTGTCGTTGGTTGCTTGAGTGTAATCATCGCATCCGCCGCTTTAACACCTTTGTTGTAGACAATAATTGGATTAATATCAAGCTCCGCAATTTGATCTTTATAGTCCAACATTAGTTCAGAGACTTTTAATAACACATCAACGATTGCATCCTTATCTAAACTAGACATGCCACGTGCACCATCTAAAATAGCCTTACCTTTCAGCTCATCCAGCATGTCATAGGCATCTTTTTTAGAAAATGGCGCTACTCTGAACGAGACATCTTTGAATATTTCAACAAAAATACCACCGAGACCGACCATAACAACTGGACCAAACACGGCATCATTATTAGCTCCGATTATTACTTCAACACCCTGTTGTAACATCTCTTGAACTGAAACGCCATTTAAGAGCGCCGTATCATTGTATTTTTTGGCGTTCGCCATAATATCTTGGTAGGCATCACTTACTTCTTTCGCTGTTTGTAAATTTAAGCGAATCGCATCTGCTTCCGTTTTATGTGGGATATCTGCCGAATCAATTTTCATAACGACGGGGTAACCGATTTGCTGTGCAAAACGCTGAGCTTCTTCAACATTGACAGCTACAAAATGCTGCGTTGTTGGGATTTGATAGGCTTGTAAAATAGCAGTGGATTCCGCTTCGCTCAGTGTTAATTTATCAGCCATAATACTTGGTATTTCTTGCTTTGACACCTTCTCCACAACCAGTTCTTCCTCAAACTGAGCATTGTATTTCTCAGCGTATTTCACAAGTTTTCCCAAAGCTCGAATTGGATTTAACGCCCCTGATATGACTGGAATACCATTGTCAACTAATTCTGCTGTCGCTTGCGGGTAATTCATACCGGCAATTTCAAATGTTGTGACGCAAATAAATTTGTCAGAATTTTTACAAATAGCAATAAATTCTTGCAGTATAGGCATCTCTTTTGTCCAATTGAAAGGGAATTCTGTAAAGATAATATTATGAATAGTTGGATCTGCAACCAAGGCTTTCATTGGTGCTAAAAATAACTCCGGATTTGTAACTGATGCTGCTGCTGTCAAATCAATTGGATTTGTTGCACTCGCAAAACCTGGAATATCTTCACGGATTTTCGCTGTTGTTTTTTCCCCTAACTGCACAATTTCCAATCCAACACTCTCACAGCGATCGGCTTCATTTATACCTCGACCACCCGAACTCGTAATGATGACGGTATGATTCCCTTTCGGTAAACGATTGGCTTGAAATAATTTTGAAAATGAAATAATATCGTCATAGTCATCTGCTCTGACAATGCCCGTCTGTTTGAAAAACGCATCATAAATAGCATCCGAACCAGCCAATGATGCTGTATGTGATGCTGCTGCGCGACTACCCGCTTCACTTCTTCCTGTCTTCATCAGAATAATGGGTTTGTTACGGCGCAATGATTCTTTTGCTAATAAACGTAGACGTGCTGGATTTTTTGCTCCCTCCATATAGCCCGAGATAATTGTCGTATGATCGTCATATACCATGTATTCGATAAAATCCGAAAACTCCGATTCCATTTCATTACCTGTGCTTACAAAATAATTAAATAAAATACCATTTTGAGCAGCTGCCATATACGTTAATACGCCAAATGCGCCACTCTGTGAAACATAACCTACACCTTTTTTACCATTTGAAGGGACTGCTAATATTGCTGGTGAGAACGTACCGATTAAACCGTTGGAGGTATTGACAAGACCTACGCAGTTTGGACCAACGATTCGAATACCAAAACGTTTTGCCATCGCCGTCAACTTCACTTGTAATGCAATGCCATCTTCTCCTGTTTCTGAAAATCCAGCTGCAAAAATGATGATTGCTTTAACACCTTTATTGGCACAGTCGATAATACCCGCTTCTATTTGGTTGGCACCTGTACACATAATTGCAAGATCTACATCTCCTTGTACTTCAGCTACTGTTTTGTAACATTGTAGTCCCGCGATCGACTGTGCTTCACGATGGATAGGATAGATTTTCCCAGTAAATTTACCATCCAATAAAGCTTGTACTTGCATATAGCCAATTTTGTACTTATTTTCGGATGCCCCTAGTACCGCAATCCCCCTTGGATTAAAAAGAGGCTCTAAAGCTTTATAATTTTCCGTTCCTGTCATTTTTACTCACCTCATATTTTTATTAACAGAACTTTCTGTTAAGTACAATAATAGACGATGATAAAATAATGACCGCTCTACTTCATTAGCTAAATTAATAAAGTAATAAGGCAATTTAATTATTTTAGACTGCGCTAAAAGCTAGTTGGCAGTAGATTTTAAAAATAATGACACTTTTTTTCAGTGCATGATAATCACGACTTTTGTACAACCGAACGTCGACAAGCGTACATGTAAGCGTATACATTTTTTAGAAAAAGAGATTGTCTTGTACCGTATAGACACAAAAAAACCCTGAATCATAAAAAATTCCAGGGTTGTATCCATTCTAACCATTATTTATTTCTTTTTTTGTTCGATTTTTTTATACTGCTCTGTAATAGCTTTAGGCGGTTTAATAACAACTCCTGTCTCAAACCAAACACGGCTCCAGCCCTTCATATCTGCTATTATTTCATCCCACTTATCATACTGCCAACTGTCTATGACGCCATCAAGTTGTAGTTGGTCTAAAGCACGCTCAAATCGTTCTCTCGTACGCGATGGCGTCCGTTCATTAAGCTTCATACCAATAGATTCAAACATTGTACTAATTGTATTTGGCGTTTGAAAACCGCCTTTACGTGCCACTGTTCTCCACCGCCATGACAAATAGCGACAAAGTCGTTTTTCATAAAGTTGTTGCACCGGATGATAATGAAGCGCTTTCATATGTTGCAGCGCTATTTGACGACCTGAACCTGCTAAATAAGCTTCAAAGACATCATCAATAGCAAAATAAATATATTTTGTAGGTTTTTCAGCATCTACTTGGTGATCATTGAACTGTTCATCTTTGAATAAAAAAGTTCGTCCTTGTAAATTTGTAATTTGGGGCTTACCATTTTCGTAACTCAGTACTTTTGATAAATTCATGTAGATACTTTGTATATTACACAGCGATTGCATAATTTGCTGTTTCTGTTTAACATCAAAACCACCGCGTCGTCCATCTCCACTACGCTTTGGTTTTAAACCACGAAATTTCAATAAATCGACGAGCTCCGTACGAATTACTTCCTTCGTTACACGTTTTTTAGATAAATATATATTGCAAAGCGCATCAAAAACATCGACGTCAATATCTGAAATAGTTGATGACTGATGCCAAGCAAATTCAATTGGATTTTTTTTCACTAAGGGGCGCAATTCAATTTGCCCTTCTGTATTACCTTTGTAGATGGTCGTTACTGGAAAAGATGAAAATGGGTTATTCGTAAAATTATTTTTATAAATAGCTTCTCGTACAATTTGGTATGGCATATTGTTCATGACGAATAAATGCTGATCTGTCGTAAATGATAATAAGATACTTTCATTGCGTGTTCGTTTTACTTGTAACTCATCTAATACACGTTGAAATTGCTCTTTTTCAGTAAACTCTAAAATGAGTTCGTCAATCCATTTTTGTAAATACACCGTTGTCGACTGCACCATAAAATCTTTAAATGGTTGATGTTTTTCTAATTGTTCGGTCATACAAATAAAAAATTCATCGTTCATGTCTTCATCTGACAATGCTGTTAACTCTTCAATAGAACGCGTTTTTAACATACCCTCTATCACCCAAAGCTTCACTTCATCTCTAAAATCCTGATAAAAATGACGCCATTCTTCTTCATTTAGACAGTTTGAGGCATAGATGAGTTTTTGGATTGCTAGTAGAACATCGTCGATTACATATGTATCTTTAAATTTCCCAATCGAAGTATCATTCTTTTTTAAATAATAACTCACGAGCGCCTTTGATAAACCGATGATTGTCTCCTGTCTAGCCTGCATACGAATACTAAAAAATATGCCCTCATTTTCCGCATAGGATTTGTCCCAAACGATGAAAGATTTTGACGTTAAATTAAATGTCGTTTCCGACAATTCAATTACCGCTGAGTTATCGAATTTATGTGTCAAAAAATCATATTTATTCGTCATTTTTGCGTTGCTATAGATACATAAAATATAAAAATCATTGATTCTTGCTGCCACTTCTTGCCGCTGTTGTCGAGAGATTAATCTATTCATCATGTCGAACACCTCTTCCCGCCATGTTAGCCTACTCTATTACATACATTTTACATGAAAGAGCTATTTACTTCCAATATCTAGCGATTAATCACATTTTATATTTTTCAATATTTTGTATATGAAGAGCAAAAATAAAAAGAACAGACAGTTATGAAATCACTTCATAACTGTCTGTTCTATTTAATCAGAGGATTTCTCTCCTACCTCTTGCCTTAATACCAACCTTGTTTTAACCATGCTGCTTTTGCATTTTCCCAAGAACCATAACGTTCTTTAACATATTTATCGGCGACACGTTCTTGATTTTCTGGTGAGTGATCACCATTTAAATAAGAACGGTCTAATTGATATTTTCCAATATATTTTCCTGTAGCACTTACAGCACTATAGTTATTAGAAGATTCTTTTTGTGCAATCCAAGCTTTTGCTGACGAATCCTTATTCACTGATACCGTTTGTGGCTTCACGGTTTGTTGTTTCACAATTGATTGATCGTTGTATCCTTGTTTTGTTGGTAATTTCGAACGATCACCTACTTCAAGCAAATCGCCTGCAAATATAAGGTTTGAAGTGAGATCATTTAGTTCTTTTAAGTGATCCACTGTTGTATTGTGTTGTTGGGCTAAAGTTGATAAGGTGTCACCCGTTTTAATTTCCACCGTCTTTGCTGATGCGGAAGTTGTGAATGTTGATGCTGCTAATGCAATTGTTGCCATCAGAGCAATGCATTGTTTTTTCATGATGAACGCCTCCTTAACTTTTGTTATACGGATACTATAACAGAGTTTTTTTACGAAATTATATCAGAACCATCACATAAATTTTACAAACATATAACAATATATTATTATTTATCAGAAAATAAATAGAACATAAACACCCGATACAGTACTCTATATCGGGTGTTTATTGACACTAATTATTTTACAAAACGCTCTTTAGCTGCACCCAACCCCACTACAATAAGGACAACTGCTGCGCCAATTAATAAATAAATTGGTATTATCCAATTATGTAATGTATCAAACAAGAAACCGAATACTATTGGACCAACTGCCGCCAATAAATAACCAATAGACTGTGCCATTGCTGATAATTGGGCAGCTTGTGTCGCGTTCCGTGTACGCAGACCAAAAAACATCATCGCCAATCCAAATGCACAACCAATTCCAATACCTAAAAAAATGACCCATAGAAAAACAGTGCTTGCATTACTTACTAGCAGTCCAAATAAACCAATTAACATACTGAATCCGCCAATAAGAACAAGAATTCGTTGATCGCGCATTTTCCCTGCAATAATCGGGATGATAAATGTCAGTGGAAGCAATGCCACTTGTAATACCGTTAGTGCCCAACCAGCCGTCTCATTTGATAAACCACGACTAATCAATATTTCTGGTAGCCATGCAACACTTACATAAAACATAAATGACTGTAATCCCATATAAATTGTCACTTGCCAGGCAATTGGGGACCTCCATAAAGGAGATGTAACTGTTGACATTGTACGGCTGACTGTTTTTTTTTGTTGGAATACTACTTGTGGCAGCCAAACAAAAATTGAGATTATACCTAAAATAGCCCAAATACCTAATGAAAAATGATAATTTGATTGGTGCGCAATCGGTATGCTAATCCCTGCTGCAATCGCACCGAATAAATTCATGGAGATGGAATAAACCCCAATCATTAACCCTATTTTATGTGGAAATTCTTGTTTAATAAAGCTCGGTAGCAAGACATTAAGTGATGCAATGGCCAGCCCTAAGATGATTGTGCCGATAAAAAGAAATGATAATTCAAATAAGCTTCGTAAAAAAATGCCGACAGTTAGCATGATAACTGCAAATAATAGTATCCATTCCATCCCGAAACGCCTTGCGAGTGTTGGCACAAATGGAGAAAATAATGCAAAAGCAATGAGAGGTGCTGTTGTAATGAGACCTGCTATGCTATTAGAAATCAATAATTCATTTTTGATTTGACCTATTAATGGTCCAACTGATGTTAGGGGTGCTCTCATATTGGATGAAATTAAAATGATCCCCGCTACTAACAGCCATAATGATGTTTTTTTATTTATGTGAAACAACATGAATACACTCCTATAATATATATTATTTCATTTAATATATATTATAGTATACTTTATATTGTTATACCACTAAAATTATTCAAAAAAAACCCTTTAAACGCTATACTGTTTAAAGGGTTTTTAATTATACGCCATAACGTATTAAGGCATGTAAAACGACTACTTCATCACTATCATTACGGTAGCTATGCTTTTGATCTGAGCGAAAACTAAATGAATCGAAATCTTGTAATAAATAAGGCTGACCATCAACAATCATTTTTAATGTGCCACGCATCACAGTAATTATTTCCGTCGTATTTGATTGATGCTTCGCCGCTTCATATACACTATTCGCTGCAATATAAATACGATATAATTGCGTAGCATTATTACTATCTTCGAAAATTGGTTCGATGGACCACGCTTGTTGGGTATCATTTATTTTTAAGGTTTGGCCTGCACGAGAAATATGAATTCGATTGTCATGTAAAAACAATGTCATTAAAGGTACTTCAAACCCTTTGGCAATTTTCGCCAAAACACCTATCGTGGGATTTGTATCACCTCGCTCAATTTTACTTAGCGTTAGCTTGCTCACATCCATTAATCTCGCTGCATCCTCAAGACTTAATGCCCGATCTTTGCGCAATTTTTTTAATACTGCGCCCACACCATTGACAATATTTTTTGCATAATCATTTTCCACACGAATCTACCACCTTTAATTAATCGACCTTTTACGTAATATTTTCTTATATGTTTTTTCCATCATTAATCTCGATACACCTGCTGCATAAGCTTCTGCAATAATAAGTTTTACATCTTCTTCAAAATGTTGTAAAGCTTCTTCTTGTGTTTTTTGTCGGCAAATAATTGCTTTTGCTTTATCAGGCAATTCAATAACACCACGATGCGCTAAGTCATGATAACTTTTTTGTACAGTATTAACGTTTATTTGTAAAGTTTTTGCTAGTTGACGAATAGAAGGTAATGTATCTCCCTGTTGTAACTCGCCAGCAGCAATTTTTTCAATAATTGCATGGGCAATTTGTTTGTACAATGGTAGTGGCTTTGCTGAATCTATATGTATGTCCATTTCTTCCTCCTGTAATTTTCTTTTTTAGTATGACAGATAATCAAACAATGCCGCAACTACTAGGCTAGATTCACCTACTCACAACACTTCATAAAAAATCTCTAGTTATCAAAAAAGACAACTAGAGAATCTTGAGATTATTTATTTGCCATCTTCAATGATGGATTCTAAATCCGTCACGATTTCATCTTTTGGCACATTAGACACGCCCGAGTAACTTTTCACTACTACGCCTTTTTGATCCACCAAACTAAAACTTGTACCATGCATTACTTGATCATTACCATCTGTTTTTTTTACTAATGTTTTAAATGAATCAACAGCAAATTTTTCAATAAATGCCTGTGAATAACCTGTTAAAAATTGCCATTTAGAATCGTCCACTACATTATAATTTTTTAAATAGGCTGCTAACTTTTTTTCTGTATCAATTGTAGGGTCTACAGTAAAACCAACTATATTATAATCATTAATTTTTTTTTCATGTAAAGTTTTTTGAATATCAGCCATATTTGCTGTCATCGGTGGGCATACTGTCGTACAAGTTGTAAAAATAAACATAGCAATCCATGGTTTGCCCTTTAAGCTGTCCAACTTTACTTGATCACCCTTTTGATTTGTCGCGCTAAATTCTTGAATGTCGTACGCCGTTTCAGCTTTAAAATTTTTCCCTGAGCTACACCCTGCAATAATCACTGCAAATAGTAGTAGGATGGGCATTAATTTTGCTATTTTTCTCATATGTATCTTCACTCCTCATCTCCTTTCATATTACAAAATATTGAACGATTATACAAGAACTTCCATCTCGTCATTACTGACGAATTTGTGAAGATGTTTTTAATAACTGTATGAGAACATCTTCAATCCCTTGCAGTTTTGTTTCTACCCGATGAAGTAAGTAGAAAGCGACAACAATCGGAAAGCCAATATTTTGGATAAACGCGAACCATTCTTCCATGACACTCCCTCCATTAATCATATAAATAGAGCTTAGAGGATCCCTCTAAGCCCATTTGCTCTTTAAAATAAACGATTTGTTGTTGTGTCAATCACCACAGCACCAACCGCCTCGACAAGTGCAAAATTATTGGGTTTAAAAACATTTTCTGCAATGATTACTGCCATAGCAGCTTGTACTTCGACATCCGTTAAATCACTAATTGGCTCATCTAATATCAGTTCATATTTTGTATTGCCTACAGTTAAAAACTGTAGTTTTAATATACTCGACATTTTTTAACCTCCTTTTTATTAAAATGTTTTGTACGTCAATTTTTCAGAATAAACTAATGAGATTTGTGATAAAGAAGAAATAGCCGTTTTCACATTGACGAGTGAAGCTATCGTTGCATCTTCTTTAATATGTTTGTAGACACGTGTTTTTTTACGCTGATTTTCTCCATCAGAATTCATAAGATAGTGCAACTTAATTGATGTATCATTTTTTTGAATTTCAGGCATCGTCCTCACCCCCTTCAATCAAACTATATAAATTAATTGGGAAAAGGAGACATTTTTTCTATTATCCATATTATATAGGTGAATTATTTCCAAATACATCATATAATAGAACAAAGTGAGGTGTCTGTAATGAGCGGTTTATTCATGTGGTTTATCGTTGGCTGGTGTGTGTTATTTATCGTTTTAATGGCAATTGGTGGATTTTTTATGTTTAGAAAATTTTTAAAAGCATTACCAAAAAAAGATGGCAAGTCGATTTTAGATTGGCAAGATCATTATATTAATCAATCTCTCCATTTATGGGACGAACGTGCAAAAAATTTGTTAAATGAACTTGTATCACCCGTACCAGAATTATTTAGAGATGTTGCAAAAGCTAAGATTGCCGGCGTAATTTCTAGAATTGTCTTAGAAGAACAAGCAACTACCGTAGAGTTCGAACATATAATTCGTGGTTACATAGAAGCTACACCACCACGAGATCATAAATTTTTACGAAAAAAATTGTACCAAATGGATATTGATGTTGCTCAATATGAACATTACTTTTTATTGGAAGTTTAATATAAAAAAGAAATATCGGAAAATGCTACTCATTTGAAACTGAACCCATAAATGAGTCAGTCTCAAAAAAGTATACTCAACCAGTTTTCGTTCATTCATCGGAGATTGGTTTTTTCATTTTGGTTGAATTCGATGATTATTGTGCACCGTCGATGATCTAATTCCTCTAGTATTTTTAAATTGCTGCACCATCTAATTTTTTAGGGAACATACATATATGCTCATAAAAAAATACATCTCCAAAGAATTCGATATTCTCTAACGAATTCTTTGAAGATGCTTTTTTGTTTTATCTAACCTCAGGGGGTCAGTTCGTTTTCTCGATACTACTTTTTTATGTGACCTGTAATTTTTTTTGCAACTTTTTAAATTGTAGCAACATCGCAATACGCCAAGGCGCAATCATTGAAAATGCTAAAATCCAAAACAAACCACCAAGTTCACCCAGGTGAAAATCGCCACCTAGAAATACTTTCCCTCCCGTACGGAAAGCTAATAAACCAACTAATACGAAGAAAAATGCTTTGGAAGGTTTTAAATAAACATCCTCATGAACGATGTGAAATTTCGACGTTTTAATTAATAGAATCGAGCATAACATGCCAACGATTACTGCTACTAAAGTATGCTCCCAGGATACTCGAAAATACGGGAATAAAAACATGAGTGCACCGCTAGACATCGCGATTGGAGGAATGATGATTTTTTTGGCATTTGCCGGTTTTTTAGCCGATTTTGCACGTACAAACATCATTGTGATCCCCATCACTACTACTAAAACGGTTGATGCTATAAGTATAAATTGAGAAGGAATCGACTCAAACATACCGCCCTCTCCTAACTGCTAATAAGCGCTTATTTGACGTAATGTACTGATAAATTGTTCACGGTCGAAAGGTTTTGTTAAGAAATCCTTCGCACCATTTTCTAATGCTTTAATAACTAATTTTTGTTGTCCTAATGCCGTTATGACAATAATACGAGCTTGAGGAAATTCTTCAACAATTGCTTTTGTTGCATCTAAACCTGAAAGAACAGGCATGGTAATATCCATTGTCACTAGATCTGGCTGTAATTTTCGGTATTGTTCGATTGCTTGCTGTCCATTTTCTGCTTCTCCGACAATTTCAAATCCACCTTCTGATGCGATTGCCTTTACGGTTTCACGCATAAAAAGTGCATCATCCACAACTAATAAAGTTGTCATTCCTTCACCCCTATAATCACAAGAATAATATACTACTATTTTGATAAAAAAGCCCATTAGAAGCCGATAAAATCACCAAAAACCGGTGCTAATAAACTATTGAAAAAAGTCATCCAATTGAAGAAGATTACAATTCCAACAATAATCATTATATAGCCACCAATCAAGACTATCTTTTGGCTGTTTTTACGCATCCAATTTAAGCGTGTAATAAAGAATGATAACACGAAAAATGGAATGGAGAAGCCAATAACATAAGCAATCATATAACCAACAGCTGAATCAGGATTTGATACACCTAATGCAAAAATACCGGCTAAAATAGGGCCTGTACAAGGTGTCCAGCCAGCCGCGAAAACGAGGCCAATAATCGCTGAACCTAGATAGCCAGTAGGCCTATTTTTCAATTCGAATTTCCGTTCTTTCATAAGGAATTTCGGCGTAAAAATACCGGTGATGACAAGTCCAAAAATAACGATTAATATCCCGCCAATTTGACGTACAGAATCTTGATAGTTAAAGAAGAAATTTTTAACAACCGGAATTGACGTTCCGAAACCGAGCGCGATAAAGATAATCGAAAAGCCTAGCAAGAAAAATAATGTATGTAAGATTGCTTTTTTTGAGCGCATTCCTTTGCCGTCTTTTAAATCTCCGAAGGATACTCCAGTGATATACGATAAAAAGGCAGGGTATAAAGGCAATGTACACGGCGAGATAAAACTTAAAAAGCCGGCACCAAAAGCTAAGAGTAGATTAATATCTGTGTTCAACTAAGTTCACTCCTCTATGACAATATATTCCTTCATTTTATCATAGACTGTTACTTAGCTATTATCAACAACTACGTCTGAAATCTTTCGTTACATTTGAACAGATTATGGACGAATTAGGAAATGGCGCGACGACGATACTTTAATTTCAAGCGATTGACATGACTCGTTTTCATTTGCCAATCATTTGAATGGTATTTTTGTAGTTCTGATGCGATATATTCGTATGGTAATCGTGCATTTGATGCCTGTATAATTTCATGAATAGCACTTAGTTGTGTCGTTTTCATAACAAATATATGATCTGCGGGCATGGCCTCTACATGAAGTTCAGCATGGGGACCAAATACAACAATAGAATAAATAGTATCATATTCTACAGAGCCAATCACTCGTTCAAGCGCAGCAATATGCGTTGCATTTTGCATAATCGGGTTATAAAAACGCTGTGAAAACGTCGGTGAGTGACTTTTTTGCCAGTAATGCTCCATACTATCACCTGTTATTTTACCTTCATAATTTTTCGATTCTATAACAAATACCCCTTTTTCATGGACGACAATCAAATCAATTTCTGTATATTCTCCATCCTTTTTTAAAGGTAGATAAATATTTTGAAATACTATATAGTTGCCCGGTAAATGTTGAAAAAAGTCATGGATTATCGCTTCTCCAGCAGCACCTTTTTCTCTAGAAGAACTCATGGACTCATCCATTGAATCTTCCTTAAATATAGTAGAAAGAGGTTGTGAAACATGATACGCAAAGCCGATTATTAGAGCGACTATAATAGCAATTAATGCGCTGAACACTCTACTTCCTCCTTATATTGCAATAGTATTAAACATAGTTAAGTATACCATGTTATGAAACTACTATTGTAAAAAATGAAGATCCCTCTCAACTATTCAAATGATGCCTCCTCACTTTTGCCACTAGAATGCTTTCCGGTAGGAGTCCTCATCCCTTACTACACCAATCATTCGCCCTACAGGCAAACCCATTTCTTGATCCTTCCTATTCAATCACATCTTCGCTCGAAAATGAGCAAAGCGTCTACATCCAAATGCATGGCATTTTAAAACTTTTTTTCTGATGAATACCTTCTAAAAAGCTATTTAATTTCTCTACTTGCCCATTTTCAAGCGTAGGAATTGGTCGTGTTGTGTTTTTTTGCGTTACATACCATAAGCTCGCATCTCCTGCGGAATTAGTTGAAACGAGGCCCGCAGACAGCGTCGAACAGAGGTGGTATTGTTTGAAAATCCCAACAAATAGTATAGAACTAAAATAAAAAGCATATGTGAACCCAGTCGTATGGTTCACATATGCTACTATACTAGTTTAGTTTATGATTGATTGCCTTTTGTAAACCTGCATCTTTAGTGTTAATAATAGTATACCATGTCATCGAATCATTTTTTGCATAAGCAATAATATCTAGTAGTGTCAACTGGAGTTTATTTAAATTACTGCTCAATTTTTTACGCTCCGCCGCTGTTGCTACACTCTCTTCTGCTATTGCATCGAGTTGTTCATTAATATCATTCAATAAAACGATTAATTGATCATTTTTAACTGGAAAAGCTTTTATTTCTGAATAAAAATGATTCGTACTAATGGTGTCTCCAGAATCTGTAGCTGATTGTAAATCTTCAACGTAATTTCTAAAACTATGCACTTTTTCAGCATATTCTGTACCTAACTGTTCTTTCAATGCTAAATTTGTATCATGTTGACGCGTCGTTACTACAAATAGGATGATTGTCGTAATAATTAGTACGACGGTAAGAACTTTTCTCCAATTCATCCATTCCACCTCCATACAACATTTAACTTTACTTAAAAATAACGTATTACGTTGTCCAAAAGTTCCGTCAAAATAACATTTTATCATAATAATCAAGGTTTTTATATTCATCGGTGCGGGAAAACAAGTATATTTTTATTATCTTTACTGTTTATAAACATAAAAAAAGTCTCCCTCTGGAGACTTTTTTTAGTGGAACATATGTATGTTCCTCACCGGAAATGGTTCCCCTCTGTGAACGTCAATCCGGTGTATTACTTTTTATTTTAATAACGTTTTCGCGTGATCTATCTGTATTTTCACTTGATCGAAACCGGTGCCTCCAAGTGAATGTCTACGCTGTACAGCTGCAACAGGTGCAAGTACATCAAATACATCCGCTTCAAGAAGTACACTTTCTTTTTGCATCTCTTCAAGTGGTAAATCTAGTAAATAAATTCCTTTTTGAATACATGTAAATACCAATTTGCCCGTTACTTCATGTGCTTCACGGAATGGCATTCCTTTTGTAGCTAAATAATCAGCTAGCTCGGTAGCATTAGAAAAATCATTGTGGACAGCTTTATGAAGCACATCTTTATTGACAGTCATCGTACGAACCATTCCTTCGAAAATTTTCAGCGATCCAACAACTGTATGCAGCGTATCGAACATGCCTTCTTTATCTTCTTGCATATCTTTGTTGTAAGCTAATGGAATCCCTTTTAAAACAGTTAATAAGCCCATTAAGTTACCGTATGCTCTGCCAGCCTTGCCACGAATCAATTCAGCCATATCAGGATTTTTCTTCTGTGGCATAATGCTTGAGCCAGTTGAAAAGGCATCATCTAACTCGATAAATTTGAACTCATCCGTTGACCAAATAATAATTTCTTCCGCAAAACGTGACAGATGAGACATCATTAAAGAACTATTCGCTAAAAATTCAACGATGAAATCACGGTCACTTACCGCGTCAATTGAGTTTTGATAAACTGAGCTAAAGCCCATAAGTTCAGCACTTCTCTCACGATTAATTGGAAAAGTTGTTCCTGCAAGAGCCCCAGCTCCAAGAGGTGAAATATCAATTCGTTTCATCGCTTCAGAAAAGCGTTGTTTATCACGTTCTAACATCCAGAAATACGTCATAATATGATGTGCAAATGAAATTGGTTGTGCACGTTGTAAATGTGTATAGCCGGGCGCTAATGTTGTGATATGTTCTTCCGCTTGAACGACGATTGCTGATTGAAATTTTTCAATCAAAGCGATTATTTCTACGACGCGTTTTTTCAAAAATAAGTGCATATCTGTTGCTACCTGATCATTACGACTGCGGCCAGTGTGTAATTTCCCACCGACTGGTCCAATCAAATCTGTCAGCATTTTTTCTAAATTTAGATGAATATCTTCATTTTCCACTTTAAAATCTAGCTCATTATTGTCAGCCTTCACTTTTAACTGCGCTAAACCGTCCTTAATTGCTACTACTTCCTCGTTCGTCAGTATATGACATTCGCCTAACATGGTAACATGGGCGATGCTTCCTTCAATATCTTCCGTCACGAGCTGTTGGTCAAAGCCAATTGATGCTCCAAATTCATCTACCCACTGCTCAGCAGATTTTTGGAAGCGGCCTCCCCATGCTTTTGTACTCATCGTTAGTTAGAAACCTTTTTAGAGTTATTATTGACGATCGAGTTCACTTTTGTAGGTAAACCGAATAATTCGATGAATCCAACTGCAGAGTTATGATTGAATTCGTCTTCTTTAGTATATGTTGCAAGTTTTTCATCATATAGTGAGTTCGGAGATTTACGCCCTTCAACGATTGCATGACCTTTGAATAATTTCACACGAACCGTACCATTAACGTATTGCTGCGTTTCTTTGATGAACGCTTGTAACGCATCACGTAATGGCGAGAACCATAAACCATTATAGATTAATTCAGTCAGTTGTTTTTCAACGACTGGTTTAAAGTGAGCTAATTCTTTAACAAGAGTTAAATCTTCTAGTTCTTTATGAGCAAGTAATAAGGTATGTGCTCCTGGAATTTCGTAAACTTCACGCGATTTAATACCCACAAGACGGTTTTCAATATGATCGATTCGACCAACGCCATGCTTACCTGCTAAGGAATTCAATTCAAGAATCATTTCTGATAGCTTGTATTGTTTGCCATTTAAAGTAGTTGGGACACCTGCTACAAATTCAATTTCAATTGTATCTGCCACATCAGGTGTATTTTCTAAAGAAACAGTTAAATCATATGCATCTTCTGGAGGAGTTGCCCATGGATTTTCTAAAATCCCACATTCATTTGCACGACCCCATAAGTTTTGATCGATTGAAAATGGTGAATCCAAACCGATTGGAATCGGAATATTTTTTTCTTTTGCGTATTCGATTTCTTCCTCACGACTCCAAGCCCACTCACGAACAGGTGCAAGAACTTCTAAATCTGGGTTTAACGCATTGAATGACACTTCGAAACGAACTTGATCATTCCCTTTACCTGTACAACCATGCGCAACTGCTGTTGCACCAGTTTCTTCTGCAATTTCAACTAGTTTTTTTGCGATTAGTGGACGAGAAAGAGCGGATACTAGTGGATATTTTTGTTCGTACCATGTATGTGCTTGTAATGACATTAAAGCATAATCATCAGCAAATTCATCTTTTGCATCAATAATATATGATTCAACTGCACCAACTGTTAGCGCTTTTTCTTTAATATGTGTTAGGTCTTTCCCTTCACCTACGTCTAAACAAACTGCTACAACTGCGTAACCTTGATCTTTTAACCATTGAATTGCAACTGATGTATCTAATCCGCCTGAATATGCTAATACTACTTTTTTCATTTTCTTTTCCTCCGCTCAAGTTGTTTGTATTTTTATACGTCTTTGTTTTATATTTATGCACTTATAATATCACGGTATTTTTATGAAATCAAGTGTATTTTAATGTATTTTTAATTTTCACATCACAAAGGCGTAAAACGTTACAATTATTAGCTTTTTCAGTCATTATCGAGTTTTAAAAAGGAATTTCTTTTGAATAAAAAATGTATTTTAGTGTATATTATTTATTATTTTCATGAAAAATGACGTGATTTTATTGCTTCTATTAATAAATGATCAATTTCCCTTAAATTTTTATACAAGAAATATAAAGAAACGACAGGTAATTCAAAGGTATGAAAATCATAAATATTCAGTCTACCCTCCATCATATCCTTTCTCAAGACTAACTTTGGTAAAAATGCGATGCCCAGTCCATCACGGATAAATTTTTTAACGGCGTATGAATGTGATAGTTGAATTTGCTTACTCGCTGGAAAGTGATGTTCAACTTGGCGCTGTACATAGGATGAATTCATCGGATTATGTCCGGTAAATAACGGATATTTACTGAAGAGTTCATCTATTTCATAAACAATACCTGATTCATCATCATATTCATCGAGTGGATAAGCCAGTTGTAAAGGTGTTTCGACGAATAAATGACTCATCACACGTTTTGTCACAGGTTGTACCAGTCCAATACCAAGCTGAATATCACCCGCTTCTATTAACTCTTCTATTTTTTCAGATTCTTCTATTGTAATGGAAATTTCATATTCTGGATGTTCATTTATAAATTCATAGACAATATTCGGTAATATTGTCTCAACCATCATTGGTGTCATGGCAATTGCACATTTTTCAATAATACCTTTTTGTGATTGATCAAATAGTTGTAAGCTTGTTTCCCATTGTGTCGCAATTCTTTTTGCCTGAATGAGAAAAACCTTTCCTGCCTCCGTCAAATTCACACGATTATTTTCACGTTTAAATAATTCAGCATTCAAATGCTTTTCAAGTTGTTTAATATGTACTGTGATGCTTGGCTGAGACATATTGAGTTTTTCTGACGCAATGCGAAAGTTTTTATATTCTGCAGCGACAATGAATGTTTGTATCCAACGATATTCCAAGTTCAAAACCCCTTTACATTTCATAATCAAAATATTTATATATATTTAATTTTGTTAATGTTAATTTTATTTTACTATAAATATCACACCAATAGATGGCCTGATTACAATGAAACATGATTTACAGGCTGCGTTTCATAACTTCATTGCTAATTAGTAAAAAACGAGTAGCATACTTTATGCTAAACAACTCGATATTTTTCAGATCTTCGTGAAACGCGACTGATGTATGCTATAGCTAATAATTTAGGCTCTGTTGCCAAATTTTATTTATTAATCATCTCTATGTAGATTTTTCAGATGGCGAAACAATGACTATAGTCCGTTACTTCGCTTCAATTTATTCCACATATGATGATGTGACTTGAAACAAGTTAAGTAACATTATAAGCTTAACAGACATAAGAAATCGCTGTGATTTTTCTATGCCCTATTTCTCTTATTTTGTTGTAATTTCATAATAGATTATGCCCTGTTCACCCAATTTTTCAATAATTAAATCGACAGACACTAAATAATCGACATGGGCTAAAGTATGACATAGTGTGATGGACATATTATTCATATAACGTGTAGGAAATAGGAGCGCCGAAAGATCAAATACATGGATTGGACCATATTTAGCAATGAGCGGTAAAAATCTTTTACTGCGCGCAGATTGCATCTGCAAACGTTCCGTAATAAGGTCAGTCATATTGTGGATAGCATCACCATGACCTGCATAGTTTGTTTTTATCGGTAAAGCTCTTACTTTTTCCAATGAATTATTGTATTGAATAATTGATTTTTCTCGTGGCCCTTTTGGATGAAGCGGCGGCTCAAAAGAGGGAATAGATTCAGCAGGATACATAATAAGATCCCCACCGATTAACAAATCTGCTTTATCATTCCAAAAAACATGGTGGGATTGGGCATGACCAAGTGTCTCCATAACGACAAAATCTTCATGACCAGGTAAACGATCGCCGTCATATAAAATATGGCTAAGTTGTTTTTTGCCAAAAAAATCAAGTAATCGTTTGCCATCCGTGCCATGGGATAATAACTTACGTGGTACCCCATTTAGCAACATATTTTCCTCATAAAAAGCATCGTATTGTTGCGTCAACTCTCCGGAAGGATTCAGCCAATTTACTAAATACTCATGACCAAGCATCTCGGCATTTTCAAAGGCATCTGTCCAACCGATATGATCTGGGTGATGATGTGTTAAGATAACCTGCTCGATATCGCTCAATTTATACCCCTCTTCTTTCAGCATTTCTTCAATAATGACTAAGGTTTCTACTGTGCGTGTGCCCGTATCAACAATCGATAATGCATCACCCTTTAACAAATAACAATTCACATGCCCAATCACAGATAATGTTGTCGGTGTATGAATACGTTTAATCATATACTATTCTCCTTTTTCTCTGATTTACATGCATTCATAATAGAGCACCCCATTCACCCTAGCAGACCGAATCGTACCGAGATTCTCTAGATAATCGATATAGCCCCATGTTTGTGATATCGTAAAGCCTCGTTCTGTCGTATAGATTTTCGGGAAAATAATAGCCGCTAATGCGTAAACGGTTAAAGGACTATGTTTGGCAAACAATGCGCGTACTTGCTGTGCTTTTTTAGCATATTGCGTTAATCTTTGCTCGATTAATTCTGCCGTATTAGGAATGATTGGGCCATGCCCACTAAAGGTAACGGTTACTGGTAGTTTTGATACTCGATGCAATGATTCATTGTATTGCAGCATATATTTGGGGCGTTCATCACCATCAATTAATGGCGATTCAATAAGTGGCGTACTTGGAAATTCACTGCTTAACAAATCTCCTGCCAGTAAATGGTGCGTTGTATCTTGCCAAAAAACAAAATGCGATTGGGCATGACCTAGCGTTTCTATGACATGGTATTTCGGGTGGCCTGGCAAAAGTTCCCCATCATGTAAAACTTCTGTTACTTGTCGTCCTCCCGTCGCTTTTTTGGAACGTTTTAAATGCATGGGTAATTCAAATTCACTATTTTCTACGCCAGCTTCAACAAGCAGGTTTTCATAAAAAATACGATATTGATGATTAAGAAGTGGATCATTTGACAACCATTTTTTCGTATATGCATGACCAAGAATCGCTGCATTTGGAAAAGCATCCGTCCAGCCAATATGGTCGAGATGATGATGCGTTAAAATAATTTGTTCGACATCTCGCACATCATAACCCTCCTCTTTCAAACTAGCTTTAATCGCTTCAAGTGACGATGGTATTCGAACAGCGACATCAACGATTGATAACGCCTCATCTTTTATTAAGTGGCAATTGACTGTCCGTATACCTGCTATTGGTGTCGTCGTGTAAATTCCTTTAATCATCCGAATTCTCTCCTAAAAAAGCATCCTAAATGATTGACTACTTGCGTCAATTTTCTAGGATGCTTGGTTATTTTTTATTAAAAAATGATTGACCTATTTTTTCTACAGTAGCGGGTGCAATGGCATATAATTTTGATGAAATCCCCATATACCAAGGTATATTCACTTGACGTTTGTTTTTACCAATCGTGCGAATTGTAGCATTTACCACTTGCTCGGGTGTCAATAGCAGCGATCCCATCGCTTGTCGATAACCCTTTGTCGCATCTGCATGATCTATAAAGGGTGTATCAATTGGTCCTGGATGAATGACGGTAATAATCTTTTGACGCTGTTCTAGACGTAGTGCATTCGTATAACCAATCAGCGCGTGTTTTGTCGCTGCATATACACTTGCTTTTGGTGTAGCAACCTTTCCCGCTTGCGAGCCAATATAAATTAGTTGACTGTTTATTTTTGGCAGTAAATATTTTGTTAGTTTCATTTGTGCAGCAATATTAAGCGTCAACATCTCATCGATTTGCTGGTCTGTAATGTGTTCCGCATAATCAAATATTCCTGTACCTGCATTAAAAATAGCAATATCAACAGTCGGTAGTTGTTCTACAATATGCGCGATTCCATGTGCTGTTGTCAGCGAAGCAGTTATACAAATAGCGCCCATTTCACTCAGCTTGTCTAATTGCTCCTCATTGCGCCCTGTTGCATAGACGACATAGTTTTTGGCTAGTAATGCTGTTGCTAATCCCCATCCAACCCCAGATGTAGCACCTGTAATAAAAACACTTTTATTTGGCTCCATAATATAAAATACCTCGATCATTTGAACTTTCTGTTACATAACCTAGGCTCATTAAATAATCTAATTGACCAACTGTATGGGACAAAGTAAGTCCTAGCTCTTTTTGATATTTTGCCGGAAAAATAAGTGATGACAGTTCATACACAGTAAAAGGTCCTTCCTGTTGTATGAATTGAAGTACTTTTAATGCACGTCGATGTTGTTTTTCAAGGCGCTCATTGATTAGTTCATGCGCTTGAATAATTGGTTTACCGTGCCCACTATGTACGATTTCCACTGGTAATGATCGTATTTTCTTTAATGAGGCATTGTATTGTAACAACGATTTTGAACGTTTTTGTGTTGGATTTAGAGGCGGTTCGATTAATGGATTTGATGAGGTGTGACTGATGAGTAAATCGCCCCCAAATAATGCGTGCTGTTCTTCATCCCAGTAGGCTAGATGTGATTGGGCATGGCCCAATGTTTCAATAGCAAAAAGCCCTGGATGACCCGGCACTTCATCGCCATCTTTTAAAATATGTGTTAATGGCCTTGTACCCATCATATCAGGACGTCTTGTCATTCGTTTTGGCCAATCCATAAATTTTTCTGGCACACCTTCTTCTATTAATAAATTCATATAAAAATCATAATGCGAACCGATAAATTCTTCATCACGACGCAACCACGCATCATTATAAACATGGCCTAAAATTTTGGCATTTGGAAAAGCGTCCGTCCAACCAATATGATCCGGATGATGATGTGTCAAGATGACTTGTTCAATGTCATCCACTGTATAGCCTTCTTCTTTGAGTCCTGCTGTAATTGCTTCTAATGCTTCAGGTGTTTTAGTTCCCACATCAATAATAGATAAAGCATCTTTTTTGATCAGGTGGCAATTAACTGTGCCAACTGCAAATGGTGTTGGTGTTTCTATCTTTTTGATCATGTATATAATGCCTCCACTTCGTCGAATGAATGAATATTCATTCTATTGTACATCTAATTTATCAAGTCGTCACCTGTAAAATGCTTCTTCACTATCAATATTGACAACTTAACTAATTCGTTTTATAATCACTTTAATATACTAATGTGTTGATGAAGAATAGTACAGTATAATCGCTTACCAACAGAAAATGTGATCACCGGCTGAAAATCACATGGTAATATTAACTAGAACCTACTTCTGAACAGTTCTGAAAACAGAACCGTCCCCTTTGCGTTAAAGAGGCTAAAGAGTATTCTAATGTCATTAGAATAAATCAAGGTGGTACCGCGGAATATAAGCATTTTCGTCCTTTTTATTAAGGATGAAAATGCTTTTTTATTATACTATTTATAGGAGGCGACAACTATGCAAACAATTGTATTTGCAGGAGCTGGCTCGATGGCTGAAGCAATGATTCAAGGCTGGGTAAAAGAAGGTATCGTAGCCCCCCAATCAATTTATGTTATGAACAAAACAAATAAAAAGAAACTTGATGAACTTGCACAGCAATTTGGTGTACAGGTGGTTGTGAACAGTCGCGATATTTTAACGCGAGCAGATTGTGTTATATTAGCAATGAAACCAAAGGATATCGCTAAAGCGATGGTCGATATTGCCCCCCTTCTCGGTCAACAGACAATCGTGTTATCCGTCGTTGCAGGTGTCAGCATTGATAGCATTCAATCCGTTCTTGGTAAACGGCCTGTGGCACGCGTTATGCCTAATACATCAGCAACGATTGGCATGAGTGCAAGCGGCATTGCATTTAGTGATGAAATGACAAATGATATGAAAGTTACTTTTAAAACATTGTTGGAAGCAATCGGTATTGTTTTTGAAGTAAAAGAAGAAGAACTTCATGCCATTACAGCATTATCTGGTAGCGGTCCTGCCTATCTATATTATTTAGTCGAAGCATTTGAAGCTGCTGCCGTTAAACATGGGCTTGAACAATCAACCGTGCGTGCATTGGCAATTCAAACGATTGCTGGCGCTGCTGAAATGTTGAAGCAGTCTGATGCAGAACCACAGGAACTACGCCGTCGCGTTACAAGTCCGGGCGGAACTACAGCTGCTGGTATTAATGCACTTGAAAATCATCATTTCAAGGAAACGATTGCTGCTTGTATCGATGAAGCAACAAAGCGTTCACGTGAATTGGCTAATGATCAGTGCTAATCAACCAGACAAAAAGAGGTCAGTAATATTCAGTTAACTGAACATTACTGACCTAAAAAATTAACACAACTAAAAAGATCTTTCGTTGGAAAATGGTTCTGCACTGAACCCTATTTTGGGCGCAGGCTAATAAAAAACGAGATAGCCATTTAATGTGGCTAAGATCAGATGACTTTGGTAAGCTACCAAAGTCATCTTTTTTGATTCTATACTATTTGTCGGGAGTTTTCGGTTCTATTATCTATATTGGGTATCGAAACAATTCATGTTTTAGACAATTAGAAATAGTGCGTTACTTGTTTTTCGGCAGGAGTCCTCGCCATTTCTTTTAATCACAAAAGTTGAAGAAATTGAGGGCAAGTATGCTCTTTTTATAGAAATGCCGAAGCGTTCACATATTTGTCCAACTTGTCAGTCACTTACTTCGAAAGTACAGGATGATCGCATACAAAAAATGAATCATTTAAAATGGTTTGAACGACTTACGGTTTTATATTATAAGTGTCGACGCTATGTCTGTTCTTGTGGAAAACGTTTTTCAGAAAAAATTTCTTTTATTGAACGTGATCAACGCTTTTCAAAAGAATGGCATCAAGCAATTCAAATGCTATGCGTTAAATCACCTACATTCCAATCAGTTGCTGAGAAAATGGAGACAGCTAGTTCAACTGTTATTCGTCGTTTTGATCAAGTCGCAGAACAACAATTAGTGTTAGGTGTCACGCTACCAAAAGCAATCGCAATTGATGCATATAAAGGAGATACAAATGCAGGTAAATTCCAACTAATCATTGCCAATGCAGAAACACATGAACCGATTGCTATCTTGCCAAATCGTCGAAAAGATACGATAAAACAGTACTTGCAAAGGTTCGGTGATCAAGTAGAAATCGTTGTAATGGATAGGAAGCAATGAAACGAAACGCATATGGTTATAAACGATTTGATCGATTGAGAGCGAAGATTTTACTAACATTAAAGTATAAAGAAGTTGGTTTACATCTGGGCTAAATGAAAAAGGTGAATGAAATTGAAAATCCAATTTCATTCACCCCAACATTTGACACAGAGCCGAGTTTTCAAACAATACCATCTCTGCTCGACGCTTTCCACAGGAGACGTGAACTTGTGGTATATAACGCAAAAAAGTGCCACGCCACCGAGTCATGTATACGTGAATTGCTGAGAAAAGAGGATGAAAGGCGAGTTGTGCGCCATGAATGTTAATAGAGCATGCATCGAATCGGATGGAAAGCTGTACTCATCACAAAGAGGGAGAAACTAAGTAAGGCCATTACATTTTATATAGCATTACTAAGAAAACGCCTAGTTGTTTTTATATCGCTATGGCCTAGCTGATCTCGCAATGTAATGATATTTCCATCGTTTTTTATATAGTCAGTTGCGCAGCTGTGACGCAATTTTTGAGGACTTATCCCTGTGTTACCATTGAATGCAGCTGTATATTTCGTAACTAGTAATTGAATAGAACGTTTTGAAATTTTATGAGGGTGCACCAAAGCTTATAGGGCAAAGAATTCGCTTGATAAGAAGCTTCTCTCACGACTTCTTATGACAGAAATCCCAGCTATATTAAGCTGCATTAGTCAAGAAAGGCGACCATGTACATTGCTCCATATAAAGCGCCCTCTAAAACCTTATAATTTCTGTCCAAATAAGTGTAGCCTATCTACTTTTATAATTTTTTATCACATATTTATATTTAGAAGATTACCAGATTCATAATTTTTAAGTCCTCTTCCAAACAACCAGTATGAAAAACTGCAGATTATCACAGTAAACACGCAAAGAATACTTAAACTGATAAGATTAGGCTCATTAAGTAATGAAACTGGAACTTCTGAAATAAATCCAGCTGGTATTACTGTGAACAAAATAAGACGTGTATAACCGTTAAAAATTGAACTAGGATACATTGCAAAAGTCATTATCGCATTAATCCCTTGCTCAGATAAAACTTGTGCTCTACCTGTCCAGAATGCCATTGTACCTAATATGGAAACATATGCAGTTAAGATGGCCGCTACTAAAATTGAACAAATAACCCATAAAATTAACTTGTGTGCATTAAATTCAATTAAGAAGAAAAAAATAAAAACTCCAAATATAACATCCCCTACAGCTGATATAGAAGTTCTAGATGAAATAGAATAAAATAAAGGATTTTTCGGTAATGTAATATAGTAATCCATCTGTCCATCTTCAATTAAACTTGATAATCGTGTAGCATTTCCGAAAAAAATAAACGCAATACCAGCACCTGTTGTTACTATAGAAAAAAGTAAAAGCATATTGGAAAGGTCCCAACCATTTACTGCGGTAAATGTTTCGAAAAATATTATCCAAAAAATAAAATATAAAGCATTATTCAGAATCATCATTACAATTTGAATTATAAAGTTCACTCTATATTCCATAGCCGATAAAAAATTCAACTTCCAAACATGAGTTAAAAAATTTAATTCTTGTTTAAATCCTTGCATAACGTTATCCTCCATTAGAAGTTAATTTTTTTTGCCCTATTCTATAAATAGTCTCTAATATTAAGCTGAAAATTAATATCCAAAATAGTTGTTGATATAATATATTCAAAAATGCTGAGATTGAAAAATTCACAAATAAACTAGCAGGAGCAAATAAAATTAAATTAAAGGGTAAAGTCGTAGCTATGTTCTGTAACCATCCTGGAAAAAAATCTATCGGGATTAATAATCCACCTAAGATGAATAACATTTTTGAATAAATAAAAAACAAACTTGAAACGTCCTCCATAAAAAAAGCCATTAAAGCAATCATACCTATTATTAAGTAATCTAATATTAATGCTAAAAGAACAACTAACATTATTGGTACTATAGTTGATACTTTAAAAGATATAGGACCAATTATAATAAATACTAGTACACTACCCACAATAAAATTTATAAACAACCGAATGAAACTATCTCCTAATCCCGAAAAAAAGTTATACACCATATAGTGGTAGGGTTTTCCTAAAGTATAGGCCAATGATCCACTTATTACCTCCCCAGAGATTTGATTTCCCATAGCAATCTTACTTAATAGTATTGTTTCTGTGACCACTAAATACCATATGGTTTGTGATAGAGTATATCCCGCAATAGATGCTTCATCTCCGTACGCACTAGTCCATAACTGTATAAAGATAAATAAAAGCAAAATCATAAAAGAAGTTCTATATAAAATTTCCTTAGAGTAAACTAGTGTATTTTTTATACTTACTCCCATAACCATTGAATATTTATCTATTGTTTTTATAATCAATTTATACTGACCCCCTCAAGCTTTTTTCAGTATATATTGAATGGATAACTTCTTCTAAAGAAGGCTCTGTAATACTAATGTCCTCTATCTCATAATCATTAATTAAATTGACTATAATCTTTGATAAAAAATCATTATTATCAGGAACTTTCAAATTAACTGTCTCATTTTCTATTGATACTATTTCAATACCAGCTGTCATTTTTAACTTTGAAATATCATGGGCAGTTTTAAATTTAAGTAATTTGTTATTTTGCAAATACCCACTTAAACTTTTTATTGGATTATCTAAAATTAGAGAACCCTCGTTAATAATTACTACCCTTTCACAGATAGCCTCTATATCCCCTGCATCGTGGCTTGTAAGAATTACAGTGGTATTTTCCCTTTTATTCATCTCAGTAAGTGCCGTTCTAATTTGTCTTTTAGCAACAACATCTAAACCAATTGTTGGTTCATCCAAAAAAATTAATTTAGGGTTATGTAGTAACGATGCTGCAATTTCACACTTCATTCTCTGCCCTAAGCTTAATTGGCGTGCTGGTTTATGCATAAATGGTTCCAATTGAAGTATATCGACAAGTAAAGATAATTGTTTTTTAAATTCAAAATTGTCCACCTCATAAATTTTTGAAAACAGTTTAAAGGTATCAATTGGAGGTAAGTGGAACCATAGCTGGGATTTTTGCCCAAAAACAGTACCGATATTATATGATAATTTTTTTCTGTCTTTCGCAGGATTTAGACCTCCCACAAATATATCTCCGGATGAAGGTGCAAGAATTCCTGTCAACATTTTTATAGTAGTTGATTTACCAGCACCATTTGGTCCAATGAATCCAACCATTTCACCTTCATTAATTTGTAAATCAATCCCTTTAACAGCGTCAATAGTGCTATATTCGGGTTTTAACAATTGCTTTATTTTCTTTAAACCGACTTCTCTTTTTTTTACTTTATAATGTTTTTTTAAATCCCTTACAATTATATTCATAAATTCCTCCAAATGTATTTTATTCAGCATATTATAAGAATTTATACTTTGCAAGAATTTTTTGAAAATACTGTTTTTTGAACTTTAATTATTAAATAATTAAAGGAATTCACTAAGCTGTCTTAGAATTTGGTTCTCTAATTCTAGGTTTTGTCAGTGATAGCCAGAAATCAATTCGCCTTGTGATTGAAACATTATCACCCAAAAAATCTTATCAGTACTGTCAATTTAACTATTTAAAAGACATCGCCAAACCAGTTGTAGATGAAGATCGAAAGCTAAAGATGAACAGAAAAAAGAAACTACGTGTAATACGTGAGATTGAGAAAAGGGCTTTAGAAGAAGATAGTCTAGAATCAGAAACTATTCTAGCATATACTGCGGAAATACGTTCGGTTTTACTAGAATACACCATTTGATTTACCAGAAAGTAAGGTTTATGAACAGACAAAACCAATTTAATAATCTATTGAAAATTGCCTGAAAAGGGGCCCATGCACTATTTGAAAAACTATCCAGAATAATCAGTAATATAGATGGTTTTAAGGAAGATTATCAACAGGTAGTGTGGTTAAAACACCCGAATTAGACGCATTGACACTATTTTAGAGCCTTCAACACGTAAGGCAAGTCTCACTGTTAGAAAAAGATTGGATTTTGAAAAAAGTTAATAAAAGAAGAAGATGCACAGTTTGTCGATAATTTAATGCGATATAGTAATGGATTATGGAAAGGATTATTTGCATGTCATGAACAGCTAATTTTACCAAGGACAAACAATGATCTTGAATTGGTTTTTCGTAGAATTAAACGTAGACATCGAAGAATTACCGGTTTTACGTTCGTGGAATCGTTACATTATGAGACATGGTGAGCATATTGTATTTGCCGAAGATGCAATAGATGACACAGATATATAAACATTGCGAAGAAAATGAAAGCTGGAAAGAAGAGATGAACATGTGAAAAGATATCGATATAAAAGAGACCCATCTTTGTATCTTAAAAATATAGAAGAAAAATAGCTAACCATTAATTGTGTTAGTTTAGCTGTCAAAGTTTTAAAACTATTTCATGAAATCAAAATATTCTTATTGATGTTTATTCTTTTATCTGATTTAATTTACACATAATGTTGGAAACAAGTGATATATATGGATTTATTTAGAAATATTGGAGTTATCCGGGCTGGTGTCATGGGAATTGGACTCGCACAAGCATTGGCCCAGCATAAAATTAATGTGATTTTAATTGATATTGATGAACAAAAATTATATGGGCTGTAATTTACATTCTGTGGGCGTTAAATAAAACAACTAACCTACCTGATAATCGGATTCAAAAAATAAAGCCTCTACAGTGCTTTGCTCATTTTCGAGCGAAGATGTGATTGAATAGGAAGGAACAAAAAAATGGCGTTGCGTGTAGGGTGAATGATTTGTGTAGTAAAGGGCGAGGGCTCTTGCCGGAAAGCATTCGTCCGAAACGAATAAATAGAAAAAGTGGCGTGCTGTGAAAAATCCAAATCACGCCACTAGTTGACGTAGAACCACTTTTTTTAATGTCCATTATTTTCTTGTCTAGTTATAGTGGGGAAATAATCGACCAAGAGCGTATGTAACTCAGAGAGGATTTTAGCTTTTTTATACTCATCATCATCTTTTAAATACCTATATTATATGAAGTTTTTTTAATACAAGGGGTATATTTAATTTGTATCTTCAAACTACTAGCTATTTACTATCTTAGTTTTGAAGATATTTTTTATTTGTTTTCATTCATTTGAATACTTCGAATAGTTTGCAAGAAACTTAATAATCGCAGTCGTCAAATCTTTTGCTTCTGGCGTTTTAGCACTACCAATAAATTTTGTTAAATTGCGATGAGAGGTTGTCTGAGCCTCAAAAAACTTCACTTTATTGCCAGCCGCCTTCGCAATAGTTAAATAGGGTGCATCTAGCTCCTCTTTATGAGCGATTATGAATAGCGGTGGTAAGGCGTGTTGATGAGCATATGTAATAGGTGAAGCTTCACGCCATAACGAGCGATCCTCCGTAAAAACATCACGATGCCCTTTTACTCTCTTCATTAATGCCGTAATATCAAGGGGTCCTTCGATGTTCGTAACTGAACGAATCATACTATGCGATAAGCCCTTCTCTTCAAAAAACTGACGTTTTGTGGCAATCAATGTCATGAGATGGCCGCCAGCCGAATGACCCATCAGATGAAAATCATCCATATCAAAATGCTCTGTTTCGGCATGCTCATATAACCAAGTTGTTGCAAGTGCAATATCTTCTGCCATTTGTACATAGCTCGCCTGCGGTGCTAATCTATAATTCATCGATACAAACGTATAGCCTAAACTAGTAAATAGTTTTGGTTTTTCCGTAACATTCGTTTTATCACCAGCATTCCAATTCCCACCATGCGCATATAAAATCACCGGTCTTTTTTTGGTCCTAGCCTGTCGAGGGGAATAGATCGTCATAGACTGCAAAGTAACCTCCCCATAACGGATTGTTTTTTGTTTGTAGTTAATGAAAAGCCTTATATTTCTTATACGAGAACTAATTCTACTTAGCCCAAGCAATTGTTTTTTTATGTTATCGAACATAGATCATATTCTCCTATTCGTCAATCCGTAGTTTTATAAGCGCGTGATAGTTATCTTGAATCGACTGAATTAAATTAAGCCATTCTTCGGCATCTGGAAATGAGGGGATGAAGTAAAAATCAATCGTTTCATCATAAAATGCTTGAATTGAATAGTCTGCTATGACAATTTCAGTACTATCATCAATTTTTGAAACTAATTCAATTGGTAACTTTAATTCGGTAATCAATTTTTCTCGTAAATAATATTGTTGCGAACTACTAATTTTACTCAACATACAAATTTTAATTGGGGAACGTATTTTCCATATAACTTCTCGAAATACGAGAAACATTTGCAATTTTAAATCCTCCCGTAAAACAATCGCCAATTCTTTTTCTAGATATTCAAAAAATTGGTATAACAACTCTGAAACATATGGATGTGCTTCAGCTACCGTTGTCAAATTGAACTGTAAACTTTCAATATGCTCACTGCCACGAATGATGGCAGAACGCTTCATTATATAGTATAAATTCCGCTCGATGTAATTATGTTCTAAATTAGATAAGGGGCAATTAAAAAATTCGGTAAATTGCATGATAACAGCATCCACTTTTTCGGATTTTTCATTTGTTGGTAACGCTTCACTCAATTGTTCCACTGTCAATTCATTGATCGAATAAATATTAACAACATTTAAAATGAAATGAAAAAAGGTCGCTTCATTTATTATTGCACGCTCATTCTCATAACATATTGGCTTGAAAAATTGATACAATGGCTCATATGGATACAGTGTAGATGTTAGTGAAAAGGCAATGCTCTCTTTTTCAACGATAAACCCTCTCTGAATACGATCGACTGTTATATCTAATAATATGCGTAGTTTCACTTCACTTGCATAAGGAAACTGCGGGCAGTATTGTAGAAAACGATCAAATATTTCCGTCCGCTTCATAGAAATATAGTCATTTGTTTGTTCAGAATTATAATAATAGGCTGTTGAAATTAATGAATAAAAAAAGTATCTAATTTGATACTCTTTTCCTATGAAGTACTGCGGTGCCAATAAATGTAGTTCAATATCAAAATCTGCTAATATTTGTTTTAACTTTTTGACTCTACGATAAATTGTTGATGTTGAGATGAAATTTCTTTGCGCAAACTCACTTAAATTTGTAAATGTATTTAGATATAAATCCATACATAATTTAAATAATACACTATTTAACAAATACTCACTTTCAAAAAAATCGACAGCAAATGTATCACGTATTTCAATATGCAATAGATCATTTTGTATGACCAACCCTATTTCCTTATGCCAATCATACTCCTCAATATCCTCAACTAATTTTTCTAAATGATTAATGAGTCGACGCGAATCATACCCTAGATCACTGGAGATTTCCTTTAGCGCAATTGTATTTTGTTTTTTATGCTTCGAAAAATAATAAAGGATTTCTAAACAAATACGTTCGTCCTTTTCTAATAATTTATACATTGGAACACTCCATTCTTTACAAACACGCCTTACATTCCTTTTTATTATGAGGTATTTTCTATTATGTAAAAGTATTTAATTACGAATATGTATACCCATATTGAATAATTAGAAAACAAAAACATCCATTCTCCGCCAAGGATAGTAGTCAATTGGCTTTGAAATGGACGTTTAGTTTATATATATTCAATACGTATTTTTATTTGTGTAACATAATTATCTATTGTAGCTACTGCAGCTTCTTCAAAAACGTATTCCTCATAAGAATCACCAACTAAGCGCATATTATGCTGCATACTAAAGTTCGTAATTTTTTCATAACTTTCTCCTTTTAAATGCTCTGGCCCAATATGGAAACCCACAATATATTGTCCTGCCGGCCTAATATGTTGTGGTATTACTAATTTTGTTGGTGCTATTTTTGTGTATAAAAAACGATAGTTTTCATACTGTTTTGCCAGCCTATTTTCATAGCTTAAAATTGCCCCAATCGGGTAACCAATATCTATTTTTTTCGCAAATAATTCTTCTAAAAATTCTGATACTGCGCCAACAAATTCCTTATCATTTGCGTGTTCTACCGAGGGACTCAAAAAGAATCGTTCTTCGTATTCTTCTACGATAGATATAGTTGTAAAATCGGTATCAATCCCATACTGAGTAAACGCAAGTTGCGTATCTATTATGCGTTCAAGCTGCTGTAAATGCGCCATTTTATCGCGTATTTGCCGCTTTTTATCTTCGAATAATTCTATCAGTTGTTGTGGTGATTTATTTGTCATAAATACTTTAATTTCTTTTAAGGGCATATCAAATTCCTTCAATAACTCGATTACACCGAAGACATAAAATTGTTGGTATGAGTAGTAACGATATCCATTTTTTTTTCTTATTTCAGGTTTTAATAGACCAATATCATCGTAATGAAATAGCGTTTGTTTTTTTACATGACACAAACGTGCAAATTCACCTGTTGTAAAAAAACCTTTTAGATTTTCTTGCATAGCAACACCCCTTCATAACTCATTGTAATCCATATTCTAAACTATTTTCATTTTTTTTAAAACTATAAAAAAAAGTCTTGACTGTCTGGTAACCATATAGTTTACGATAAGTAGTATTCACTAGTAGAAAGGACGAATTATGATGGCAACAACTACGAAGCAGCTTGATGAAATGTCATTCAAACTGCAAAAAACAAACCCTAGAAAACTTTTTATTTCTTATTTAATTCCTTCGTTGCTTGGCATGTTATTAATGGCGAGCAATATATTAGTCGATGGTATATTTGTCAGTCATGGTGTCGGGGAAGATGCATTAGCTGGTATAAACATTGCCACACCTATTTTCTCTATCTTATTAGCAGTATCACTCTGGATTGGCATGGGTGGTGCAACACTATTCTCTATTGCATTAGGAGAAGGGAAAAAGAAGGAAGCTCAATCCATTTTTACTCGTTCTGTTATTTTAACAAGTATCATTGTTGGTGTATTCATAATCATCGGTTTATGGAAACTCAAAGAAATTGCCTATTTATTTGGCGCTAGCGCCATCACCTACCCTTATGTCCGTGACTATTTATTTGTCATTTTATTATTTGGCTTCGTTTATGTATTGGAAAATATAATAAGTATTTTTATACGTAATGACGGTAATCCAAAACTTGCGATGACGGGTCTTGGTATTACTGCTATATTGAATATCATATTAAACTATTTCTTTATCTTCGTTTGGCAATGGGGTGTTACAGGAGCAGCCTATGCTACTGCTCTATCAACAGTAGTTGGCCTTGCTGTATTACTACTACACTTCAAACGACCTAACAGCCATTTAAAGTGGGCAAAACCAGATTTCCATGTTAAAAGCATGCTATCCATTTTACAAATTGGCTTACCAAGTTACGTTGTCGAAATGAGTTTTGCCCTGACCGTTGTGGCATATAATATTACCTTTTTATTTTTTGCTGGTACTATTGGGGTGACTTCTTACGCCATCATCAATTATCTACACGCTGTATTTCTAATGATTTTCATCGCAGTTGGTGCATCTCTTCAACCAATTGTGAGCTATCATTTTGGGGCCAAGCTCTATGATCGACTTCGTATTTTCTTAAAGCTTGGCATCTTAACAGCCATCGGTATTGGCGTCATGTTGTTTATCGTTGGGCTATTCGGTAAATCACTTATTCTTATGTTATTTGGTATTCAAGATGAAGCGGTAATTAACTATACGACAAAAGGAATTACATTATTTTTTGTCGGTTATTTATTTTTAGGTTTTAACCTGGTGATTGCCGAGTACTTCCAAGCAATCAAACGCATTCGTTTTTCGACTTGGATAGTGTTAACACGTAGCATTCTCCTCTTTATGCCCTTACTTTATGTATTACCAAAATTCGGGAATTCAGAGCTCATTTGGCTTGCCTTTCCAATTGCAGAAGGTTTAACGGCTATGGGTTTAATCATATTAATCATTAAAAACCCAAGGCTTCATCCCATTCCCAAAGAATAGGCTACTTATTGATGAACTGTAGTATCCACTGGTACTACAGTTTTTTTATATGATGCTATTTGCACTGACAATATTTGAAAAACGACAGGTAATTTTATAGTAGATCTAGTTATGAGTAAAATTATATTTTTCTATTTAGCTCAAATATGAATCATCAAATCAATTGAACGCGCAAAAAACGACTCTGTGTCAAATGTTGGGGTGAATGAAATTGGATTTTCAATTTCATTCACCTTTTTCATTTAGCCCAAATGTAAACCAACTTCTTTATACTTTAATGTTAGTAAAATCTTCGCTCTCAATCGATCAAATCGTTTATAACCATATGCGTTTCGTTTCATTGATTCCTATCCATTACAACGATTTCTACTTGATCACCGAACCTTTGTAAGTACTGTTTTATCGTATCTTTTCGACGATTTGGCAAGATAGCAATCGGTTCATGTGTTTCTGCATTGGCAATGATTAGTTGGAATTTACCTGCATTTGTATCTCCTTTATATGCATCAATTGCGATTGCTTTTGGTAGCGTGACACCTAACACTAATTGTTGTTCTGCGACTTGATCAAAACGACGAATAACAGTTGAACTAGATGTCCCCATTTTCTCAGCAACTGATTGGAATGTAGGTGATTTAACGCATAGCATTTGAATCGCTTGATGCCATTCTTTTGAAAAACGTTTTCCACAAGAACAGACATAGCGTCGACGCTTATAATATAAAACCGTAAGTCGTTCAAACCATTTTAAATGGTTCATTTTTTGTATTCGATCATCCTGTACTTTCGAAGTAATTGACTGACAAGCTGGACAAATAGGTGAATGCTTCGGCATTTCTATAAAAAGAGCATACTTACCCTCAATTTCTTCCATTTTGGTGACTAAAATATCTTTTAATCCTGGGATATTCATGATAGACTTCATATAGCACAGCTCACCTTTCTGCCTTTACTTATTATTCAGTATTTTAAGTATAGAAGATTTGGTGAACCTGTGCTTTTTTCTGTCTATTTTTAGGTATGTTTATCATGATTAAAAGAAATGGCGAAGACTCCTGCCGAAAAACAAGTAGTAAGCAATCCTTTATTTTCACCTACGGTGAAAATAAAAAGTGCGATACTTGTCGGCGGAAAGCTTTCGCTATTTCTAATTGTCTAAAACATGAATTGTTTTAATACCCCAACATATATAATAGAACCCAAAAAATGACTCCTGCAGGAATAGCATGATCTGAAAACCTCACAGGGACGCAGTGACGAGGCGTTTGAAAACATGTCCGCGGAAAGTGTTTTTCAAAGCGGAAATGACTTAAAATGAATAATCCCGTATGATTTCGAAAAATCATACGGGATTTTCTTTGTTGAAAATACGTTTGTCTCAGGCTCTTCATCCAAAGTGCCTAAGTGAAATGACCGCATCTAAATTATATGCGATACGCCCTTAATCAAGCATGTTTTTAAATGTTATAATGCATAGGTTTTTTGTACTCGTTCATTGTGAGAACTCACCATTGCTGTTTTATTTGCTTGTGGTTCAATATGCAATTTCGCCATATTGACAGCATTAACAGCATCTTGAAAGCATCCTACTAACAAATTAACTTTACCGCTATAACTTGCGATATCACCTGCTGCAAATAACCCTGGAATAGCTGTCACTGTTTGTGCAGTCGTTTCAACATAAAAGTCATTGACACGTCCTAATTCCTTAGATAATTTAAAATCAATTGATTGGTCCATATCAAAGCCGTGACTTACAATTAAATGGTCAACGGCGACTTCTGTTTCACTTTGATCTATTGTATTTTGTAATACTATTTTTTCAATGGCTCTTGTCTCATCATTTGCAATAACACGATGAATCGTTGTATTTAGTTGCACATGTGCATGGTCTTTTAAAAATGTAACCTGTGATTCATGTGCACTCAATTCTTCTCCTCGGTAAACGACATGAATCTCTTTCGCGATGCCTTTTAACTCGTTTGCCCAATCGATTGCCGTATTACCACCACCCGATACAACAACATGTTGGTCTCGGAATTGTTCAAAACTACGTACGACATAATGTAGGTTTTTCAAATCTGCTTTTGGTACACCATCAACCGACAGTTTCTGTGGATTAATAATACCACCACCAACTGCAAAAATAACGGTTTTACTATAATGTGATCCTGTATTCGTGTGAATATCAAAAATACCATCTGCTCGTTCTTCCAATTGTACTACCTTTGTATTCAATTCAACCGTTGGATTAAATGTTAATGCCTGTGCAATTAATTGTTTGATGAAGGCGTCACCAGTAATAGGTGGTTGACCACCAATATCCCAAATTTTCTTTTCGGGGAATAATTGTACCTTACCACCTAAAGAGGATTGGTATTCTATTATTTTCGTTTTCATCCCTCGAAGTCCACTATAAAAAGAGGAATATAAACCTGCTGCTCCTCCACCAATAATCGTTACATCATATAGATCATGCATTTAAATCGCTCCAGTCTGCCAGTTTCAGTTTTGACAATGATAATCATTATCACTATAATAACACTTTTTTAGTTATTTGCCCAACTTATTTGTTGTTTTCTCCTATAAATTGATGGTGATTGACCTGTTTGTTTTTTAAAGACACGACTGAAATAAAAACAGTCATCATAACCAACGCGCTCCGCTACTTCTGCAATCGATAGCTCTGCTCGTTCTAATAGTATTTTTGCTTTTGAAATACGGTATTCTGTAATATATGTGTTAGGTGATAAACCTGTATGTTTTTCAAATAGATACGCCAATCTGCGTCTTTCAAGATTATATTTATGCGCAATCTTTGTAACATTTATTTTATCTGTATAATTCTCTTGGATATATTTAATAATTAAATCCATCGTTTCTACCGTTGCTTGTAGCTGTTGATCTCGAGCGCCTTCCACACAATATTGCAAAAGTTGGTAAAATAATGCACGACGATTTAAAGCTGCCATTGCCCCTGGTAATGCTTGTACTGCGATTAACTGATCAATCGGCTGACGATATAAATTGCTATCTGATATTCTCAATAAAAAAGTCCGATGATACACTTTTTCAGTACTCACTTGTTCATCAATCGTATATTGTACAACAGCGTATTTAAAATCGCCATTACCACAATTTTCCAGATGAAGCATATGCTCTTTACTAATGTGTAAAATGCGGCCTGGTGTCATAAAAAAACGTTCTTGACCTGCGTGAATCCAAGCATTACCTTCCAACGGGAAAATTAACGCACTCGATTGTGTATGTATATGTGTAAATGTTGCTTGCACTGAAGCCTCATCAGTAAAAATATTCGATAATGAAATTGATGCGTTAGCAAAGTAAGAAGTAATATCAATCATTGTGGTATCCATATCAAAACCTCCATGTTCTTATCATGATTATAAATGATAATGATTATCAATTTCAAGCTAATTGATAAAAATTCTCAATAATTTTTTTATTTATATACGCTTAATTATTTAAAAACCCCGCTATAGCGCTCTTTTAACACCTAAATTTATTGTTTTAAAAATCGCTTCTCAAGTTCTGATTTTTGTATAGCTGAAAGGTGATTAGATCCTTTTCCATAACTAGATTGTTTGCTTACAGATTGTTTAAATCGTTCTAGCTCACCATTTTTATACTAGCATGTCCACGTTTCAACTTGTGTGCTATTTTGACTATTTAATGCTGTTAAAATTTGCTTGGTTGGAACACCAGCGAATTTCATCTGAACAGCTTTCATTTTAACTTCGTATGGGTAACTTATACGTATGCTCATAAAAAATACACCTCCAAAAAATAATAGGTATCTATACCCGAATTCTTTGAAGATGCTTTGTTGTTTTCTCTAATCTGAAGGGATCAGATCAGTCCCCTTCCTAAATGACGACCTTTTTTAATCAGTTAATAATAACCCTTCCACCATTTTAAAGTTACTTTTTGCAACCATTTCTTAGAGTCGATTACTTCTTTTTTCACTTCTTCAACTAATGTTGTTTTCTTCGTAGCTATCCCACCATACCGTAATGCTTGATAGGCGATAAACGATTCCTCATAAAGTTTTAAAGTTTCTTCACTTAATTCACCATTTAATTGATTTAATTGTTCGTGTAATGGCTGATTCATACAATTAATCCCCATTATATTTTCAAACCAATAATGAACCAACTGAATCGATGCTACGATACTTTCTTTTTCATTTTCACTTGTCACTTGCTGCCATAATAAACGAATGACTTTTCTTCTTTTTCTTAATTTCAATAGAAGAATTACGCCTATTACGAGAACAATGAACAGCAGTAGAATAATCGATACAACTTGCCATTTGATTGTTTCTTTTTCCTTTTTAGGTTGTGGTGAAAGTATCTCTGGTCGTTCTTCGATTTGCGTTTTATGATTGCTAGCTGACGCCATATTACTTTGTGCGTCATTTGATTGGCTTGTACTATGTCCTGCTTCACTTTCTGGTGTATACGCCACTTTAATTTTAGGCATTATTTGAATAAATGGTGTCGTTACTTCAATCGGCACCCAACCAATTTGATCGATGTAAATTTCCGTCCAAGCATGTGCATTTTTTTCTCGCACTTTTATTTCTTCATATGCTTTCTTTTCTTCTACTAATTGAGGCGTTACGAGATATCCTTCAACATATCTTGCTGGTATCCCCATCATTCGAAATGCCAAAGTACCAATTGTCGCATAATGCGTACTAAAGCCGCTTCTCTCTGTTTGCCAAATGGCAGAGACTACATCATCCTCTTTGAGTTCTACAGCCTTTTTATACGTCATTTTTTCGTCTAATTTTTTTTGTACATATTCAATCGCTTCTTCATAAGATAGATCTTTCTTATGAAGAAAATCATCTGCTACTACTTCTTCATTTTCTTTCGATACATCAAGATAGTTTTCATAAACAACTTTACGGTAATTTCCTTCTAATTTTAAATAAGATTCTATTTCCTTATTCTTTTCTTTTAACTTCGCTGCACTTAATGCGTAGTTTTGTAAACTTCCTGTCTGAATGCCATATGTATAGTCCTTCTTACTAAATAATTTTTCATTGTATGTCAAACCATCTAAATTTAAATTGGTAGATTTTTGAAAAGAATTCAATTCATAAGGTACATAAGCATACTTAGTCATTGCATGGTCTAGATGAATGACGACATTCGATTGTTCTACTTTCCCTTGTGCTTTCTGTAACTGGCTTAGCATGGTATTACTTGTGAAACGGCCTTTTTCCAACCAATAAAAATAGGAATCTACCGCCAGAGCCTTTTCATTTGAAAGAGCTCTCCACTCATTGCGATTAAATGAACTTCCGATAAAACCTTTTAAATACATCGCTTGAGGTTGCTCCATTCGTACAGTCAAAGCAATAGCCTCAGATTGTGAAAGCTTTTCAACTTTTTGTACTTGTCCCTCTTCAAAAGTTGTTGCATCATTTACATTAAAGCGCTTATCATGTACGATTTCGTTGACCTTCTGTGGCATAAATTGCAGTGGATTTCCCCATTGTTTTTCAACTAGATACAGCAGTGAAAACAATAGCACTAATGGAATACCTCTTTGCAACAGAATCTTCCAATTACTATTTAATGAGCTTTTCCAACTATAGTAAAGGGAAAATTGTGTCATGATTATTAATAAAGCACTTACAAATTGCTCTTTTTGTAAAATAATAAAAAGGAGGATTGCCACCCCTGTTATCACTAGAGTAAGCCACCTTTTATTCCATGTTAATAGCAATAAATGTAGGCTTAAAATAAATAATGTAAACAGTACTAATGACTCTATTGCTGGCTCCATAAGCGGTAGTTTCCATCTATATAGACGTGTAATTTCTACACTAAAGGTATTCCAAATTGAAAAAAACATTTGCAGCATCCAATAACTGCTTATCGCGATCAATCCTATTAATAGCATGTAGAAATACTTTCTAATGCGCCATTTTTGAATGAAAATACCACATAGAATCATACTTGTATTGAGTAACATAGCAAGTAATGACTGCATAAAACAAAAGAGGATTGCATTGGACCAAATGATGTATAAAAGAAGCCATCTTTTCTGGTCATTAATGATTTTTCGGACCGCTGACATTAATAACGCACCTCTTTCCCTAATACTTTTAAATCTTCTTCCAGATGACTTTCTGTAATCGCCCAGGCATGTACTCGTCTCTCTTGTAAGACAATGTGATGCGCTTGGCTATATAACTGATTTAATTGTTGATCATTGCTAATAATGATCGCATTTTTTGGTACTTCATTAGGAACCCCTAATGTAGCTCCTTGTAAAATGTCATACGTTATCTGCTTAATCGTCATATGTTCAATGAAATGATTCTGATCATTCATCCAAAAATGACTTCGTATCCCTTTTTGCTGTAATACTAGCAATACAGATAAATAGACTTCTATTAGTAAGGTTTGTTGCATTGGCGTTGCTTCTTCCATTTTCAAATAGGCAACAACATCCGATTGAATTTGTTCATGACTTTCTACTATGACAAGTTCATCAACTTTAGAAGATAATTTCCAGTGGATTTGATTGATTCGATCACCTTTAACATAGGGACGAATACCAAAGCGTTCTTCCTTATTTTTAATAGAAACTTGATATTTCTCAGTCGTTTCGCTTGTATGATTCAACAGTTGTTGTTGGAAAACATCTGCTATTTCATATGTTTTAGGTAAAACAAAGACGATTTGTTCATCATTAATCGCATATTTTTTTTGAAAAAAGCCGATTTCTTCAAACTGCTCCAATGTAATCGTACAAGCGCCGATTTCTTCAAATACATGAGGAAATTGAATAACTTTTTCACTTTTCGCTGCTATTTCAATTGGCCAATTGATCAAAACTTCTGATTTCGAATGCTCATTAAAAACAGTTAATTGCATTTGCCCATTACTAATTGGAAAAAGAGAATCATTATGTAATTTCACTTCAATTTTAAAAGGATTTCCTCTCTCAACTTCTGTTCTATTAAGATCTAAATGAAAGCTTAATCTTTTTTTAATTGATTTAAGTTTTAAATAATTTGTAAAAGCAAAGAATAGCCAAATAAAAATTAACCAAAAGAAGATTGAATTACTAACGAATACGGTCGCAATTAATAATAGTAAGAGAATCCTTATTTTTTTCATCCAATTACCCCTTATCTAGCCACATAATCCGGTGTTTTTGTGTTCAATAATACGTCTTTTAATACGTCGCATGCAGTTAATGTCGTTTGCGGTTGCAAAATAACACGATGCTGACAAAGATCAACAAATACAGCCATAATATCTTCAGGAATAACATAACTTCTTCCTTTAATAAATGCCCAAGCTTTTGCCGCTTTACAGATAGCTAAAGCTCCTCGAGGACTTACACCATATAAAATATTGGTATTATTTCTCGTGTCTACTGTCAATCTTGTGACATAGGCTAAAAGCTCCTCTGTCATTAAAACATCACCTACTCTATTTTGTAGTTCAATGAGTTCATGGGCTGATAGAACCGCTCGAATCTCATCTAAAGGCTGTTTTTTCTGTCTGTTTCTTAATAACTCAACCTGGCTTTCAAAATCAGGATAACCAATTGATAATTGCAACATAAAACGATCTAATTGCGCTAAAGGCAATGCCTGCGTGCCAGCTGAACCAATGGGATTTTGAGTTGCCATAACAATAAATGGTTTAGGCATTTCATGACGCTCTCCATCCACTGTAACAGCCCCTTCTTCCATTACTTCTAATAAGGCTGACTGTGTACGACTTGATGTACGATTAATTTCATCCCCTAAAATGAAGTGGCTCATGACTGCTCCTTTTTGATAGCTGAAGGTTTGACGTTCACGATCATAATAAGTAAAGCCAACAACATCCGAAGCCGTCACATCTGGCGTAAACTGAATACGACTGAAGTCTAAACCAAATACTTTACTAAAGGCTAATGCCAATGTTGTTTTACCAACGCCTGGGACATCTTCTAGTAAAATATGACCCTCTGCTAAAATAGCCATAAGAACTTTTTCGACGATATTCTGCTTACCTGAAATCACTTTATTTACTTCATTGACTACTTCTACTACTTGATTATTCATTTAAATTCTCCTATCAAATTTTTAGTTGATTGCAGTAATTCTTCATAGTTAATAATATTCGAATCGAATGGTCGAACGATTCTCGAAATTGCTGGTGTATAGTAATGATTGTTTGAAAAAAAGATTCTTGGTGATTGTTTTTCCAATACCTTGCCATCAAAAAATAACGCCACACTCGTTGCAACCTTTACGGCAAATTCTAAATCATGTGTAACAATTAAAATGGCACATGACTGTTGTTTTAGTTGCAGTAATAAATCGGCCATTTGGTTTTTTGAAAATAAATCGAGTCCTTTTGTCGGTTCATCTAGTAAGAGGATTTTCGGGTTATTCAATAATAGTTTAGCTAAAGCAACTCGTTGAATTTCACCACCACTTAAATCCTCTGGATGTTTATGAAGGTAGTTTTCTATATTTAGTTTGGCGACTACTTCATCTATTTTCACAGGATCTATTTCTAATCGACGGCAATATTTTTCAAAATCCTTTAAAACTGTTTTTTCAATAAATAATGCTAAGGGGTTTTGTGGTAAATAACCGATTGACTTACGTGAGGCATACAGACTCTTCAACTTTTTCTGTTTGACACCGTCAATGAATAACTCCCCTGCATAAGGGTTCTTCTGTCCCGTAATTATTTTTAATAAAGTTGTCTTCCCCGAACCATTGTTTCCGAAAATCGTCATGATTTCATTTTCTGCGATAGAAAAATGAATATTTTTTAAAACGTCGCGTCCTTTTCTATCGTATCTAAAAGAAATATTTTTCAACTTTAGTACTTCTGTCGTATAAGTGCTTGGTAAATCCTTAATAAAAGGCAATTGACTTATATGGTACTTTTTCAATAATTGAATACTTTCTTTTACCGTAAATGGAGCATCTTCTAGTCCCAGGTCATGACTTAATAACAAACCTGGCGGAAGTACTTGACGTACCATATTTTCATGACCAGATAAGTATTCGAGAATTTTATTTGTTGGACAAGAAAATCTCACTTCCCCACCCTCTAAAAAAGTCATACTTGTTGCTAAAGGAAACAATGCTTGTACACGATGTTCAATCAAAATAATTGTCGTACCCAACTCATCATTAACACGCTTAAGTAGATGGATAAAATCAGTAGCTGCTAAAGGATCGAGTTGAGCGGTTGGTTCATCTAATAATAAAATATCCGGTCGCATAATTAAGGCACTTGCTAAATTTAAAATTTGTTTTTGTCCACCCGATAAGTAGGCTGTTTTCTCATGAAGCCAACTTTCTATTTTTAAAAAGTGAACCATTTCAGCCATTCTATTTTGAATTTCATCACTTGGAATACCTAAATTCTCTAAACCAAAAGCAAGCTCTTGTAAAACATCTTCAAAAATAATTTGATCATTTGGATTTTGATGAACAAAGCGGATCGTACGTACTAACTGTTCTTCGTTTAGATCCATCATATTTACACCATTAATCTCTATTTCACCTTCAAAATTTCCAAAAGGACGAAGTTGCTGTGAGAACATCTTTAGTAAAGTCGTTTTACCTGAGCCAGATGGTCCAAAAACCACATGAAATTCGCCCTCCTCAATCGTTAAATCAATCCTCTTTAAAATTCTCTCTTCCGTTGGTAATGTAAAACTTACATTTTTGATTTGTAATAAAACCATGTGATTCGTCCTTTCAGTTCTAAGAACAATGGCCAAACCATTGCCAGAATGATTACTAAATGCTGACTCTTTTGTTCGATTATTTTGGTTTCTGGAAAATAATAAAATCTTAATTCATCCCAGTAAAATAATAGTGTAATTGTTGCAGCCAATAGAAGTATCAGTTGGCTATAGGCACTTCCATTAAATGAAAAGCGTTTAAAAGTCGTTCTTCTACTCGTATTAAATGCTCTTGTTTTTATTAAGGTCCATTTATTAAAGGTATTTTCTAGCGCCCAAAAGATAGAATCTGCGAGGAGTTGAAGCGTGGCAAAATAACGATCAAATCTACTTTTCGTAGCAAAATAACCATTGATTTTTTGTACTTCTACGCGTTCTTTATAATGTTCTTTAATTGTTGGGATAAAGCGGATACATAATGCGAGGAAAACACCTACTGTCGGGATAAATGCTGTAAAGACATAAATAATCCGATTGGATGGCAACGTATGGATCATCACTTGAATCGATAACAAGAAAAAGGCAACCAAAAGCGCTGTAAACATACTATATTTCAACACTTCAACCGTTACAGGTAAATCATTTAAATAAAACATTGGCGTGATGCCATTATGATAAAAATAAAGAAACCCTATGACTATTAATAGGGTTAGACTGACGATAAATACTAATTCATTGAGTACATGCTGAAGCGTACTATACGATAGAAGCAAGATAATCATAGTTAGGCAGGCGATACTTACAAGTTGTGGCTCATTTAATAAGCTAATAACAATTATACAAATCAAATAATAAATAATAAGTACGCTTGGATGTAGTTCTTTAAAATTTTTCATTTATTGCCGCCCTCCTATATCGTTTCCTAAATTAGTCGTATATTGTAACGCCACAACATCCCCTTCTTTTAATTTATAACGGCTTATCCCTTTATTCGGAAACGATTCATTCACTCGATACATCCACCCACTATTACTACCTGCAGAAAATTCATATAAATAGTTGATGCCTTGAACGTACACACTATTAAAAGAATTATCAGTAGCACCCTGATACTCCATTTGTATTTTATTCTGTCTTGTTGCACGTAGTAATAGGTCAAATGCTGTATCATTTTTTCTCAGCACATAAGCTGTTTTTTTCAGAATGACACCATCAGACGGCATGTATTTTAGTAGTTCAGGCTTTAGTAACTTTTCATTTTTTTTTATACTTCTCGCGTCAATTGATAAATAAACAATAGGGGTTTCTTCCGTTATTGTATCTTTCGTGACACTTTCATACTGTTCGACTGATTGAATTTTTGTTCCTGAAAAAAAGATGGCAATTAATAATGCGATACATACGACGAGCAAAAAGTCTTTTTTCATTGTTCTTCCATCTGCTTTCTCTTATTTTTTATACGTTTAAAGATAAATAGAAGGCTACTCGCTACTAACAAAATACTGGCAATAATCTTCAACCATTTCTGTTGTTTTAAAGATTTTATTTGATCGACTGATTGTTCAATATCACTATGGTTGACGATTTGTTGCTGTTCATATTTTGATAACTCCTCATATTTCGCATTAATTTCTAGAACCTTTTCCTCATCTTTTAACGTGAGGGAGGTAAATGGATATAACGCTACAATGACTTCATTATTCAAGTCATTGACTTTTTGCTGTAATTGTTCAATCTCTTTCTTTCTTTTTTGTAAGATCGCGATTTCTTTCGTATTTGTTTTCTTTACTTGGTCTAATAATGCGATTACTTCAACGTAATCTGCAGTGGACACATCTTTCGGTAAGTGATGAATCCTCTGTAAATCCTTTGTTGTCAATCCTTTATTCTTTACTCTATCATTTGAAAAAAGTTGAACAGGTGTCATCGTCATTGAATGATTGTTAGAATGAATGGTTGAAAGTTTGGTGTCATCTAATGATTGATTATATTGCTTTGCCAATTCAATCAATTTCTTATAGTTTGCAACATAAGAGCGCTCCTCAGCTGGAATTTCTTCATATAGTTGAAGTATCTCTTTTAGCTCTTCTGAAGAATCACTCTTGTCTATCGCTTTTTCTACTTGAGCTATTTTTTCTTTTATTTTTTCTGACTGCTCCTCTCTAAAGTCATATAAATTCCGTGTATTTGTTTGCTGTCTTAATAATGCGACGAAAGCATATAGTGCCTGTTCTGTTGCCATAGTATTCGATTCATCAGGTAAGGATGTTGGATTCGTTTCATCGTATATTTTCGAATGAATGAAGCCTCCATCAGGTTGGAAAAACTGCATCATTCCATCAATGGATGAAAAACCATTTTTTATATAGCGTTCATCCTTTTGTGGATCGATATGTAACGATGTTAATGCGACAACTACTTGAGCTGTTGTTTCTAAATTTTCTAATCCATCCTGTGCAAAGGCACCTGAATCTGTTTGATTCTTTCTAATAAATTCAAGTGCTCGATCAATGACCGTTCGAACCTTTTCCCCGGAAAATTCTTCTTCACTATTGTAATAAGGTGCCAATGCTTGAATCGTCATAGCTGTTAAATCAATATTCGATTCCCCTTTTAATAAAGAGAAGCCTCCATCTTGCTGTTGTGCATCGATAATCTTTTGAATGATTTGTTGACGATTTTCAAATGCCATTTTCGGAACTTTATACTTCATTGAATCCAACGCAATTAATCCCCAAGTTAAACCATTGATACCTTGTGAATTTAAGGCCTTCATTTTGCCTCTATTATATACACCGTCTGCTATTAGATTGATTTCTTCATTATTTACATTCGTCGGATCGCCTCCAACTGCTAAATAAGCTAAAGTGATACGATGCCACTCTGTTGCTTTCGATTCACTTAACTTTTCACTTCGCATATATCTTTTTGAAACTACTTCATTTAGCATCGATTTATAAATTGCATACTGATCGTTATAACCGGCTCTTGCCATGGCAAAAACATACCAATCGACTGAAGTATTCCCAGTCTCTTTCAAAAGTTCATAGTTTAACAAACTATCTTTTGAACTAATGTTTAACGTAGCTTTTTTCCAATTGATGATGCCTTCAATCTTCTCTTTCGTCTCCGTTTCATTCATTGCAGAAACTTTATTCGTAAAACCGAACAGAAGAAGAATAAATAAACTAAAGAGAAGAAGTTGTTTGAACCATTTCATGTTATTTTGCGCCTCCATTCCCATAACCTGAATCGCCACCTAAAAGAACGGTATAGCGAATTTCAATGACATCGCCATCTAAAAAGACTGCATCAGAAAATCCATAGTTAGGGAAATCCCCATTTATAGAGTAGAGCCAACCTGATATAGGTGTGAAATCAAATTCGCCTAATTCCCCTTCGACGTAATTTTCTACATCATAATCGACTTCATTTTTTTCTAAATCTTTCAAAATATCACTCGGTAATTTAATGCCATTTGTTAAGCCTTGTTTTTTTAATACAGCTAGATAAAAGGAGCTGTCCAATGTACCCGTACTCGAATATGTGAAGCCATTTGCTTTTAAGAACGCATCTAAAATATATGCACCATTTTTTCCTTCATATAATTCGACAGTCGTTGGCGGGACTATAGAACCCAAGCCTACAGTTGAACCATCAATACTAATCGTGGCGTGACCAATTACATCACCGGAATCAATATTTTTAGCGTACACTGTAAAGCTTTTCGTCGTTATTCTTCCTTCTTTATCCCAAGCCTTAATGACAACATTATTTTTACCTTGCTGAAGCTTTAATTTATAGCTCGTTCTTTCTTGGTCATCCCAAATTAATGTCGCCTTTTTATTATTAACGAGTACATTGAGGTTACTCGCAAAGATTCTTTGTTCATTTGCATCAGTTGCCCAAATGGCAATATTTTTCACCGTACCGTTTACTTGAATATTATTTTTCAAATCTGTACGGATGATCGGTCCATTTTCATCATCTGGAACGATATTCGAATTATTGTCATCGACTGGCGCTGTATAATAAATCGTATAAGTTAAACGTTTTTGATCTCCTTCAAATTCGCTTTCAACGGTAATCGTATTTTTCCCTTCTTGTAATAGATCAGAAAAATAATGATTTTTCTCCTTTAATTGCTTGTTATTTAGTTTTGCAATTAATGGAATTTCATGGTCATCAATAGTCGCTCTTGCGTAAAAAGTGATTTCCGCATTTGTCGTTTGCATATTTCTTAAATCTGTTTCAATTACTATTTTCGATTGTTTTTCTTCATATATTATATGAAGTACTTGCTGCTTCTTTTCTCCCGCTCGTTCAACTTCAATAACAAATTCATTTCTACCTTCATTTAAACTTGCTTTGTATTGACCATCTACAGTTTTTACTAAAGTTGTTCCTTCTAATGAAACTTCAGGTTCTATACTCTCTTCATTGAATCTGGCCTGTGCTGTAAAATAAATGACTTTCTCAGACGTTTTATATTCATCGATTAAATTCGTTTGAATGACTAATTTATTCTCGATAAAGAAAACTTCATAGGAGCGTTGCACCATAGTTTTCTTTTCATCATCATAAATAATTGTTATCTCAATGGTGTTTTTCCCTTGAATAAGCTCTACTTGACCACTAAAATCATTTAATAAATTGGCGTTCAAGCTAATCGCTGTTTTTTTCACTTGACTATTCTTATTTTTTTGAGTAATTGAAAAAGTATATTCTTTTTTAGAAACCATTTCTCCATCTTTAATCGATGTGATAAAGTATGGATTTTCTTCTTTCTCTCCTTGAACGATTTCTATGTCATCACTCGTAGGCTTTTCATCTTCTTTTTCCTGTGGAGTGGATTGTTCACGATTTACATTTGAATCATTACCTTCTTTCTTAGAATGATTGACTTCCTTTGGTATTTCTGCCGTTTTCCCCTTGCTATTATTACTTGAAATATCATTTGAATTTACTTTTTCACTGTCTGTATTGCTTTCTTGTTGATTATTTTCAAATGGCTGTTGTTTCTCTTTTTTTTCTTTTACGACTTCCTTCGACACCTCTCTATCAGAGGAGTCACTTTCTTTTTCTTCGTTATTTAAAGTTGTTGTCTCTCTTTGAAGCTCTGGATCCTCGGAATTTGTCGGTCCTTTATGTGCTTGAATCGACTCTTTTCCATCCACTCCTGTAAGTATAAGTTCCTTCGGTAACTCACTTGACTCCTCAAGTAGTGGGTTCTTCGGTATAGCTTCCTTACTATTTGCGAATGAAATGGCAAAAGAACTGAAAATCAATAAAATTATACTTACTATGTATAGTACTTTTCGTTTAAATACTTTTTTCACTGACAATAACCTCCGATTCTCAATTTACGAATAAGACTAAAATTATTCAGTCTCATTCGTAAAAATAGAATAGAGGGCCAATACAATTTAAACAAAAGAAATTAGAAATCACTTTTTAAGCGATTTCTAATAATTTCTCTTGTTAAAAGTACATTTCGACATGTATTCTTTTATTTTATTTAACTGTTACCGTCGTCTTACTACTTTTATTATTTGCATGATCTACTGCATAGACATTTAATTTACTACCTTTTTTCTGTTTAACGATCTTCGTTATAAACGTCCCTTTACTATTTACTTTACTCGTCGCAATTCTTTTACTATTTTTATAAATTTGAATCGTGTTATTTTTTGATGCGGAACCTGTTACTTTTATTGTAGTTGCTTTCACTGATTTGACAGCACTCACTTTTGCCGCTAGTACAGTTTTTGTTAATGTTTTAACTGTTTTACCTTCAATATTTTTTAAGACAAACTTTAATTTCGTATTTTTCTTTTGCTTACTTATTTTCAAGCTGTATGTCCCACTATCAGTTACTGCTGCTGATTGCAATAATTTACTGCCGTTATAAAGATAAATTTTAGTCGATTTAGATGCCGTTCCACTAATTGTTGTTGTCGTATTTTCGACTGTTGGTACAGATAATTTTGCCGTTTTACTTGTCACTATTACTTCATTTTTTAATTTTTTCATAGCTGACTCTGCTTTTGTTAAATCACCTTTATTATTGACTAATTTTTGTTGAGATACTGAAAGTGTGTTGAACATTTTTCGAACCAAATTAATTGCTGCTTCATCTTTTAATTGTAATTTCCCACTTGAAATGACGTTAATTAAATCACTTACTTTTTGTGCCGCCTTCATATCTACTTCGATGATTGATTGTAACTGTGTCTCTGCTTCTACTAGTTGCTCATAATTTCCAACGATCGATTGTTGTTCAACTGTTAATTTCTCATAGGCCAATCTTGCTTGTTCAATCGTATTCTTATCTGCTTGAGTAATTTTTTTGGGTAAATTATTAATTTGCTTTATAGCAATTTGAGCCTTCTCACTATTTTCTTTACTAATTACTTCCAACTGTGCATTTAATAATTGCAACTTACTATAATTTGTAATTAATTGTTGTTGATTAGTAGTAAGCTCGTTATATATTTTTTCAATAGCAACTATTTTCGGACGATCATTTAATGTGATTTTTTCCACTTCTGGCAAAGTTAAAATATCAATTACAATTTTAAAAATGGTCGTTGATTCTAACTGTGCTAAGGTTTTCTCCACTCGGTCTAACTTCACACTATTCGTTATAAGTCCTTTTTGAGCTACAGTTAATTGAGAATATTCATTTCTAGCTACTTCAATTGCAGAACGATCCGTCGTTTTAACGGTCGTAGTTGAAGGTAGTTTTTCGATTTTTTCGAAAACCTGTAAAGCATTTTCTTTTAAAGAATTTAATTTGAATTTCATTTGAGGAATAACTGTATATCCTATAATTTTTTCTTTTTGTGTTTCTGTCAGAAGATTGTATGAAGTTTCGATTGTTTCAACAATTCGCTCATCTGATAAATCAATATTCTGTAGTGCTGGCAAAGTTGAAATTAAGTTATTTACATACGTGATTTCAGAATTAAATGCAAATGTTTTAATACTTTCAATCGTTCCTTCTAAAATATCTAATTTAGAGGCATTTTTCACAAGCGCTTGTTCTTCAGCTTGTAAAGCCAAGTATTGATTTCTTGTATTTTTAATTTTCACTTCATCTTTCAGTGTTACTTTAGTTGGTTCTGGTAATGAATCGATTAATGCTATTACTTCATTTACTCTTTGTTTTGATAATAATTCTTCCACTTTATTAACAACTGCCACTAATTTTTCTCGATTTTTCCCCTTCAATTGTTGTTTCTCAATCTCACTTAATGCATCTACTACTTTTTTTACATCTCTAATTGCTTGTTCATCATTTAAAGTGATTTTATCAACTACTGGTAAGTCGGCTATTAAAGTATCTACTTTTGTGATTTCGGCTTGTAATTTTGCTAATTTTTTTTCAACTTCTAGGAAAGCAGAATAATTCGTTATTTTTAGTTTTGACTCTGTAGATAACCCTTTATACGTTTCTCGAAGCTGTTGAATAACTGGTAAATCTTCAAAAGTAATCTTTTCTTTTGTTGCTAAAGATTCAATCGTATTCATCGTCTGTTTAATCGTATCTTCTAGTACTAATGTGTTTAATTTATTTTCTGCATCTACTAATTTTTTCGTATAGTTTGCTCGCACTAGCTTTTGAAATTCTTCTGAAAGTGCTGTAAATTCTTTTCTTGCAGCCTCTATTTTTTCTTTATCTGTCAATTTCGTATTAGATGCTGTCGGTAAAGAATTTAATAAATCTTCTACCACTTTTACAGGAGCAATTTCAATAAGCCTAGCCTCTAATTGTTGCAGTTTTTCGTAATTTTTGATTTTTGATTTTTGAATCTCATCCATTGCATTATAGGTAGTACGATAAGTTTTCAAAGTTGTCTGATAAGAAAAATCTAATTTCCCTACCTCAGGAAGTTTAGAGATATTTGTAATTAATGTGTTAATTGATTTAAACCAAGTAATTTTATTTTCTGCTGCTGTTAATAATGTTAAATTTGTTACTCTTGTTCTTAATGTTGTTGAGAGTTGATTGTATGAATTTCTAGCATCTTTAATAGCCGTTTCATTATCTAAGATAAGTTGATCTGTCGCTGGCAGTTGATTGATTTTATCGATAACATCAGCCACTTTTTTATTATCTTGTAAAACAATCATTTGTTTTTTACTGTCTTGTAAACGATCGATATTCGTAATTAAAGCTTTTGAGTTATCATCAAGAACTTGAATTTCTTTATCAATAGCAAGTATTTTCAATTCATCCTCTAAAGTGAGTAATTCATCGCTAGGTAAGTTTGTGATATCCTTAATTATTTTAGTGACTGATTCATTTAATAATTGATCCATTTGATTTTTTATAGTTTCAAAAATTAAATAGTTGGTTACTTTTGTTTTAAAGTCATCCGATAGTTCTTTGTATTTCTTCGTTAATGCCACTACTTCTTTTAAATCTTTTTCAATTGATAGGTTCTCCACCTCTGATAATTTCTCAATTGATTTTTTTAATTCATCCACTGATAAAAATTGATCATAAATCAATTTTGCCGACTTATATTTTTCAATATTTCTAAAAATCAGTTTTTGTTTTTCAGTTGTATTTTCAATAAATTCAATAATCTTTTGGACATCAGCAAAATTAGCTTCTGTTATTTCAGCTGATAAAGTATCAATTTTACTTTCGGCTACTTTAGCTACTGCTGTCGTCAGATTATTTTCAGCTGCGTTCAAGTCTTCCTGCGAAATACCAAACTTCGCCATTAATTTATAGCTTTCATCGTAAGCTTTTTGAATATCTTCATTCGCTAAAAATTCATCTTTATATGCTCCAGCACTATTTATGTAGGCTAATTGTTTTGTAATTTCATCACGATTCACTAAATCAAAACTTTGTGATCCCCAACCGCCACCTAATTCTGCTCCATAGGCAACTGTAAACTGCACAGTCATGACATCATCACTTTGTAAATAACTATCCGCAAAACCTACATTCGGAAAGACATTATTTAATTTATACATCCAACCAGACATATTATTGAAATCAAATTCACCTAAAGATTTAGAATGATCATCTGGGTCTATATCAAGGTTCAGATTTTCAATCTCTTGCGGTATATTTACACCGACATCGTAAATCGAGCCTTCTTTTTTCGTAATACTTGCTAAATAGAAACCATTTGTCGGTGTCCCTGTTGAAGTATAGGTAAATCCATTTTTATCAAGCTGCTCTACTAGTAATTGCGCTGCGGTTTGGCCTTTATAAATCGGCATTCTTGTCGGCTCGATAATATAGCCTAAGCCAACTGTAAAACCATCTACCGACATAATATAATCACCAATATGATCCCCGTTTTCAGCTGGCAATTGCGTAATTTGATAATTTTTTGTTAGGGTCTCCGATTCATTCGTAATAACAATCTTTACATTGTTTATCCCGTTCACCAATTCTAATGTATAGCTTGTTTTTTCACTGTCATCCCAATTGACGGCAACCTTTTTATCATTGTTTGTTACAATTATTTGATTGGTGCTTAATTTTTCATTTTCACTATTTTTAGCCCAAACATCAAAAGTGAGTCTGTCAGATTTTGTTGTACGGTCTGCTAATGTTGTTTTAAACGATGTTACTGTTGTCGTTTCTTCTGCTGAAGCTACAACGGGTTGTATTGAGACAACCGTTGCAGACATCATTAGAATGAATACCATTAAATACGTCAATACTTTTGATATTATTTTCTTCATCCTTTATTCCACCCCTAGAATCGTTTTTCAAATGTCAATTTCATTATTTAACTGTAATTGAGCGGATTTTACTCTTATTATTCATACCATCCTTAATAGCGATTAAGATTTTCGCACCTTTTTTCTGTGCTTTGATTTTCATCGTATAGTTTCCTGATGAAGATACCGTTGCTGTTCCAATTTTTGTCCCTTTGACAGTCGCAAAAACCGTCATACCTTTCGTTGCTTTACCTGTAATTTTTGTTGATTTTGAATTAATTGAGTTAGCTGAAGGTGTCGCTAGTTTTTTAGCTGCTTGTACCGTCATTGAACGAATGCCACTCTTATTATTCATAGCATCTTTTATGGTAATCGATACTTTTGTACCTTTTTTCTGTGCTTTGATTTTCATCGTATAATTTCCCGAAGAAGATACCGTTGCTGTTCCAATTTTCGTCCCTTTGACATTAGCAAAAATTGTCATGCCCTTCGTTGCCTTACCTGTAATTTTTGTTGATTTCTCTCCAATTGCATTCGCTGTTGGTGTTGCTAATATTTTAGCTGCTTGCACCGTCATTGAGCGAATGCCACTCTTATTATTCATAGCGTCTTTTATGGCAATCGATACTTTTGTACCTTTTTTTTGTGCTTTGATTTTCATCGTATAATTTCCCGAAGAAGATACCGTTGCTGTTCCAATTTTCGTCCCTTTGACATTAGCAAAAATTGTCATGCCCTTCGTTGCCTTACCTGTAATTTCTGTTGATTTCTCTCCAATTGCATTCACTGTTGGTGTCGCTAATATTTTAGAGACTTCTACAACAACTGTTTTAGATGCTCCATTTGTTTTCACAACTAATTTTGTTCCAGCAGTTTGCGCTGGGATTTTAATTGAAAATAGTCCTTTTGAAGTTGTTTTACTTGAAGCAATTTCAATACCGCTTCTTAAAACCGTTACTTCCGTATTAGCTGTTGTTTTTCCTGTTACTACAGTTGTCTTATTTTTCACAGGATTTACTTCGATCAGTTTGTCATTTTTTAATACCTCTAATGCCAATTCTGCTTGTAATAATGTATTGTAATTCTTCACTAGTTTTTGCTGACTCATTTTTATAACATCATAGGCTGTACGAGCCAGATTGATGACTTCTTCATCTACAAGTGTTAAGTCACTCACTTTTGGTATTAGTTTGATTTTATTTGTTACTTCACTTGCTACTTGTTCATCAATTTCTACACCTTCAATTTTTTCAAATACTTTTTCTAATTTTAATAAAATACTATAATTTGAGACATTCATTTTTTGACTAACTGTCAGGGCAGTGTATGCAGTGCGAACTGCTTGAATACTTGCTTGATCTTGTAATGTTAGATTTTCTTCAGAAGGTAGCATATTAATCATTTCTACTAACTTCATCGCTTTTTCTTCATCTGTTAATTCTTCATCTGTTCCCTGTAGTAGTTGCTGCAATTGTAATTCAGCGTCTAATAATTTACCGTAGTTTGTCACATGAATACGATCTTCAACTGTTAATTTGTCATATGCTGCTCGAATATTTTTCACTTGAATTTCATTTTTTTCAGTAATTGTTGTTGGTAGCGTCATAATTAATGCATTCACTTCATTTGCTAAAGCCCATTGATCTACCCATTTAGCGTAATACTGTTTATTGCCACTACTTCCTTTAGCAATTTTGGTAATTGTTGAACCTGTATATGCAGCATTTTCATACCAACCAACAAATATATAACCCTCTTTTTTAAGCTCTTTTTCTTGAGGTAAGATAACTTCCTCTGTCGATGTATAGCGGTCCATCATTACTTTATTGAATTGACCACCATTTAGATTAAATAGAATGGTGTAGGTATTTGCTTTAAATTGCGCATAGAGTTCAATATCATGTTCTGGTACGACTAATAATTCATTTGCTAAGTAGACCGTTCCACTTCCATCTGCTTTTGAATTCCATGAAGTAATTTTTTCATTCGTTGTAGGCGAACTAGCAGGTATTTTAACCGTTGAATAAGGTGAAGCTTGTTTCTCTTGTTTTGTCGCTGCTGTATGGAACGTAATATTAAAACGTTTCGTCTTCATATTTTTATATTGTCCCGCACTCTGGTCTGTCATATCATATAAAGATTTCTCACCGTTTTTAAAACGATCATATGCAATCAAGCCGTATAGAGCTTGGTCAGTTGCCATAGCATTTACACCTGTACCTGAACCACCACCACCATCATATCCGGCAGTAACATGTTTAAAACCACTTACCTCAGGTGAAGATCCTGAACCTTCAGCAAAAAAGCTCACTAGCATATCAATCATATTATCTGTTGTTACTCCATCATTAATCCCTGCTTCTCTATTAAAGGTAGCCGTTTTTCCAATCGTAGGTAGCTCGACTGACTTTGTTTTCGGATCAATCTTTAATGCTGTTAATGCGACGATTACTTGAGATGTACTTTCTGCATTCACATTTCCCCATGCATTAAATCCACCACCAGGTTGTTGCATTTTTGCCATTGCTAATACCGCACGTTCCACTGCTTTTTTAAATTCTTCATAAGTAGCAGTCGCTTCAGCCCTTTGATATTTCGCTTGATTTAAGTAATATGGGGCTAAAGCCTGTAATGCCATTCCTGTAATATCTGGATCGGCTACCTTTCCTGCTAATGCCCATCCACCTATAATTCCATCTTTATCCACTATTTCTTTACCTAATATATAATCAATCATTCGACCTTTAGTATTAATATCACCTTCCGTATATTTTGAAGGTATTTTTACCATTTCATAATTCCCTGTATCAAGAGCAATTAGTTCCCAAATTGGCCCATTAATACCTTGTCGGTAAGAAAACTTATATGATTGAGATAGACGATCGACAAAATCGTATCCTCCAACATTCGTAATAGGAATTCCTAAAGCTGTCATCGCTAATGTTAAACGTGACCATTCAGTTGATTTATTTCTGTCTAATTCTCCAGCCTTTGATTCAACATATGTATTAATGCCTTCTGTATACTTCGTAAAATAATCTGCAGGAATATAGTTTATATAATCTACCCCTGTATACATTCCTCTTAGTAAATCCATTACTGACCATTCACCAAAAGTTGACCCCATTTTTGGTTCTTTTACAGTTTCTAAAATGTATCTAGAAGCTGCATTAATATAAAACCGTTCATTCGGCTTCTCATCATTCCAGAAGCGTAAGTTTAAATCTTTGTACTCTTCATTTGGATCAAATGCTTTTGCTGAAGCTTTCAAGGTTACACTTGGGACAATTAAACTCAATAATAAGACCCATGTTAAAATAACTGAAAGTATTCTTTTCATTTCTCTCTTCCCCTTTTCTCCCTCTGTTTTCAAAAAAAAACACTAACCTATGAAGGTTAGTGTTTTTGGTTTAATCAATTATATGCATAATTAAAAAGCCACATTCCCTTAATCCCAGAAGGTATGATCATTCACAAATAATGGCAAGTTTCCTGACTTAAGATTATGTGTTCACTTCACCTTCCCAGTTTCCCAGTGGTATATCAAATGAACAAATCTATTTACAGTGGCCGGACCGTTTAGGATTTTCACCTAATTTCTTTTACGCTACTTTCGTAGACACCATTATTATTTATTTAACTGTGATATTACTAGAAGTATACGCACTGAATTTTATTAAAACAATAACAGATAGAAAAAATAGACCTTACTACCTAATATTGAAAATGTATAAAAACCTACTATTATACAGCTTGATGTCACAAAAACAATCGATAAAGAAGTGAATTTCTATTTTTAGAATTTTTTATTTTTTTGATGAAATTTCAAAATAGTAAAAATCTATAAAAATCCCCCTACAATACTTGAGCATACCAAAGATAAAAATACGCCTCTTCATTCATCCTATTATTCTTTAATGGGTGTACCCTATTACTCATCCAATTATTAAACGCTATAGATACTCGAATCGCTTCAGAAAATTGACAACTGATTAAAATAAATAACAGGAGCACTATCGTTAATTGATCTTCTTTTTGCGTTTTAACACTCTTTATATTACATATAAATATGCTGTTAATTAACTATCTTCCCTATTTTTCATTAGAGATTTGATGACATAAAAAAAGAGGGTGAGGAAGAAAAAATAGCTGTCAAACTTATTTAATAAAAAATGGCTCTGTATCAATAGGAAGTAATCCTTTATTTTCACCGTAGGTGAAAATAAAGGATTACTTGTCGGTGGAAAGCTTTCGCTATTTCTATTTTTCTAAAATATGAATTGTTTTAATAGCCCAACCTATATAATAGAACCTAAAAAATTCATAAAAAATGACTGGAATCAAAATGATTCCAGTCATTTCCCCATTTTTATTTTACAAATTTAAATTCTTTTTCAGTACCATCTGCAAATTCAATATCTACTTCCACTTCCGTATAATCTTCATCGATATCAAAATTAGCAAAAATTTGCTTCTTAACATCGGCTTCTGATGTTTTTGGTGTGATTGTTAGCTTTTCAACAATGGCCGTCATTTGTTTTAATGCCGCATCATTGACAATTTTTTCATTTGTGCGTTCATCTTCTATTTCCGCTTCTTCCACCATTAAATTTTTATCATATTCATATGTTTTTTCTCCAGTAGGGTATTGAATTTCTACTGTAAGTTCAGTGAATTTTGTCGTCTTTTCTTCTTTAGATGCTTCTTCTTTAGATGCTTCATCATTTGTATTCGTATTTTTTTCTGTTGAGTCATCTACTTTGTCTTCAGATTCTTGTTCCTGTGATATAGTTGGCGAGCTTGTATCTTTGTCTTCCTTATCATCGTTACTACATGCTGCTAAAGAAAGAGCCAACAAAGGCAGGGTCGCTCCTAAAATTAATTTTTTCATAGCAATCTCTCCTTTTCTTTAAACTATTTCCTCTTACCCAAATAATAAAACATTTTACTTTTTCATTTCAAGTTATATGCAAAGAAAAAAGCTCTTTAAACGCTGACTAGCATTCAAAGGGCCATGACACTACTTATTGATTCGGACAGAAAAAATGGCTATGCATTTGATTTCGTATTGTTAGATTTTATACAATTGGTATCCAAATTTCACATACATCTGTATCATTCCCTGTAAAATTTGGCGGATAATATTCAATTTGAATGGGCAATGCAATCTGCCAATTATTTGCTGGTAAAATGACTGTGAAAACTTGCTGCCAAGTTTGCTGAATCGCTTTTGGCATGGGGCCTGTCACTTCAAATTACAACCATTTTGCAGCTGGGATCTCTAAATGTGTTACATCTGCAGAGTGGCTAGAATCAACGGCAATTCAGTAGTCCTTCAATATTGCCATCATTAAGCGCCAATAAATGATGTGATAAACCGCCAGGGCTATTTGCTTGTTGCCAAAACTCAGATATTTTCACCGTTCACTGTACTGACGGTAAGCTTTTTTCCAACGATAGCAAAACCATTTAACTCTGTTATTTTTGATTCCAATAAATCCCCTCCGCTAACATATATTGTCTTTATCTGTTCATTCAATTATAATTTGCTGTTAATTCTAATGCAAATTTCACGTATAAGCGTTTAAAAAGTGGGTAAGACGCTCTAGCATAAATGAAGATAACCAGAGGTTGGCAATAAATTTATTTTGGGGGTTATGCCGTAGATGATAAAAATTATCACAGCACTAAGACTAACTGCGAGTAGAACGCGCCGTGGTGATCTTGTATTTTTTATACGTCAAATACGATGTGAGATTGTTTGAAAATCCTAACAAATAGTATCAAACAAAAAAACACTATTGCATACCTATCCACTATTTTATCTAAAGCCAAAAAAAATAAGCTCGCTTTAGTTAGCGAACTCAAACAATTTATTAATTTTCTGGGAATACTTCAATCATTTCAACTTGCTCCATCAATAGGCAGTTGTCTTGCTTTATCGCTACCATACTAGACGGTAGTTCATTCCATCTTGTTGCAATGCCTTCAAGTAGTTCTAGCAGTTGCTTATCTGATGCTTGGTGACTTTCTAATTCAATTTCATATGAGTCTTGAAAATCTAAATATGGTGCCATTTTCTCTCTTTTTAATGGCAACTGTATTTTTTCACCTAAATTCAATAGTTTTTGCAAGTGTGTTGTTGCTTCAAGCTCTGTTGAAGCGTTCATATATACTCTAATAAACAAAACATAAACTCCATTCTTTTATAAATATAACGGCTTTTTAAACGGCATTTACTATCATATATCAAAACTAAAAAGCATGATAGGGGTCAATTACCCTATCATGCTTTTTTATTTAACTAACACTTTTGACCTAATATCTACGCCCATGAAGTGTTTGCTATAATACTTAAGCTCTCAGCACATGTTTTAATACTTTCCCCGATGCATTTCTAGGAAGTTCATCGATGAATTCCATTTCAAATGGTAATTTATATTTGGCTAATTGCGTAGCACAATAATCTAGAATTTGTTGTTCTGTTGCCATATGACCATCTTTTAACCGAATATATGCTTTAGGTACTTCACCATAGATTGCATGCGGAATTCCGACAACAGCCGCTTCTAATATCGTTGGGATTTGATACAGTACCTCTTCTACCTCAATTGGATAAATATTTTCACCACTACGAATAATCATATCTTTTTTACGATCGACGATATATAAATATCCTTCTTCATCAAGTCGACCTAAATCTCCTGAATACAACCAGCCGTCGCGTAATGCCATTTCTGTTTCAATATCATTATTTAAGTAGCCTTTCATGACTTGCGGACCCTTGACGACAATTTCACCAACATACCCTTGCGGCAGCGACTGTCCATTACCATCATCAATACGAATCTCCGTATCACGTAACGGTTTACCAACTGAACCTATTTTTGTTAACGCATCTTCATCTGTTAAAGACGAAGCTGCAGGTGAATTTTCAGTTTGGCCATAGAAGTTTTGTACCTTAATGGCTGGATACGCTTCTTTCAATCGTTTAATAAGTTCAAATGGCATCGGTGCTGCACCATAACCAAACAATCGTAATGAGGACAGATCATAAGCTAGGCGATGGTCATCATTCAAAATGAGTGTATACATTGCTGACACACCAAAGAAAAATGTCGCTTTTGTCTCGCTCAACTGACGGACAATATTTTTTGGTGAAAAGCCTGCTTCAATAATAAATGTCGCTCCATAACGGAAAGCGGGTACCATAAAGACATGCGCTCCAGCACAATGAAATAATGGCGTGCAGATGAACAGGCGATCGTCGGCAGTTAATTGCATCGGTTCTGCCCAAATATCAGCAGTTATGTAAATATTACGATGCGTTAACATCACACCCTTTGGTTTACCCGTCGTACCTGATGTATACATGACAACGGCAATATCAGCATCATCTACTAACGGTTTAGCGTAGTCGAATCGTTCCAAAAAAAATAATTCTTCTGTCAATATAGTAAAGTGATTATGATAATCGATAGCCTCTAACGTGTTCGTTAGTGTTGAATCGACTATGACGCCTTTAGCTTGAGAATTTTTAAAAATAAATTCTACTTCTGGTGGAGCCAACTTCGTATTAATCGGCATAACAATATAACCAGCCATCTGAACTGCAAAATAGGCAATTGGAAATTTCGCCGTATTCTCCATTAGTAGCGCAACAATATCCCCTTTTCCCAGTTGTTGCTGCTGTAAATATGCTGCAACCCGCTGAGCCTCGTTATAAAACTGTGCATATGTTATTTCTTCGTTCTGAAAGACAATTGCTACTTTATCACCAATTTCGGTCGCATTTTTCTCAAGCACATCCATCATTAACATATTGACTCCGCCTTCCTATAACCCTCTCGACTGAATTGTGATTCAGTCTCTGTTATTAATTTTAACAACAATTATGCGAATTATCAAAGAATTCGTTATAAACTAGCTAAATTTAGTCTATTCGATTATTAAAAGAAAAAATCTCTCCACTAAATGATTGTTTTATTGATGAAAATAAAAAGAATATAGTATAAAAGTTCATGAACTATTCCTCTTTTTTCTTAGCACATCAAAAAAGCGTTCAAAGATTTCACACTCTGAACGCGCTGTTTTTTTAGTTGTTTTTATACTTCTACTGTCAATACTTGTCGAAATGCTTTTAATGCAGCACCGATTGTTACCTTATGCCCCATATCTTCCAATACTTCGCCAATCTGACAAATAGCATGTTCCAGTACTGTCGCTGTTACACTACCCATATGACCGATTCGGAATGCTTTGCCTGCTAAATGAGCTAACGCACCTGCGACGATAATTCCTCGTTCAGCTAATTTCGCTCTAAATTCTACATCGTTTATACCTTCTGGATATAAAATACAGCTCAAAGTTGGTGCTGCTACCGCTTCTTTCGCTAATGGTGTCATCCCAAAAGCATTAAGCGCACGACGAATGGCTGCTCCATAATTTTCATGACGTTTAATACGGGCTTCCATTCCTTCTTGTAAGACAATTTTCATAGCACATTCATAGGCATATATTAAATTAACGGGTGGTGTGGCAAAATAATTGCTTGGATTATCCATAACATTCCGCCAATTATTAATATCAGCATAGTATGCTGGTACAGTATCTAAATCTTGTCTTGCTGCTAATGCTTCCTCCGAAAATGCGATGATGGCTAATCCTGGTGGTACACCAATTGCTTTTTGAGAACCACTTAACACGATATCAATCTTCGCTTCTTCACTACCATATCCCTTCCCCATATTCTCTTCTAATGCTGCAGTTGCACAAACACCATCCAAAATAAATAAGGCGTTAGCAGCTTTTACAATCGGGATTAATTGTTCAATATTTGCAACAACACCAGTCGATGTATCGACATGTGTTACGGTGACCGCTTTATACGTATGCGCTTTCAATTGTTGTTGAATTAATTCTAACGATACTTGTGTACCCCATTCTGCTTGTAGCACATCTACTTCAATACCAAAGGCTTGCGCTAGCGGGATGAAACGGTCACCGAAGTAACCATGACTGACAACCAATATACGATCACCCTTACTAACCGTATTGACGATGGCCATTTCCATTGCTAATGTACCTGAACCCGAAATCACATAGGCCTCTGCATCTGTATTAAATAGCTCCTTCGTCAAATCAATAGCATGTTTATAAATTTTGGTGAAGCGAGGGTCCGTATGTCCCATAGTTTCTTGGCCAAGTGCCTCATATACTTCATCTGCTATCGGTGTCGGTCCCGGGATCAATAAATATTCTTTGTGTGTCATGTTTTCATCCCCTATTCTTTTGTTATATAACACAACTATAATATATAAAACTGTTATAATCAAGTAATTTACAAACTATTTGAAAAATTGTTAATATACATTGTCACAAATAGCGAAAAATATTTACATTTGAAGCGTTTCATACTATGATGATGAGGACTTTAACAGATTATAATAGAGGTGATTCCATGAAACTAATCCAAGCAAATATACAACAACTCGACGTCATTATGAACATAATCGAAGATGGACGAATTGCTTTGAAAAATCTAGGTATCGATCAATGGCAAGGTGAATACCCTGCCATTGACAATATTACTGATGATATACATAGGGGCATTAGTTATTTATTAGTTGATGACGATCAATACGTAGCGACTGTAGCAGTTGACCCTCACGGTGAAGCAGTCTATGATACCATTGAAAAAGGAAGTTGGGCGTCCGATGAGCCCTATATTACTGTTCACCGTATGGCAGTTAGCCTAGCGACAGCCAATAAAGGCGTTGGTACACATTTATTAACGGCTTTAGAACAGTTAGCAAAAGAACTACAGTTTTCACAAATCCGACTGGATACACATGAACGTAATATCGTCATGCAACGTGTTGCTGAAAAAAATAATTATCGTTATGCAGGCATTGTTAATTATGGTGAAGATGTTGATTTTGATTGCGTAGCCTATGATAAATCCTTTTAAGAAAATGGAGTTGAGCTTGTGGAAACTGAACCAGTTATACCTACAAAAAAAACAATACTTTTCAAAATAGGGATGGTATGTATTGGTCTTGCCTGCCTATTTTGGCTCATACCAATTGCCATAGCATTTGTCTCGCTTACAACTGCTATGAAAGCAACAGCTATCGCTAGTTGTTTCATTATCGCTGAAATTTTCTTTTGGATAGGTGCGTTACTCGTGGGTAAGGAGCTTGTGACTAAATTCCGTAGCTCGTTACATCCTCGCAATTGGCGCAAAAAAAAGAAGAGTGACGATTAATCATATATGCTACATGATAAGCAGTTAATGCTAAACAGCACAGCTCGCCTCTATTGGGTGATCTGTGCTGTTTATGTTATTTTCTATTAATATCTACTAGTGAGTTCAGTATATACTAGCCTAACTGTTCCTTGTTGTAGCGTATTCATATGTATTTTGAACAAATAAAAAATTGGAGGCAACTAGTTACAAGTTACCCCCAATCTCTGAGGTCCATCAATTATATTAGTGGACTGTGATTTTATGTTCATACAACTCTCCCGGATATTCTAATTTTAATGTGGTTAATAGTGATTTAGTTAAATTATCGGGAATGTGAAAATGAACTGTATTCATCGGTACAAAACGTCCAATATTATAGACCATATCATGTAGTGAACGCATCGATAATTTTTTCACTTCTTGCGTAGCATTTGAAACATACTCAGCGACATAGTGAAATTCTTCTTTTGTGATTTTTACATTTAGCATATGATCACTCCAATTACAAATATTCTGATATTTCCTATCAGTAATAACATACTAACATAAAATAGAATATTTTGTACATTAATAAGCTTTTTATTCATTCGCTAATGTGATGATTCTTTGCTAATACATCACATTTTTAGATCAATAGCTCATAGAAGCTTGAGATGACAAGCTTTTCAATTATCTTAGTTCAAATTAACTGTTTTTAACAATTCATAAATAATCGAATAAAATATACGCCTTTTTTTTCCTTTTCAGTCAATATACGTTACAATTATTTTAAAGACAGGGAGGTTGATTATTAATGGTCGATAGTTTGTATGAAAGACTCAATCCAATTATCCAATCTTTTAATGGTCATATTGCTGTTGTCATTGCCGATCATGACAATAGCCGTGTGTTAAATGGCGAGGAGCAGACAATTGCTGCAAGTGTGATAAAGGTACCCATTATGCTTTATGCTCTACATGAAGCACAACATGGTCGTCTGGATCTTCATAAGAAAATTGCGATTACATCTACAGTTGGTGGTTCAGGTGTTCTAAGCGCCTTAACTTCTCCACCACCTCAAAGTATTTTAAATTTAATTGAGTTAATGATTATTGTATCTGACAACACAGCTTCAAATTTATTATTAAAAGAATTAGGCATTCAACCAATCAATGCGTTCTGTGAAAAATTACACTTAAAGCAAACAGTAATTGAACGTTATTTTATGGATGAAGAAGCCCAATTAAAAGGCAAAAACAACTATGTATCCGCTAATGATTTACACAAATTACTATTGCTCATTGGTGAGGAAAATGAGGTATTGACAAACGACAGTCGCCAACTTGCACTCAACATCATGAAAAACCAGCAGTTCACCGATCGCCTTGGAGCGTTAAATGATGCCTATGATACCATCACGATCGCCAGCAAATCAGGTACACTTGATTTAATCGAGCACGATACCGCCATTTTCCTCGTCGGGCATTATCGTCTGTATGTGACCGTACTTACTTCACAGTTAGTAGAAGTTCATCATGGTACAAAATTAATGGCTGATATGAGTACGATTATTCACAGTTGGCTATTTGACAAAAGATAATACGCTACCTCTTGTAAAGTGAGTTAAATGGCTTCTCTCCATTTAACTCACTTTCTTTTATTTTTCCAAATATAGGTGATAGAATAGAGCAGTCTTGTAGGCAAGTCTGCTCTGCCCTCACAATAAATTGCTATCAACAAAAAAGAATATAAAAAAGCACAGCATTTGCAACCTTGCTGTACTTAAAATGCGCACTGCTAGTAAAATTCAAGACTAATATAGCACATCAACTGTAAAATAGAACGACATTGACATGTCTATTATTTGCTGAATTTTGCGCTTTGTGCTGTTATTTTACGAACTTCTTCTATATCAATTGGTTGTAAAAAACTTTTGCCAAAACGTACTGCAGAACCGACATGTATTTCTTTGATCCCAGCTCTTAAAATAGCTGGTGCATTGTCAGCTGAAACACCCGCTCCAGCTAAAATAATGATATGCTCAGCATGGTTATTTAATAATTGAAGTTGTTGTAAGCCGTTAAAAGCTGTTTTTTCACTACCCGATGTTAAAACTCGTCCAATTTGGGGATATTTTTTCAAAATCTCTAAAGCTTGTACTTGATTTTCCACTTCATCGAAGGCTCGATGAAATGTAATTTGTAGCCCCTCACAATGTGGTACTATTTTTTTCAAAAAAAACTCATCAATTATATTTTCCTTCGTTAACGCACCCAATACAACACCCGCCGCACCTAACAATTTTATCGCTTGTAAATCATCAATCATCACTGCTATATCATCTTCCTCATAATAAAAACCATTATTATGTGGTCTTAACATAACAAAAACAGGAATATCTACAGCCGCTACAACATTCTTTATGAGTCCTAAGCTCGGTGTAAGACCATCCTCTGACAGTGCGCTGCATAATTCCAAGCGATTTGCTCCACCCGCTTCTGCAATTATGGCATCTTCTACACTTGTAGCGATTATTTCTAACAAATTTTGCCAACTCCTTCATCTATTCATTGTTTGGCTAGAGGTCATTCAAGCGCCTTTTTGCTTCGCTATCACCTTGCAATGCAGCCCGTTTATACCAATATTTCGCCAATTTGATATCTACTTCCACACCTATACCCGATTCATAACAAAAGCCAACATTAAACTCACCGTGTCGATCAAATTTTTCGGCGGCCTGTAAATACCAAGTCATCGCCAATTCGCCATTATTCATCTCAAAAGCCTGATGCCCCATTTTATTAATAGCAAAAAGGTCGCCGTTGACCGCAGATTCATGATACCAATAATTAGATTTTTTCATATCTTGCTGTACACCACGTCCGTTCTCATATAAAAAACCAAGGGTATACATTGATTCGGCAACGCCTAGTTTTGCAGCTCTATGGAATAATTCAAATGCTATCGTATCATTTTGCACTACGTATTCACCTCGTAAATACATATCTGCTAAATTATTTAGACCGTCGGGAAAGTTTGCAGCTGCTGCATATTCATAACTGGTAAAAACAAAAGCAAGATCAAAGGGACAATACTGGCCATCATAGCTAAAATTACCCAGCCAATAAATGGCTTCTGCTTGCTGTTGTGCAGCGGCAATTTCATACCATTTAACCGCCCATTGTGCTAACCCTTCCTCCCGATAAAAATGAGCCAACTCGATAATTGCGGATAGTGATCCCGTCATTGCTGCTAAAAATAAGGGTACGGCCTCCTCCTCTATTAAAAAAGGAAAGTCTGACTGTTGTTCGAAGGTCGGAAATTGTTCTAAAACCGATTCAACACATTGCCAAACTAACGGTTCAACTAACGGATCAACTGTCGTTACTTCCTTTAATTGAGTGGCTACTATATATAATGGTGAGAATAACAGCGTATCATTTTTCAGTACTTCCGCCATCAGCGTCCCTAAGGCATTGACATATTGTTCTCTCCAATTTTCGGCATTATTTTTATTTCCTAAACTGTCCATTTTGCTAAAAATATCCATCATCATTCTCCTCTAAGTCAACTAGTAGTTGATTTTTTCAATAATAATATCATTCTAATCTATCGCACTATGTATGGCATCGCTATCTAATGTTTCAAAGGCAGCAGTTTCAAAATGGGCAAATTTTTCCTGACATACTCATTCTGCCAAAACTTGCAACCTATTTTAATTTGTCAATTGATGCTCTTCTCGGTTATCAACCGCGATTGACAAAAGAGCAAATCCCCAAAATATACATTCCGTTTACACATGATTTTTCCACATGTCACTATAGTGAAGTATATGCTGATATTCACCGTATTTCAAAAGAATATTATAGCTGTATATCCTTTCTTAAAATCTGAAACATTCTAACTCGAACAACAATAGCCATTGTTGAACATACTGTCAAAGATGACCTACCTTATTAGAACTCTTCTCGAATTCAATTGAAACTAAACAACCAGTCTCCGATAAATTATCGAAAACTGGTTGGGACATGCTTTTTTGTGACTGTCCAGTATTGCGGGTTCAGTCGCGACATATGTGGTATTCCTTTTAATTTTGGCTAAGGTTTTATTCTAGTCGCTTCTCTATATTTCTTAAAATAATTTCATGAATTCACGCATTAAACCTGGTAAGTCTGGCCATGCATGACCACTCACAAGATTTTTGTCCGTGTGCACTGGCTCATCAATATATGTTGCTCCTGCAGCGATTACTTCTGGTTTACATGCAATATAAGCGGTTAAAGAACGACCTTGTAGCGCTTGTGGAATTACTGCCAAGATTTGAGCAGCATGACAAACAGCAGCAATTGGCTTTTGTGCTTCAAAGAAATGTCCGACAATGCTAGGGATCTCGTCATTTAATCGAATATATTCTGGCATTCTACCACCCGGAATAATCAAACCATCAAAATCCGCGGGATTAACATCACTAAATGCAGCAGTGGCATCTAAACCGTATGCTGTTCTTTCAATATACGTATCCATTCCATCGACAAAATCATGTAATACTGTTTGTACTTTCTTTACAGTTGGCGCAGCAATTGTTACGTCAAACCCTGCTTCTAAGCAGCGGTAATATGGATAATAAATTTCCAATGCTTCCACAGCGTCCCCAGCAATAATCAATATTTTTTTCGACATCATAAACCTCTCCTCTACTCATTTTTATCCTTCTCTATACTTATACCACAAAATATTCTTTTTTATACATTTAGTTCCTTCATGCTAACCTACTACTAGCAAGTCTTTAATAAGCGATAGCCTCCTAATACGATTACAACACCGATTATACTCGCTCCAACCGCTACCGAAAAGCCATTTTGTGAACCGTATAAATCAATTACCGTACCTGCGATTGACGAACCAATAGCAACACCTATCCCAAGACCGGCTGTTGCCCAAGTCATCCCTTCCGTGAGCTGTTCTTTTGGGACGACTTGTTGTACTAAAGTCATTGTCACAATCATCGTAGGTGCTACAAAAAGTCCAGAGAAAAATACGACAATCATCAGCTGAGCAATCGACTGAATAAATAAGAGTGGTACAAGCGATATGCTGACTAAAATAATAACAGTGATTAATTGTTTCCGTAAGGAGTATGCGCTATTCAGTAGCCCAAAAACTATACCTGCCAAACAGGAACCAATGGCATAGATTGACAGTATATAGCTGGCAGCAACGGTATTACCCGCTTGCTCTGCGAATGCGACACTTGTTACATCGACTGTACCAAATATCGCTCCAACCGATGTCAATATAGCAATTAAACAAATAATTGATCCATTTGTAATGACTGGTTTTACTGTCATACTATCTATTTTTTTTACGGTAGGTTCTGTATTTTTTTGTTGTGTTAACCAAATTGCGCCACATACTAAAAAAAAGATTGCTACGAGTGGTGCTGCTTCTGGAAATACCCCTACGCTCAAACCAATTGCAAAAATCGGGCCAAAAATAAAACTAACCTCATCCATTACCGATTCAAAAGAAAATGCTGTACGAAGTTTTTTGTCACCGGCATAAATATGGGCCCAGCGTGTACGAACCATTGCTGACATATTAGGAATCCACCCTGCCGCTGCTGCAGCAATAAACAATGACCAATTTGGCGCTTCAAAATAAGTTAAAAGTAACAACATAATTACGGCAACAGTCGTGACTGCCGATGATGGTAAAAGTACTTTTGACTGACCAAAACGATCTGCTAATCTAGCAATTTGTGGCGCTAGTAATGCCGATGAAATTGCAAAAGTAGCAGCAACGGAACCAGCTAACCAATATTCTCCATTAATTTGTGATAACATCGTGACAATACCAATCCCCATCATAGAAATTGAAAATCTAGCGATTAGCCCGGCTAGTGAAAAAGCTAGTGAACCCTTTGGTCGAAAAATTTCTCTATATGCATTGATTTCATATTCCCCCTAACGAAACACACTGTCTACGTTAAACATTATCTTCATCCACTGATTATGTCAATTTATCCAACTTATTGAAAATAGTGTAGAGGTTCCCTGCAATTAGTCAATCTGCAGTAAATCCTCTACACTATTTACTTGCTCAAAATTAGGAGCATTTCACGAATTGTTTTACACGCTGCTGCCGTTGAAGCACCTGATGGATCATATTGTGGTGACAGCTCCACAATATCTGCTGCCACGATATGTTTTAACGACTGTAGCGTACCAATTGCTTGTAATAATTCACGATATGTTATACCACCTGGTTCTGGTGTTCCGGTACCTGGGAAAACGCCTGGGTCTAAAACATCCAAATCGATCGTAATGTATACGGGCATATTACTTAATTGAGCGACAACTTCTGGTAATGTTTTTAATGTGAATTTTTCTAAATGTGTATGTTTTTTAGCCCATTCAAATTCTTCTTTTAGCCCTGAACGAATACCAAACTGAAAAATTCGGTCATCTCCTAAAAACTCATGACAACGTCGCATAACTGATGCATGTGATAATTTTTCGCCCAAATAATCTTCACGAAGATCGGTATGTGCATCAATATGGATAACATGTAAATTAGGGTATTTCTCAAAAGTAGCCTTTATAGTAGGTAAACTAACTAAATGTTCGCCACCTACCATTAGAAATTTTTTTTGATCATCCAGTAATTCAACTGTAAAATTTTCTATAGTTTGCAAAACCTTTTCAGTATTTCCCAATGCGAGTTCAAGATCGCCACCATCAAAGATGTTCTGTTCTTCCAAATCCATGTCTAAATAAGGAGAATAAGATTCCAAACCGTATGAATCCGAACGAATTGCTTGCATAGCAAAGCGCGTACCAGGTCTAAAACTAGTCGTTCCATCAAATGGAATACCAAACAAGACGAGGTTACTTTTTTCATAGTTAGTATGACAACCGATGAATGTTGAAATATTCTGCACCTTAGTCTTCACTTGCCAACTCCTCTTTTACATAATTCGGCAAGGCAAATGCACCAATATGCAAATCTGTATTGTAGTACTTTGTTTTTAAAGAGAATTTTTTCCATTGAGCAATTTTTATGTCAGCGATTGGATCAAATGATTTGGACGCAAAACCAAATAACCAATGACCAGATGGATAGGTTGGCATATGATATTGATAGACCTTTGTTAGTGGGAAAATAGCTTTAATTTTATTACGTGCTTTGCGCATATTCTCAGCATATTCTTCAAAATAGGGTGATTCATGTTGATTGATTAAAATCCCTGTATCGTTTAAAACACGGTAACATTGCTTGTAAAACTCCGTTGTAAACAAGCCTTCACCTACAGAAATCGGGTCAGTTGAATCAACCAATATTAAGTCGAATGATGCATCTGGTGCATTGCGTACATATTGTAAACCATCTTCAAAATGTAGCGTCATACGCTGATCTTCTTCAATACCAGCTGCTGTCAGTGGTAAATACTGCTGACTCAAACGAAATACTCGCTCATCAATTTCAGCCATAACGACTTTTTCCACTGTCGGATAGCGTAATACTTCACGTGCCGTACCTCCGTCACCACCACCAATAATTAACACATGTTTAATCATAGGATTCGTAGCAAAAGCAGGATGGACAATCATATCATGATAAATGAATTCATCTTTTTCATTGACCATCATTAAACCATCCAAAGTAAAAAATGTTCCAAACTCCCGTCCTTTATAAAAATCTATTTGTTGAAAAGCAGTTTTTTCACTATGAATATGCTCATCATAACCTAATGAAAACTTACATTGCTCACTCCACTTTTCGGTATACCATTTCATTATTTGACACGCTCCAATTCTGCTTTTACTTGTATTGCTGTAATTTCTTGTTCGGCAAATTGGCGGATTTTATCTGCCATACCACGAGGAACTTCAAATGACTCCGTTTTTTTAGCTTGTAGTTTCTCGGATAAATAATCTGCTGCCATCCAAGGATTCACCGATTCTCCACATGTATAGACATCGACCGAAGCAAAACCATATTCCGGCCAAGTATGAATAGTTAAATGTGATTCTTCAATAATAACAGCACCCGAAACACCATATGGATTGAAATGATGAAATACAGACTCTACAATCGTTGCTCCTGAATAATCTGCTGCACCTCGCATACTCTCTTCAATCAATGAATTATTTTCAATAATCGTACGTGGGCAACCGTAAAATTCGATTAGTACGTGTATACCCAGTGTTTTTAATTCTAACCCCATATTATCCCATCTCCTTTATTACAGAAATATGATGCGCTTTCTGTGACTCTATTAACACATCGCCAACATTTTGACAGTAGTAAAAATATTCATCAATTACCTTTTGTGATATCATTTCTCCTGGAATAACAAGTGGAATTCCTGGGGGATAAATCATTAATGAATCAGCGCTTATTCGCCCGATGGATGCAGTAATCGCTATTGTTTCCTGCTCGGCGTAAAAAGCCTCTCGCGGCGACAGGATCACCTCATTCATTGTCATTGGTTTTATTTTTTGAATGGGTACTACTAACGTAGCATGTGCTTTTTTCTCTACATCTTTTAATGCTGCTACTAGCCGGTGCAACGACTCATCATCATCAGCCATCGATATGACCGCCACAATAACATAGCTCTCCGCTAATTCTACTTGGATATTATAGTGTGTTTTTAACATCGCATAGACATCAAAGCCTGTCATGCCCAAATCATTTACACGAATAACTAGTTTTGTCCAATCGTGATTTTGAGCGAATTGTCGCTGCATATACGATTCTTTTAATACTTCCATTCGACCAGCAGATTCGATAGTAGCAATCGCTTTTTCTACTAGCGGTTTTAAACGTTTAAAATGCTCTCTACCATGTAAAACTAACTGCTGCCTAGCAACATCTAATGACGACATAAGTAAATAATTCGCACTTGTTGTCTGTAACATATTCAATATTTTTTTCACATGGTTACTATTAACTCTTGTATTATTTACTAGTAACATAGAACTTTGGGTTAGGGACCCCCCTGTTTTATGCATGCTCACAGTTGCCATATCAGCACCAGCCATCATCACATCAAGAAAATCCTCATTCATAAAACCTAAATGTGCACCATGTGCTGCATCGACAATAACTGTAACCTGTTGTTCATGCGCAAGCTGGCAAATTTTTGCAAGTTGACTCATAGAGCCAAAATAGCTTGGATAACAAAGTAGCAATACTTTGGCTTGAGGATGATCATAAAGCGCATCTTTGACAGCCAACTCCGATACGCCGTGTGCGATTCCAAATCGTTCATCGATTACTGGTTGTACAAAAATCGGTTTTGCACCACTCATCATTAAGCCATCTATAACTGAACGATGGGCATTTCTCGGCAAAATAATCGAATCACCTGGTGCGCAAACAGCCATAATCATCGCCAAAATACCGACTGTTGTTCCATTAACAAGGAAAAAGGCTTCATCTGCAGAAAAGGCTTGCGCGGCTAATTGCTGCGCATGACCGATCACCGATTGTGGATGACTTAATAAATCCAATTCTTGCATTGAATTGACATCCATACGCATCGTCATTTCACCCAATACATCCGAAAGGGGAGATTGTAACATCCCCATTTTATGTCCGGGAACATCAAATGCTAGTGCATGAGCATTTGCATAATTCACTAAAGCATTAAACAAGGGCATATTGCGCTGTTCTTCAACAAGTTGTTGTGTGCCAACAACGTCTTCTTGTACGATACTATTGTTCATCGTGCGGCCCCTACTGGCTCGCATTTCCCTATTGCCTGTAGTAATGCTGTTACACGATTTGTTTCTTCCCAAGGTAGTTGTAAATCACCACGACCAAAATGACCATACGCCGCAACTTGTCTATATTGAGCGGTTCTTAAATCCAACATATCAATTATGCCTGCAGGCGTAAGATTAAATTCTTGACGAATAGCCGCTAACAGTTTACTTTCGGCTATCTTGCCTGTCCCAAAAGTTTCTACTGCAATACTTATTGGTTCACTAACACCTATAGCGTACGATAATTGAATTTCGCATTTGTCTGCTAATTTTGCAGCAACAATATTTTTGGCAATATATCTTGCTGCATACGCTGCCGAACGATCTACCTTCGTGCAATCCTTACCAGAGAATGCTCCACCACCATGACGCGCCGCTCCTCCATAGGTATCGACAATAATTTTACGCCCTGTCAGTCCAGCATCACCATGCGGCCCACCTACTACAAAACGGCCTGTTGGATTGATTAACAAAGTGAAGTCCTCATTCATATTGAATTGACGTGCTGTTTTTAAAACAATCTGTTTTTTAACATAGGACTTAAACTCATCGTCAATCATTTGTTCATCATGTTGAATAGACATTAAAATGGTTGCAATCTTTGGTTTTAAGGCGTCTGAATAATCGATGGTAACCTGCGATTTCATATCTGGTCTCGCCCATTTGAAAAGACCCTCTTTTCTCAGTGCGGATGCTTGACGAACAAGTGTATGTGCCATTTCAATAGCAAGTGGCATGAAGTTTTCCGTTTCATTTGTTGCATAACCAAACATAATCCCTTGATCTCCAGCACCAATATCCTGCGTATCACTTGAAGCATCTACACCTACAGCAATATCTGGTGATTGACTATGTACGAGTACTTGTACATGACATCGTCGTCCATCTATTCCTAAACAATCGTCATTGTATCCAATTTCCAATAATGTATTTCTTGCTATTTCTTCAAAATCCAAAATGGCTGTCGTCGTAATTTCTCCACCAATAATAACGGTATTCGTCGTATTAAAAACCTCGCATGCTACCCGAGCAAAAGGATCCTGTGACAAGGCAGCATCCAACACTGCATCTGAAATTTGATCGGCAATTTTATCCGGATGTCCTTCTGATACTGATTCGGAAGTAAATAAAATTTTTTCCTCCATAATTAACCACTCCTAACAAATAGTAATATTTTTAGGCACAAAAAAAGCTATCCTCAACCTCAAGGAAAGCTTCGATTAATATCAGCTGCTTCTCCTCTTATTGTTCACAAAGCTATTGCTTCGTGCTCAGGTTGGGCCCCATGATTTAATTCTGTTGAATTAAATTGGTTTGCCACCGTATCTTCGACCCCTCGTCTCAACGGCTATTAATAAGACAGACACTCTATTTATGCTGGAATCAATATAATGTTTTTATAAAAATCTGTCAACAGGCTATCTTTTTACATATATTTTCTACAAAAATCATTTATATGCTATTTTATTAATTCATAAAATGTACTAACCATACTACTTCACGCTCATTTTAAATCATTTTTCTTTTAAAAAAACTATATGATTTTTCTTTTTTATAAAGAACATATACCAAGCTTCTCACTTTGTTATAGAAAAATTTCTATCTATATAAAAGCTATTATATAAACTTTTTATCCTGCATAAATTTAACACAGTGCATTATAATACCTAGTAGATTAATAAGTTTAATATTTTTAATTTTTTTTAAAATAAAAACTATTCCTCCACCAATTTCACCTTGGTAAGGAATAGTTTTTCATTTTATTTTGGCATTTTTTTCAAATAGGCAATAACACTTTCACGAGATTGTAGCACAGTATGTTCCCGTTGCTCATCACTACTTATTTTGGCATTCGCTCTCGTCATCACCTCTCCAATACTCTGTTGTGGAATAACAACGACACCATCATCATCTGCCATAATATAATCGCCAGGTGTAACAGCAACACCACCAAGAGCTACTGTTGTATTTATAATGCCACCACCCTTTTTAACACCGGCGACTGCTGTAGTACCTTTACAAAATACAGGCCAAGCTAATTCTTGAACTGTTGTAAGATCTCGAATGACCCCGTCGACAACAAGCCCTGCAATCCCGACAAGTTGCATCATGCGGATGACAAAGTCTCCTGCAATTGCACGATTCATATCTCCCTTAGCATCCACTACGAGTACATCGCCAGGTTTTGCTTGTGCAATTGCTTGTACGATTGCACCATTTTCTCCAACTGGTAATTTAACCGTAAGCGCAGGCCCAAACAATCGTTGTCCTTTTACGATACTATGAATGCCCCCCAACATAAAACCTTCGCCATTTTGACCATCGCTAATTGCCGTTGTAGGTGTATACTTATATCTTGACATTTTTTGCTCCTTTCGAAGCTGACCTATTGCTAGTATATACTATTTTTTAAATAGAGTGAATAATTTGTTAATAATGACAATTGAATTGGATCAAGCCTTCTTTATTTTCTAAATATCATCAAGTGTAACTTACTTTTTCCGTATGGTTTAGCATGTTAAAAAGAAGGTGGAACAGATGAGGGCACTGAAAAAGTCCACTTATGCACAGAAAAGCGAGGACAGGAACGAAATTCGTTCCTGTCCTCGCTTTTTCTCGTAGCCGTTGATTCCGTTCCGGCGGGCGCTTTTCGCGGGCACGGCTCCAGCCTTCTCCCTCGCTTCGCTCAGTCCGGGTGCT
>NZ_QFVR01000008.1 GCF_003143975.1 Kurthia sibirica | reverse complement strand
TGCTGTTGATAGTGCAATGGCACCTGTAATTGCGATAAGTTGTTTCTTCATATTGTGAAATTTCCTCCTCGGTTTTACTAACTAACAACACTATACCAAGTGAAAGTTGCACACAGGTGACAGTTCAGTATCGGCAATATTACAGGGAGATGACAACGCATGGAAAATTATAGCTGTTACTGGCTGGCATACTTAGTATTTGTAATAAAAGTCCTTCAAATCACTGTTTTGCATTACCAATACTAGTAAATTACCTACTCATTTTCAGTTATTCTTTCAAGAGAATCATTTAAAAAACATGAACTTCTTTTCTAATTGGCTCATTTAAGCGTTTATTTTTGGTTCTATTATATATGTTGCGGTATTAAAACAATTCATGTTTTAGAAAAATAGACAGAAAAAGCACAGGTTCACCAAATCTTCTATACTTAAAATGCTTCATAATAAGTAACAGTAGAAAGGTGAGCTGTGCTATATGAAGTCTATCATGAATATTCCAGGATTAAAGATGTTTTAGTCACAAAAATGGCGGGCAAGTATGTTGTTATAGAAATGCAAAAGCGTGTATATACTTGTCCTGCTTGTCAGTTAATTATTTCGAAAGTGCATGATGATCGCAGAACAAAAATACTATGTCTCATACGATTAATCAAATCAATTGAACGCGCAGAAAACGACTCCTGCGGGAATAGCATGAGCTGAAAACCCCACAGGAACGGAGTGACGAGGCGTTTGAAGCCATGTCCGCGGAAAGCGTTTTTTGAAGCGAAAATGGCTTGAAATGAATAATCCCGTATGATTTCGAAAAATCATACGGGATTTTCTCTGTTTAAAATAAGGTGTTTTATTCTTGTCTCAAAAAGTAGTGCAGTATCTCTTTTTATAGTTTTTCACATAGATTCAAGAGCTATAAACAAGAGCGTTAGCGATATAGGCTAGCGCTCTTGTAGATTATTCATATAAAAACTCTTCGCCATCTAAATCATTCATTTCATGGTACATACTTGTATCCCAAAAAAGCTGGTAAGCTGTCACTTTCTCATCAAAAGGTAGCTGGATTTCATCAAATAACATATTTTTAGAATTTAAAACATGTGTATTTAACGCATGAATTTGTTTAGGTGTATATTTGTATTCAGCAACATATGAAAACATTTTAGATACCTCTATATTTAAAATATCTGGATATGTTGGTGAAATATTAGCACTAATTACTTTTAACGGAATATCAAACTGGCCGTTTGAGACGATGAGCACATCATCAAGTTTTTTGCCGTACTGCACATTTTGATCGAATTTAATGGCTAGCGTGCCAAATGAAAATATGCGGTGAAGTTGTGCTTGCAAACGAATCAATTCCTTTCGCTCTATAATAAGAGTTTGATCACTACTACTTATTATAATTCAAAACTAATAAAAACGCATATAAAATGGTACTTTCATTTTATATGCGGGTAATTCATCAAAAATAGCAATAATAAGTTATTTTTTAGTCAAATTGTTGGATAATAAAAGTATCATACAAAGGGAGGATAAAATTATTTTAGGCACAGCGATCTTGGAAGTGTGGCAGTAGTTGTGCCTAATGCTGTGGATGCTTCAACAATTCATATGTCACAAGAATATGTAGGGAATTCAAAATTAAATAAAGATGGTAAATTAGTAAAAGGCTATAGGGTTTTAAAGCTCTAGTATACAAAGATGTACTAAAGTTTACGGTGGGAGTAAATAAAAAATACTCTAGTAATGGGCAGAATGGACCCCTTCAGATTAGACAAAACAAAAAAATTCAAAGAATTTGGGTATAGATACCACTAATTCTTTGGAGGTGTATTTTTTTATGAACATATGAGTAAGTTATCCTTACGAAGTTAAAATGAATTTAGTCTCTTGCGACGCATGGGTGGTATTTCTTTTGTAGTGGATGTACTTTTCTCGCTTATATATATGAAGATGAAAGTTAAGTCGTTAATTATATAACATAAAAAAAGTCAGCCCCGCAAATACAGGGACTGACTTTTAAAATGATGCAAATTAGAATTGTAATTTTGATTCGATGAATGATTTAACATCTGCAATTGGCATACGTTCTTGTTCCATTGAATCGCGGTGACGAACTGTTACCATGCCATCCTCTACAGAATCGAAGTCATATGTGATACAGAAAGGTGTACCGATTTCGTCTTGACGACGGTAGCGTTTACCAATTGATTGTGATTCGTCATAATCGACTGGGAATGCTTTACGTAAATCAGCCCAAACATCTTTAGCGTGATCAGCAAGTTTTTTAGACAATGGTAAAACCGCAGCTTTAAATGGTGCCAAAGCAGGGTGGAAGCGTAATACTGTACGTACGTCGCCACCTTCTAATTCTTCTTCATCAAACGCATCAACAAGGAATGCTAATGTTACACGGTCAGCTCCTAATGATGGTTCGATGCAGTAAGGTACATAGCGCTCATTGGTAATTGGGTCGATATATGTGAAATCTTCACCTGAGTGCTCCATATGTTTTTTAAGGTCAAAGTCAGTACGTGAAGCAACACCCCATAGCTCACCCCAACCGAATGGGAATTGGAATTCGATATCAGTAGTAGCATTAGAGTAGTGAGAAAGTTCATCGTCTTCATGGTCGCGTAGGCGCATCGAAGTTTCTTTCATCGATAGGTTTAGTAACCAATTTTTACAGAATTCTTTCCAATATGCATGCCACTCTAACTCAGTGCCTGGTTTGCAGAAAAATTCAAGCTCCATTTGTTCAAATTCACGTGTACGGAAAGTGAAGTTACCTGGTGTAATTTCGTTACGGAAGGATTTACCGATTTGAGCGATACCAAACGGCGTGCGCTTACGCATTGAACGTTGGACATTTTTAAAGTTTACGAAAATACCTTGTGCAGTTTCAGGGCGTAGGAAAATTTCGTTAGTTGAACTTTCAGTAACACCTTGGAACGTTTTGAACATTAAGTTGAACTGACGGATGTCAGTGAAATCTTGCTTGCCACAATCTGGACAAACGACATCTAGTTCAACCATTTTTTCTTTCATTTGATCAAATGTCATACCATCAACGATAATTTCTTTACCTGTTTTAGCAAGTGAAGCGTCTTCAATTAACTTGTCAGCGCGGTGACGTGATTTACAAGCTTTACAATCGATCATGGGGTCATTGAAGTTCCCTACATGTCCAGAAGCAATCCATGTTTTCGGGTTCATCAAAATGGCAGCGTCAAGTCCAACATTATACTCTGATTCTTTGACGAATTTATCCCACCATGCTTTTTTTACATTGTTCTTGAGTTCGACACCAAGTGGACCGTAATCCCAAGTATTTGCTAATCCGCCATAAATTTCAGATCCCGGAAAGACAAATCCGCGATGTTTTGCTAAGTTCACAATTGTTTCCATTGTTTTTGCCATGTTAATGACCTCCTATTGTTAGATAGAAAAAGCACCCGTCTCCGGGCAAAATTTCTGCCCGGGGACGAGTGCATATGTATGACCCGCGGTTCCACCCCGATTGACTATAATCAAATAGTCCACTTTCAACCCACTAGCTCCCGGATGCCTTTTCAATCGTCATGTAGACTTTCACTATCCCTACTCGCTTTTGTAGACGACCTACTTTTTATTCCGTTCATCGCTCAGGTTATTTGCTATATTGTAACATGCGACACTTTTCTTCGCAATCCCAATCAATATAGTATATACTATATAGGGAATGAGTATAACACTTTTGAGGCGGTGAGTGATATCGAACTCAACAAACGTCAGGAAGAAATATTGGAAATTGTCAAAAACAACGGCCCTATTACTGGTGAACAAATCGCTGAACGACTTTCTCTAACTCGTGCAACACTTCGACCAGACCTTGCTATTTTAACGATGGCAGGTTTCTTAGATGCTAGACCAAGAGTTGGCTATTTTTACTCAGGGAAGAAAACAGGACAAGCAGTTGTTGAAAGCATGACAAACATGAAGGTAAAAGATTTCCAATCAATACCGATTGTTGTAGCAGAAGATATGTCAGTATATGATGCCATATGTCAGATGTTTTTAGAAGATGTAGGCACCTTGTTTGTTGTAGATAAAAATGCATACTTAACAGGTGTTCTTTCGAGAAAAGATCTGTTGAGAACAGCTATTGGTAGCCAAGATTTAAATAATATTCCCGTACATATTATTATGACGAGAATGCCGAATGTCGCATTTTGCTTTAAAACAGACGGTTTAATCCAAGCGGCCAACAAGTTGATTGAAAGACAAATTGATGCATTACCTGTCGTAGTCGAGCATCCAGATGGTTATGAGGTAGTCGGACGCATGACGAAAACAAATATTACGCGAGCGTTTTTATCGTTAGCGGAAAACCATGACTTGTGAGGTGGTGCAAAAATGGATAGAATTTTAGTATTTATTATTTCTGATTCGGTTGGAGAGACAGGTGAGCTGGTTGCCAAGGCTGCCGTAAGTCAATTTAGACCAGGTTTACAAGATGTAAATTTCCAACGATTCCCACATATTGAAAGCATTGAACAGTTGAAAGAAATCGTTCAGCTTGCAGTTGAGCAAAGGGCGGTTATTGTGTATACCGTCGTTAAAAGTCATATGCGCACTTTTTTAGAAGAAGAGTGTTTACGCAACAATATTTCTTCGACAGATTTAATGGGACCACTTATGGATATGCTCACGCATACCTTGAAAATTGAACCTATTGAAGAACCCGGTCTTGTTCGTAAATTAGATGACGATTACTTCAAAAAAATTGAGGCAATTGAGTTTGCTGTCAAATATGACGATGGTCGAGATCCGCGCGGTCTATTAAAAGCCGATATCGTACTAGTTGGTGTATCACGTACATCAAAAACCCCATTATCTCAGTTTTTAGCACATAAACGCTTTAAAGTGGCGAATGTACCTCTTGTACCAGAAGTAGAGCCACCTGAAGAATTATTTATGGTTCCAGCAGAGAAGTGTTTTGGTCTCATTATCTCTCCAGATAAGTTAAATAGTATTCGTAAAGAACGCTTGTTGGCACTCGGATTAAATGATGGCGCAAGCTATGCAAAAGTAGAGCGCATTGACGAAGAGATTAAACATTTTAAAAAAATTGTTAGTCGCATAGGTTGTCCGGTTATTGATGTTACGAATAAAGCAGTTGAAGAAACTGCCAATGATATTATTCATAGACTGCAATAAGCGGAATGGCATAAGTAAACAATTTAGTCGGATCCCGAATAGTGAATACTCAAAATCGAGTATTCTAAGCGGGATTTTTTCTATTTGTTTAACAATATACATACAGAATTATAATTTTGTAATATAATAATAATCCTAGAGGTTTTTAGGCTATTTACGCTTCAAAATGACGGATAGAATAAATTTGCTTTAATTGAAACTTTTTCTCGATTCATGTCGTATATTGTAGTAGATAAATTATTAAATATGTTTTACAATAGAGAATTGTGGTAGAAATTAAGGAACGATACTTTTTATTGAAATTTATTTTAGATGAAATGTCTCGGAATAGAAGGATATTGTTAAGTTTTATAGAATGATACCTATAGCAAGTATAAAGATGGTGATGAAATGGCACAAAGAATTCCAGAAGAATTAATTGAAGAAATTCGCTCCCAAGCGGATATTGTTGATGTAATTAGTAATTATATGCAATTGACGAAAAGAGGTAGAAATTACTTCGGCCTTTGTCCTTTTCATGGCGAATCGACACCTTCATTTTCGGTGTCCATCGATAAGCAAATCTTTCATTGTTTCGGATGTGGAGCAGGTGGTAATGCCATTACGTTTTTAATGGATATAGAAAATCTACCATTTCAAGATGCGGTAAGTAAGCTAGGCGAGCAAGTTGGCGTTCAAGTCGATATTGCACCATCTCAGGGGCAACGGCTTACTACGCCTGCTTCACCTGAAGAAGAACGCATGAAAGAGGCGCATATCCTTGCAGCTGATTATTTCCAACAACTTCTTTTAAATACAGAAGAGGGCGAGGAGGGGCTACGATATTTAGAAAATCGTGGCTTTACCCGTGATATGATTGAAACATATGGCATTGGTTGGTCTATGCCAAATTGGGATTCACTGACAACATTACTGCAACACAAAGGTTTTGATTTAGATGAAATGGAACAGGGTGGTTTAATCATCAAACGTGAAGATGGCTCTGGCTATTTTGACCGTTTTCGTAGTCGTATTATGTTCCCTATTCGAGATGATATTGGTCGCATCATTGCATTTTCAGGCCGTGTTATTAACACGGAGGGGGAAGCGGCAAAATATATGAATAGCCCGGAATCACCTATCTTTCAAAAAAGCAAGGTACTTTACAATTTAGACCAAGCTCGACCTGTTGTTCGTAAGGAGCGAAAACTCATCATTTTTGAAGGGTTTATGGATGTGTTAGCATCAAAAAATGCAAATATCCATCATGGTGTTGCTACGATGGGGACATCTTTAACACCCCAACATATTCAAAAGCTAAAGAGAATTACGAGCCAGATTATTGTTTGTTACGATGGTGATCATGCAGGCTGGGAGGCAGCAAAAAGAGCTGCAGAAATGTTACATGCAGAAAATTTAACCGTTGAGGTTGCTGTACTTCCAGCAGGATTGGATCCAGATGAATATATTCGTAAGAATGGTGCGGAGTCATTTCGTGACAATATAATCGCCGTACCGCAATCTTTTATCAGTTTTATGATGATGTATGCAAAACGCAACAAAAACTTTCAATATCCGAACGATGTCCAGCAATATGCGGATGAAGCTTTATCCTATTTAACCAGCGGTATATCTCCAATCGAAAGAGAGCTTTATATAAAAAGACTCTCTGAAGAAACACAAGTTTCCACAGAAACCTTACAAGGTCAATTACGTCTAAAAGAGGCACAGCAAGCATCGACTCAAAAGCAACAAGAGCGAAATATGACTGAACCTCCTTCACAGCAACCGCAGCAGTTGCTGCAAAAACGCAAATATACAGCGATAGATCGAGCAGAAAGATTGTTGCTCGCCCATATGTTACACGACATGGAAGCAATCGATAAAATTCGAGATATCACTGCAGATGCACCGTTTGTTCGTGAAGATTACTTGGCTATTTATGCCCATCTTATGGGTTTTTACGAGACATTTGAAAAAGAGGATTATCAGCGTTTTGTTGAAATTCTTGAAGATAGAGAATTGCGTAAAATTGTAATGGAAGCTGCGATAGTTGATCGAGATCCAGATCATACTGATGAGGAGATTGCCGATTGTCTGAAACAGGTACAAAAGTTCATTATCCAGCAACAAATAGCAGACAAGCAACATGCGGTGAAAGAAGCAGAGCAACTGCATGATATAAAAAGTGCAATTGCGCTTTCTCAGGAAGTTATTGATTTAAAAAAATCACTAACAAGACTATAATATAGCGCTTGTTATGAGGAGGAAGACACCTATGGCAGAAAAAAAACGAGCAAAAAAACAACCAGCTAAAGTGGTGAAAGTAGAACATGAACACCCTTTAGAAGATATGAAAGCAATGTTACTCGAGGCTGGTAAAAAAGCTGGAGAGTTAACATATAAAGAATTAGCAGATAAATTAAGCACATATGAAATGGGTGCTGATGCAGTAGAGGAATTTATCGATAAGCTAGAATCAAATGGAATCGAGCTTGGCGGTAAAGAAGGCGATGAAGAGAATCTTGAGCGCTTATTAAAAGCCGGTGACAATTCTGCCGAAACATTTGATTTAAATGATTTGAGTGTTCCTCCGGGCGTTAAAATTAATGACCCTGTTCGTATGTATTTAAAAGAAATCGGTCGTGTAGACTTATTGACTGCTGAGCAAGAGATTTCTTTAGCTGAACGAATCGAACAAGGTGACGATGAAGCGCGCAAACGTCTTGCAGAAGCTAATTTACGTCTCGTAGTAAGTATTGCCAAACGCTATGTAGGTCGCGGTATGCTTTTCCTTGATTTGATTCAAGAAGGTAATATGGGTCTGATTAAAGCCGTTGAAAAATTTGATTACCGTAAAGGCTTCAAATTTTCTACTTATGCTACTTGGTGGATTCGTCAAGCGATTACTCGCGCTATTGCCGACCAAGCAAGAACAATCCGTATTCCTGTTCATATGGTCGAAACAATTAACAAATTAATTCGTGTACAACGTCAATTATTACAAGATCTTGGTCGCGAACCTTCACCTGAGGAAATCGGTGAAGAAATGGACTTAACACCTGAAAAAGTACGTGAAATCTTGAAGATTGCTCAAGAACCAGTGTCATTAGAAACACCTATTGGTGAAGAAGATGATTCACATTTAGGCGATTTCATCGAAGATTCAGAAGCGCAATCACCATCGGATCATGCAGCTTATGAACTATTAAAAGAGCAGCTTGAAGATGTACTGGACACGCTTACTGACCGCGAAGAAAATGTACTTCGTCTACGTTTTGGTTTAGATGATGGACGTACGCGCACTTTAGAAGAAGTAGGGAAGGTATTTGGTGTTACACGTGAACGTATTCGCCAAATTGAAGCAAAAGCATTACGCAAACTTCGCCATCCTTCACGCAGTAAACGATTGAAAGATTTCTTAGAATAATCTCGTTAATGTAGCAAGAGCCATTTGTAAAATAGCCATTACCAGCAGGATTAGTTGCAAAACTAATCCTGCTTTTTTTGTCTAATGAAAAGACCAAGTTTAACTGGTGCCATGATAGATAGGAGGTTTTAAAACAAGTCATATTTTGGACCTTTAGAAATAGCGAATGCTTTCCGTCGATAAGTAGCCCATTATTGATCTTCACTGTGAGTAGAAATATAGGAGAACTACTTTGCTAAGAGCTATGGAAGTAGGAATATATCTAGAAAAGGGTATACAATACTTGAAGTATCTTAAATAAACGTTTTTCCAACCGATACATTTAAAGAAGCAATAAAAGAACGAGATGAATTTGGTGTATGGAGGAAAGATTATGGAGAGCGATAAACAGAGAAAAGAAATTATTTTAAAAGAAATTCTCTTTTGGAAAACGAATAAACTTCTCCCAGAACAATATTGTGATTTTTTAATGCACCTTTATATGGGGGGCAGAAATTTAACGCAAGAAGGCGAGGAGCTATTAGCAAGTCAATCTTTGTTACAACCGATTAAACCATCATTTGGCAAAATAATAATAGCTGTATTCTCTGTATTAGTTTTGCTTGTATTCGTTGCAGCTCTGTTTATTTTAGGTAGCAAATTGGTATATATACCTCTTGTGCTTGGTGTGATTATTTTTACTTCTATCATGTATTATGTATTTAAAACCGCTCACAATAAAACGCTTACAACAACTTTTGCATTTGCGACAGCAGCTCTGTTGCTTTTTTCTATTTCCGTACGCTTGACAGGTATACTATTCGTAGGTAACCAATATGCGATTTTAGGTGTTGTCGTAGCAAATTGTATCGTGTGGCTTTTAGCAGGGCGTTATGTTAAATTAATTTATTTTACAATATCGGGTGTTTTAGGTATAGTATTCGTTCTTGGATACTTGATTTTGTCTTAATCTATTTTACATGTAAAATATGTTAATTATGTCCGATATGGCAATTTTAATATAAAAAAGAGAAAATATGGGTATTATTCCTTTTCGTTTCCGCTGACATGAAGTACAATAAAATTGTTGACTGATTCTATAATTTATAGAAAATTTTTCAATTTCAGAGGGAGGGCATTCTTATGAAGAAAAATCCTATTGTACCTTATCTACTAATAATTGCCTTTGGTTTAGGACTTATATTTTACATGTCTCTAATTGGCGTAGATAAGAAGCAAGAAGCAAAAAACAATGATGCAAAAACAGAACAGGGTGAAAAGAATAAGGGCTCGGCTAGTGAAACAGATCCAAAAGCAATTACTAGTGCGAAATGTATTTCTTGCCATGGAGATGATTTGAAAGGTGGAGGTAGTGCACCATCGCTTCATGGAACAGGCTTAAAAACCGATGCTGTGAAGAAAATTTTAGTTGAAGGTAGAGGCGGTATGCCAGCAGGCTTGTTGAGTGATGATAGCGAGTTAGATGCAGTAGCAAAATATATCGCAGATTTAAAATAAGTTTATATAATAATGATTGCGTCATTATTATATAAACAAATGATTAACACCTCTATATGAATATAGGGGTGTTTTTATTATAGAAAAACGTCGTTTGTAGGCTGTTGATTTTCATGCTTTTAAAATAGGGGATTTTTCAGTACAATAAGAAGGTAGGAAGGGAGGGCAATTGATTTATGAATGCCCAAAAATTATCAAAACGTTTGGCTATGGTTGCTAGCTTCGTGCCACAGGACGCAGTAGTAGCAGACATCGGCTCTGATCACGCTTATTTACCGTGCTATCTCGTACATAATAATATTGCGAAAAGTGCGGTTGCAGGAGAAGTGGTAGATGGACCATATCAATCTGCTTGTCAAGAAGTAAAGCATGAGCAACTACAAGATAAAATTATTGTGAGACTTGCAGATGGTATGGATGCCATTGAGAAAGAAGATGGTGTAACAGCTGTTACAATCGCAGGAATGGGTGGCCCACTCATCGCAAGTATTTTAAATAAGGACTTATCCAGATTAACAACGGTTGAACGTTTAATTTTACAACCGAATATTCATGCGATTTCAATTCGACAATGGGCGCAACAGCATGGTTGGGCAATTATTGATGAAGAAATTCTCGAAGAGGACGACAAAATTTATGAAGTGCTTGTATTAGAAAGAGGACAACAACATCTCTCGCCGGCAGAGCTATTAATTGGTCCGAAATTAATCGATAAACGTAATGATGTTTTTATTGAAAAATGGACGCGTGAAATCACGCAATGGCAGCATATTCTTGCATCATTGGAAAAAGCGGATAATACGGAAGCGATAAAGACGAAGAAGGAAGAGTTAATGAGCAAGATTACTTTAGTGAAGGAGGTTTTATAATTGAAACCAACGAACGGACAAGCAATCATTCAGCTCTTTGAGACTTGGTCACCTAAGAAGTTAATGGCCATGGAACAGGACCCCATTGGATTAGCCATTGGGACATTAAATAAAGCAGTAACCAAGGTGTTAGTTACGTTAGATGTCACGGACGAAGTCGTTGATGAAGCAATAGCAGCAGGTTGTGAGCTGATCATTGCTCACCACCCACCCATTTTCCGTAAATTAGCGCATATTCGTACAGATACACCACAGGGGAAACTCTATGAGAAGCTCATTAAAAATGATTTAGCCGTGTATGCGGCACATACGAATCTTGATGTAGCAGAAGGTGGTGTCAATGATTTATTGGCAGAAGCGCTACAATTACAAAATATTGGCATATTAACGCCAACTTATACGGAGCAATTATTTAAGCTAGCTGTTTATATACCCCGTGAACATGCGCTTAAACTACGTGTAGCACTGGCACAGATTGGTGCAGGTCAAATGGGTGCTTATGATAGCTGTAGCTTTCAAACTTCAGGAGAAGGGCGTTTTAGAGCATTAGATCATGCACAACCATTCGTAGGAACAGTAGGTGACATTCATATGGAGCCCGAAGAGAAGGTGGAGGTGGTTATACCTCAACCGCTGATCAATAAGGCTTTGCGTATGATGAAACAAAATCATCCATATGAAGAAGTAGCCTATGATTTATATGCTTTAGCTACGCCTGCTAAACAGTATGGAATCGGTCGTATTGGCCTTCTTGCGGAGCCTATGACACTCGCACAATTTGGTGCGCATGTTAAAAAGGCTTTTCATGTTCCAACGGTTCGTGCAGTAGGTGATTTACATGCGATTGTGCGCAAAGTAGCGGTGTTGGGTGGTAGCGGAGATAGCTATGTTAGCAAAGCAAAATATGCTGGTGCAGATGTCTTTGTTACAGGGGACATATCTTTTCATATAGCACAAGATGCTGAAGCTACGGGACTTAGCCTGATTGATCCAGGTCATCATATTGAAGCTATTATGAAGCAAGGGGTAGCGAATAAAATGACAGTGCTTTGTACTGAACATAAAATGGCAGTTGAATTTATCCCAAGTAATCTTTCAACAGAACCATTTAAATTCATCTAATAGCTTATATTTCGAGCGAGTTACACACCCTTTTAGGAAGTGTAACTTGCTTTTTTGATATGAAGCGAATGAGATGTTCATATGGCGAGAGCCAACTCACTGATCTTCTTGATTTGACTGGTGAGCGTTCCATTCGACTAATAAAATTAAAAAGAAGGAATTAGCAAAACGCTCTGTGAATAGGCCACAGAGCGTTTTGTTATAAATCCTAATATGGTTCAATACGAATGACTGGTTTTGGTGTTTTGATTTTAGGTAAAATTTTGCTAAGCGGTACAGTACGTGTCAGATCATGAGTCGTTTCGTCTGTTGAATCATACTGCGTTAAGAAGTTTAGTACTTCTTTTACGATGGGAGTAGGTGTAGATGCCCCAGCCGTAATCCCGACTGTTTCAATCCCTTCTAACCATTCCAATTTTAGCTCAGATAAATCTGAGATGCGATAGGATTTTGTATTGGCGATTTCTTCAGAAACTTGCGTTAGACGATTGGAGTTATTGCTCATCGGGTCACCAACTACAATTAATAATTCGGCTTGATCCGCTTGTTTTGCAACAGCTTCTTGTCGAACTTGTGTTGCTAAACAAATTTCTTCATGCACTTGAATATGTGGATATTTTAATTTTAATGCTTCCATTAAAGACATGACATCCCATTGCGACATCGTCGTTTGGTTTGTAACCAGTAGTTTGTCAGTATGAATATCGAGTGCTTCGATATCTGGTATATGCTGAACTAAATGTACATGGTCTGGAGCAACACCAATGGCGCCTTCTGGCTCAGGATGGCCTTTTTTACCAATATAAATGATATCGTAGCCTTCCGCCGTTTTTTCAGCGATTAAGTCATGTGTGACAGTGACATCTGGACATGTTGCATCAATCGATACCAATCCTTTGCGACGTGCAAGTTCACGTACTTCAGGAGAAACCCCATGTGCTGTGAAGATAACAGTTCCCGAATCAACTTGCTCTAAAATTTCCATACGATTTGGACCATCTAATGTAATAATGCCTTCTTCTTCGAAAGCATCCGTAACATGTTTATTATGAACGATCATTCCTAAAATAAAGATCGGTCTCGGTAAAGTTTTATCCATCGCAGCGTTACGTGCGATAACCATCGCATCAACAACTCCGTAACAATAACCACGAGGTGTAATTTTTATTACTTTCATTCTTTTTCAAACCCCTTTCAAATACACGGTAAGTCCATTATAACGAACGAAACAGTTATATACAATTAGACGCTATTATTAACTTTTAGGTTCATAAGACATGAAAATAGTAATTGACAGACACACTTCTTATTATATATGATAACGAAATATGTTTCTTGAACGTAAATCATGTTACAATATATAAAGCAAGTGAGGAGTGACGAAATGTCAAAATACACAGATTATAGTTTCCAGCCTTTCTTAAGAGATGCTATTGAGGAACTAGGATTTAAAAATCCAACAAGAATTCAAAAAGAGATTATTCCACTAATCCTAAAAGGTAAAAGTGCGATTGGTCAATCACACACAGGTACGGGGAAAACACATAGTTTCTTAATACCGATTTTAGAAAGAATCAACCAAAACAAACAAGAGGTGCAAGCGGTTATTACAGCACCAACTCGTGAGTTAGCTCAACAAATTTACAATGAGTTAGGTAAAATGATTGTAAATACTGAAATTCAAACAAAATTATTCATCGGTGGAACAGACAAACAACGTTCGATTGATAAACTAAAATCACAACCGCAAATCGTCGTAGGTACACCAGGACGAATCCGTGACTTAGTGAATGAACAGGCGCTGCTTGTACACACTGCTACAATGTTAGTAATTGATGAAGCTGATTTAGCGTTTGACCTTGGTTTTATTGAAGATATTGACCAATTCGCATCACAAATGGGTGACGATTTGGAAATGTATGTATTCTCAGCGACAGTGCCAGAAAGCTTACAACCGTTCTTGAAAAAATACATGTCTTCACCAACGCATGTTCATATGAATGATAAACGCCCAGTAGCTGAAAATCTTGATTTCTACTTAGTACCAACGCGTAGCCAATCAAAAAATGCCAAGCTATTAGAAGTAGTTAACGCGATTAACCCATTCCTATGTATCATCTTCACAAATACGCGTAAACAAGCGGATTATGTTGCAGATTTCTTAGCAAATAATCATGTTAAAACAGGTCGTATTCACGGCGATTTAACACCTCGTGATCGCAAAAAAATGATGAAACAAGTACGTGAACTTGAATTCCAATACATCGTAGCAACTGATTTAGCTGCTCGTGGCATCGATATTCCAGGCGTATCTCATGTCATCAACTATGAATTACCACAAGATTTAGAGTTCTTCATTCACCGTGTTGGTCGTACGGCACGTGCTGGTAATAAAGGCTTAGCTATTACGATTTTTGAACCTTCAGAAGAAGATGCTATTGCTCGTATTGAGAAAATGGACATCAAATTCGAAGCAAAAGATCTTAAAAATGGCGAATTAGTTGATATGAAAGCTCGTAATACACGTCTAAAACGTGAAGGTAATAAAAAAGAAGACGAAATCGATCGTATTGCCAAATCAAAAGTACGTAAACCGAAAAAAGTAAAACCGGGTTATAAACGTAATATGCGTTGGGAAATGGATGCAATTAAGAAAAAAGAACGTCGTAAACGCTCTAAAGCCCGCGCTAAGAATAAATAAGTGAGGTAAAAAATATGCTACTAGGCTCTCATGTATCAATGAATGGTAAGAAAATGTTACTAGGCTCGAGTGAGGAAGCAGCTTCATATGGCGCAACAACAATGATGGTTTACACCGGTGCGCCGCAAAATACGCGCCGTAAACCGCTTGAAGAGTTAAATATTGAAGCAGGTAGAGCTCATATGGCAGCGCATGGCATTTCAAATCTTGTCGTGCATGCACCTTATATTATCAATATCGCCAATACAATCAAACCAGAAGTATTTGGTTTAGGTGTGGAATTTTTGCAAAAGGAAATCCATCGAACGGAAGCTTTAGGAGCGGGACAAATTGTTCTTCACCCTGGCGCACATGTCGGTGAAGGAACAGATGCAGGAATTGCGAAAATTATTGAAGGTTTAAACGAAGTATTGTCGGTAGATGCATCGGTTCAAATCGCCTTGGAAACAATGGCGGGTAAAGGTTCAGAATGTGGACGTACATTTGAAGAATTAGCACGCATTTTTGATGGCGTAAAAAATAATGACCGTCTGTCGGTTTGTTTTGATACTTGCCATGTTCACGATGCGGGATATGATATCGTCAATGATTTAGACGGTGTACTTGCTCAATTTGAACATTTAATCGGTTTGAAAAATATTAAAGTACTTCATATTAATGATAGTAAAAATCCAATTGCTGCACATAAAGATCGTCATGAAAATCTTGGATTTGGTCATATTGGTTTCGCACCATTACATGCGATTGTGCATCATGAAGCTTTTACAAATATACCTAAAATATTAGAAACACCGTGGGTTGGACTTGATAAAAAAACGTCAAAAGCACCCTATCAATACGAAATTGCTGCTCTGCGCTCTGGTAACTTTAATGAGTCACCTATTAAAGAGATGAAAGAACAGTAATTTACCATACGAAAAGCTGTCCTCGAAAATCATTCATATGATTTTTGAAGGACAGCTTTTTTATCATATAAAATCGTCCACTAACAACCAATTAAGAACAGTCCTATCTTGTTTTTTGGGATTTTCCAAACAAAAGTATCTCTACTCGACGTTTTACGCGCACCTCACTTCTACTAATTCTGTAGAAGACGCGAGCAGGCAGTGTGGCACGCTTTTCATTATTTAAGTGAACTAAGAAAACTTCCTTTACATTACCTACATAATCCTATATACTTTTAAAATGTAAATCGTAATGATTCTGAATTAGAAAGAAGAGAAGTTTATGACGAAGCAGCCACTCATCGAGTTGCAAAATGTTTCCTTTCAATATGAATATACAAATGTATTAGATCATATATCTTTAACGATTAATGAAGGTGATTTCCTGGCCTTATTAGGACCAAATGGTTCAGGAAAATCAACGATGTTAAAGTTGATTTTAGGCTTGTTAAAACCAACATCTGGAAAGGTGATGTTATTTGGTCAAGACGCCAATAAATTTAATCATCGCGAATGGATTGGTTATGTATCACAAAAGTCTAATTCATTTAACTCAGGTTTTCCTGCAACGGTCAAAGAAGTCGTTGCTAGCGGTTTAGTGAAGTCATTAGGTCTGTTTAAGCGCAAAGCCCCGAATCAAGATAAGTTAGTGATAGAAGCGTTGCAGTCAGTTGGTATGGAGAGTTTTGTCCAGCGTAATATTGGTGAATTATCCGGGGGGCAACAACAGCGAGTATTCATCGCTCGAGCGTTAGTAGCAAAACCAAAATTATTAATTTTAGATGAACCTACAGTCGGTATAGATTATGAAAATGTTCAGGCTTTTTATGATCTAGTGGCACATTTAAATGCTCGTCACAATATGACATTAATGCTTGTAACCCATGATGTAGACGTCGTATCTAGTAAAATTTCACATGTAGCTTGTTTAAACAAAACAATTCACTTCCATGGCTTTAAAGATGATTATGTTAATTTAACAAAGGATGAACTCAGCGAATGGTATGGTATGTCGGTGCGTAAAATTCACTCGCATAAGGAGGAACCAACTAAATGATTTCCTCAATCTTTCAATATGAGTTTTTACAAAATGCCTTTTTAGCTGGTATTATTATCGGTTTCATCGCCCCATTATTAGGTGTTTTTATCGTTGTACGCCGCCTTTCTTTAATAGCAGACGCCTTGTCACATGTCACATTAGCTGGTATTGCTGGCAGCTTATATTTAAGTCAAAGCTTCATCGGTCTCGCAACATTAAATCCGCTTTATCTAGGTATTGTAGCAGCAGTTGGTGGTTCGGTACTGATTGAAAGATTACGCCGCCTCTATAAACATTTTGAAGAGTTAGCAATCCCTATCATCATGTCGGCTGGTCTTGGAATGAGTGCCATATTCATCTCTTTAGCACAAGGTTTTAGCACAGATCTATTCAGTTATTTATTTGGTTCAGTATCGGCCGTAAGTCGTCAAGATTTATATATTGTCATTGGTATTGCGGTTATTGTCACTGCATTTATCTACTTGTTATATAAAGAATTATTCGTGTTGTCATTTGATGATGAGTATGCACAAGCAAGTGGTTTACCAACGAAAGTCGTACATACGTTATTTATGTTAATTACGGCATTGGTTATTGCAGCGTCAATGCGGATTGTTGGTATTCTACTGGTGTCATCATTGATTACATTACCAGTGGCAGCAGCAATACGCATGGCGAAAAGTTTTAAACAAACAATCCTTTATTCCATTATATTTGGAGAATTGGCAGTCATTGTTGGGTTGGTGTCAGCTTTCTACTTAAACCTTGCTCCGGGTGGGACAATCGTAGTAACGTCGATTATAATATTATTGATTGTACTTATTAGTAAAAAAATTATTTTAGCTGTACGCGCGCGTTAAGAGAGGAGTCGTGAGATTCGATGAATATAACAAAAGCATGGGAAATTTTAAAAGAGAGCGGTTTTAAAAAAACGGATAAAAGAGAGCAAATATTAGATATGTTTGAGCGAACAGACAAGTATTTAACCGCTAAGGATTTACTGCTCGTTATGAAAAAAGATTATCCAGGTATGAGTTATGATACAATTTATCGTAATCTTTCGACCTTCGTAGAAGTTGGTATTTTAGAAGAAACAGAGCTAACAGGAGAAAGACATTTCCGTATGCATTGCGAAACTGAGCATCATCACCACCATTTCATCTGCATGGTTTGTGGTCATATTAAAGAAGTTCATCATTGTCCAATGGAACTCATTTATGAACAGCTACCCGGGTATGAAATTGGTGAACATAAATTCGAGATTTATGGAAAATGCCCAAATTGTATGACTGCAAATTAAGAAAACTACCTTCTTCAACACGAGGGCACTGAAAAACTTTCGCTTTTTATGGAAGTTTAGTTTTTCAATCAAACATAAGGCACTCTTCATTCTATTTAGAATGGAGAGTGCCTTATTTTGGTTCTATTATATATGTTGGGGTATTAAAACCATTCATGTTTTAGACAATTAGACATAGCGAGAGCTTTCCGCCGACAAGTAACGCCCTATTTATTTTCACCGTAGGTGAAAATAAAGGATTGCGTACTACTTGTTTTTCGGCAGGAGTCCTCGCCATTTCTTTTAATCATGATAAACATACCTAAAAATAGACAGAAAAAAGCACAGGTTCACCCAATCTTCTATACTTAAAATGCTGCATAATAAGTAAGAGTAGAAAGGTGAGCTATGCTATATGAAGTCCATCATGACTATCCTAGGATTAAAAGATGTTTTAGTCACAAAAGTTGAAGAAATTGAGGGCAAGTATGCTCTTTTTATAGAAATGCCGAAGCGTTCACCTATTTGTCCAGCTTGTCAGTCCATTACTTCGAAAGTACATGATTGATCGCATACAAAAAATGAACCATTTAAAATGGTTTGAATGACTTACAGTTTTGTATTATAAGCGTCGGCGCTATGTCTGTTCTTGTGGAAAACGTTTTTCAGAAAAAACTTCTTTTATTGAACGTGATCAACGCTTTTCAAAAGAATGGCATCAAGCGATTCAAATGCTATGTGTTAAATCACCTACATTTAAATCAGTTGCTGAGAAAATGGGGACAGCTAGTTCAACTGTTATTCGTCGTTTTGATCAAGTCGCAGAACAACAATTAGTGTCAGGTGTCACGCTACCAAAAGCAATCGCAATTGAGGAATATAAAGGCGATACAGATGCAGGAAAATACCAACTGATTATTGTGAGTAGCTTTCGGTGGAGTTATTCACATGGCCTACTAGAATGGCGTACGCATAAAAATGTATTCAAACGAAATGTATGTGAATTTACATAGGGGATGATCCTTTTTCTGTGAAAGAAATGCATAGAAAAAATGATGTGATTTGAAAGAAACAAATCACATCACCCCCGTAATCAATGAATTTGAAAATCATTAATTTCAAGCTCAACCTCCAATAAACATTTTAAAAGATTATCCCAACAGCTTTGTTCTTGCGGATCTGCAAAATAGTAGGTTCTAGAAGAATGAGGTGCACTAAAATCATAGTCTGTAACAATTACATGGGCACATGACGCATCTAAGACAAAATCGACACTATTTTCAGAGAAGACCGTTTGCACGAAGTTTTTAATGATACGTGCATTGCTAAAACCATGCTGAATATCTAAAAAAATACGGACTTTTTTACGTCCACTACATTGTGTATGGACAAATAGTAAAAATTGACTTACATACATAATTTGTTCTTTTGATAATTGGATTTGTGACCATGATTGTAATAGTAAAATGATCTGTTGCCTACTATGAACAAAATTATTATCTACTGAAGATTGACCACCTCGATTATGGCGATATTCCATCATTGGAATCAAGTCGAGTGAAAAAGTCTTGAGCTGTGTCATTATTAATGTCAGTTGATAATAATAAAGAGGTAGTAGCTTTGGTGAAATTGTTAATTCGTAGCTCTGCGCAAAATGGTCGATGATAAAGCGTGCTGTCGAAAAATTTCGAAATTCATATTTATCAAAATGATTATAAAATTGGATTTTTTCATCATCAGAATAAATACTTGGTAAAAATTGTTGAAATAATAAGGCACTAAACTTCGTTTCACAAAAAATTATATTACTATCATAGTGAGCCAGTTGTGTTATAAAAAACTCATCTAAAAAATTTGATGCCGTAAAATTAGTTAGTTCCTTGACAACAGATTGCTCTAAATCGAGTGCAGCACCCTTTACATGTACACGCCATTGAATAATTTGTAGCATGTAATGACAAATACTCGCTGTTTGCTTCGTCATTTTTCGGTGTTCAGGTAATGAAGTCATTGCTGGTAAGTTCAGTGAATTTAAATGGAATGGATCTTCCATATGATTTAATTCATAGACGGCTAAGTAAAATAGTAAATAGCGAATGGCCGTTTCTTCACCAACTAAATAGCCATTTGATGCTTTTAAAGAAATTTTCACATTAAAAGGACCCATCATTTTATTTAAAGAATGGATTAAACGATAAACTTGTGCGGTACTCAAATGGATTTTTTCAGATATATCAATAATTGATGTATCTTTTGAATGAATCAAAAAATGAAAAAGGGCAAAGCTTGAACTCGCTATTTTATAGGAGTGATTTAATGAATGTAAATAATAAGCTTTGCTGAAATCTTTGTTTTTTGTTAATTTCACATAGTCTTTTGTTACTTCGAAAATAATATTTTCTTGGAAGAGGTTTGCGCAATCTTCCTGTAAATATTTCACATAGCGTTTCATCGTCCGCTGATCGGATTGTAAATGTTCAGAGAGATGAATGAAGCTTGTTTCATGTGAATCCAATAATAAGTGTTTAAATAAGTCATATTGTAATAACTCTTTATCCGTAAGAAAAAAATGATTCATAAACTCTTCTCCTTCAAAAAACTTTCGGTTCCTACGATTGATTCTATAGAGCTTGTATCGTTGTTACAAGATATGTAGCACTTCATAATTTGCTAAAACTGTTACGGAAATTGACAATCACCCACACAAAGCTATCAGTAATAAGGTTTAGTAATTTTTTAAATTATTAGTCAATTTAATGATAATTTAGCATAAGCCTTTCGATTTATACTTATTTTCATGAAGTATAGGAGGAGCTGAAGGGATTGAAGAAAAAACACTATATTGGAAAACGCTATGGACGGCTAGTTGTAACAGCGGAAATTAGAGAAAAAAATACACTGCGATTAAAAGTATTATGCGATTGTGGTCATTCAAAAATTGTCTATTATTCAAATTTATCATCGGGTCGGACGAAAAGCTGTGGTTGTTTAGAAGTAAAAAACCGTCAGCGTTATCGTGATTTACTCGACATGACATTTGGAGAATTGACAGTGTTTGAGAAAACGGATAAACGTGCAAAAGAAGGGTCTATTATATGGCTTTGTCGCTGCAATTGTGGGGAAGAAAAATTAGCATCTGCACGTAATTTATTACGAGGACAAACGACGCATTGTGGTTCATCCGTGCATAAAAAGCAATTTGAGATTGGAGAACTCTATGGTAAATTGACGGTCCTACGCATCGATATAGAAAAAGATAGCATTGAATGTCAATGTGATTGTGGTGAGACGGTTAGCGTATCTGCACGTAATTTAAAGTATGGCCACACACGCAGTTGCGGTTGTTTGAAAAAAATTGATTATCGTACGATTGTAGATGGAACATGTATTGAACAAATACGTTCAAAAAAAATATCGAAAGCCAATAAATCAGGTGTGCGTGGGGTATCAAAAATAGGTAATCAGTGGCAGGCGTATATCGGATTTAAGGGTAGAAATATTGCGCTCGGGCGTTTCAATCATATCCAACAAGCGACAAATGCGCGAAAACAAGCAGAAATAAAATACTATAATGCTTTTTTAGCTCAATATGATCGTGGAGTTGAAATATCAGAATAATTTAAAAATAGTATAATTATGCATGTCTACGCTATATAATGGCATAGAAGGGGTGCATAGGATGAATGAAATTTGGATGTTTGCATTGGTAGCGTTGATGATTGTAATGGTTCCAGGGGTGGATTCATTACTTGTGTTGAAAAATACGTTGTCATATGGGAAAAAAGCAGGTGTATTTACGATGATTGGTATCGTATTAGCATTGGTTATTTGGACGACGTTAGCAGTATTAGGTTTAGCGACAATCATTGCTAAATCAGTCGTGATTTTTTTAGCAATTAAATATTTAGGTGCAGCTTATTTAATCTATTTAGGTATACAAGCATGGCGCTCAAAAGCTCAAAACATGCAACTACAGACAGTAGCAGAACCAGAACCAGGGGGTGGTCGCTTTTCAAATAAATCATTCAATTGCTTAACGCAAGGTTTAACGACAGATTTACTGAACCCCAAAACACTATTACTCTATGTGACACTGATGCCACAGTTTATTGAACCAAGTCATTCAGTGAATATGCAGCTTATTGTGTTAGCAACTGTCTTAATCATGATTGCAGTCGTGTGGTTAGGTATAGTTGTTTTTATTATTACTATTATTCGAAAATGGTTTTTACAAGAGCGTATTCAAGTTATTTTTAATAAGTTAACAGCTGTGGTATTAGTAGGGATTGGCGTGAAATTAGCGACTGAAAAAATATCTTGAACAAGCGTGTAATGGAGGCAGTAAATCTTGGATGTATGCCAGTTAAGAATATAAGAGGATGATTTAATCTAGGGTATCTGAATGGATCATTGCAACCGATAATGGTGAAAAGTGTTACAGATCAGAGAATGGCCATGGATAAATTATACGACTGACCATGATTATACTAGTTAGACAAATAAGAATATACGTAAGCTAAAAATAACCATGGAAGGTTCATCATAGAAGTTTGGTCAATGTAGACAGTCCGTAAAAATATTTATGACGCAAGAAGTTGTCACGTCAGTGAAGGGCAATTCGTTAAGCATATTTAAGTTGATGCGCTATTTTTATTGTATTATAGGAGAATTATGCGTACAATTCATATAATACATAGACAAAGGAGTTTGGAAAAATGTATATTGTCATCGTCATCGTCGTTATTATTAGCGTAGCGTTATTTATTAAAAAATTACAAAGCACGAGCCCACATGATACAGCTGATACGCAAGTGAAAGTTGGTTTTGTACATGCAAATGGTAGCTTGGATTTTTATGTGACAAAAGATGGTGAATTTGTTAGTCGTGCAGCAAATCAAACTTTTCAATTACAAGATATTGAAAAAATTATTGCCACAGCAGAACAAACAGTCGTATTTTCAAAAACAAAGGATGGCACTGTTTATAGTGAAAAACAGGTCGATGAAATTTTTGAAAAACATGTCGGCTATGTAACATATGAATTTCATTTTAAAAATGGTGAAAAATTTGATTCTGTTGTAGATGTGGCATCTAATAAGCAAGTAAAACAACGACGAGAGTTAAAGCAATCACTACATAAATTAACGAATATTCTAAGACAGCTAGAATTGACTTGAAAGGAATTCGCTTTTTATCGTGAATTGTAGTACACTTTATACTATTCGACTATGACATGATTGATTACTAATCTTGGCATATGAGCAAATGAACGTATACTTTCTACATGGAGGCATCGGTTTATTCCGATGTCTTTTTCTATGTGGTCAGTGAAAATAAACAACAGAAAAGTGGATTAGATGCTATTACAATTAAATGATATAACAAAAACTTTCACCAATGACACGGTATTATCAGGCGTTTCTATGAAAATTGAAGAAGGGGAACGCGTAGCAATCGTTGGTGTAAATGGTGCTGGTAAATCAACATTACTCAAAATAATCGCAAAAGATTTAGAATTCGATAGCGGTGAAATTCACATGAAAAAAGGTACGAAGATGGGCTATTTACGTCAAAATAGTGGTCTGCGAATCGAAGAAACGATTTGGTCAGAGATGAAAAGTGTCTTTGAACCATTATTGAAAATAGAACAGCAATTGCGTGAACTAGAAGAACAAATGGGCGATGTTTCACTGATGGAAGATGCTGAACAGTATGAGCAAGTAATGGCTCGTTATGCTGAAAAATCGGAGTATTTCGTGCAGGAGGGCGGCTATGAAATTGATACAAAAATCCGCGGTATTCTCCAAGGCATGGGCTTTGAGGATATGTCTACAAATACGGTAATTAAAGACCTGAGTGGAGGTCAAAAAACACGTCTTGCTCTTGCTAAAATTCTATTACAAGAACCCAATCTATTGATGTTAGATGAACCGACGAACCATTTAGATTTCAAAACATTAGCGTGGTTAGAAACGTATTTAAAAAGTTATACGGGTACAATTGTTGTTGTGTCGCATGACCGTTATTTCCTTGATTCCCTCGTGACGATTATTTACGATGTTGAGAGAACTACTGCGACGCGTTATGTAGGTAATTATTCATCATTTGTGGAGCAAAAAGAGACCAATCGTGAGTTGCAAACGAAAAAATATGAAATGCAACAAGAACAACTAAAACAAATGGAAGACTATGTTGTGCGTAATATTGCTTCAGCAAGTTCTTCGAAAAGTGCAAAAAACAAACGTAAGCAAATTGAACGCATGGAATTAATAGATGAGCCTTTAAAAGATTTAAAACGCTCTAGAATGGTTTTCTCAGCGAAAAAACCCTCCCATCGTCATGTGTTGACAGTGAAACAGGTTGATTTACTTGTGATGAAAGATGGTATTAAAGTACCGATAGTTGAAAATATCAACTTTGAACTTGAACGTGGTGACCGCATTGGTTTAATTGGTGATAATGGTGTCGGAAAATCAACATTACTTAAAACATTAGTCAATCGTAGAGCGCTTGAAAACGGCATGATTACTTGGGGCGAAGGTGTGACGATTGGTTATTATGATCAAGAACAGTTGACACTACACCCTGAAAAAACAATTTTCAATGAAGTATGGGATGATTTCCCTACTGTGGAAGAAGCGAAAATACGTGCAGTTTTAGGGAGTTTCCTCTTCCTTGAAGATGATATTCATAAAGAAGTTAGTGCGTTAAGCGGTGGAGAAAAAGCACGTGTTGCTTTAGCGAAACTAATGCTACTTGAGGCAAATATGATGGTAATTGATGAACCGACAAACCATCTAGACTTATTTAGTAAAGATATTTTAGAAACAGCATTTGATGCATTTGATGGTACATTATTATTTATTTCGCATGATCGTTATTTTGTTAATAAATTAGCGAATAAAATCTATGATCTAACAGCTGAAGGCATTAAAGGATACTATGGTAATTATGATGATTATGTAGATAAAAAAGCTGAAAATCAACAATTGGCGTTACAAAGTAGTACAAGTTAATAACGAAAAAACCTTCGTCGCCCTTATTGTATATAGGGACGATGAAGGTTTTTTATTTATTGATGATTTTGTTGTAGTTTTGCTAATTCATTGTCGATTTCTTCGAGAGGAATACGACTATATAAAGGCTTTGTCTGATGCGTTTGATGTGATAAAGTCACAATTTCTTGCCAACTTGCTGGAGGTAAAGCAAGCATATTGCGAATAGCTACACAGGAGAAGGGGAGAAATGGTTCAAGTAATTGACTAAGATTCTCTATAATATAAACCGATGTCGCAAGTGTTATTTCACAAGCTGCTGGGTTATCCTTCACTGTAATCCATGGTTTTTCAGCATCAAAATAACGATTACTGTCACGAATTAGGTCGAATATTGCTTCGAGTGCTTGTTTTGTTTGGCCATTTTCTATCAAGCTACCTACTATAGCATACAATGATTTCACAGCATTGCGCATTTGACTATCTATAGTTGCTTGCGGTATTTGACCAGCAAAAGATTGGTCGATGAATTTCAAATTACGATTGACGAAGTTAGCAAATGTACCGAGCAATTCACTATTATGACTATAAATAAACTCACGCCATGAAAAATCAGCATCCCGGTTTTCGGGTGCATTAATCGTTAAGAAATAGCGTAATGAATCTGGATGATAACGTTCTAGGAAATCGGGCACCCAAACAGCCCAATTTTTACTCGTGGACAGTTTTTGTTTTTCTAAAGTTAAGTATTCATTTGAAATAATATGACGGGGAAGTCCTTTGTTGTTTAGTCCCATTAAGATGGCTGGCCAAATAATCGTATGAAAGGGGATATTGTCTTTCCCATGTACATAGTAGGCTGTTGTATCTTCACTCCAAAATGCTTGTGCAGAGGTATGGTGTTGCTTCGCCCATTCCAATGAAGCACTATAATAACCCGCCACTGCTTCAATCCAAACATAGATTTTTTTACCTTCAAAACCATCGACAGGTACATCAATGCCATTTGGTAGGTCTCTTGTAACTGCCCGATCAGGAATACCTTCATTCAAATAACGCTGCGTAAGATGGAGTGCATTTTCACGCCAAGTTCCTTCTTTTTTGGCCTGATTTACAAGTTGCTGAATTTCTTGTGAAAATTGACTGAAAGCATAATAAAAATGTTCTGTGTTTCTAAATTCGGGTTCATTGCCACAAATTGTGCATTTACGATCAATTAAATCTATAGGGTCTATTATTTGCCCACAATTATCACATTGATCACCTCGTGCATGCGCACCACAATTCGGACAGATACCAACGACGAAGCGATCCGGTAAAAATTGTTGATCAGTTATACAATACGCCTGTTGAATTGTTTTTTTATAAAGATACCCATTTTCTAAAAGTTGTAAAAAAATTGCTTTAACGTTCTCATGATGATGTTGTGCGTCTGTGCGGGTATACAGATCATAGCTGAAACCAAGCTTTGCAAAACTATCAACAAACTCTGCGTGGTAGTGATCTGCGATTGCTTGTACAGTGGTATGTTCTTGTTTCGCTCGAATGGAAATAGGCGTTCCATTGCAGTCGCTACCAGATACATACAGAACATCTTCACCTTTTAAACGATAATAACGAGCAATAATGTCACCAGGCAATAATGCGGCGATATGACCCAAATGTAGTGATCCATTTGCATAGGGCCAAGCGCCACCAACTAAAATTGACATATATAATCTCCTCCTTAAAATAAAAAAACGCCCTAATCGTATGATTACGATTAGGACGAGTAGACTCGTGTTACCACCTAAGTTTACAAATAGCTCACACTATTTGCCTTCATCAGTACATATTTAATACTGCTGCTGTTGTAACGAGTGCCGTTCTCGTCGTAGCCTACATATCGGTACGAAGCTCAAAGGTCATATTCAGTGATTTTTGTATGCTTCATTTCCACCAACAGAAGCTCTCTATCATACAGCTGTCACGTACTCTTCCTTCTCATTGCCTAAAAATTATTATATACAGCTTAACATGTTGAAAATGAAATTTCAAATCGTTGATTTCATTGTTTTCTCTGTTCATCTATTTCTCATGCTGAATAAATAGATGAACATAAAAGAAAATAGAGTTGTTTATAAGGAAATGAATCAGGTAAAAATAGTTACCTAATTCATTCTTTTTTTTATTTTTAAAAAATGAATAGAAAGTATAGTACCACTATGTTGTTATATCTAAAATAGGTATTAATGCCTATTTTATGATCAGAAAAGAAATAGTTAACTGAAGTAAAATAATGAAAATTACTCAAAAAAAGAAAATTAAAAGTTATTTATTGATTAATTCTAGTCCATAATTGCGAAAAAAAAATCTTGTTTTATTCTATTTTTAGGTTAATTAGGTTCATTTTGATGACTTTTTTTACCATCTTAAAAGGTCTATTGTATGTCTATGGTAATGGTTGTATAGTGTTACTAAAGGCATGCGTTATAGAAAAAATAAGGAGATGAATAGCATGAGATACAAAAAAATTCTATATGTAGTATTTTTTACGATAGCATTTCTTTTAATAGGCAATGCTAGTGCATCTGCTGCATCTAAAACAGTGACATCCATTTCACAATTAAAAAATGAAGTATATTCAAATGTAAAAGGATATTCAAACTCATTTGAGGTTATATATACAGGTGATATGTCTCAATTTAATAAAGAAGTGAAGACTATTTTACCTAAAATTATGGATATGGATGATATGGTTGCGGGAACACTTAAAAGTTATCAATATCGCGTAGAAAATTCAGAAGCTACAGAGAGTAAAATATCTTATAAAGTCGATTATTTTACATCAAAAACAAAAGATGCGAGTGCGGATGCAAAAATTACCAAAGAAGTTTCAAAAATCAAAAAATCTGCAAAATCAGATTACGATAAAGTGAAAGAAGTAAATGATTTCATCGTACGAAATACAAGGTATGGCGGTAATAGTATGGAGCGTTATACAGCGTATGGCTTAATGAATAATAAATATGCTGTATGTCAGGGCTATGCATTAGTGGCCTATAAAATGTTAGAAAAACTTGGTTTACCCGTTCGTTATGTGGTCGGAACATCAATGAATCAAGATCACGCATGGAATAAGGTAAAAGTAGACGGCAAATGGTATAATCTTGATACAACATGGAATGATCCAACACCTAATAGCGATACGGAAGTTAGTTACAACTATTTTTTAATTAGCGACAATAAACTTTCGAAAGATCATGATTGGGTACGTTCGAATTATCCTGCTTCAACAGCTACTACGTATGATTTCTATGTCAATACGGGGTCAGTTGTTCAAGTCGCATCAAAAGTATTTTATTCAAATAAAAAAGATAATGATTTATTATATGTATATGATTTAAAAACAAAGAAAAATAAAAAATTATCGCACACACGTGTACAATATTTAACGTATGCAAACAAAAAACTATATTTTAGTAATTACTCAAATTCAGCCTATTTAAGCTCTATGTCAACAGCAGGTAAATCATTAAAAGTGTTAGTAAAAAAACAAGTTAGTAATCTTGAAGTTAAAGGAAAGTACCTGTACTTTAAGGTTGGTAAAAAGGCCTATAAAATGAAATATTAAAAACGTGCTAAAAAAGAGCTGGCCCTAAATTATTTTAGGGTCAGCTCTTTTTTAGCATGTTTTCTTATACGTGAATTTAGATGGGAAAATAAATAAATCATCTTTGTACAATAGAATAAGAGGTAAATATGCCTAAAATGTTACAAAAAGGTAAAAAGAGTATATAAAGGAAAGGGCTATTGTATAATAAAAAGATAAATGGAGGTGCGTAAATGTTCAAGTTATGTAAAAGTATATTGATTATGTTAGCGGTTGTATTGCTCATTTCTTGTGATTCAGGCAATGCAAAAATACAAACAAAACAATTAATCATTCCAAAAGCTGATTTTTATGAATACGTCTATATACAAGGTTTAGATGATGATGGGATGGCAAGTACAAATACACAAAAAACATACTCCGATAAAGTGTTGGTGAAAGACGTATTGAAAATAGTTGACCGTGTAGTTGTGAAGAAACCAAAATATGAAAAAGATATTCAATCCGTTAAACAGCTTCATGATAAAGGTAGTTATATTTTAGCTTTTGGTGATACAGGGGATTTTAGAGGAAGGTCCTATACAATATATTTATTGAAAGACGGTACATTATATTACCAAGATATTTTAGGTGGGAAAGATATTTCTTTTGTGTCTGTTGATAAGCATCCCGATAAAGTAAAAGAAATACTCGATTTATTAAAAATAGATTTCTGATATCATCTTGTTTGAGTAACTAAATAGCGTTAACTGATGATGGATTGAGTTAATTTTATGATTCGTTGAATTATAAAAATGAAATTCTCCATTAATTGTTTTTTAGAAACTGTCATTCTAAAGACAAGATCACTTATTTTGTATAAAAAACGCCCATGAAGTATTCACATCGATGTCAATTGACATCGGTGCTTTTTCTTCATGAACGTTTTTGGGTACTATTAAATGCCAAATTCTTTTTTTACCCAGTTTTCAGCCTCAGTCCAGTTTTGGACACGGATAACATTTTTGGGTGATGGCTCTCTATTATAAGGAGCATCAAACAAGATAACAGGGATATCAAGTTCTTCACTTAATGCGACAGCATTGGAATGCTTATCTTCAAAAAATAATTCAACATTTTGTGTACGTGCGGCATGTACTTTACTTGCGTTACCAACAATATGCAATGCATCATACGGTATTTTTGATGATTTTAACCAACTTGTCGTTACGTCAGTCGCGTTTGTTTCACGTGCTGTAATAAAATTAAGGTTTGTAACAGGATGCCAGTTGTTTAAAATTCGAATGACTTCATTTTGTAATGGTGGATTTTCATACATTTCAATTTCAGTTTCTTTAAACCAATCATAGAATATTTGATGATCCACAGAGAGTGCTTGTGAGAGGTCGTACTGTTTAATATCAGCAAGTACTAAATTTGTTTGGAATTTTTTATTGATGAAGGGCAGCAAAAATTCTTGTGCTGTAACTGTACCGTCAATATCAATTCCAAAACTATATTTTTTTGACAATTAGATTCGCCTCCAAAATTAAACGTTCTTTAGAGCCGCTTTTTCTGCTGCTTCCTTTGCATAATGAGCTTCTGCTAAAATGTCGATTTCTTTTTTAAGTTCTTCAACCATTGTTGCTTCAGGTACTTTACGCACAGTTTTACCATGGCGGAATAATAATCCTTCGCCACGAGCACCGGCAATGCCTATATCTGCTTCACGTGCTTCACCAGGGCCATTTACTGCACAGCCTAATACAGAAACCTTGATGGGTGCTTTAATTGTTTGTAGGTATTCTTCTACTTCATTGGCAATTGTAATTAAATCGATTTCGATACGACCACATGTTGGACATGAAATAAGCGTCGGCATATTTGATGCTAAACCGAATGATTTTAATAATTCACGCGCTACTTTAATTTCCTCAACTGGATCAGCTGATAAAGAGATTCGCAATGTGTTACCGATTCCTTTTGATAAAATAGCACCTAAACCAGCTGCTGATTTGATTGTACCTGAGAATAATGTACCAGACTCGGTAATACCAAGATGCAGTGGGTAATCAAATGCCATTGCTGCTTTTTCATACGCTTCGATTGCAAGATTGACATCAGAAGCTTTCATAGACACGATAATATCGTGGAAATCTAAATCCTCTAAAATTTTAATATGGTGCAATGCTGATTCAACCATACCATCGGCAGTTGGGTAGCCGTATTTTTCAAGGATTTTGCGTTCTAATGAACCGGCGTTTACACCGATACGGATGGGAACTCCTTTTGCCTTAGCAGCATTTACAACAGCTTCTACTTTTTCTTTACGGCCGATATTACCCGGGTTAATACGGATTTTATCTACGCCAGCTTCAATTGCTTTTAGTGCCAGCTTATAATCGAAATGGATATCCGCTACAAGAGGGATATGGATTTGTTTTTTTATGTCTGCTAAAGCGTCAGCAGCACGTTCATCAGGACATGCTACACGTACAATTTGGCAGCCAGCTTCCTCTAAACGGAGAATCTCCGCTACAGTTGCTTCTACATCATGTGTTTTAGTAGTTGTCATACTTTGGATGATAACTTCATTACTGCCGCCAATAGTTAAATCGCCTACACGGACTTTACGTGTTTTCGAGCGGTGCGTTATTTCGTTCATCAAACTCTCTCCTTCATTGGCTTTTAGTAGCCTCACTATTTACTATTCTATCAGTGTTTTCAACTATATTACAAGGGAGAAACCTCTATTCCTCAAATCATTGTTGAGAATAGTGTATATTTTTAAACATTGTGTGCATAATACAAACGATTTTTTAATGATTAGGTTGCTATGAAAAAAACGACTAGCAGATTGTAGTCTACTAATCGTGATATGTGGATCTTGCGAGCGTATTTCTTTACTTGCAATGATGGCTTTATTTATCGAACGATTTTTGTCATTCATCTGATTCTATGTACATTTAAACGGATGTTTGTATTCTTAGAGCGCTTTCAAAACTCTCTTGGCTTGCATTGAGGCTTCGGTCATGAGAAATTACGTCATTCGAGTAAGCCTATTCGCTGTTTTCTACGATTGTTCACCGTCATTATGACTACAGTTTGAATGGAATTGACGGGATGTAAAGATAGTAACAAACTCACATCAAGAATATTTTTTGCGCATTAAAGACAATAAAGTGATGATGAGTGCCTGCCGCCATTATTATACCGAATGTCATGTATCTCCGCTTGACAAAAGATATGCGACTTTTGTTTAATAAACGTTAACTATTTTTTGCTGTTGCTTGTTTCGGATATTTTTGTATAGCGATTAGTAGATAGATGGTTGTTATAGCGATGGCAAGCAGATGGAATGCTAGCTGATCGGTGAAAAAAAAAGATAATACTGTTGATAAAAGAACACCTAAAATCATGCTAAAAGCAGCTGTTCGCCACAACATACGATATTCACCACGACGCTGGAAAAATTTGAGTAGACATAATGCCAGTAAGGCGTATAGTGATGCCTGTATGAAAAGAATCGTAATATTAAAAATAATAATGAATAAAAAGGATAGTGGGTAGAGCAACCAATTAATCGCATGTAAAAATGACGATAAGCCTTCCGTTGCTGCTTTTTGTGTACTTAGACCTTCAATAAATTGGATAGATGCAGGTATGGATATGAGTAGTGCAATCAGAAAAAGAAATTGAATAAGCTTTCCTATAGAAAGTAAGCGAAATGCGGCATGTTTTTTTGGATGAAGTAAAGAATCCAAAAAAAGTCTATAGTGGGTAATTTTCATAAAATAAACTCCTTTTTCAATAGATACCTAAAATTGTAACTGATACCCTATGTTTTGCATAGTTGAAGCCTATTAAAAGAAAATGAAACGTTTTTATGTTGGTATGCGTATATACTAGATAGATTCGAAAAGTTAGGAGTATGAATGATGACAATTATTGCATGGATATTAATCATAGCAAGTTTTATAGTCGCTTTTATTGGCTTAATATATCCAATTATTCCATCTGTATTATTTGTCTTTTTAGGCTATATTATATATGGACTATTTTTTAGTTTTGCAGATTTCCCTTGGTGGTTCTGGGTGATTCAAATTTTACTGACCCTCTTGCTCTTTACTGCGGACACCTTATCTAACCTCGTTGGTGTAAAAAAATTCGGTGGCTCGAAGGCTGGAATATGGGGAAGTACAATTGGTTTATTAGTTGGTCCATTTGTCATTCCTTTTGCTGGAATAATAATTGGTCCTTTCATTGGAGCGGTAATTGCAGAGCTTATTTTCTCGAAAAGTACATTGAAAAACGCACTCAGCGCAGGTATTGGTTCTCTCGTTGGTTTCTTGACATCTGTCGTGACAAAAGGAGCGCTTCAAGTAATTATGATTGCATTATTTATTTTTGTAATATAAAGTTCCGTCAAAAGACTGAAAAACGCTTGATGTAGGCATTTTCATTTGAATAATGCCCAAATATTTGTTAATCTAAGAATGTATTAAATTTAGATAACTCAAGGAGGAAATGAATTATGGCTTTCGAATTACCAAAACTACCTTATGCATATGATGCACTAGAACCACATATTGATGCAAAAACAATGGAGATCCACCTTACAAAACATCACGGTACTTATGTAGCAGGAATTAATGCTGCTGTTGAAGGTAAAGAACAATTCGCTGGTAAAACAGTCGAAGAAATCATCTCTGACCTAGACGCTGTTCCAGCTGATATTCGTACTGCTGTACGTAACCATGGTGGCGGTCACTCTAACCACTCATTATTCTGGGAATCATTAGCACCAAATGCTGGTGGCAAACCTACTGGTGAATTAGCTGCTGCAATCGATGCTAAATTTGGTAGCTTCGAAAAATTCCAAGAGGCTTTCGATAACGCTGCTAAAACTCGTTTCGGTTCAGGCTGGGCTTGGTTATCATTATCTAATGGTGAATTAGAAGTATCATCTACTGCAAACCAAGATTCTCCTATTATGGAAGGTAAAACACCATTATTAGGCCTTGACGTTTGGGAACATGCTTACTACTTAAACTACCAAAACCGTCGTCCTGATTATATTTCTGCATTTTACAATGTAATCAACTGGGATAAAGTTGCAGAACGTTACGCAGCTGCAAAATAATTTTCAAACTATGCAACATAGTGCATCATCTTCTCGTCAAGAAGATGATGCGCTTTTTTTGTTTGAAAAAGGGTATATAGCAGAGATGGAAAGTGGTATTTGTCGTAACGTAACACTTTTTTTTACGAAGAAAAATGATATACTACTATTAATGTAATAGTTTGAGGGAGGCACACTGATGAAGCGAAAAAATAAAGGTAAATTAAAGCGTTCTTCAAATGGTAACGCTAGACAGAGAGCCAATCTTTCCCTTCGTATGAATATTCTTTTCTTTACAATTTTTATACTTTTTTCTGGTCTTGTCATTAGATTAGGTTATATGCAAATCGTAAAAGGCGATGAATATGCTAAACAATTGGAAAAAACAGAGGAAGCTACTGTTAACACGAGCGTCCCTCGTGGTCGAATTTTTGACCGTAACGGTAAAATTCTCGTAGATAATAAACCGAAAAATGCCATTACATATACGAAGTATTCAACGACAACTTCTGATGAAATGTTAAAGATGGCTAAAAAATTAGGTGCATTAATTAAGATGGATACAAGCCGTATTGCAGAACGCGATAAATTGGACTATTGGATGATTAAATATCCGAAGCAAGCAAAAGCAAAAATTACGGATGAAGAAGAGCTAAAAATATTAGGAAATGGTTTAAAAGCTGGTGAACAGCAAAACGAAATCGATGGCATTGTAAGAAGTCGCATCACACCAAAAGAATTAAAATTATTGACGAAAAAGGATTTACAAATCGTCGCAATTTATTCTAAGATGGTCGCAGGATATAATTTGTCACCTCAAATTATTAAAAGTGATAAAGTGTCAGACAAAGAGTTTGCTGTTGTTTCTGAGCATTTAACAGATCTTCCAGGCGTCAATACAACAACGGATTGGCAACGTGAGTTAAAATCGAAATTAACAATTCTTGGTCGTACAACTTCTCCGCAAGAAGGGATACCAAAAGATAAGTTAAGCTATTTCCTTGCACGTGATTATTCGCGTAATGACCGTGTTGGTAAATCCTATATCGAACAGCAGTATGAATCGATTTTACAAGGTGAAAAATCAGTCGTAAAATCAGATTCTAATAGTCAAGGTGAGATCGTTGATACAAAAGTTGTTAAAGAGGGTACGGCAGGGAAGGATCTTGTTTTAACGATTGATAGTAAATTACAAAAAGCGACAGATAAAATTGTAACAGACCAATTATTGATGGCGAAACGTACAGGTTCTTCTAGTCTTTTAGATCGTGCATTCCTTGTCATGATGGACCCTAAAACAGGTGAAGTTTTATCAATGGTTGGTAAAAAGATTGAAAAAGATGATAATGGTAAACAAGTTGTTAATGATTACTCAATCGGTGCATTTACAAGTTCATATGAAGTAGGTTCGGTCGTTAAGCCAGCTACTTTATTAACGGGTTATCATTATGGTGCTATTACACCGGGTGAGAGTCAAGTCGATTCACCTGTGAAATTGGCGGGGACGAAGCCTAAATCGTCCATCTTTAATCGAGGTGGTTCTATTCTAATGGATGATTTGACAGCACTTGAACGTTCATCCAATGTCTATATGTTTAAAACGCTTATGAAGGTCGCTAAAATGCCTTATATTTATAATGGTCCACTACCAACGACGGAAGTCGAATTCAATCGTGTGCGTCGTTACTATGCACAATTTGGACTTGGTGTTGAGACGGGTATTGATTTACCAGGTGAGTTTACTGGGGTTAAAGGACCTGAAACGGCAGGTGGTAAATACCTCGATTTAGCAATTGGACAATATGATACGTATACGCCGATGCAATTAGCACAGTATGTATCGACAATTGCCAATGGTGGTAAGCGTATTGCGCCACGCCTGTTAAAAGAAATTCATGAACCGTCAACAGATGGCGAAACAATTGGTGCGTTGGATCAAGAAATTCAACCTAAGGTATTAGGTACAATTGAAAATACAACTGCAGAAATTGATCATGTGAAAAAAGGTATGACACGTGTGTATTACGGTGCTAATGGATCTGGTGCTGGTCAATTTAGAGACTCTAAATTCAAGGGTGCTGGTAAAACAGGTACTGCACAAGTAGTGTATTTTGGTCCACAAAAAGAACGCTATGGTACACAATCATTAACGGTGACTCATGTTGGTTTTGCTCCAGAAAAAGATCCGCAGATAGCATATGCTGTCATTGTTCCTTGGATTACAACAAGTGAACAATACACAGCTATTAACAATATTATCGCACGTCAATCTGTCGATAAGTTTTTCGAACTGAAGAAAAAAGAGAATAAAAAAATCAACAATGAAGTAGGAAATAAAATCGAGCGATAATATTTCTAGACGACTAATTGATTCTATTCATATAGATAAAGATGGTTAGTCACCTAACAAAGTTGAATCATTTCGAGCGAATGGCGTTTCTTAAAAGAAACGCCATTCGCTCTTTTTTTATTATGTATGTTAAAAATCACTTGATAGACCATAAAATTGAAAAAGTAGGGTTCGCAACAACAAAACAAACCGCAACATGAAGTGACCCGTAAAGTTAGATATGATTATTTCATTCGGCAATGGTTTGGGTATGAGTTCGATAGTATATCGGGCTCATGCCTTTTAATTTTGTCTTTATACGCTGCGTATTTTTATACGTATGTCCCAGCCCTATTTGATATAGGAGGAAATTTAGAGAAATCATTTTCTGTCTTTACAAATCATTAACAAAAGCCATATATTTCATTACAATTCATTTATATCTCCTCAACATTAAAGCGATATAGTAATAAGTGTAGTAAACAACAAACATTCTTAGGGGGAAAAACAATGAAAAACTGGAAGTACTTTATGATGACAGGTATCGTAGGCTCGGCACTAATTTTAGGAGCGTGCGGCAATGATGAAAAATCAAACAGCTCATCAAATAGTTCTTCAAGCTCTGCTGAGTCCAATGCATCAGCAAGCGATCATGAAAAACTAGAAGGTAAATTATCTGGAGATGGTTCTTCAACAGTCGCTCCTATTATGGAAGCAATCGTCGAAGAATACTCAGCAGAGCAACCAAAAGTACAAGTTTCAGTAGGTGTATCAGGCACTGGCGGCGGTTTTGAAAAATTCATTAACGGCGAAACAGATTTCTCGGATGCCTCTCGTCCAATTAAAGACGAAGAAGCAGCAAAACTTAAAGAAAAAGGTATTGACTACACAGAAATGAAAATCGCATATGATGGATTATCAATCGTTGTAAATAAAGAAAATACTTGGTTAAAAGATGCGACGGTGAAAGAATTAAAAGAAATTTGGATTGAGAGTGGCAAGGACAAAAAATGGTCTGATATTAACTCGAAATGGCCAAATGAAAAAATCGTCTACTATTCACCAGGTACGGAATCAGGCACATATGACTATTTCGTCAATGACATATTAGAAGGTAAAGACATCGTAAAATCAGCAACACTTTCAGAGGATGACAATGTACTCGTAAAAGGTGTTGAATCAGATAAAAATGCCATTGGTTACTTCGGATTTGCCTATTATATTGCAAATAAAGATAAGCTATCAGTCGTTAAAGTAGATGGTGTTGAACCAACGCATGACACGATTAAATCAGGTGAATACACACCGTTATCTCGTCCACTATTCGTTTATGTAAAAAATGAAGCTGTGAAGAGCAATCCGGTCATGTATAACTTTATGAAGTACGCAATCGACAATGCAGGGGATCTTGCTGAATCAGTTGGTTATGTTCGCTCACCAGATGAAGATTATTCAGAGGATTTAACGAAGCTAGAAGCATTAAAATAACAGATTATTAAAAGGGCGGTAGCATTGGCGCTACGCCTTTTTTTCTTAAAAGGGGTTGGAATAAGTGGTAGGGAAGCCAGGGCATGACAAATTGAATGTACAGGATTTGATTGAGCAATCTAAAAATAAAGGCGCTAAAAAATTCATTGAGAAATTGATGCCAAAGCTACTATTTATCACGGCATTAGTGTCCGTTTTAGCGACAGTCGGAATTGTATTTACACTCATTTTTGAAACGGTGGAATTTTTTAGAAGAGTACCATTCATCGATTATATTTTTGGAACCGAGTGGATGCCGTTTTCCGGAACGAATCCGACCTATGGCATATTGCCACTTATAGTAGGAACTTTAAAAGTTACAGCAATCGCGATGGCTGTTGCAGTTCCTCTAGGTTTAGCTGCGGCTATTTATTTGAGTGAATATGCTAGCGAAAGCGTGCGTAAAGTGATCAAACCAATATTGGAAGTATTGGCGGGAGTTCCCACAATCGTCTATGGCTTCTTCGCTTTAACATTCGTCACACCTTTATTGCAGGAAATCATTCCTGGACTGAAAATATTCAATGCGTTAAGCCCTGGGATTGTCGTCGGTATTATGATTTTACCGACAATTGCTTCTCTGTCAGAGGACGCGATGTCCAGTGTGCCCAAATCCATGCGCGAAGGGGCACTTGCTCTTGGATCAACAAAGTTAGAAGTAGCGTTGAAAATCGTCGTACCAGCAGCATTATCTGGTATTTTAGCATCCGCAGTTCTCGGTATTTCTCGTGCGATTGGAGAGACGATGATTGTATCACTTGCTGGTGGTGCGACACCAAAATTTGATGGGCAAGTAACGGATTCCATCCAAACAATGACCGCTTATATCGTACAAGTATCTACAGGGGATGCAGGATATGGCACGACAATTTATTATTCGATTTACGCAGTTGGTTTCACATTATTCATCTTTACATTATTGATGAACCTAATCGCTGGTTTTATATCGAAACGCTTTAGGGAGGAATACTGATGAATTATTTACATGAAGATCGCGTCAAAAAAAGAATGGCTTCACGTCTTATTAAAAATAAACTATTAAAAAGTTTTTTCTTAGGCGCCACATTATTATCATTAGTAGTGCTTGCTATCTTAATGTATCGTATGATTTCCCAAGGTCACGCCTACTTGAACTGGGATTTTCTAACGAATTTTTCATCACGTTTTCCACAAAATGCCGGTATTAAAGCTGCTTTAATTGGTTCTTTATGGTTGTTGGCAGTCGTAGCACCTGTATCTCTGTTATTTGGGGTTGGCGCAGCCGTTTATTTAGAAGAATATGCAAAGAAAAGTAAATTAACGACCTTTATTCAAATGAATATTTCAAATTTAGCAGGTGTACCATCCATTGTTTTTGGTCTATTGGGCTTGACGATATTCGTACGAATGTTAAGTCTTGGAAAAAGTGTATTAGCAGCCGGTTTTACGATGAGTTTACTCATACTACCAGTTATCATTGTCGCGTCACAAGAAGCGATAAGAGCCGTGCCAAAAGATTTAAGAGAAGCCTCTTACGGGATGGGTGCAACAAAGTGGCAAACGATTGTAAAAATTGTTCTTCCTTCCGCAATTCCTGGTATTTTAACTGGTGGTATTCTCGCATTATCTAGAGCAATTGGTGAAACAGCACCGTTAGTCGTACTAGGTATACCGGTAATCATTCATTTCTTACCTGAAGGTTTACTCAGTGAATTTACAGCCTTACCGATGCAAATATTCGATTGGGCAAAACGACCACAAGAAGAATTTCAATATGTCGCAGCAGCGGGCATACTTGTCTTGATGATCGTACTTGTCATTATGAACTCAGTTGCAATTATTATTCGTAATAAATTTTCTAAGCGCTACTAAATTGGAGGAATAGATGATGGTAAACAACCCGATAAACAATAAATTTTCTCAAGAAGATGAACAACCAAATTTAAAAATCGTATCAAATGAAGCTAAAAAAACCGTATATCAAACACAGAATCTAGATTTGTGGTACGGTGACACCCATGCGTTAAAAGGGATTCAATTAGATATAAATGAAAATGAAGTGACAGCGATTATTGGACCATCTGGTTGTGGTAAATCAACCTATTTAAAAACGCTGAATCGTATGGTAGAACTTGTACCATCTGTACGTACAACAGGTGAAATTCTCTATCGCGAACGCAATATTTTAGATAAGGAATATGCCGTTGAAGAATTGAGAACAAAGGTAGGAATGGTTTTTCAAAAACCAAATCCGTTCCCAAAATCTATCTATGATAATATTGCCTATGGTCCAAGAATTCATGGTATTAAAAATCGTAGAATTTTAGATGAAATTGTCGAAAAGAGTTTACGAGGCGCCGCTATTTGGGATGAGGTAAAAGATCGTCTTCATGAGAATGCTTATGGACTTTCAGGAGGGCAACAACAGAGGATTTGTATCGCACGTTGTTTGGCAATTGAACCAGATGTTATTTTAATGGATGAGCCAACTTCGGCATTAGATCCAATTTCTACTCTAAAGGTAGAAGAATTAGTACAAGAATTGAAGAAAAATTATTCGATTATTATCGTGACGCATAATATGCAGCAAGCAGCACGTATTTCCGATAAAACAGCCTTTTTCTTAAATGGTGAAGTGATTGAGTATGCTGCGACAGATAAAATCTTTTCAAATCCATCAGATAAACGTACAGAAGATTATGTATCGGGAAGATTTGGATAGGGGGAGTAAAGAGAATGATGGTAGTCAGAGAAAAATACGAACAGGATTTGGCGGCAGTTCAACGATTATTAGTCGATATTTGCGAAATGTCCATTGCAGCATTTGATAAATCGGTTGATACTTTTTTAAGTAAAAATATCGATCAAGCTCTGATGATTTTAGACCAGGATCGCTTTATTAATCGTCTAGAAGAACATATCCAAGATGAAGTTATTTTAATCATTGCCAAGCAACAACCTGTAGCAACCGATTTAAGAAGACTTATTATGATTATTAGCGCTGCAAGCAATATGGAGCGTGTCGGCGATTACGCAGTCAATATTGCGAAGGAGACGATTCGTCTTGGTCAAACGGATATTCAATACTCCGTTGAAAAGATAAAGGAACTCCGCAGTTTAGCAATCGAAATGTTACGGGATATGTTAAAAGCTTTCCAAGAAGAAGATTTGCACTATGCTAAAGAAGTATCTCTACGGGACGATGAAATTGATAAATTATACGGCGAAACAATTGTTGAAATTATTGAATCGGCTAAAGAACACGGCGCGAATATTGAACAGGTAACACAGTTAAGTTTTATTTGTAAATATATTGAACGAGCAGCGGACCATGCAACAAATCTTGCTGAAGCGTTATTCTTCCTATTAAAAGGTAAACATTATGAACTGAATCATTAATGCATTTTGTTCTGTACATAAAAAAACCGTCAAATGAATTATTTGACGGTTTTTTTCTATTTTCTAGCTGTAATAACGGCGACAATTTCTTTCTGGGACATTGTAGAATCCAATTTACTTTTACCAAGTTGGATTTTTGAACTAAGCCCTTCGTTAATCAAGAGTTCTTCAAAATCATTGGCATCTTCAATCATTTTAGCTTGTTGTAGCGCTGTACTAACTTCTGATGTACCCATACCAGATTTTACATTCAATGTGTACTGTACGATTTTAGGTTGATTCGCTTTTTTTTGTGATTGTTTTTTGAGTTGCGCTGTGAGTTTATCATTGACTTGTTGTTGTACTTGTAATTGTTGTTGTACTTTAGCTAATTCATCAGCAGTGACAAAAGCTTCTTTTATCGGTTCTTTTGGTTCGACTTCATTCATTTGTATCACACTCATTGCTGCACCGGCAATGAAAAGAGCAATTCCAAATGAGCGCATAATAGCTTTCATTAGTGTGGAGCAACCTGACTTGTGCGAATAATTGTCGCAATTTGATCAGCTGATAATGTGGAACGTTGTGCAATTTCGTTCAACGTATAACCTTGTTCATGCAAAGTAAGTACTTGGCTGATAAAAATTTGATTGATGGTAGAGGCAGAGTTCAGAGAAGTTTTTTTCTTATTTGGCGTTTTATTCGTACTGAGCATCAATTCTTCTTCTATCACTTTAATGCGACGTTTCAATTGATCATTTTCTTGATAAAATGATAAGGATAATTCTTCAATTTCTCGATCGGTTTGTTTTTTAGAACGGCCGACAAAAAAGGAAATAAGAATAATAATGATGCCTGAAATCATAAGTATTAATGATAAATCCATCTTAATTCCTCCCAAATATGTAGTTTTTTCTATCTATTTCATCATACGCAAAACTATTGCGAAATGATAGTAGATTTTTCATGAGATTGTGTTATAATAGGTTAGTCGTATAAGTCATGCTCACTAAGACATATTATTCTTTATATAGAGTGGGAGGGGTAACAATGCGCGTTAATATTACATTAGCTTGCACTGAATGTAGCGAACGTAACTACATCTCAAAGAAAAACAAACGTAACAATCCAGAACGTCTTGAACTGAAAAAATATTGCTCTCGTGAACAAAAGATGACACTTCATCGCGAAACGAAGTAATGCTCATTGCCAAAACCTTTTAATAGGTTTTGGCTTTTCCATTTTCAAAAGGAAGGGTGATTTCAATGGATAAAAAAAATTTACGGAAATTTGTTCGAAATGAACTCTCAAAAATCCCACAAAAGCTCTATACAATTCATTCACAAATGATACATAATAAGTTGCTTAATATGAGCGAAGTAAAACAGGCCAAAACGATTGCAATCACAATTTCGCACTACCCAGAAGTCGATACAATCGACCTTATTGAACAACTTTGGAAACTAGGCAAAAATGTCGCTATTCCAAAATGTAAACATGAGACAAAACAAATGGATTTTTATATTTTCACTAGTTTTGATGAACTTGAAGTAGTTTTTAAACAATTACAAGAACCGATTGTTGAACAGACAACTAAAATAGAAAAAGAAATGATTGATGTGTTGATCGCACCAGGAATAGCGTTTGATTTAGCTGGCTATCGAGTAGGATTTGGTGGCGGATATTATGATCGGTTTTTAGTTGATTTCGATAAACCGACAATTTCTATGGCGTTTGAAGTGCAGATAGTTGATAAAATACCGACAGATGGGTATGATTTAGCTATATGCAAAATTGTAACTGAAGAACGAATTATTACATGTAATAATGTTTGAAAGGAAGAGTAGCACTAATGAATAATGTATATGATATTCGCCAATACTTAAAAACCTTTGGCACTTATATTTACACGAGGGACCGCATCGGTGATCTACATTTAATGGAAAGTGAATTAAATGACCTCTATCAAGGTGGTATGTTAGATTTAAGAGATTTTCAAGTAGCTAAACATATTTTACGTACGGAGGAATTACGCTTAAAATTGGAAGCGAATAAAGCGTAATTATTATTTTAGAAAAATAGGGAACTTTGTATTTGCTTACTCGTCTTTATGTTGAAACGACGAATGATATAAAGGTGTATAGGTTTTGAGCTACTGGAAAATGTTGCGAAAAAGCAATAAATAGCTTATGATACTCTATGTTCATTTTATATTAAAATAAAAAATGCTTTTATAAAAAAGAAAAAATTAGGAGGATGTTAGGATATGAAGTCTTTTAAATGGCCTAAACATTCGATACTAATCATAGCAATTGTAGTCATGTGGCTACAAACGTACTTTACTTATAAAACAAGTTTCGATCTTGACATTGAAAATATGATGCAACAATTTATTTTGTTAATTAACCCAATTGCATTTTTACTTTTTGTTTTTGGTATCTCACTATTCTTCAAGTCATATAAAGTTCGAAATCGTTTTATAATATCGATTAGTGTCTTTTTATCAATATTATTATACGGTAACGTAGTATTCTATCGCTTCTATAGTGATTTTATAACATTACCTGTACTATTCCAAACAAGTAATTTCGGTGATTTAGGTAACTCGGTAACGACGTTAATTAACTTCTCAGATATTTTTTACTTCACTGGATTAGTAATTATTATTTTAGCGATTAAATTTGTACCGAATGCAAAACAAATGGTCGTTGTTAGACCGAATATGCGTCGTACGTACTTTGTTCTGTCATTTGCAATTTTATTCTTGAACTTAGGATTAGCTGAAACAGAACGACCTCAACTACTAACGCGTAGTTTTGATCGTGAATTATTAGTGAAAAACTTAGGCACATATGATTATCATCTTTATGATATATTTGTGCAGTCGAAATCACATGCTCAACGTGCAATGGCTGATGGCAGTGAACTGACTGATGTGACAAACTATGTCAAATCTAATCAAACAGAGCCAAACAAAGAATTTTATGGTTTAGCTAAAAAACGTAATGTCATTATTATCTCACTTGAATCCATGCAAAACTTTGTTATTAACAACAAAGTAAATGGTCAAACAATTACACCTTTCCTAAATAAACTTGCAAAAGATGATGATACATTTTATTTTGATAATTTTTATCATCAAACCGGTCTAGGTAAAACTTCGGATGCTGAATTCATCGTAGAAAATTCGATGTACGGTACTGGTCGAGGTGCGGTATTCTTTACGAACTCGGGCAATAAATTCGAATCGATGTCAGACCGTTTAAATGATCAAGGTTATGCAACTTCAGTTATGCACTCGAATAACAAAAGTTTTTGGAACCGTGATATTATGTACAAAGCATTGAATATTGACACGTTTTATGATGTTGAATCGTATGATGTAACAGATGACAATTCTGCAAACTGGGGTTTAAAAGATATTCCGTTTATGGAACAATCCGTTGATATTATGAAAACAATGCCACAACCGTTTTATACAAGAATGCTCACATTATCAAATCATTTCCCATTCACTTCGGATGATGAAGATCAATTCATCGAACCGTATGATTCAGGAGATAAAACCGTTGATCGCTACTTCCAAACAGTTAACTATACAGATAAAGCTGTTAAAGTATTATTTGATAAGTTGAAAAAAGAAGGATTATATGATGATTCTATAATTGTTATGTATGGTGATCACTATGGTATTTCCGAAAATCACAATGATGCAATGGCTAAATACCTTGATAAAGAAAGCATCACACCTTATGATTCAGCTAAATTACAATCCGTACCGTTCTTCATCCACATTCCTGACTCTGGTAAAGGGGAAGTAATGCATGAAGTTTCAGGTGAAATGGATATTCGTCCAACAGTACTTCATTTATTAGGTGTAGATACTTCAAAGGATTTACAATTTGGTCAAGATTTATTCTCTAAAGATCATGAAAACTTTATAACATTCCGTGATGGTCGTTTTATTACGGATAAAGTAGTATATGCTGGTGAAGCATGTTATGATGCTAAAACAGGTGAAAAACTAGAAGATAAAACGGCATGTGAACCATTAATTCAACGTGCAAATGAAAAATTAGATGTATCTGATAAAATTATCAATGGTGATTTATTACGATTTTATGATAATAAGACAGGTGCAGTAAACGAATAGTAAAAAAGCCTCTCACATCAGTCAAATGTTGTGAGAGGTTTTTCAATAGTAATTAATAAACCTAATTATTAGGGTTCTATACTATTTGTTGTGGTTTTCAAACAATATCATCTCTGCTCGACACTTTCCGCGGCCCTCGCTTCAACTAATTCGGTAGGAGAAGCGAGCTTGTGGTATGTAGCGTAAAAGAGCACAACGCGACCGATTCGTACGCTTAAAAACGGGCAAGTAGAGAATTTAAATAGCTTTTAGAAGGTATTAACAATAAAAAAAGTTTTCAAACGCCATGCATTTGGATGTAGACGCTTTGCTCATTTTCGAACGAAGATTTTATTGAATATGAAGGATGAAGAAATTGGTTTGCATTTAGGGTGAATGAGTTGTGTAGTAAAGGACGAGGACATCTGCCGGAAAGCATTCGTCCGAAACGAACAAATAGAAAAAAGGGCATGTGTGAAAAATTCACATCACGCCACCCCACTAGTTGATACAGAGCCATTATTACTACTGTGTAAAAGGCTATACAGGGCATTTTACACAAAGAAAAAAGAATGTCATTTTGCGACATTCTTTCTTTTTCTTAGTGTAAGCTAGGTGGGAAACCAGAATCTAAAATTGTCATAAAGACAAACCAGCCAAATACGGCAAAGGCTGCAAAGTTAAAAACAATGCCAAGCACTGCTTTTTCTCGTATTGATTGGATTGTACCGATCAAACCTAAAATAGACACTAAGCCAAGAATAACCATTAATAAGTTCATTGTGACACCCCTCTCGAAAATTGGAAATGAATGCCTAAAGCAATAGTACTTCTCTAATTATAATGGTAAAATCTAGGTTTGTCGATAATTATACGTGTCTAAACTTTGAATAAAAGTAAAATAGTTACTAAATATGTAAAAATGTTTAAGAGGCAAACGTGGATAGAGTTCGGCTTCCCAATATGTTAAACTATTATTCAAGTAAAGAACAGTTTGTAATGAATAAAGTGAGGTAATAAAATGTTGAATATTAGAAAATATGCACTAGGACCTGTGCAAACAAATTGTTATATTATTTCAAATAAACAAAAGGAATGCTTAATCATTGATCCGGGTGAACAAGGCAATGATATTATTAAAGAAATTAAAAAGGCATCATTAAAACCACAAGCAATTTTACTGACACATGCTCATTTCGACCATATTGGTGCACTGGACGTAGTGAGAGACGCATTTGATATTCCAGTCTATATGCATATTAAAGAAAAAGAATGGCTTAGTAATCCAGATCTCAATGGTTCTGGAAAGTATGCACAACTACCAAATTATACGATGCGAGAAGCAGATCATTATTTACAAGCAGCCAAAAATGTAGAAGTAGGAAACTTCCTATTTGATGTAGCCTATACACCAGGTCACTCACCGGGTAGTATAAGTTTTATTTTTCAAGAAGATCGATTAGCATTTGTTGGAGATACATTGTTCAAAGGAAGCATTGGTCGCACGGATTTAGTTGGCGGCAATCAAAACCTATTACTTAAAAGTATCCACGATCATTTGCTGATACTTGCTGCTGATACGATTATCTACCCTGGACATGATGCCGCGACAACTGTTGGTGAAGAAATTGACTCCAACCCCTATTTAAACGGTTTTTAACGTTTATTAGAATCTGCTATGAACGGCTGATGGATAAGCCAGTCTATAAAAGTCTAACAGGGCGTAGATTATAAAGTAAACGATAGTAAATGGTAAGACTAACCAATCTATTGTGACTCTATGTAAAATATGGGGGTGTATGACATTGTATATTCAATGTCATACACCTTTTCCGGTTCTATTGCAAAGTTGAAAAACTCATCAAATTTCAGCTAATTCTTCTAATTTTTAAAAATGAACACGTTGATGTGTCATAATAGCACACTCCCTTAAGTTAATAGTCTACGTTTACAAGCCTTTATTTTATCTGTCTAACTTAGTGTAGCCTATCCAATAAGACCTATTAAAAGTTTAATAAAGATTGTTATATCAATAGTTTTGGAGATGTAGTACCGTATCAAATTTGACACGGTTAGAAAAAAAGAAAAGAGCCATTAAAGGCTCTTTCTTGTTTTTTTAAATTCAAGTCCAAAGAGAATGATAGAAAGTAATAGTAATAATATTGGGAAAACCCAAAATTCAGAAATATATTTAGTTGAATAAGTGACTTTTAATCCACTTAAATATATAAATAAAACAAAAGAAACAGATAAAGAAATTGTCCCCGCTATAGTATTCATTTAAATCCTCCTAGTAAATTATTTTATTGTCCAAACTAACAGTTACCTAATAATTGATTATATGGTAATTTATAGTTATAAACAAGAGGGGGTATATTTATGGCTATTATCAATACAAGGTTTAAATTTTCTTATTTAGTTGGATTTATAGTGACTTTAACTTTTTCGTTTTCTTATTTTACCGAAACGTCTAAAGCTTCTGCCGCAGGTATTGAAGTAGGTGAGTCAAATGTGAATTTATCTGTAGACTCTCCTTACTCTATTAATCAACCTGATGGCTCCGTAATATTTTTCGACAGTGAAAAAGACTATAATTCGTATTTACAAAACACAGGCATTAGATTGATGGGTTCTGTTGCGAAGTTGAAAAACTCATCAAATTTCAGCTAATTCTTCTAATTTTTAAAAATGAAAACGTTGATGTAACAGGCTTTTCATTTTTAAGAAAATGGTTTTTCTTCTGAATTTCAAGTAGAAATCGAACTTTGCAACAGAACCCTATTAACAACCATTCTCTATTTAAAAGATATAGTGTTACTCTCTATGAATATTATATTTTTCTCGGTATCTTTTGAATGTTCTTCTGTTTATTCCTGTTATTTCTTCAATCCTAGCTTCAGTTTCACCTTCTTTGAATAATTTGAAAGCGTATTCCATCTTAGGATCGTTTTCCTTGTACTTTGCTTGACCTCCCTTTTATCTACCTTTATTCTTAGCAATTTCAATACCTTGACGTTGTCGTTCTTTGATGGAATTTCTTTCAGCTTCAGCTTGATATTTATAAAGTTCTATCATCAAATTATTGATTAATTTTCTCAAATTATCATCTTCAACGCCTGAAAGTGTTGGAAGATTTAAAACTTCTAAAGTAGCTCCCTTCGTCTGTATATCATTCATAATTTGGGTCAACTCTGAATTATTTCTTCCTAAACGGTCTAATTCGGTAACAACAACAATATCTCCTTCCCTAATAAAATCTACTAACTGATTTAAACCTGTTCTATTATTTTTTTCTGCCCCTGATAATTTATCAGTGAATAGTTTTTCTACATGTGTCAGTTTTTCTAATTGCCTATCTAAATTTTGTCCTACTGAAGATACTCTTGCATATCCTATTTTCGCCATCTTTTCTACCTCTCTCTGTTGCCCATCTTAATTGTTTTGTTCAAAGTGCAATGATACCAAAAGCACAAGAAAAAGACAGCAGGTTATAACCTGTTGTCTTTTTTGTATAAATAAAATCACAATAAGGTTCTGTTGCAAAGTTTAAAATAAACAAACGATTTGCCATTAGGTTTCGCTCTTTAGGCAGAAACTTCGAATAATTCTACCTGATATCAGGTTAATTGAGAAACCTTGCAACAGAACCCCTTTTCCTATGTGGCCCAGATGTAAACTAACTTCTTTCTACTTTCATATTCATAAGAGTAGAATCGCTTGATTCCATTCTTTAGAAAAGCGTTGATCACGTCCAATAAAAGAAGTCTTTTCTGAAAAATGTTTTCCATAAGAACAAACATAGTTTCGACGCTTATACTACAGAACAGTAAGTCGTTCAAACCATTTTAGATGGTTCATTTTTTGTATGCGATCATCATGTGCTTTCAGGGTAATTGACTGACGAGCTGGACAAATAGGTGAACGCTTGATCCTCTCTATAAAAAGAGCATACTTGTTTGCCATTTCTTCGGTTTTTGTGACTAAATATCTTTTGATCCTGAAATATTCATAATCAACTTCGTACAGCATAGCTCACCTTTCTGCCTATTTCTACAGATCTAAAACATGGATTGTTTTGATACCCCAATGTATATAATAGAACCATTTTAAAAAAAGTTTGAAGAATTTAGACATACGAAAAAGACCAAGGACAGCATACTACTGTCCTTGGTCTTTTTTATTGAATTATTATAATTCAATAGTCGAAGGCATTACCTTCATTAGGGGTTGTTTTGTTTCTCACCAATTAAATGGTAATGATAAAGCTCAAGCTACAATAAAAGTTTAACGTAGCATAAACATTGTGTCAATAGTGTTTAAAGTAATAGAGTGACAGGACTACATATAGTATGGATGTAAAGAAGAAGAAAAAGCTCCTAAAAGGAGCTTTCTAGTGTCCCATACCGGGAACTTGTATAAAAGTTGTATAATACGTGAATCCTGCAAAGAAAACCATCAAATAGGCTCCAAAAATATACAAATACATGCGTTCTGTAAGATTTAAGAAACCTAAAAGAAGGAAAAAGCCAGTATTGGCAACGAATAATAGCGAAACTTGTTTCATATCACCTAAATAAAACATGACTGAGAATATACCAGTCCAAAAGGCCATAACTTTATACATTTTGTCCATTTGATAATCCCTCCTTTTCTGCACAATATATACAACTACATTATATAAGATGGAGTGATGAAAAGTAAACTAAGAGTTCTCCTATATTGTGTCAAAAAAGTGTAATTAAATATATAAATGTAAAAAAAAGTATGTAATTATTTTGTTGAAACATTATATGAACAGTATTTACAACCATCTGTCATACTTTCAATTTGCATGAAATCATCTACATTAAATAAGCAATCAAACTGCCCTTTTAAATAGGATTCATGTAATGAACAAACAAGGTTTGCATATTCTGCAATTTCATTGTGGTAGGGACAATTATAGACAGCAAAATGTATAGAACGTTGCCCATTTTCTAAATCAGTAACGACGGGTACATAGCCAATTAGTGTGGAAGCTTCAGTGATTATGGCGATTTTATCATCATAGGATAATGAATTCACGGATGTTCCATGGTCGCGAACTATTGATAGAATGTCACTCTGTCCGCGACGATAGCAAACCTTTTTACCCATAGCAATCGAATCCGGTCCTAGCTCAACTAATATCTCAAGAACTAAACCAAGCAACTCCTCATAGTTGCGTTTTGGAAATGATAATGAAACACCGTTCTCTGATGCACGATAAATTCGTCCAGGGCGCCCACCTTTACCTGTTTTTTCGAACTCAGAAGAGATTACATCAATTTCAGTAAGTTTTGTTAAATGTAATCGTGCGACATTTGGATGAATACCAAATTGATCCGCGATTTTTTGGACTGTGAATGTTTCTTTTTCTTGGAGCATATACTGATAAATAGAAAAGCGAGTATCATCTGCAAGAGTACTTGTAATTTTAAGTGGATGGATCATTGTATAACCTCACTTTCATATTGCTTCTCACCTATTATAGAACAATTGCTAGTAATATTCAGTAAAAAAATCTACCTTTTGCCAAACAAATAATACAATAATAGCCATTTATATAAAATAGAGTATTTTTTTTGTGCGTTTTCGAGAAACAAGAGGGTAAAAATGCTTATACTCTGAAAATTGCGTTATTTTATCATTGATTATTGGTAAACCGTATTTTGTGAAAAATGAAGATATCAGTAACAATGGTGTAATTAGAAGGGATGGAGAGCGAATGGATATCAATATAATCGAAAAAAAATGTACGGTGTTACTCAGAAGAGCACTATCATTTGAAGCTTCAGATATCTTAATTGTGCCAACAAATGAAGAATATAGCGTTTATTTTAGAAAATATAACCGACGAATTGAGATTGGGAAAATCCCTTTAATACTTGGTGACAAAATGGTGTCACATTTTAAATATCAATCAACATTGGATATTGCTGAAAAACGAAAACCGCAAAGTGGTGCTTTTCAAATAACTGAAAAAAATAATGTAGTATCTTGTCGAATATCCACCTTACCTTCCATTTTTTTGCGTGAGAGTGTTGTGATTCGCCTCATGTTGCAAAATGTTTCAAGTCCCTTGGAGAAGCTATGTTTTAATTCAAAAGACGCAACCATCTTAAAAAACCTTGCTCATTACTCTCATGGTCTCATTATCTTTAGCGGACCTACGGGTTGTGGCAAATCGACAACAATGTACTCCTTACTACAACACTGCTCAGAAAGTTTGGCTAAGCATGTGATTTCATTGGAAGACCCAGTAGAAAATAACCAAGAAAACCTGCTGCAAATTCAAGTAAATGAGCGTGCAGGTGTAACGTATGCAGCAGGTTTAAAAGCCATTTTAAGGCATTCACCAGATGTTATTATGATTGGCGAGATCCGCGATCAAGAAACAGCAAAAATAGCTATTGAAGCAGCATTGACGGGTCACTTAGTGATGACAACCGTACATGCTAAAAATAGTTTTGGTTGCCTTCATCGTCTATTGGATTTAGGTGTTTCAAGTACGGAACTTAAGCAATCTGTATTAGGCGTAGCCACGCAAAAATTAGTGACATTAAAAAATGACGTAGAGGATCTAGCAGCGGTATTCGAGTTGTTGATGGAAGATGACCTTTTAGATGCTTTCGAAGCTTTAGATAGCGGTAGTGATTATACATTATCTGAAGAAAAAACGATTCATAACCAAATTAAGAGGGGGATTTACAATCATGAAATACTCCCCAATGCGCTTGTTACGTGACCGCAAAAAACGATTACCGTCAAAAGTACAGGGTGATTTTATTAAGATGTTAGCGATTCTGATAGAGGAAGGTTATGCCGTCAACGAAGTCATTGATATGTTGGCACCTCATCATTTAGCTCATATTGAAAATGTTGAAGAGGTGATTCATAGGAAGTTTAAAGAGGGTCAGAGTTTAAGTGATATTTTACTATATTTAGGTTTACCTAAATATACCATTATGTCTATTTATGTGGCAGAGCAGCATTGTCGCTTGACGGAAGCATTAACAATTGCAGCTCAACAACTTCAGCAACGTCAGCAACAAAAAGCACAAATGTATAAACTATTAACCTATCCAATTGTTCTTATTATTTTTATGATTTTGTTGTTTATTGGTTTTAGAGTATTTTTTTTGCCGACTATGACAAGTATGCTAGCCGAAAGTAGAAGTGATGCTGATTTAGAGTTGATGCTCACAAAATTACTCCTTCACTTACCAGACTACTTCGTTATTTTAGGTGCGATTTTTTTTATCGTTGGTGGAATACTTTTTCAATTTATTCGGAGGAAAAATGCGGGAGAGCAACTGATTATTTATTTTAAAATACCGATTATAAAACGAGCAGTACAGCTGCAACTGACCAGACAATTTTCTTTTGAGTTAGGAGCACTCTTGTTAAGTGGTTTATCAATTCAGGTGAGTTTGAATATTTTGATACAGCAAAAACACCAAAAAATGCTTGCTTATATTGCACAACAAATAATGGATGAGGTCGTTGCTGGAGAATCTTTATCTTGTGCAACTTTGAATAATGGCTACTTTCTACATGAATTTCAACGCTATATTCAACATGGTGAACAAAGTGGAAACCTGGGGCAGGAATTACAATTACTCAGTCGTTTTTTAGGCGAACGAATGGGACACTCAATTGAAAAAGTATTAGCACTTCTACAGCCGTTATTATTTAGCTTAATTGCAATTTGTATAATAGCTGCCTATTTGGCCATTATGTTACCGATGTACAATATGCTTGATTTACTATAGGAGGAAAAAATATGAGGTCACAAAAAGGTTTTACTTTGATAGAAATGCTGATTGTTCTGTTAATTATTGCAATTTTACTCATGATTATTATCCCCAATGTCACGCGTCATTTTACAACGATCGGCAACAAAGGGTGTGAAGCCTATATGAAAATGGTTCAAGGTCAGACAGAAGCATACAAGATAGATAATGGACGTTATCCAACATCAATTGCTCAGTTGGTAGAAGAAAAATATTTAAAAGAAGGGATATCCGAAAAAAGTTGTCCTGGCCGTACGCTATTGATTGTAGAAGGAGAAGTGAAAGATGAGCGCTAAAAATGGCTATACCTTCGTAGAAATGCTCATTGTTTTAACCATGATATTTATCATTGCAGTCGTGGGGCTGTCGCTTGGAGAGCGTGGTATTAGGTCGCAAGAAATTCATCGCTTTTTAGATCAACTAGTCATTGATGCTCATTATATCCAAAATTATGCAAAAACAAAAAATGCCAAAGTAGATATTTTTTTTATAGTAGGGGAGCAGCGATATATTGGTCGCTTACGCCAATCAAAAAAGATTCTGTTCTCAAAGAGTATGCCGACTGCATTGGCTATTGATGTGAAGTCTACCTTAACGACAATTTCTTTTAATGAGAAAGGTAATGCCTCTTATGCAGGAAAATTAATTTTTGACTTTGGAACGATAAAAAAGGAGGTATACGTCTATTTGGGGTCAGGTAGAATACTCGTCATCGACTGAAGCGGGTTTCACTTTATTGGAAACAATAGTAGGTATTGTCATTATCACTATGATATTCGCCGTTTTATTACCGCTTACGTTTCAACTTTTTGATGGAGTGAATAATCGACAACAAGCTATGCATGCCATGACATCAAATTATGAAGCATTGGCTTTATCCATACAGGTTCCGGAGCAGCGTGCAGGTATGTTCATAATTTCAGGGCAACGTTACCATTGGGCGATTAACCAACAACAAGTATGTACAAGTTATGAAAATAAAATAGGTGTTCAAAAAAAATGCGTTATTTTCAAAAAATGAAAAATAGGCATGGCTTCACTGTTTTGGAGATGTTATTGCAACTTGCTATTCTATTATTATTAGTAACCATTACACCTTTTTTATTTCCTTGGTACAGTAAAACACAGACGTTAATCTTTGCACATGAGGCGACACAGTATGACATGTTCATTCATGATATCAGAAAAGAACTCAAACATGCTGTAGCCATTAAGCCGCCAATCGGGAACAATCCGATACTTGTCATCGTAAAAAAAGGCAATGAACAAAATAAAGTATTGCTAGCAGAGTACCGTTATTTTAACCAGAAAATAATTAGTACATCTACGACAGTAGGTGGTACCGATATTAAAGTAGTCGGTGTGAAAAAATTTAGCTTTCGTTATGAGGCACCATACTTAAAAATTTATGTTGAATTTTCTTCGAATCGAAAGGAGATGACGGAACTTGTCATACCGTTTATTGACAAATGAACGAGCGCTTGTGTTACCGTTTGCTCTGATCCTTTTGTCGTTTGTTGCCATGTACACCTTATTTTTAATTGGTATCTATGAGACGAATATTAAATTATATGATGAAATGGAAATATATATGGAAAAAGAAATACAATCATTGTATAACATGTTAATTCATAAAAAGACATAAAAAAATAGTGATGATATGAATGAGAAGCCCTAGTCTTTGTTAGATGGGGTTTTTTATTATGTTTAATGACTTAAAATAGTGATTTTGGCAATGCTGAAGGGCAATAATAGTTGGATTTAGAAAATAGTTTTCAATTCTCGTACAAGTATTATTGGAATCGGCTGTCGTTCATGCTACTATTAAAAAAATGAGTTATCGTTAGTTCAGAAAGAATAATTGTTCTAGTCGTTGCTGAAGAAGGTGAGAAAATGCGGAAAATCTATTTAGTTGGCTATATGGGGAGTGGAAAAAGTGCAATTGGTAGAAGATTAAGCTTTTACTTAAAGCTTCCCTACTATGATATGGATACAGAAATTGTTAGAAGAGAAAAAATGAAAATACCAGAAATCTTTGAGCAGCATGGAGAGGCGTATTTTCGCAAAATTGAAACAGAATTTCTAGAAAATTTCCGTGATGAGTATTGTATTATCGCAACAGGCGGAGGCGTAGCAATTAGCGAGGAAAACAGACGGATTATGAGAGAAACCGGCCTCGTATTGTTTATGGACGCTACTTTTGCAGATATTTGGAAACGAATTCATCGAGATAGAAATCGTCCGATTGTACAACGTTCAACGAAGGAAGAGCTAGAACAGCTATACAATGAAAGAAGAAAATCATATAAAAAAGCTGCACATATTACAATTCGTACAGAAAATAGAACACTGAGACAGATTGTTGAATATGCCGGTTATCAAGTTATGCGCCTAAAAGGCGAATGATTTATATGTTTAATATGATTAATATTCGTTATTCTCAGTTTTTGAATAAAGTTATTGCAGTATTACGGTTTTAATGTTAGGATATAAGCAAGAAAGCCTGTTATAATACATTGCAACACTTATACAAATCGAGATTCGTCTCGAGCGGGTGATTGTACGGGGAGAGAACGTGAGAACGTCGCCGAAGGAGCAAATAGTGTATGCTATGAATCTCTCAGGCAAAAAGACTCGTACATGACGCAACTCTGGAGAGCGCTGCTTCGTGCAGCCACCAAAGGGGACAGCCATTTCGATGGTCAAACTTTCAGGTGCAAGGACAGAGAAATCCTCATCATAGGGTTTCTCTGTCTTTTTTTTTACGATAATAAGGGGGTAAGTAATGTTATGACAAATGACTTAATGAAAACGCCATTATTTGATACATATGCTCAATATGGCGGCAAAACAATTGATTTCGGTGGATGGGATCTACCAGTACAGTTTTCTTCTATCAAAGATGAACACGCTGCAGTGAGAACTAAAGCAGGGCTTTTTGATGTCTCACATATGGGCGAGATTTATGTGAAAGGTTCAGAAAGTTTGGCGTATTTACAACAGCTTGTAACGAATGATGTGTCTAAAATTGCGATTAACCAAACACAATATACGACAATGTGTTATGACAATGGTGGCGTTGTAGATGATTTATTAATCTATCGTATTGAAGAAGAAGTGTATTTACTCGTTGTAAACGCTGCAAATATTGACAAGGATTTTGCTTGGATGACCGAACATCATATAGACGGTGTTGAATTGATCAACGCATCAGATGACTTTGGTCTACTAGCTTTACAAGGGCCTCTTGCGCAACAAATTTTACAAAAGCTAACAGAGACTGATCTGAGTGCGATTAAACCGTTTCGTCTACAAACAGCAGTCGATATTGCGGGCTTCCAATCAATCGTTTCTCGCACTGGTTATACAGGTGAAGATGGCTTTGAAATTTATGCATCTCCAGAAGCAGTTGTTGCACAATGGCAAGCTATTTTAGAAGCAGGTAAAGAGGAAGGCGTCATACCATGTGGTCTTGGAGCACGTGATACACTACGCTTTGAAGCGTGCTTACCTTTATATGGCCAAGAACTTTCTGATACGATTACACCATTAGAAGCTGGCATTAATTTCGTAGTAAAATTAAATAAAGATGAAAACTTTATCGGTAAAACTGCGCTGATGCAACAAAAAGAACAGGGTATACCACGTAAAAGTGTTGGGATAGAAATGATTGATAAAGGTATTCCTCGTCACGGTTACAAAGTGTTTGCTGGTGATATTGAAATTGGAGAAGTCACTACAGGTACACAAATTCCTTCAACGAAACGTAATATTGGGCTTGCGCTCATCGATGCAAATTATGCAGAGATTGGCAAGGAACTTGAAATCGAAGTACGCAATCGCAGAAGTAAAGTAGTCATTGTAGAAACACCGTTTTATAAACGCCAAAAATAAAACAAAAAGAGAGGTTTTACGACATGAAGCATCGTTACTTACCTATGACGGAGCAAGACCAAAAAGATATGTTAGACGTAATCGGCGTCTCATCAATTGATGATTTATTTGCTGATATTCCAGAGAAAGTTCGCTTTAAAGGTGAATACCAGATCAAAGCAGCTAAATCAGAGTCCGCATTGTTAAAAGAATTATCGACCTTAGCGAAGAAAAATGCTAATCATGATGAATATACATCATTTTTAGGGGCAGGTGTCTATGATCATTATAAGCCGATTGTAGTCGATCATGTTATTTCTCGTTCAGAATTTTATACGGCATATACACCGTACCAACCTGAAATCTCACAAGGTGAACTACAAGCGATTTTTGAATACCAAACGATGATTGCAGAGCTAACAGGTATGGATTTAGCGAATTCATCTATGTATGATGGTGGGACGGCATTAGCAGAAGCTGGTATGCTTGCAGCAGGTCATACTCGTCGCAAAAAAATATTGGTTTCCGAAGCAGTTCATCCTATTTCAAAAGATGTTGTTACAACGTATGCTTATGGACAATCAATCGAAGTTATTTCAGTGCCAATGAAAGACGGCGTGACAGACTTAGAGGCATTACAAGCATTAATCGATGAAGATACTGCAGCAGTGATGGTACAATACCCAAATTTCTACGGTCAAATTGAGGATGTTGCTAAAATATCTGATATGGTCCATGCAGTAAAAGGTTTATCAATTGTCTCTTCCAATCCACTGGCATTAGCAATTTTAACACCACCAGGTAAGCAAGGAGCAGATATTACGGTTGGTGACGCACAACCATTCGGTATTTCTGAAGCATTTGGTGGACCACACTGTGGTTACTTTGCGACAACTACTAAATTGATGCGTAAAATTCCAGGTCGTATTGTCGGTGAAACAGTGGACCAAGAAGGTCGTCGTGGGTATGTTTTAACATTACAAGCGCGTGAACAGCATATTCGTCGTGAAAAAGCGACATCAAATATTTGTTCAAACCAAGCATTAAATGCATTGGCAGCTTCTGTTGCAATGACGGCACTTGGTAAAAAAGGCGTACAAGAAATGGCTACTCAGAATATTATGAAAACACATTATGCAAAGCAAGCATTTGAAAAAGCGGGGTATACTGTAACCTATCAGGGAAGTCATTTCAATGAAATTGTTGTCGATACAACGATTGATGTTACTTTATTGAATAAGGAATTATTCAAGCAAGGTATGATTGGTGGGCTTGATTTAGCTGCTTATAATGCGGATCTTGCAAACCATTCATTAATTTGTGTTACAGAGCAACGTTCAAAAGAAGAAATCGATGCTTTAATTACTGCAACAAGCGCAATTGTTGAAGAAATGGGGGCTCATCATGCATAAAGATAATCAACCACTTGTATTTGAACTAACAAAAGAAGGTCGAACAGGTTATAGTCTGACACCACTTGATGTTCCAGAAGTAGCATTGACGGATATTTTACCTACAGCATTCATTCGTCAAGAAGAGGCAGAACTACCTGAACTGTCGGAGCTTGATTTGATGCGTCATTATACTGCACTTTCGAATCGTAACCATGGCGTGGATTCTGGTTTTTATCCACTTGGTTCATGTACGATGAAATACAATCCAAAGATTAATGAATCTGTTGCACGTTTCCCTGGTTTTGCTCATATTCATCCACTACAAGATGAGTCAACAGTGCAAGGGGCAATGGAATTAATGTATGATCTACAAGAGCATTTAGTAGAAATTACTGGTATGGACGAAGTAACGCTTCAACCAGCAGCAGGTGCACATGGTGAGTGGACTGCACTTATGATGATTCGTGCATTCCATGAAGCAAATGGCGATGTACAACGTACGAAGGTTTTAGTACCAGATAGTGCGCATGGTACGAACCCTGCTTCAGCTACAGTTGCTGGCTTTGATACAGTAACGATTAAAACAGCAGAAAATGGTTTAGTTGATCTAGCAGATTTACGTACAAAAGTTGGTGAAGATACCGCTGCTTTAATGCTGACGAACCCAAACACACTAGGTTTATTTGAGGAAGATATTCTTGAAATTACAGATATTATTCACTCAGTTGGCGGTAAAGTTTATTACGATGGTGCAAACTTAAACGCGGTTATGTCTAAAGTACGTCCAGGTGATATGGGCTTTGACTGTGTACACTTAAACTTGCATAAAACATTCACTGGCCCTCATGGTGGTGGTGGTCCAGGTTCTGGTCCTGTAGGCGTTAAAGCGGACTTGATCCCGTATCTGCCAAAACCAGTATTAGTGAAAACAGCAGAAGGTTTCCACTTCGATTATAATCGACCACAATCAATTGGTCGCGTAAAACCTTATTATGGTAACTTTGGTATTAATGTTCGTGCCTACACATATATTCGTACGATGGGTCCAGACGGTCTAAAAGCTGTTACGGAATTTGCCGTATTAAATGCCAACTATATGATGCGTCGTTTAGAACCATATTTTGAACTGCCATACAAACAACATTGTAAGCATGAATTTGTATTAAGCGGAAGCCGTCAGAAAAAATTAGGCGTTCGTACGCTTGATATTGCAAAACGTCTGTTAGACTTTGGCTATCACCCACCAACTACTTACTTCCCACTAAACGTGGAAGAAGCGTTGATGATTGAGCCAACTGAAACAGAATCAAAAGAAACATTGGATGAATTTTGTGATGCCATGATTCAAATTGCAGGTGAAGTAGAAACAAATCCAGAAATCGTACAAGAAGCACCTCATACGACAGTGATTAATCGTCTAGATGAAACGCGTGCAGCTCGTACACCAATTCTACGTTATACAAAAGCATAATTAATGATAAAAACCTAGAAAATAACGCGATGCGTTTATTTTCTAGGTTTTTTAGTTCTATTGTATAGATGGAGTGATGGAAATCGTTCCTGTTTTAGGCTTTCTATTATTTGTCGGAGCTTTCAAACAATACTATGCCTACTCGACATTTTCATGGCCATGCTGGTTTCACCTGATTTTGTAAGAGACGCGAACATATAAAAAGTACAATATCAGCGATTCATACTAAAATAAATGAATAGAAAAAGTGACGTGACGTAAAAGAGTCAAACCAAATCATTTCAACACTTGCCCTAGAATCGGAAATTTAAGCTTATCAAAATTACGATAATTAAATGTGGAATAATAAAAAACTATATCTGATTCTTTCAAATAAGTTATAGGGTGTCATTTGAAAAGCATTAAAATCTCCATACATTCAATTATATTGACCTTCACATAAAATCATTCCACGGTTAATCGAATATTCGAATAATATACTCCTTTAATTAACGGTAATTTAAAAATAACGTATTTTTCATTATCATCAAACTTTCTCATAATATTCGTAGAGGCATTTATTGAGCTAGCAATAGTTAATGGCAGTTTTTCTGATGAATATTTTGTAATATATTTCAAAGCTTCAGGGAAATGGTCATAATCGCTACTATTTGAGTTGGCACCATACGTGTAAACTTTTTGATTGATTGTTGGATTAGCAGCGAATTCCTTAACTGCTTGCTCCGTTATGTTTACTGTATAACGCAAATATGAATAGTGTAATTTTTTATCATTATGTTTTACTTTGAATGCAATATAACCTGATTTATCTTCCGTTTTATTTGCGGTAAAACCAAGTGGTGATACTGTTAACGAAGCAGAATAGTAATCTAATACAGTTGAATGGTCTACAGGTATTTCTTTATAGTAGTATAAATTATAGTGTGTATAGAGTTGCTCTAATGCATTTGTGACAGTAGTTGGGAGTGCATAATTTGTATTGTTTTTACGATAGATGATCCCTTGGTCTAAGGCTAATCGTATATCCGTCAAATTTTTTGAGGCAACAGCATAATCCATATTTTGGAGTGATTTTTTGAAAATAGCGATTTGCTGGTTTAAGTCACTTTCTTTAGCCAAAGCTTCCACTTGGTTTATTACTGGGGTGATGAGTGCATTTAATTGTTGTTTTTGTGCATTGGATAGTTGTTCATCTGATTGGAATTTTAATGCAGTAGGCAATGCTTGAACAACATGTGCTCTCGCAGTCAAAATAGTAGAAATCGTTCCCTCATTTATAGCCATTACATACTTGGCATAGAGTGGTTTAATATTATCTTGAATTTGTGTTTTGTATCGTGTCGTTTTTGTTTTTGTCGTATTATGCCATGTCTTTTCAATCATCATTATTTCATCTGATAATTTCTTTTTTAACGTTTCAGAAAGAGACACCGTCGTCGTTTTATTCAATCGAGCAATCATTTTTAGTTGCTCTTTTTTTAATAGACTAACTTTAGTCGCAAAATCGTTTGCAGATTTAGTTGTAATATTCTTTTTTTCAGTCGACATATGTTTAAAATAGAGATTAATTTCAGCAGTTTTTTTCATATCAGCTAAAAATTTTGTATGATAGTTGGCTAATCGTTTCTTTTTTTCTTTTTCTGTTAAAATAGCTGTTGTTTTAACATGTTTTGTATAGCTATTTAAAGATTTTTGTAGTTGGCTCTTTGTTTTTTGAGCTTGGCTATAAAGACCTTTATTTAAGAGTGTATTCATCTCTTGTGATAGTTTAGTTAATTTATTTTCTTCTTGCGTTAATTTTTTTTGAAGATTTTTCTTATAGTTTGTTAAATTTAGTTGCGAAGTTGTTACATAGCCACGTCTTTGACCTATCTTAACAGTCGACCATTTTTTACCGTAGGTTACTAATAGGAGTCGCTGATTCTTACTAAGTTGTTGGATTTTTTTACTTTTTACGGATGGGCTAGCATATAAAGTGGTGTCATGCTGGATGATCACTGTGGAATTTGTTGCATGCGATTGTGTAGGCGCAACTGAAAAAATTGTTAATGCTACCGCTGGAATGGCTAAATACTTTAAATAGTTTGTCAATAAAATTCCTCCTTGTTCAATAGGTTTATAGATGAGCCAAAACACATAAATAAAAAGTAATTTTTTTATTTACATACACTTATTTCCTTTTAAAAAACTTTCAAACTAATTCCAAATGATAGCGCAATGAAAAGTCTGTCTAGATTTGGTTTTCGCAGTAATAACTTTAATTTTTAGTTAATTTTCCATTTGAAAGGGTATATGTTCAACAGATAAGTTGAAAAGGGAGAGATGCTTTGATGATTACCGAAAAAATCACGACAAAAATAGCACCTGATGTCAGAAGTCAATTGCACGATTTGTTTGATAAAAATGAACATCAAACAGAGAGAATTGCTGATGTGTTTTTTGAATCGTTAAATGAAGAAGCATTCGTATTGAAATACCCTCAAATAGTAGATGATTCACAGTATATGGGTCTATTTGTAAAAAATAAGTATACGCATCAATTTATACAATTACTTGTTATTCGTAGTGGTTCGAGTCAAACAATTTTAGAAATGGTTAATGATGCTGCCATTGATGATGAGGAACAGCTAATGAAAATACATTTAACGCTTACTACTGAGGGTGATTTTACTTTTTCAGATAACTTTGATCATCATTTTTTTCAATTAGATCCCCATCAAAAGCAGCTTGATTTATTATTGAAAATGGATAGTTGGCTACACTATATTGAATTTTTGACGGCGAAAATGGACTTTCCCTATACGATTGAACAAGTAAATAGTGAAGAGCATGATAAAATTACGGTTCAATTATTGGAGCCTATTAATTGGCAAAATAAATCAAATTTAACTGTTTATACTGCGGAATCAGCTCACTCAATTGAGTTAGGTCATATCACAGAATATGATGAAGAAAGGGTAAATTATACGGTACAATTGCATGCGAATCAACAGTTGATAACTGGACAAATTATACATGTGTATAATACGCAACAACGTCAAGAGTTGGCGATGGCCTATCATGAATTGACAATGATGCGAGCTAAAGAAAGGGAACAACCTTCTATTGAGCACCCTTTGTTAAACCCTTTTTACCCCAAAAATACAAATGGCCAATTTTTTGGTGTTGCTGCTAAAACAGCAGACAAGGCGGCTGCTCTTGAAATGTTAACAGCAGAACTATTCACTAAATTCGATAAACTTTTTGTTGTAACAGCAGATGAAGTATTAGAACAGCAATTACTAGTTGACCATCTTGAAAAATTGCCAATCGATTCATCGGGTAATTTTGATGAAGCCTTAGTCTATTATAAACAACCAATAATAGTTGATAGTACAGTTAAACGAATGGAATTGGATAATATTTTAAGCATTGAAGAATATAAAATTCAACAACAGGCAATTGCTGAAAATACGGCGAAATTTGATCTAACTGAACGTAGAATTGAAGCAATTGTTGACGTGAAAAATTATTTGGATGGAGAGACATCTAATAATAATCGCTTAGTAGAAGACTTTAAACAGGCCATTACAAGCTACGAAAATGAACAAGAACAGCTTGCTTTTCAAAATGATCAACTGATTAAAGCAAAGGAAGATATTGAATTAGCTATTGAAGAACAACAGCAAAAACTGCATCACATCACACAGCAAAAAAAAGAGGATCAACTTTATTATAATGAGTTAGAAAATAACTGGTTGCTCTTTAATAAGGAAAGCCATCTCTATTCTGCACGTATTGCTTCTTTGAAAAATATTGAAAAATCACAGGAAATTATCGATGATTGTCAAAGCAAGATAAAAGATATTGAAAAAGATCAACAAATTGGGCATAGCTACACGACAAAAATGGTAGATGAGTTTAATCATTTCAAAGAAAATCAGCAAATTGAGCGAATTGAATTACTCATTAAACATGTTAAAGATGCAGCAGAATACTTAAATATGCCTGTTGATTTACAGTTTGCAACGTCGTATTCAGAACTTACAAATATCTACTTAACAAAATATGCTGAAATTGAAGCGATTGAAAATCGATTTTCAGCCGATATATCAGCGCTCGAACAGGAACTAGAAAAGCATCACTTACTAGTTGAGAAGCCACTAGCTACAGTGCGTAGCTATGATCGTTATACAGCGGAAGATGTGCTAAGTCATGTAAGCGAGGCGATTAATAGTCGACCGCTATCTTTAGGGGTAAACTATAAAGCGAAAAAACGATGGAAAGATGAGTTGGTGCTTTCAGCAGAAGATATGTATGAGGTGTTATTGAGCATGCATAGTGAAAAAGGGATTTTAGAGATCAAACTTATGTCACAATTAAAATATGCAGAACAACTAATGACGTATTTTGAAGCAGATATTAAAACAATTAATAAAACAATGGATTATCATCAAAACAATTTAACGACCAATCATAAAGAATATAGCGATATTATAGATGCTGCAAAATCGGATAAAGCAGCCATGCAATCAGTTCTTCAAATAGGAAAAAAACAGTCGAGTGGTCGTAGTGAAAGTTATGGTACTTTGGCGGATATTGAAGCAACTAGAAAATCATTTAAAGAAGAATTAATGTTGAAATATGAATCGCTAGAATCACAAGATTTAGCATTAGATAGCATACAAAAGCATATTGTTGTTTTAACGGATAAATGTCAGGAAAAAGGACAAGAAGTCCAAAGTGATAAAGAAGAAATGAATATGCAAATGGATGTTTTGCAGCATGACATCGTTCATTCTAAAAAGAATATTGATCTACTACTAAGCGCTAATCAGTTAATTGTTCAACAGCTAAATTACTTGGAAAAACAAACATTAATCAATACAGAAGAAGGTAATGAATATGTATCCAATATTACCTCTATTTCCGAAAATATTGAGAACAAAGAAAAACAACATGAGATGGCAGTCATTAAACGTCAACAATTGCTTAATTGGCAAGAGCAACTTCATGATCTAACGAACCAATTGCAGTGGAAGCAGGAAATTATTGATGCAAGCAAATTAACAATAGCTAAGGAATTTAATCCACAATTAGCCGTGTCACAAAATGTTGTATTAATAGAAGATCAACAATATAGTTGGGTTGAGATTGTCCAAAATTTCACGCCCCAACAAACTTTTGTTTTCGTAACGGATAGTTTGCAAAATCGCGTTGTAGTAGAAGAAGAAGGCTTTACTAATTATTTAATACAGCATAATATTCCAGCTAAACAGCGCAGTAAAATGCTTGCAGCTATTGCTGAAAATCCATTTGCAAGCTTTGCTGAAAAATTCGAAAAACCAGTGAGTCAACCATTTTTAGTTCATTCGAATGATACGAAAATTTCAAGTTAGAGGAGAGATTATATGACAATGACTGTCGAAGAACTTGATATGCTCTTGGAAAAGTTAGAATTGGATGCACAATACAAGATTGCTACAGTAACAGATTATAGTTTGCCAATCATTGAACATCATGTAGAGGTGGAATTACGTGCGCGCCAACAATTAAGTATTTTTGAGGCTGCGATTGTTGATTTATTAGCAGCGATTGCCCCAAGTAAAATAGAGTATGAGGAGCTTTCAGATATTATCGGTCTACCACAAACACAATTAGAGACAATTGTGCAAGGACTTTCAAAAAATGGCATCATTTTAGCTACTCAAGATATTGTGTCACTATCCGAAGCAGGTAAAATTTGTGCACAAGACCATTTTTCCTTAGAGCAGTCACTACAACGTCATTTTGTTTGTTATTACGAACCGAATACAAGCTTTTTAATTGAAAATATAAAATTGTATAGCACGGAAAAGCAGTTGCTGATGCACACAATCTCAAAAGAAGATATCTATAATCAATTATCATGTGAACTATTGGAAAAAGAGCATATTGCTAATGCTTATAGTCGTTTAACTGGTAAATCATTAAATGAAGGGTTAAAAGACATGACCATTGAAAATATTAAAACACGCAGCAATGACTCGGGCAGAAGAGTTAAAGTATCTGAATTACTACTATTATCTAAAGTGCATGATGAACGTATTCAAGCTCTATGGAATCCACTAAATAATAAAAAATTAATGATTTCATAGTACTTAGTTAGGGGCAGTGCATATGGCGAAAAATGCCAATCGATGGCTTTATATAATTTTGCTTGTTGCCGTATTGAGTAGTTTTGCAGTGATCATTTTTGATTTGGCTCCAAAGAAGTATTGGTGGCTAGTATTAGTAACAATAAATCTTGCTGCTAGTGTCAGTACAGTTTATTTTGTAAAAAGTTTTGGGGTAAAGGTTGGTCTCAGTCTAACGCTCATAATTGCTGTATTAGGTTATGTTTTTTGCAGTTCAGCTCGATTGCTGCCCTTCGTTAGAGAAAACGATTTGTTTAGTCACTATTATTATTTTACAATTGCTTGTTTATGGGTAGTTGTTATGGCTTTATCCAAAGCTTTAACGCAAAATATGAGCATAGCTTTTCGCACGATGTTCACTTTTTTGATGATCCTTTTTATTGAATACTGTATGATGCCGGTTATGGCGTTATTTGAGCACTACAAACGCGGTCATACGGAATACTTATTCTATGCTATTCAATTGAGTGGTTATTTGGTTATTACGGGCTTTACCATGATATTTTAATGTTATTTGAGACCACGAAATTAACGCGTATAGATTCACTATGGCAAGGACGAATGTATAGTGTATTTATAATTGTCGTGAGCCTGCCTATCTTAATCGGGATCAAAGTTGGTCATTGGCCATCAAGTGTACTCATTATTATTGTCTCTTCGAGCATCTTAGTTGTCGCCAAGTCGAAGGAAAGGAGAGAGAATAGTCAATGACAAAAGTAGCAATTATAGGTGGAGGAATCGGTGGTTTATCCGCTGCCATCATGTTAGCATCTGAAGGTATTGAAGTAGCCATTTATGAAAGACAAAAACATGTCGGAGGTAATATATTACCTGTTCGTATTGGTCAACATCAATTTGATTTTGGGCCATCTTATTTTACGATGCCGGAAGTATTGCAAAGTCTATTTAAAATAGCAGGTAAAAAGAGTGAAGATTATCTTCAAATCAATCATTTGAGAAAACATACAAAAATTTCATTTGAAGATGGTAGCTATTTTTATGTGTCAAATGATGTTGAATTTATGAAAGAACAACTAGCAGAATTAGATCCTTTTGGTTGTGAAAATTATGATCGTTTCATGGAAGAAATTGAACGTTTGTATTTGGATGTTTCTCAAATTTATTCGGCTTTTCAAATTACTTCTTGGACTAAATTGGTATCTATGCCTATTCGTAATGTCTTACTTAAATTAAGACCATTTGAAAATTTAGATCAGTTTTTACGCAAGTATTTTAGTAATGAACATATTATTCAAGCTCTATCTCGTTATGCAAATGAAGGAAATATTAGTTCGAAAACAAAGCCGGCTTTTTTGGCTGGTTATTTATACCCCAATTTATCAAAAGGTGTCTATTCAGTAAAAGGGGGAAATCAGCAAATTCCATTGGCATTAGCTAAAGTTGCCACAGAACTTGGCGTTCGAATATATACAGAAAAAAAGATTACGCAAATCCATGTCAAAGATGGTCATATTGAAGGTGTACAAATCAACGATGATATAAGCCTAGAGGCAGATGCTATTTTGATGAGTCAATTAATTTTGAAAGATTTTCCGAACCTTTTGGCTGGAGATTCAGCAGAGAAACCAAAAAATAAGTGGTTTGATGAGCGAATTAATACGCCGGCATCGTATACTTTTTTAGTGGGTTTAAACTATGCAACATCACTTAATCATCATTCATTATTATTTTCCAATGATATTGAAGAAGAAATTGAAGCGATGTCTAATAATCATTTAGCCATTGATCCGACCATCTATATATTTAATGCTGCCGCAACTGAGCCGGAACGTTTTCCTTATGGTGATTCATTGATTATTATGGCAAATGCTCCATATTCGGAGGAAGATAATGTATCGTATAGAGCAGAATTAGCTTCTTTGAAACAAATAATTGTCGAAAAATTAAAACGTTTTGGACACGATATTCAACCTCATATCATTGAAGAACAAATTTGGACGCCGTTACAGTTATCTGAACAGTTTAATATTTATCGGGGAACAATTCATGGTATTATAGCTGCCTCGTTTTCACAGGCGTTTTTCAGACCACCTATACGCTGTGAAGAAATTAGTGGTTTGTATTTCACAATGGCCAATACGAGCCACACAATGGGGACAACTGAAGCAATACAAAATGGGATACAGCTGGCATCTTTAATCATAGATGATTTAAATAATAACAAAAACGCTAATCAAGCTGATTAGCGTTTTATCTTTTTTAGAATCCAATTGATGAGTCTTCATCTTCCCAATCTTTTTTCTCTGCATGTTTCCGTTGTTTTTGTAAATCTTCGATCACTTCTTCGTAACGTAATTCGCCATCATAATGCCAATTTAATGCGACAGACATATAAAGTTCATTCAATTGAGAGACCGAAAGATTACGTGTTTTTTTGGCGATTATAGTTAGTATATCTTCATTAAATATTTTTTGTTGATCAAGTCGGACTAAATAATCATAACGCATGTCTTTTTTAGGCGCTTTCACTTCATAAGCGCGATCAAAGCGTCCTGCACGATTAATCAAAGCACTATCAATACGTTCAGGATAGTTCGTCGTGCCAATGATGAAAATACCGTTTCGAGATTGTGAACCATCCAATGTATTTAAAAAGATAGAACGTGCATACTCAGGCATTGAATCAAGATCTTCGATGACAAGTACTGCAGGCGCCAGTGAATTGACGAGACGGAAAACTTCTTGAATCGAATCACTATCCGTATGCTCGGTAATTTGCCAATAAACTACGGGTGCATCAACTGTACCCGTAATCGATTTGACTAAAGTAGTTTTACCGTTCCCAGGTGCACCGTACAGTAAAATACCACGTTTATAAGGTAATCCATAAAACTCGAAAAAATTACTATCCTTTTTAAAAAATTCATCAATAGAGCGGAAAATATCACGTTTTAATGTTGGTTCTAAAAAGACATCCTCTCGCGTAATTAAATCACTAGCGCCAATATTGCTACGTTTAACACCATCATCTGTATCGACCATATAGCTAACTTGTTTCATCAGTACAGAACGTAGTTTGTCATTTACACTGTCGATGAATAAAGTGATTTTATCAACAGATGGCGCAAAGTAGACGAGTTCATCATTATTATTCCAATCACTAGCATAGAAAATTTTTGACTCCGACATAGCGACCTCATATTCTGGGAAGAAAATAATTCGATTTGAAAAATCGACTGCTTCTATGAGTTCATCTGTTTTTTGATCCCAAGCGATTGGCTGTAGGCGATGCGTTGCTTCTGCTTCGTAAACATATGAAATCAGTTCAAAATGAATGAGTTTTTTTGCCATGAGTTCTTTTAAATGTTCTGCGAATTGATTATTGTTTAAGACAAGATTAATAATTTTCCAATCTGCTGGATGATGGACTGTTAATTTTCGGATTATTTCTTTAAATAAAGTAGCGTATTCAGAATAAATAGGTAGGCTGTCTGATAAATCATCTTTAAAACCAAATAGATAATTAGAAATAATTTTTCCTCCTCAAAATGGATTATGTCTATATTGTAACATGGTTAGAATCATATAAAAAAGATGCGGCAAAATCAACTGAATGAAATTGTCGCATCTTTAATTTCTAGTATGTAGCTAGAATTAATAGTTTGATTTAGTTTTACCTGACCACTTTTTGAAGCCGCCTTGTAGTTGATAAAGTTCAGTAAAGCCTTTGCCTTTTAAGAATAGAGCTGCACGAGAGCTACGTCCGCCAGTATCGCAATATAAGTAAATAGGTGTATCTTTACGTAATTCTTTTTGACGAGTACGAATTTGAGTTGAAGGAAGATTACGCGCACCTAAAATATGGCTTGCATCAAATTCTTTCTTTTCACGAACATCAATCAGCTGGGCTTTGCGGTAACCCGCTTTAAATTCTTCCTCTGAAAGAGTCGTTACAGCTCTTTTTGCACGCCATGCATTAAATAAAGCATATGCGATAATTACAACGAGGATAATGATAACACTATATATCCAACTACTCACAATCATATTCCCCCTTCTATCTTATACTACTATTATAAAAGAAGAAGTGGATATAGTCTACACTGTTTGTTAAAATAGAAGCGTTGATATTTGGGGGGAGAGATTTGCACATGACGAGTAAATGGTATTTTATAAATTCAGGTAAATGCGATGCTGCGTATAATATGGCATTGGATGAGGCATTACTTCATTGGCACGGTAAAGGACTTATTCCACCCGTCATCCGTTTTTACGAATGGCAGCCAGCCACTTTATCCATCGGCTATTTTCAAAAAGCCTCTAGAGATATCAATTTTGATGAAATACATAAGCAAAACATCGGATTTGTACGCCGCCCGACTGGGGGGCGCGCAGTTTTACATGAACATGAGCTCACCTATAGTATAATTGTATCAGAACATTATCCAAATATGCCGAAGACGGTTACAGAAGCCTATCGTGTATTGAGTGAGGGCTTATTAAAAGGCTTTGAAAATCTCGGTTTAGAAGCCTATTTTTCTGTACCAAAATCAACGGAGCAATTAGAAGATTTGACAAAACCTAAGAGCGCAGTATGTTTTGATGCATCGAGTTGGTATGAACTTGTCGTAGAAGGTAAAAAAGTAGCAGGCAGTGCACAAACCCGACAAGAAGGTGTGATTTTACAACATGGTGCAATTTTAATTGATTTGGATCAAGAAAAATTATTATCATTATTTAAATTTGCATCGCCTGAAGCTAAAGTGAGAATGGCGAAAAAATTACCTGAAAAAGCGGTAGCAATCAACTCACTAACAACAAAAATGATTGATGTTGCCATGTGTATAGAAGCATTTCACACGGGCTTTCAAGAAGCATTAGCTATTGAATTAGTAGAATATAACTTAACCGCACAACAGGAGGATTTTGTTCAAAATTTAGCGTTAACAAAGTACAAAACTGATGAATGGAATTATAAATATTGATCGTTAAGTGTATCTATGTCACATGGAGTTAAACGGTAGTTGTGATGGAAAACCCTCAGCAAGTGCATTTGCTGAGGGTTTTTTATTGGTTCTATTCTATATGTTGGGGTATTAAAATGATTCATGTTTTAGACAATTAGAAATAGCGAGAGTTTTCCGCTGACAAGTAACGCACTATTTATTTTCACCTACGGTGAAAATAAAGGATTGCTTAGTACTTGTTTTTCGGCAGGAGTCCTCGCTATTTCTTTTAATCATGATGAACATACCTAAAAATAGACAGAAAAAAGCACATAAAATGGTTTGAACGACTTATGGTTTTGTATTATAAGCGTCGGTGCTATGTCTGTTCTTGTGGAAAACATTTTTCAGAAAAAATTTCTTTTATTGAACGTGATCAACGCTTTTCAAAAGAATGGCATCAAGCAATTCAAATGCTATGCGTTAAATCACCTACATTCCAATCAGTTGCTGAGAAAATGGGGACAGCTAGTTCAACTGTTATTCGTCGTTTTGATCAAGTCGCAGAACAACAATTAGTGTCAGGTGTCACGCTACCAAAAGCAATCGCAATTGATGCATATAAAGGAGATACAAATGCCGGTAAATTCCAACTAATCATTGCCAATGCAAAAACACATGAACCGATTGCTATCTTGCCAAATCATCGAAAAGATACGATAAAATAGTACTTACAAAGGTTCGGTGATCAAGTAGAAATCATTGTAATGGATAGGAATCAATGAAACGACATGCATAGGGTTATAAACGATTTGATTGATTTAGAGCGAAAATCTTACTAACATTAAAGTATAAAGAAGTTGGTTTACATCTGGGCTAAATGAAAAAGGTGAATGAAATTGAAAATCCAATTTCATTCACCCTAACATTTGACACAGAGCCTTTTTATTTTGAGTTTAATTCAATTGTTCGTAGGAAGGATATATAGTATGTGTTGGAGGCGGGTGAAAGGTGAAAATTTCCATGTGGAAATTTTCAGAAAATAGCATAGTTCTTTTTGAATGCTTTCTAAATGATCCCGTTGTTTTCTATCGAATTTTAGAATGTGTTACTGTTTTTCAATTTGCCATATGGTATTATAAAATAATGAGCAAGAGAGCGATAGAGGAGTGTACAGATGAATTTAAATAAATTAGCTGCCTACTTTTTACCGGCGTTTACAATGCTAGCTGGTACGGCTTTGTCAATGACCGGCGCATTTGGGGATACGAAAGCCAGTTTATCCATTTTTGTATTATGTTTAATTATTGTGTTCCCACTTACATTTTTAATACAAGGTATAGCCTGTGCTATTCACCATTATCACATTTTACCGGCCATTGGTATTTCAACCATAGCATTTATCGTCGTATTCATGATTGTGCTACCCACCGATAATTTAGTGTATGGTGTTTATTATTTAGCTATTTTTGCAGCAGGTTACGCGATTACTTATATGATTCGCCGTATGAAAAAATAAAAATGAACGAGTTCGCCTATTTTTTAAACTGCACCCTATAAGATGTCGCTTGAAAAAGTCATCTAATAGGGGCTTTTTTCATCTTGTTGCCTACGAAGCTTGTTATATTCTTTTTTGACTTGCATAAATGTTAAAAAAATAAAAATACTAACAATAGGTACTAAAATCCAAGCAATTAGTTTGCCACTGACTAAATTAGTAGCAAATAAAATGATGCCAATTGCACAGAATAATAGTATATTAAATAAAAGTTTTCTCATATTTCTCAAGTCCCCTTTCAGAAAATTACAAAAATAATCTATGTATAATTGTATCGTATACACGCTATAATATCGAGTAGATCCTGCATAATCTATAGGCAGTATTAAAAAATAGAGTTTGGCAAAATCTAAGATTAGTCGCGCAAGAAAAAGAGTCTGGGACAGAACAAAAATAGTCTGTCTCCCATACGAATCATCAAATCAATTGAACGCGCAGAAAGCGTTCAATTGATTGAAATGAATAATCCCGTATGATTTCGAAAAATCATACGGGATTTTCTCTGTTGAAAATACGGTTGTCTCAGGCTCTTTTTATATATGCATTTCTTTAATAACTTCTGGGTTTGTTTCTACTTCTTTTAGTTTGTTAAAAGAAGCGATTGCCACTTCGACTTGGTCGTCTGATGGTTCCTTTGTTGTTAAAAGCTGCAACCAAAGACCAGGGTAGCCTAAAAAACGAAGTACGGGAATATTACGGCAAGCATTTGTCGCTTGTAGTACTTCAAATGATAGACCAAGAACTACGGGAATAAGTAGTAATCTATCGACGATTCGCAACCAAAATGGATCGATGGGTACGAAGAAGTAGACAATCATTCCTACAATTACTGTAAAGAGCATAAAACTTGAGCCGCAACGATAGTGTAAGCGTGATTGTTTTTGAACATTTGCGATTGTTAATTCTTCACCATTTTCGTAACAATTGATTACCTTATGCTCAGAACCATGATATTGGAAGACGCGTTTAATGAGTGGTGTCAGCGACACAAGGTAAATATAGGTAAGTAATAAAAGTAGCTTGAAAAAGCTCTCTAAAATAATTTGCTCCGTTTTAGATTCGAAAATACCAGAGAAAAGTTGAGCGATAAAAACCGGAATCATCGTAAAGAGGAATTTACCGAATAAAAATGATAATACACCAATGGCTGCAACGCCTAACCAGAGTGATAATTTACCGCTTCCTTCAGGTTTTTTCTCTTCGATTACTTCCTCGCCAGGTGTAACATCATAGCGGTCGCTAGCAAACTGAAGATGTTTTGAACCGTTCGCTGCAGATTCTATTAAAGCGATCACACCACGCAAAATAGGGATTTTTTTCATTTTTTGATATAGTGGCTTTTTCGTCCGTTTGGCATAATAGTATTCGATTGTGCCATCATTTCGACGGACAGCAGATACCGTATGCTCGCCGCCACCCATCATGACACCTTCAACTAATGCCTGACCACCGTAAATCGGTGATGGTGATTGTTTACTCAAATTTACACCGCTCTCTTATGTATAGTAAAAACTTCTTTAATTGTACTAAAAAAAGAAATGAAACTCTACTGATAAACTAGGGCAAGGGGAAAACGTTACGAATTCCGAAGTATATGTTAAAATAATGGAATAATATGAATAAGGAGGCGAGTCAGTTGAAATATCTATGCTTGAACGGTCCTAATTTGCATCGTCTAGGAAAACGTGAACCAGCAATTTATGGCAGCGAAACTTTACAAGATGTTGCTGAAATGCTTGAGAATATTTTACGTGTATATGATTCAGAGATTGAATTAAAACAATCGAATTACGAAGGTCAATTAATCGATTGGTTATATGAAGCGGAAGACGGGGATATAGATGGTATCATTTTCAATCCTGGTGCCTATACGCATACAAGTATTGCTTTGCGTGATGCGATTGCAGGTATTGATGTACCAGTTATTGAAGTGCATATTTCGAATATACATAAACGAGAAGCGTTTCGCCATCACTCATTTTTGGCACCAGTTTGTGTAGGACAAATAAGTGGTTTAGGCATTTTTGGCTATGAAGCAGCGATCCGTTCATTATTAAAAACACATAAAGGGGACTTATATTAATGGAAAAGTTGACGAAATTAAGAACGTTATTATCCGCTCAAAACATCGATGGTTTATTAATTACAAACCCATATAATTTGCGTTATATGACTGGCTTTACTGGTACTGCGGGTGTCGCAATCATCAGCAAAAATGATGCGGTCTTTATTACGGATTTCCGTTATATGGAACAAGCTGCCAAGGAAATAACACAATTTAGAATTGCGCAGCATAAGGCGACAATGGTAGAAGAAATTGCCACGCAAGTGAAAGAAATGGGCATTTCAAAACTAGCATTTGAAAAAGAAAATATTACTTATGCACAATTCTTACTATACGAAAAATTCATAAAAGTGGAACTTATTGGGGTTGCGGATATTATTGAGAAGATTCGCTTGATTAAGACACCAGAAGAAATTAAAATAATTAAAGTAGCATGCGAAATAGCTGATGCAGCATTTGAACATATTATTAACTATATTAAACCGGGTATTACCGAGTTAGATGTCTCGAATGAATTAGAATTTTTCATGAGAAAACAAGGTGCAACACAATCGTCATTTGATACAATTGTTGCATCGGGTTTACGCTCGGCATTGCCACATGGCGTTGCAACTGATAAAATGATAGAAAAAGGTGACTTTGTTACTTTAGACTATGGTGCACTTTACCAAGGTTATATTTCTGATACAACACGTACAGTCGCAGTTGGAGAGCCTTCTGCTAAGCTAAAGGAAATCTACGACATTGTACTGCAAGCCCAACTCATTGGTGTGAAAGAATTCAAACCAGGGATGACTGGTGTTGAAGCGGATGCAATCGTACGTGATTATATTAAAGATAAAGGCTATGGTGAAGCATTTGGTCACTCTACCGGACATGGTATTGGTTTAGAGGTTCACGAGGGTCCTGGATTGTCACATCGTTCTAACTATGTATTAGAACCGGGAATGGCAGTAACATGCGAACCGGGAATTTATTTACCAGGCATTGGTGGTGTGCGTATTGAAGATGATATTCTTATTACGACTACCGGCAATGAAGTTCTTACACATGCTACGAAAGAGTTAATTATTTTATAATTTAATATTTGGAGGAAATTCAGTATGATTTCAGTAAATGATTTTAAAACAGGCTTAACAATCGGTGTCGATGGTAACCTTTTCCGCGTAATCGAGTTTCAACACGTAAAACCAGGTAAAGGCGCAGCTTTTGTTCGTTCGAAATTGCGTAATATCCGTAATGGTAACGTAACTGAAAAAACTTTCCGCGCAGGCGAAAAAGTTGAAAAAGCACAAATTGACAATAAAAAAATGCAATATTTATATGCTTCAGGTGATAACCATGTATTCATGGATACTGAAACATATGAACAAATTGAATTAAACGAAAACCAACTTGAGTATGAGTTAAAATACTTGCTTGAAAACATGGAAGTACAAGTGATGTCTTACGAAGGTGAAATTCTTGGCGTAACACTTCCAAATACAGTTGAATTAACAGTTGCTGAAACAGAGCCTGGCATTAAAGGTGATACTGCTTCAGGTGGTTCTAAACCAGCTAAAATGGAAACTGGCCTAGTTGTAAACGTACCATTCTTTGTTAACGAAGGCGATAAGCTGATCATTAACACTGAAGAAGGTTCATACGTTTCACGCGCTTAATGTAAAGGCCTCTCATAATAGAGAGGCTTTTTCTTTTAATATAAGTTAGTACCTACTAATAAAATTAATTAATAGTAGTAGCTAATTAACTTCTGTAGTAGTACAGAAGGGGTATTGCTAATATGTACTTGAACTGTAATCGTTTACACTGTTTTTTGATTGGTTAACGAATTGTATATTTTCTTTTTTCAGAAAATTTTGCTTGTACTTCAAGCGTAAATTTGCTGTTTATAGTATTAAAAAATCTGTTTTTTAATAAATAGTTTCAAAAGTTAGAAAAAAGCGATAAAATAAGAGTTGTATTATAATACACACAATAAGGGGAGTTTGAAATGTTAAAAATTCAAGAAATTCGTGAGATTATTAAATTGGTGGATGCGTCTTCAGTAGATGAATTAGTATTCGAGCAAGATAACACAAAACTAAAACTTAAAAAAAATAGTGGACAAACTGTCGTAACGCAATCAACTGTAGCGGTGACGCCAACTATTGAAACACCGGTAGCAGCTCCAGTAGCAGCAAAAGCTCCTGAGGCACCAAAAGCTCCTGAAGCACCAAAAGCGGAAGTAGTTGCTGATGAAAATTTACATAAAATCACATCACCAATGGTCGGTACTTACTATTCTTCACCAAACCCTGAATCACCTGTATTCGTTCAAGTAGGCGATAAGGTAGGCGAAGAATCAATCGTTTGTATCGTTGAAGCTATGAAACTTTTCAATGAGATCGAAGCTGAAGTTACGGGAGAAATCGTAGAAATTCTTGTTGAAAATGGCGAGTTAGTTGAATACGGTCAACCTCTATTCTTAGTAAGAGAAGCGTAAGGGGGATATAATCATGAAAAAAGTATTAATAGCAAATCGTGGTGAGATAGCAGTTCGTGTAATTCGAGCATGTAAAGAATTAGGTATTCAATCTGTCGCTGTTTATTCACAAGCAGATGCCGAAGCACTTCATGTGCAGTTAGCGGACGAAGCTTATTGCATCGGACCTAAATTTTCAGCAGATAGTTACTTAAAAATAGATCGTATTTTAGCAGTTGCAGAAAAAACAGGCTGTGATGGTATTCACCCTGGTTACGGATTTTTAGCTGAGAATGCTGGATTCGCTGAAGCGTGTGAAGATGCGGGGATCACATTTATTGGACCCACTTCAGATTCAATCAAAATTATGGGTATCAAAGACGTAGCAAAAGATACGATGATTGCAGCGGGTGTTCCTACTGTACCCGGATCAAAAGGTTTAGTTGCAGATGAGCATGAAGCGATAATCGTAGCAAAAGAGCTTGGGTATCCTGTCATTATTAAAGCGACAGCAGGCGGCGGCGGTAAAGGTATCCGTGTAGCGCGTGACGAAGCAGATTTAATTAAAGGTATCCAAGTTACGCAAAAAGAAGCAGCAGCAGCATTCGGAAACCCTGGTGTTTATATGGAGAAATTCATAGAAGATTTCCGTCACTGTGAAATCCAAGTATTAGCTGATAACTATGGCAACACAATTCACTTAGGTGAACGTGACTGTACAGTCCAACGCCGTATGCAAAAGTTAGTGGAAGAAGCACCATCACCAGCACTTTCAGAAGAACGTCGCCTGGAGATGGGTGAGGCTGCAGTGAAAGCTGCACTAGCTTGTAATTATCGCGGTGCAGGTACATGTGAATTCATCTATGATTATAAAGAAGATAAATTCTACTTCATGGAAATGAATACACGTATCCAAGTGGAGCATACAATTACCGAAGAAATTACGGGTGTTGATTTAGTTGCACAACAGCTAAAAATTGCATCTGGTGAAAAATTGGTGTATAAACAAGAAGATGTGAAAGTGAATGGTTGGGCAATTGAATGCCGTATTAACGCTGAAAACCCATACAAAAACTTCATGCCTTCAGCAGGTAAGATTGAAAATTATCTAGCTCCAGGTGGTATCGGTGTTCGTGTCGATTCCGCAATGTATGCTGGCTATACAATTCCACCTTACTATGATTCGATGGTTGCTAAATTGATCGTGCATGCAGATACACGTGATGAAGCAATTGCAAAAATGAAACGTGCACTAGGTGAGTTTGTTGTTGAGGGGCCTGGTATTCATACAACAATTCCTTTCCATGAGAAATTAATGAACAACGATGTCTTCAAGTCTGGTGAATTCAATACGAAATTCCTAGAAGAAAATGACGTGATCAATTCTTAAAATGAGAGGGGCAAAATTAATGGCTGAAAAAGAAATTCAATCGCTACCACAAAGCACTCCTAACGGGAAAACTGCTTTAGGCGATATTGAAGTAGCACCTGAAGTAATTGAAGTGATTGCTGGAATTGCGACAACTGAAGTAGAGGGAATCTCGGGTACTAGAGGTACATTTGCAACAGGCGTAGCAGAAAAATTCGGTAAAAAAGTTCATGGTAAAGGGATCAAAACAGAATGGACGGATGAAGGCCTAATCATCGATGTATACTGCACCGTGCAATATGGAGTAGCGGTATCTCATGTAGCGAGAGAGGTTCAACGTCAAATTCGTGAATCAATCGAAAATATGACTGAATTAGCAACAAAAGAGGTTAATGTTCATATTACGGGAATTCAATTTGATCAAGCGACAACTTCAAAAGCTGATTAATGCCCAAAATTAAAGCTATCACAATAAAACATGATTGATCATGTTTTATTGTTTGATAGCTTTTTTTTATGGCTCTTTGTCCATTCATCTAGCGCATAATTTGTGCGTAAATGACGCCGCCTTTTGGTCTTCATTCTCAACTATTGATTAAAAAATCTTTTTAATGGTCATATGGTCTAATCAATTCCCTTTTATTGCCTATAAAGTCATTTAGTAGAAGTTTGAAAATGACAGAAGTTGCTCGTTATTGTCAGACTTTTTAAAAGTTCTGGTAAAGCATATTATGATGGGGAAAAATATGATAGAATAAATTTCATATGAAAATAATTGATACAGCTTACAGCATTCGACTTTTCGAGTATTTGTAATCGTATAAAGGAGCAGTAAAAAATGAAAAGACGCGAAGCGCGTGAAAAAGCCTTACAAACACTTTTTCAACTAGAAAACACTGAATTAACTGTTGAGGAAGCAATCTCACATACTATTGGCGAAGAAGATGTCAATGAATTTTTCGAAGGACTTGTATTAGGTACAGTTGAAAACCTTCCTGCCATCGATGAAGCATTATCTGAAAAACTTGAAAACTGGTCATTTGATCGTTTAGCAAAAATAGAACGTACGATTTTACGTTTATCTGCATATGAGCTTCTTTTCACACCAGAAACACCAAAAAATGTAGTAATCAACGAAGCAATCGAAATTAGTAAAATCTTCGGTGATGAAAAATCAAGTAAGTTCGTCAATGGAGTACTATCAAAATTCTAAGCGATTAGTGTAGCTGTAGTGGCATGTCAAATGCGCTACAGTGACATTTTCGTTAACGCTAATGTGGGAGTGGAGAATATGTCAAACAAACTTATTAATGGTAAAGAAATTGGAGCTCAAATCCGATTAACAATTCAAAAAGAGGTCAAGGAATTAGTGGACCAAGGTATTACGCCAGGCCTAGCGGTCATTTTAGTAGGCGATGATGCTGCATCACATACATATGTTGCAAATAAAGAAAAAGCATGTGCACAATTAGGGATTTATTCTGAACTTATTCGTTTACCAAAAGAAACAACTGAGGTAGAATTGCTCGCGCATATCGCTAAATTAAATACTGATGCGAAAATAGATGGTATTTTAGTACAATTACCATTGCCAAAACATATTGATGAACAACATGTAATTGAATCAATCTCACCACATAAGGATGTTGACGGTTTCCATCCCGTAAGTGTTGGTAAAATGTTATTAGGGCAACCGACATTTTTACCATGTACGCCACATGGTGTTATGAAATTACTACAATACTCCAATGTCGAAATTGCGGGCAAACATGCGGTGGTAGTTGGCAGAAGTCATATCGTAGGCGTACCAATGGGTCAATTGTTATTACAACAAGACGCAACGGTAACATACTGTCATTCTAAAACACCAGATCTTGCCGCAATGACAACGCAGGCTGATATTCTAGTCGTAGCTGTAGGTCGCGCGAAGATGATCAAGGCAGAGCATATTAAAGAAGGTGCTGTCGTTATTGATGTCGGTATGAATCGCGATGAAAATGGCAAGCTTTGTGGGGATGTTGATTTTGATGATGTGTTTGAAAAAGTAGCTGCAATAACTCCTGTGCCAGGTGGTGTTGGTCCAATGACCATCACGATGTTGCTTGTTAATACACTCCAATCTGCTAAAGCAAAAGTAAAGCTAGCGTAAGACAAATAGCTGCTTTTAAGGTAAAATAGTAATATAGAAAGCTGTTTTTCTACGGAAAGACAGCTTTTATATTGTAAAAATAATTACTTCAGAAAATGACACAGTTTCTCGTTAGTAGAAGGAGACGAAAATATGTCAACGAATTATTTAACGGTCCAAGCATTAACGAAGTATATAAAGCGTAAATTTGAAGCGGATCCACATCTTCGTGATGTCTATGTAAAAGGTGAATTATCGAATGTCAAAGTGCATAATTCCGGTCATATTTTCTTTACTTTAAAAGATGACCGTGCACAAATTCAGGCGATTATGTATGCCTCAAGCGCCAGCACATTACCCTTTAAGCCAGAAAGTGGTATGAAGGTGTTGCTACGCGGTGATACGAATGTCTATGAGTCAGCGGGACGCTATCAATTATATGTGAAAGATATGCAACCAGATGGTCTTGGCAGTTTGCATTTAGCGTTTGAACAATTAAAAAAAGAGTTGCAAACACGTGGTTTATTTAAAGAGGAATTTAAGCAACCAATCATAAAATACCCGCGTTGTATTGGGGTTGTTACAGCTCAAACCGGTGCGGCAATCCGAGACATTTTAGCGACATTACAAAGTCACTATCCACTAGCGAAAGTCATTATTTTCCCGGCGCTTGTACAAGGTAAAAATGCAGCAGCAAGTATCGTTCAAGCAATTCATCAGGCGAATGACCATGGAGAGGTTGACACATTAATTGTCGGTCGTGGTGGCGGTTCAATTGAAGATCTTTGGGCTTTCAACGAAGAGCTTGTAGCAGAAGCGATATTTGAAAGTCGCGTGCCAATCATCAGTGGGGTTGGTCACGAAACAGATACAACAATTGCCGATTTTGTCGCCGATATGAGAGCGCCAACACCAACAGCAGCAGCAAAAATGGCTGTACCAGATCAAACGGATTTGATGCAAAAAATACTGTCTATGCAAGCGCGAATTCACCAAAATACACAGGCATTAGTCAAACACGAGAGAGCGCGCTTGAATCGTATTCGTCAAGCTTATCCAATGGTGTATCCAGAACGACTCTATCGTCCGTTCATCGACGAATTATTACGTTTAGATGACCGACTTATTCGCGCCACAAACGATGTGCTACAGAAAAATAGGAGCCATTTGCAGCAACTTGCAAATAGGTTGCAAAATCAATGTCCATTAAAAGAAATCCAATATGAACTAAAAATAGTTGAGCGTCATAACAACGCCTTGCACCATGCGATGCAACAATTGTTGCAACAACAAAAAAACCGCTTTGTGTCGACAATACGTACGCTGGAAGCGCTCAATCCATTGGCGATTATGTCGCGGGGTTATGCAATTGCCTATGATGATCAAGAAGTGATAAAAACTGTCGATTCAATGATGGTTGGACAAACACTGCGATTACATTTTCATGATGGGCAAGCCAATGTCGCGGTGCAATCAATTGACAAAGCACAGGAGGAATAAAAAATGGCTACTAAAAAGCAAAATTTTGCAGATTCAATTTCACAGCTTGAAGAGATTGTCATGAAACTTGAAAAAGGGGAAGTACCTCTTGAAGCAGCAATTGAACTTTATCAAGATGGTATGAAATTGTCACAATATTGCCATGAACAATTGGAACATGCCGAGAAACAACTCGTTACTATTATGGATGACCATGGCGAAGAACACCCATTTACAGATATGGAAAAGGAGTAAAAGGACATGACGGATAACCTACAGCAATTTATGGCCACAGAAATTCCCTTGATGGAAAATACAATGTATGATTTAGTCGAAAGTATTGCAGCGCCAGAATCATTAAAAGAAGCAATGCTCTACTCATTAAAAGCAGGTGGTAAGCGCGTCAGACCCCTTTTCGTATTAGCTGTTTTAGAACATCTACAAGTAGAAGCAAAAGCAGGGTACGCGGTTGGAGCAGCAGTGGAGATGATTCATACCTATTCGTTAATTCACGATGATTTACCGAGTATGGATAATGATGATTTCAGACGTGGCAAACCGACAAATCATAAAATGTTCGGAGAAGCTCATGCTACGTTAGCGGGAGATGCTTTGAACACGTTACCTTTTGGTATTATTGCGCGTCTTGATCATGTGTCAGCAGAAGTGAAACTCGCACTAATCAACCTGTTAAGCGAGACAGCAGGAGCAGAAGGAATGGTTGGTGGGCAGGTCCTTGATATCGAGGGTGAACAACGTCAGCTGACTTTAGAAGAATTAATACGCGTTCATGAAAATAAAACGGGTGCTATTATACGCTTCAGTATCGAGGCAGGTGCACTTCTTGCAGGTGCTACCGAACAACAACGCCAATTACTAGTAGAATACGCTTACCATATCGGCTTAGCTTTCCAAATAAAAGACGATATTTTAGATATAGAAGGCACAACTGAAGAATTAGGTAAAACCGCTGGTAAAGATGAAGCGAGCGACAAGAGTACATATCCTTCGCTATTAACTTTAGCAGGTGCAAAAGAAAAACTAGCACAACATGCTTCAAAAGCATTGCATTGTTTAGCTCAAATTCCTTCCGATAAAAAATATTTAGAAGATCTAACCGATTATATTGTAAATCGTAACAAGTAATGAACCTTAACGCTTTATGTTAGAGGAAACGACTGTTATAATAGTGAAAAAAACATCGTATGATTAATTAATCAATGATATGAAAAGGTGTGTGATGGTGTGGATTTAAATACGATATCTAGTCCATCCTTTCTTAAAAATTTAACAAAAAAACAATTGCAGGAACTTGCTGCCGATATACGTGAATTTTTAATTGAAAAGTGCTCTGGTACTGGTGGACATATTGGTCCGAATTTAGGAGTGGTGGAGCTAACAATTGCACTACATCGTGTATTTAATAGCCCCGAAGATAAGTTTTTATTTGATGTTGGACATCAAGCATATGTCCATAAAATTTTAACGGGTCGTGCGGATCAATTTGATACTTTACGCCAATATAAAGGACTATGTGGTTTTCCAAAACGCAATGAAAGTGAACATGATGTATGGGAAACAGGTCATAGTTCAACATCACTATCGGGCGCAATGGGGATGGCCGCAGCTCGCGATGTGCAAAACAAAAAAAACTTTGTCATACCAATCATCGGTGATGGAGCGTTAACAGGTGGTATGGCTCTTGAAGCATTAAATCATATTGGTCATGAAAAAACGAATATGACAGTTATTTTAAATGACAATGAAATGTCAATAGCGCCCAATGTTGGTGCTATGCATAATATGTTGACTCGCATGCGTACTGCGACACCGTATACAAAAGTAAAAGATGATGTGGAAGGCTTATTAAAACGAATTCCGGCATTTGGTGATCGCTTAGCATCTACGGCAGAACGTTTTAAAGATGGCTTAAAATATTTAGTCGTACCGGGTATGTTTTTTGAAGAACTTGGCTTCACTTATTTAGGACCAATTAATGGTCATGATTTTGATGCGCTAGAATCGACTTTACAAATTGCTAAGCGTACAGAAGGTCCAGTCATTATTCATGTCATCACGAAAAAAGGCAAGGGTTACTCACCTGCTGAAAATGATAAAATTGGTACTTGGCATGGAACAGGCCCTTATAAGATGGAAACAGGGGATTTCGTAAAATCTTCAAATCAAGCACCTGGATGGTCTAAACTTATCGCAGATACGGTTTCTACTATCGCTCGTGAAGATGATCGCATTGTTGCAATTACACCTGCTATGCCAGTCGGCTCAAAACTAGAAAGTTTCGCGAAAGAATTTCCAAAACGCTTCTTTGATGTAGGTATTGCTGAACAACATGCTACAACAATGGCTGCTGGTATGGCAACACAAGGGATTAAACCATTCCTATCAATCTATTCAACGTTTTTACAACGTGCGTATGACCAAGTATTACATGATATTTGTCGCATGAACCTAAATGTTGTAATCGGTATTGATCGTTCTGGTTTAGTAGGTGCTGATGGTGAAACACATCAAGGCGTTTTTGATATCTCATTTTTACGCTCGATGCCGAATATTGTCATTATGATGCCAAAAGATGAGAATGAAGGACAGCATATGGTGAAGACCGCATTTGATTATGATGACGGCCCAATCGCCTTACGATACCCTCGTGGTAACGGCTTAGGTGTAACGATGGATTCAGTGTTAACACCGATTAAAATCGGTACTTGGGAAGTATTATCACAAGGTAAGGACGCAACCATTCTTACTTTTGGTACGACAATTCCAATGGCACAAGAAGCCGCTGCAGCATTGGCTGTGAAGGGCGTTGAAGTAGAAGTGGTAAACGCGCGTTTCATCAAACCACTAGATGAAGATATGCTTCATGCATTATTCGTTGCTAAAACACCGATTGTGACGATTGAAGAAGCGATGTTACAAGGTGGCTTTGGTAGTGCAGTTCTAGAATTTGCAAACATTCATGGCTATGATACATCTCTTGTCAACCGCATGGGGATACCGGATGAATTTATAGAGCATGGTGATGTTGATTTATTATTAAATGATATTAACTTAACGACAGAAGAAACGATTAAACGTATAGAAGCGGTCGTTGAGAAAAAAACGAAGCAAGCGGGTCTAAAAGCATAATGACAAGTAAAGTACAAAAAGAACGTGTCGATTTATTGCTCGTACAACGAGGTATGGTCGAAACACGTGAAAAAGCAAAACGATTAATAATGGCTGGTCAAGTGTATTCAATGGAAGTACGTGTGGATAAAGCGGGTGAAAAAATTCCTGAAGATCAAGAATTATCGATTAAAGGACAGCAGTTAAAATATGTTAGCCGCGGTGGTTTGAAGTTGGAGAAAGCATTAGAAATTTTTGATGTATCAGTAGATGGTAAACTGATGTTAGACATTGGCTCTTCTACCGGTGGCTTCACCGATTGTGCTTTACAAAATGGTGCAAAACATTGTTATGCACTTGATGTTGGCTCCAATCAACTCGCTTGGAAAATCCGTTCGGATGAGCGTGTAACCGTTATGGAAAAAACTAATTTCCGTTATGTAACGGCACCAGATCTTGCTGAAGGTCTACCTGAGTTCACGACTATTGATGTATCGTTCATTTCGTTAGAGCTTATATTACCGGTATTAAAAACAGTTTTAATGCCAGGTGGCGATGTGATTGCTCTTGTAAAACCCCAGTTTGAAGCTGGTAAAGAGAAAGTCGGCAAAAAAGGTGTTATTCGCGATGCGAAAGTACATGTAGAAGTATTGGAAAAAGTAGCTTCATTCGCTACTGAGATAGGTTTTGTTTTAAAAGCAGCATCCTATTCCCCAATCACAGGTGGCGAAGGGAATATTGAATTTTTATTCCATTTATACAATCCGCAGCCTGATGAACAAGTAGAAAGTATTGGTCATTTAGCTGACATTGTAAAAGATGCCCATGCTCAACTAAAATAAATAACAAACGCCCTTATAAAGGGGCGTTTTTTGATTTTACGTTAAAATAATAGTGGTGAAAAATCAACAAGTCTAGGACAAGAATTCTTTGTTAAATTGTGTTGGCAGCTCATACTGCCCTGACCAGAGTCATTTTCTTTATCTTCAAGAAACTGTTTACTAAGGAAGCAAGAATGGATCTATTATTATGTTCTCATACACCCTATAGAAGATAGGATGCTGACGTGATTATTCAACAAAGAAGGCATTTTCAAGTTTTTTTACTAGGTAAATATTGTAGTGTTTTTTTCAATCAATAATAAATGACGGTGTAAAATAATGATAGTAACGAATGTCAAGAGTATAATATCGCATGTTAATTTCTTTTTTTCTTGTCAATTACAACAAATGATGATAACGTAAAGTAGATATAGCATACTTATGCATAGAGGTGAAAAAATGAATAAAAGTCAAAGACATATCCGTATTCGAGATATGATAGCCAACCGTGAAATTGAAACACAGGATGAATTGGTCGATTTATTAAAAGAGGCTGGTTATAATGTGACTCAAGCTACTATTTCACGCGATATAAAAGAGTTACATTTAATAAAAGTACCATTGCAAGATGGTCGTTATAAGTATAGTCTTCCAGCTGATCAACGCTTCAATCCGATACAAAAGTTACACCGTGCTTTAGCAGATGCTTTTGTGTCCATTGACGGTGCAAGTCATTTCTTAGTAATGAAAACATTACCGGGTAATGCGCATGCAATCGGCTCATTACTTGACCATCTTGATTGGACAGAAATTCTAGGAACTATTTGTGGCGATGATACGATTATGATTTTATGTCGCGAAGAATCAATGCGCGAAGTAGTCAAAAATAGATTATTAGAAATGCTTTAAACTAGGGGTGAAGATCTTGTTAAAAGAATTATCAATTAAAAATTTCGCTATTATCGATGAATTAACGGTGGAATTTCAGGACGGATTAACTGTACTAACGGGAGAAACAGGTGCAGGTAAGTCGATTATTATTGATGCAGTTCAACTTTTAGCAGGAGGTAGAGGCTCTCAAGAATTTATCCGTCATGGCACGAAAAAGGCGGAGCTTGAGGGTCTATTTACTTTGTCTGAAGGTCCGCATCCAGCGTACGAAAAATGTGCTGAATTGGGTATTGAAGTAGATGAAGGTATGATTATTTTACGTCGCGATATTAATGATAATGGTAAAAGTGTTTGCCGTGTAAATGGCAAGTTAATGCCAATTGCGATGCTGCGTGAAGTAGGGGCTACATTAATCGATATTCATGGTCAACATGAGTCACAGGAGTTAATGGATGATAAGCATCATATTCATTTATTGGATCAGTTTGCATCGGATGAGTTATTCGTAGAAAAAGAAGCATACATAAACCAATATGAATCATATAAGCAGCTAAAAAGCGAACTTGCTGCCCTATCATTGGGGGAGCAACAAATCGCACAAAAAATCGATTTGTTTTCTTTTCAAATAAAAGAAATCGATGAATGCAAGTTGCAACCAAACGAAGAAATGACATTAGCTGAAGAACGCTTACGCCTCAATAATTTTCACAAAATATTTGAAGGTGGTTCTCAAGCGCATGAAGCCATTTTAGGTGAGTCAAAGGGCTTGGATAATATTGGACAAGCGATGGCAGATCTTGATGACATTTCAACAGTTGATGAAAATTTTAAAGAGTATGCTACGACCGTTACTGACGCTTTTTACGCTTTACAAGAGGCAGCATTTTCTGTCAAAAATAGATTAGATGAACTAGAATTTGATGCAGAACGCTTAAATGAAGTGGAACAAAGACTCGCCGTTATTCAAACGTTAAAACGTAAATATGGAAATACGGTGGAAGAAATTTTAGCATATCGCGAGAAGATAGGAAGCGAACTAGAAACGTTAGAAAATAGCGATGAAAATATTCAACGCAATGAACGAAAACTACAAGAATTAGCAAAATCATTAGCGGTTACAGCGAAAAAACTCACGATGATCCGTAAAGAAAAGGCTGTGCAATTAAGCGAGAAGATAATGATACAATTGAAGGAATTGTATATGGAAAGAGCGCAATTTTCAATTCATATTGAACCATTAGCAAATGATAATTTCGACCAAAATGGTCAAGATACAGTGGTATTCTACATTTCTACAAATATCGGAGAACCACCAAAACCATTGACGAAAATAGCTTCTGGTGGAGAGATGTCCCGCGTAATGATTGCATTAAAGACCATTTTTTCAAGTACAATGGGTATCACATCAATCATTTTTGATGAGGTGGATACGGGCGTGAGTGGTCGTGTTGCACAAGCGATTGCGGATAAAATTTCCATGATTTCTGTTAGTTCACAAGTCTTATGTATCTCTCATTTACCACAGGTTGCAGCGATGGCAGATCATCATTACTATATTAAAAAGCAAGAGGAAGACAATCGAACATTTACTTCATTAATGGAATTACTTAATAATGATCGAATTGATGAAATAAGTCGTATGATGTCAGGGCAAATTGTTACCGAAAAAACATTCCAGCATGCAAAAGAATTAGTAGAATTAGCGAATAAACAAAAATTATTATATTCCAAAAATATAAAATAATAATATGATATAATGAATAGTTGTTAGACAAACTGTTCATTATGTCTTTTTTTATGTATTTCCAAATAATTTCCAAACAAAAGTTTGGGTTTTTAAAGCCCAAAAAACTGTTTTAAGTTAAAAATTTCATTTTTTAATAATTTTTCAAACAATTGTTTCGCCTTCATTGCGACAAATAGCATGTTTTTTTATCGTAATATTTGTTACAATAGAACAAAGTAAAGATGTATTTACAATATTTATTATAGTTGTATTGAGGGAGGTAATGAAATGACACAAGTTAAAGTAGCGATTGCAGATGATAATCGTGAACTCGTTGCGACGTTAGAAACATTTTTAACGCGTAATGATAACATTGAAGTAATACATACCGCTTCAAACGGTAAACAGTGTTTAAGCATGCTTGAGGAGTCCATACCAGATGTTTTAATATTAGATATTATTATGCCTCATCTAGACGGCTTAGCAGTATTAGAAGAAATACATCGCGATGATCGATTAAAACAAATCGAAGTTATTATGTTAACTGCTTTTGGTCAAGAAGACGTTATGAAGCAAGCGAGCGATTTAGGGGCAGCCTATTTCATGTTAAAGCCATTTGAATTTTCACGCTTGGAAGCGAAAATTATTGAATGTGCTGGTAGACGCGAAAAAAGAGCAATGGATCATGGTACTGAACGTTCTTATAGTGTATCTGAAAATGCCGAAATGGCTTCGAATTATGGTGAAAAACAAACAATTGATATGAAAATCACAGCTATCATTAAAGAAATTGGTGTGCCTGCCCATATTAAAGGTTATGGATATATGAGAGAAGCCATTTCAATGGTCTATAATGATGTCGAATTACTTGGTTCGATTACGAAAGCATTATATCCTGCGATTGCAACTAAATTTGAAACGAAACCAACGCGTGTTGAACGCGCGATTCGCCACGCTATTGAAACAGCTTGGGCGAGGGGGAATCATGAAGCTGTATCCAATTTATTTGGGTACACTTCACATCATATGAAACAAAAACCAACGAATTCAGAATTTATTGCAATGGTCGCTGAAAAATTACGCGTCGAAGTTAATGTTTAAGAAATAGTAAAGTGAAAGCACTTTTTTGATGGAATTATACCATTGAAGAGGTGTTTTTGCTTTTTGTTCAATGAGGTTCATACGATTATAAATAGCTGCGGGGAATGCGTATGCCAAAAAATATAAGAACTTTCTTTGATTAGATGAAAGGGGTAATTTTCCAATAATATATTTAAAAACACACAATGAAATGAGTGCAACTAGCACTAGAAAGCTATTTTGCTTCATTCCTTTTTACAGTACACATCCAATCATTTTCATCCTGTTAAAATAATAAAAATAGGTTGTAAGTAGTAAAATGTTTAGTAACTAGAATAGAGTGAATAATATTACATATCTTACTAATTATACAGATTGACATTATATAGGTAATACTAAATAGTCCACATTCATTTTATTCTCTGTAGATTAATGGTAAAGTATAATAATGGAAGATTATTCATAAATATAGGATAGGATAAACAATAATAGTAAGGTGCAAAAGTCCCTAAATTGTAATGAGGATGTTTAATCATCCTATTTAATAGGCTAATAAAACTAGAAGTCATATATAAATATAAAGACCTTGTATGTGAATCGGAGCATTATAAAAAAAAGACTTTATAAGCGACATTTTCAAACGATAATACTAGTACTGACGGAACTTACGTTGAAAGGATGGGACGCATGGAAATATTTAAAAATGAGCATTTTGAGCTAATTTCTGAAGATAATAAAATATATTTAAAAAGTTTCACAGAAGATAATTCCATGAAAAATTTTGAAATAATTTTAAAAAACTATCCTCGAGTTAGAATTAGCAGCTTCTTAGAGTTAAAAAAAGTATTTGACCATCCGAATTCCGATTTTGTTGAAGTGGGTATTCTCCTACCAGAAATCGATATTCAAATTTCAAAAGACTATATGACGGCAAATGTACTATTTAATGAAGATCCAAAAAATATTGTAACATCTGAAGATGAGTTGAATGAAAAAATAAATTTAGTCGCTACTAAGATGGGGATAAAATATGGTTTGAAGCGTATTTTATGGACGGAATTAGAAAAGCAACGACAGATTGTTATTGCGGAAGGTTTAGCGGCAGAGCATGGACGAGATGCTGAGGTTACCTATATAGAAAATCAAGTGAAAAAACCGAAGATTGGGGAAGATGGTAGAGCGGACTTTTCAGATATGAGCTTTATTTTTGAAGTAGAGAAGGATGCTTGGTTAGGTGAGCGAATACCAGCAACCGATGGCAAGATCGGAAAAAATGTATTAGGAAAAGAAATTCCAGCTAAGGCCGGAAAAAACCTGATACTCAAATACAATAAAGAATCGGTGTATGAAAACGAAGAGAATGGCAAAACGATTATTCGTGCGAAAACATCCGGTGTGTTAGATGATCAAAATGGTATGGTGAGTATTTTGAAACATTTATCGGTTACTACAGATATTGGTGTCGAAACAGGCGATTTAGAATTTGATGGTTCCATTACTGTAAGCGGTACCGTATTGCCGGGTTATTCTATTAAAGCAACTGGTGATGTTTCGATAGAAGCAAAAGATGGTGTGTCAGGTGCAAAAAATATCGAATCGATTAACGGGGATGTTTTTATCCGCGGTGGTGTTTTTGGCCATGCTAAAACTACGATTAAAGCCGGTAGAAATATATATCTAAAACATGCCAATGAGGCAAATCTTTATGCTGACGAAGAAATTTGTATTGATGCATACGCAATTGGTTCAACGATGTATGCGAGAAAAGTGAAATTAGATGAGCATAAAGGAAAAATTATTGGTGGTTATGTGGAGGCAAAAGTGTCGATACAAACGGGTATGTCAGGGAATCAACATGAACGACGAACCGAGTTGGTCATTGATGCGTTGGATAAGCGTGAAAAGATGGGTGAAGTACGTCATAAAGCAAGTAAAATTCAAGAAATTGAAGTAGAAATAAAAGATTTAACTTCGAAAATTGCCCAATTAGCACCTATCGTTTCAAAAATGACACCAAAACAATATGAATTTTTTGAAGATACACAGTATCAGTTGGAAGTAAAGAAATCAGCCGTCATACAATTTAATATAGAAATTCAAACGATGCTAAAACAAATAGGTGAGGCAGGGAACGAATTTATCAATATTACTCGAGAAGCACATCCGGGTACGATTATAAAAATTGGTAAACTATCTTCCATGATTAAAGATAAAACGAAGGGGATTTTTAAAATTGTAGGTGGTGATCTCAATGTCTAGGCGAGATATATTTGCTCATCGTGGGGTGACGACCCATGCCCATGAAAATACTATGGCTGCTTTTAAAGCAGCTATGGCAACAAGTGCCACTGGTATCGAATTTGATCTTCAAATGACGCTAGACCGTGTGGCTATTGTGACCCATGATTATAATATGAAAAAAACAATTGGCAAAGCCGTCCTGACAACAGAAATGACATTAGCGGCTATTAAAAAGAAAAAAATTGCTGGAACAAAGGAAAAAATACTGACATTTGATGAATTATTAGCTTGGGCAATTCCTTGTAATATACCGATGAATATCGAATTAAAAGAATCTTTTGAAAATAATATAGGTGATTTAGAAATTATCGTCAGAAAAACCCAATCATTAAAAAATTGCCATTTTTCATCATTTCATGCGGAAGTGTTACAAAATATCAAAAAAATCAATGCGCAGGCAATTGTTGCATTAATTCCTACTCGGAAATTTGATTGGACGGCTCTAGGAAATATGCCGTGGTTGGACCTTATACATGCCAACAAACGTTTTTATTATAAGGAACGTTATTTACAGCTCGCATCCAATGCTAATATAGGACTTCGTTTTTACGGCATTACAGGGAAAGAACCATTTTTGAAAAATCCACATGCTAGTGTTATTGGATGGATTACGGACTATCCAAATGCCGTCCATAAAAAAATGTGTCACTAAACAGTAGGATAATAAAAAAGAAGTTGGAATATATAGTGGTCTTCATTCATGCAAAAAGGAAATTGCTTCGGTAATTTCTCTTTTTGTTTGTTTTTTGAAGTGCCGAATAGACTTTAGCTGTTAATCGCTTATTTCTTAAGTTTGTGGTCATTAACGCAAGGCCAATTTCGTTGCGAATCTTTGGTTTCCAAGGAACTGAAAATCGAGTGAAAACTAAATAAGGCTTCAAGAATCTGGAGAATGCTTCAGTACCTATTTTTCTTTTACGATCACTATTGGCTGTTTTTTCTCCTGAAAGCGTTTATTGTATATCTTATTTTTGTGTTACACAAAGCGGAAATAAATGTACAAACAAAAAGGAGCGGGACGGGGACAAAAAGAAAAAATGTTAGACCAAGATACAATCGGTCTAACATTTTTTGATTTAAGAAGAGCTATTTAACGTAGTTAGGCGGAAAAGCTGTTATCTATTTTTGCCGTATAAATTGTAGCATAATTACTCTTTAACTTTAGGATTCATAAATCGGGGAGCGACTTTACCCTGCTTGCGATCGCGATTTAACAAGAAGCCTGCCAAGAATAAAAAACCTATAAGGAACAACAATACGCCGACGATAAATTGTAACCATAAAAACGGGAAGGGTTCAACGATCCTGGAAAAAATCGTATCACGAATTAATTTGATACCACCAGCCGTCATTAATATAGGTACTAATAAAACGATAAATGCAAAAAAACGAGCCATATTTTCACTTCCTTTTACAGTATATCCATTTTTAACCTAAAGCTAATAATTGTCAAGTGACGCTATTTTAGTTAATATTGAAAATAGGTAGAAAATATTCACTTAAAGTAGAAAAATATGTATTTAAACACAATATTCTGATAATTTATTTTACCTGACTCTTTTCTGGAAAATATGTTATAAATGTCATATATAGAGTTATGACAACTGTTAAGTTAAGTTTTATTGTGCATGTGGTATAAAGAGTAAGAGCCTATTTCTACGGAAAATAACTATTTCGAGAAAGCGTTTTAATTTCTAAGATAGTATCATAAAACTTGGGGGAGTGACTAGTTTGGCAAATGAATATGACTTAGTAATAGTAGGTGGCGGACCAGCAGGGTATGTTGCAGCAATTCGAGCAGCGCAATTGAAATTGAAAGTGGCAATTGTAGAAGCGGAAAAGCTAGGCGGAACATGTTTACATAAAGGCTGTATTCCAACAAAAGCATTGCTCAAAAGTGCAGAGCAGTTACGGAATTTACAGCATGCAGATAATTTTGGAATTGAGGCGACAAATTTTACGTTTAATTTCGCTAAAGCCCAGCAACGAAAGAATGCAGTCATTGAACAATTAGAGGCCGGTATTCACAGTTTAATGAAAAAAGGCAAAATAGATGTTTATGAGGGGTTCGGCCGAATTTTAGGACCTTCCATTTTCTCACCACTTCCTGGCACAGTATCTGTTGAATATAGTGAAGGCAATGAAAATGATTTGCTGGTACCGAAAAATTTATTAATTAGTACAGGTTCTAAACCGCGTGAACTGTCTTTGTTACCTTTTAATGGTACGACGATAATTTCTTCGGATCATATTGTAAGTATGGAGGAATTACCGAAAAACATAGCCATTATTGGAGGCGGCGTAATCGGTATAGAATGGGCAACAATGTTGCATGATATGGGTGTAGACGTCACAATTATTGAAGCAGGGAAACATATTGTACCGAGCGAAGATGTAGAGATTTCTACGGCATTGGCAAAACATCTAACGGCTCGTGGTATTAAAATCCATATAAATACAACGATTGATACGGTAGCAATTCACGAACATTCAGTAGATATAACGGTTGAGCATAGCGTGCAGAGCTTTGAAAAGGTATTCGTTGCAATTGGTAGACAAGCTCAGATTAAGGGGATTGGTATTGAAAATACGAATATTCAAGTTGTTCATGACATGATAAAAGTAAATAAAAATGGTCAAACAAAAGAAGCACATATTTATGCAGCAGGTGATGTCATTGGCGGTGTACAGTTAGCACATGCTGCATCCAATGAAGCTATCCATGCAGTTGAACATATGGCAGGGCTTAACCCTGGAGCTATGAATACACATATTCCAAGTTGTATATACAGCTATCCGGAAGTAGCCCATATCGGATTAAACGAGGCGCAAGCAAAAGAACAATTTTCAGCAATCACAGTGAAAAAATTCCCATTCAAAGGCAATGCAAAAGCACTTATAAATGGCGAAGACTTTGGTTTTGTAAAAATGATTGTTGATGCAGATACGGATGACGTGGTAGGTGTTCACTTAATCGGTGATCAGGTGACGGAGTTAATTGCTGAATCTAGCTTAGCGTTCACAGTTGATGCATCAGCTTGGGAGATTGGGCATACCATTCATCCGCATCCGAGCGTTAGCGAAGTGATGCAAGAGGTTGCATTAGCAATCCATGACGAAGCAATTCATTACTAGGGGGATGATTTCAATGACAATTTCACATAAAGAACATAATATATCAGACGAGTTAGCGACGGATATGTACTATAGTATGTTACGCGCGAGAAGAGTGGATGAGCGTTTATGGTTATTAAATCGCTCAGGTAAAATTCCCTTTGTCATCTCGTGCCAGGGACAAGAAGCGGCGCAAGTCGGTGCAGCATTTGCTCTTGATTTAACACAAGATTATATAGCGCCCTATTATCGTGATTTAGGTCTTGTACTGCAAGCAGGTATGTCGGTTAAAGATATTATGTTAAATGCTTTTGCAAAAGGAGAAGACCCAAACTCAGGTGGACGTCAAATGCAGGCTCACTGGAGTCATAAACAACTGCGTATACTTTCAGGCTCTTCCCCGGTAACGACACAAGTAGTCCATGCGGCAGGTGTTGCATTAGCTGGTAAAATGACACAAAAGAACTTCTACACATTTGTCACATTAGGTGAAGGTTCTTCGAATCAAGGCGATTTCCATGAAGGACTGAACTTTATTGGTGTTCATCAGCTACCGGTAATTACTATGGTTGAAAACAATCAGTATGCTATTTCTACACCATATGATCGTCAAGTGGCAAGTCCAACGGTTGCGCAACGTGCGGGCAGCTATAATATGCCAGGAGTGGTTGTAGACGGTACAGATCCCCTTGCTGTTTATATCGAAGTGAAAAAAGCACGTTTGTCTAATAAACCAGCACTTATTGAAGCACTTTGTAGTCGATTGACACCTCATTCATCGGATGATGATCATCGCGTATATCGCTCGAGTGAAGAACTTCAAAGTGATAAAGATAAAGATGGATTACACCATTATGAATTGTATTTACGCAATGAAGGATTACTAACAGATGCTCGGATTGAAGAGATGGAAGCACAGTTAAAGGTAGAGATAAATGAAGCAACGAATTATGCTGACCAAGCACCGTATGCATCGCTGGAACACAACTTACGCTACGTTTACGCTGAGGAGGAAACGTCATGAGAATAATTTCATATATTGAAGCGATCAATGAAGCCTTGACAGAAGAAATGCGCCGGGATGACAATGTTTTTGTTCTTGGCGAAGATGTTGGTAAAAAAGGTGGCGTTTTTAGAGCTACAGATGGTCTGTATGCTGAGTTTGGTGAACAGCGTGTATTAGATACACCCTTGTCTGAATCGGCAATTGCCGGTGTTGCTGTGGGTGCGGCGATGTATGGCATGAAACCAGTAGCTGAAATGCAATTTGCGGATTTTATAATGCCAGCAGTCAATCAAATTGTTTCTGAAGCGGCTAAGATGCGCTATCGTTCAAATAATGATTGGAGCTGTCCGCTAGTCATTCGTGCCCCATTTGGTGGAGGTGTGCATGGTGGGTTATATCATTCACAATCAGTCGAAGCACTATTTGCCAATCAACCGGGTTTGAAAATTGTCATACCTTCTAACCCTGCTGATGCAAAAGGATTATTAAAAGCAGCAATTCGCGATCCAGACCCCGTGTTGTATTTCGAGCATAAAAAAGCCTATCGTTTATTAAAAGGTGAGGTACCAGTTGATGATTATATCGTGCCGATTGGCAAAGCAGATATTAAACGTCAAGGTGATGATTTAACGGTCATTACCTATGGTTTAATGGTAGAAGAAACATTAAAAGTAGCACAACAGTTACAGGAAGAAAATGGTATTTCGACACATGTATTAGATTTGCGTACCATCTATCCACTTGATCAACAGTCGATTATTGAAGCGGCACAACATACGGGCAAGGTTTTACTACTAACGGAAGATAATAAAGAAGGTAGTATTATCGGGGAAGTGGCAGCGATTATTGCCGAACATTGCCTATTTGATTTAGATGCTCCTATTGCGAGATTAGCAGCGCCGGATGCACCTTCTATGCCTTATGCGCAATCATTGGAAAAAGATTTTATGGTAACAGCCGATCAAATTGAAGAAGCTATTATTAAATTAGCTGAATTTTAGGAGGGAATCAAATGTTAGAACATATTAAAATGCCTCAGTTAGGTGAAAGTGTAACGGAGGGAACGATTGATCGCTGGTTAGTTAAACCAGGTGATCATGTGGAGCAATATGATTCATTAGCGGAGCTGACTACCGATAAGGTGACAGCTGATCTCCCTTCACAATTCACTGGTATTATTCAAGAAATTATAAGCCAAGAGGGCGACACCGTCGATGTTGGAACAATCGTCTGTTCGATTGCTGTGGAAGGTAGTAGTATGACATCAAAAGCAACGACTCATTCGACAGAAAAAGAGTCAGTGATACCAGATAAAAGCCACAATAAAAAATCGGACGTGAAACGCTCCGCTGTACAAGATGGTTCTAAAAAACGTGTGTCACCAGTTGTAGGGCGTCTTATTGACGACTATCATTTAAATATCGATTTAATAGAAGGAACAGGTGCTGGTGGACGCGTCACGAGAAAAGATGTGATGAACGCCATCGAATCGGGTATTATGTCTTCTCAGCTGTCACCTAGTGAGCAACCAACTACGCGAGCGGCGGCGATTAAAGAAGTAGAACCTGAAGAAAATGGCGACATTATCATCCCAGTATCGTCTATTCGTAAAACAATTGCCAAACGAATGGTCGATAGTGTAACACAAATTCCACATGCATGGATGGTTGTGGAAGTCGATGTGACGGAATTGGTGAAATTGCGTAATGCTAATAAAGAGCAGTTCAAAAAACAAGAAGGTTATAATTTAACATTCTTCGCATTTTTCGTTAAAGCAGTAGCGCAAGCATTAAAAGAATTCCCAATGCTGAACTCCGTTTGGAAGGGTGATACAATCATCCAGAAAAAAGCAGTGAATATGTCGATTGCTGTGGCGTCTGACGACGAACTTTTTGTGCCAGTTATTCAAAATTGTGATCAGTTATCAATTGCAGGTATCGCAGGACAAATTGCTTCTTTGGCAGAAAAAGGACGTAAAAAACGATTAACGATGGCTGATATGACAGGTGGTACATTTACCGTTAATAATACGGGGTCATTTGGCTCGGTATCATCTGCAGGTATTATAAATGCACCACAAGCAGCGATTTTACAAGTAGAATCAATTGTGAAGAAACCCGTTATTTATGGGGATAATATGTTCGCTGCACGTGATATGGTGAACTTATGTTTATCCTTAGATCATAGAATTTTAGATGGTCTTGTTTGTGGTAAATTTCTCGCTAGAGTAAAAGAATTGCTCGAAAATATGTCACTTTCAAGCACTTCTGTATATTGACAATAATCAGAAAATCGTGATTTTACGGTTTTCTGATTTTTTTTCCCTTTTACGTTTAAAGAATATTGTGTAAAATAGACAATAGAATCATTGAAGGGGGGAAGCGTCAACGCGTCCGTATGACAAACATGAGAGAAGTAAATTTTGAAAAACCGTCTTTTGAAGATTGGAAAGAAGCAGCGATTGTTGCTTTAAAAGGAAAGCCATTTGAATCACTTTTCACGAAAACTATCGAGGGTATTACGCTACAACCACTGTATACAAGTGAAAGCTTACTCGATGAAGTTGACGGTAAATTGGAACAACAGATTTCTACGATTCGTTCGATGAAGGCTGATGGTGCATTTGGGGTTGCACAAGAAGCATTTGGCGATACGATTGAAGACGTAGTTGCACAGTCAAAAGACGCTATCTTAAGAGGGAATGAATTTGTGACGATTGGCAAGGTTAACTTTGCTTGGGATAAGGATGCTTTACAACAATTAGCTACTTTATTGTCAGATCATCCATTCCGTATCAATGTGGCAGATCGAGCAGTACTTGGTGTTTTTGATTATGTAGAAAACAAAGATCAGTTTGGGTATATTCAATCATCTGACATGATCTCTCTACCCGAATTTCCGAATGTTCGCACAGTAAACGCTTACACGCTAGATGCGCATTATAGCGGAGCAACTTCTACACAAGAATTAGCAATCGCTCTTGCACAAACTGCTGATTTGTTAAAAAATAGCAGCTTTGAAGAGCTTGAACATAAATTTTTTGCATCTTTTGCTATCGATACGCATTTCTTCATGGCCGTTGCTAAAATTCGTGCCTTTAGATTGTTATGGAAAGCGTTTGCATCTGCATATGGAGTCACGTCACCACTACCAGTCAAAATAGTAGCGGAGACATCTTTACGTTCTTATTCAAAACTAGATGTTTACGTCAATCTATTACGTGCTGGCAACGAAGCATTTTCTGCTGTAATTGGCGGAGCAGATGTACTAACCGTTCATCCACATAATATAATTACTGCACCAACAAATCAATCTGTGCGTATTGCAAGAAATACAGCATTAGTTATTAAAGAAGAATCACATGTTACCAAAGTGATGGATCCAGCTGGTGGTTCGTATTTCATCGAAACATTGACACATGAGCTTGTAGAAAATGCTTGGGCGTACTTCTTAGAAATTGAAGAAGCGGGTGGTTATCTTGCTGCTCAAGCAAAAATCGAAAAAGATTTAGATGCTTCATGGGCTGAGCGGTTATCAAATGTTCAAACACGTAAAACAGTGTTAGTAGGAACGAATAATTATGCTGATGCAACTGAGCAGGTTCCAACTGAATCATTTGTCGATGTGAATCGCCTAGCGACTAGCTTTGAAAATTTACGTACGGCATTTAAAGAGCAGCCAATGACAACAGCTATTTTAACTTTTGGAACGCTGAAGTCAACGAAACCCCGTACAGATTTTGTCAACGGTGTGTTAGCGACAGCCGGTCTTGTACCAGAAATAACAGAACCGACGGCAGATATTGAAGTGGCAAAAGACTATTTGAAAAATACGACAGCTGACTATGTAGTGATCGTAGCAACTGATGAAGATGCGATGATGATTGTCGAGCAATTAATAGCGGTGAAATCGCCACAAACAATCGTTGATGTTGCTGGTAAATTTAACACGGATTGGACAGCAAAAGGCTTGAACGGCTATGTATATGCAGGCATAAATGTTTTTGAAAAATTATCAGCCGTCCACGCAAGCACGAAGGAGGTACTAAAATGACTAAGCCATCATTTAAGCAAGTTGATTTAGAACAGATTTTAGTGACATCTACTTACACGACAATAGAAGAACCTTTTATGTCCAATGAAGACATAGAAGTAAAACCATTTTATACGGCAGAAGATAATAAAGGGATTACTCATTTAGATGATACAGCAGGTATTGCACCGAATACACGTGGACCATACCCGACGATGTATGTAGGGCGTCCGTGGACGATTCGCCAGTATGCTGGTTTTTCAACTGCAGAAGAATCAAATGCCTTTTATCGTCGCAACTTAGCGATGGGGCAAAAAGGATTATCGGTAGCGTTTGACCTCCCAACGCATCGTGGTTATGATTCGGATCATCCACGCGTTACAGGTGATGTCGGCAAGGCAGGTGTAGCTATCGATTCAGTAGAAGATGCTAAAATTCTATTTGATCGTATTCCATTAGATCAAATGTCTGTTTCAATGACGATGAACGGTGCAGTTTTACCAATTCTCGCTTTTTATATCGTTGCAGCAGAAGAACAGGGCGTGTCACCAGACCAATTAGCCGGCACGATTCAAAATGATATTTTAAAAGAATATATGGTACGTAATACATATATTTATCCGCCAGAAATGTCGATGAAAATTATAGCAGATATTTTTGAATACACATCAAAATTCATGCCGAAATTCAATTCCATCTCAATTTCTGGCTATCATATTCAAGAAGCAGGTGCTACAAATGATATTGAGTTAGCCTATACGCTAGCAGATGGATTAGAATATGTACGCACAGGCTTAAAAGCAGGTATTGATATTGATAAGTTTGCACCACGCCTTTCTTTTTTCTGGGCAATCGGTATGAACTACTATATGGAAGTTGCTAAAATGCGTGCTGCACGCCGTATTTGGGCTCAAATGATGTCTACTTTTAATCCCAAAAATCCCAAAACATTAGCGCTACGTACGCATTCACAAACATCGGGGTGGTCTTTAACAGAGCAAGATCCTTTCAATAATGTGACACGTACTTTAGTAGAAGCGAATGCAGCGACGATGGGACACACACAGTCATTGCATACGAATGCTCTTGATGAAGCAATCGCATTGCCAACTGATTTCTCAGCACGTATTGCGCGTAATACACAATTATTTTTACAAGAAGAAACAACAATGACGAAAACGATTGATCCATGGGGAGGTTCATACTATGTTGAGAAATTAACAGATGAACTAACACAAGCAGCATGGAAACTAATCGATGAGATTGAAGAATTAGGCGGAATGGCAAAAGCGATTGAAACCGGTCTTCCGAAAATGAAAGTAGAAGAAGCAGCAGCAAAACGCCAAGCAAAAATTGATTCGAAATCGGAAACGATTATCGGTGTCAATAAATACCGTTTAGCCGAAGAAGAACCAATTGAAATTTTAGATATCGACAATACATTAGTACGCCAATCTCAAATTGACCGTATTCATAAAATGAAAGAAGAACGTGATGATACAGAAGTGGCACGACATTTAGCACGCTTAACTGCCGCAGCTAAAGATGGCAAAGAAAATTTATTAGCTGTTGCTGTGGATGCTGCAAGAGCACGTGCAACATTAGGTGAAATTTCTGATGCAATCGAAGAATCTTCGAGCCGTCATAAAGCAATTATCCGATCGATTAGTGGGGTGTATGCGTCGAATTATTCAGATCAAGATGCAATCAAAGAAGTAAAAGCAATGACGGATGAATTTTTAGAAAATGAAGGCCGTCGTCCGCGTATATTAGTCGCTAAAATGGGACAAGATGGTCATGATCGTGGTGCAAAAGTAGTGGCAACCGCATACGCTGATTTTGGCTTTGACGTTGATATTTCACCATTATTTATGACGCCAGAAGAAACAGCTATAATGGCTGTTGAAAATGATGTTCATGTTGTAGGGATGTCTTCGTTAGCTGCCGGACATAAAACATTATTACCGGAACTAATTGCCGAATTGAAAAAATTAGGACGCGAAGATATTACCGTTATTATTGGCGGTGTTATTCCAGCACAGGATTATGATTTCTTATATGAAGCAGGCGCAGCAGCAATATTCGGCCCTGGTACCGTATTGCCAATCGCTTCTCAAAAAATTATTGAAGTAATCTATCAACAATTAGGCTATGAAGAAGAACAATAATGCCTGAGAAAAAATCGGCGCTATTTGTACAACCAGGTGTCAAAGCAATCCATGATGGCATGCAGCCTACAAAACGTAGAAAGTTCACAAAAAAAAGGCAGCCTATTAATATTGAAGAGTTGTCCAACGAAGTGAAGAGTGGTTCTAAACGTTTTTTAGCGAAGGCAATTACCTTGCTTGAAAGTGCAAATCTTGCAGATAAAAAAGAAGGTCAAGCACTTTTAAAAGAGTTGTTACCTTATACCGGTAAATCCATTCGTATCGGCATTACCGGTGTGCCGGGAGCAGGGAAGAGTACATTTATCGAAACCTTTGGTAAAAAACTAATTGATGAAGGGCATAAAGTAGCAGTTCTTGCTATTGATCCAAGCTCCTCTATTACAGGTGGCAGTATTTTAGGTGACAAAACACGTATGGAATTATTGTCGAGAGAACCACAGGCTTTCATACGCCCTTCACCAGCTGCTGGAACACTTGGAGGCGTGCATAAAAAAACACGTGAAACAATGTTACTTTGTGAAGCGGCCGGCTATGATATTATTTTAGTGGAAACCGTTGGCGTGGGGCAGAGCGAAACCATCGTAAGGGGTATGGTAGACTTCTTCTTACTCCTTGTCTTGACAGGGGCGGGCGATGAACTACAAGGTATGAAAAAAGGCATTATGGAGCTTGCCGATATGATTGTCGTCCATAAAGCGGATGGTGATAATATTCGCAATGCAAAAAAAACAGTAGCAGAGTATCGACAATTTTTACATTTGCTTCAGCCATCAACACCCCAGTGGACATCCAAATCCATGGCGGCCTCTTCGTATGACAACAAAGGCCTTGATAAAATATGGACGACGATTGAACAATTCCGTACGCAAGGTCTTGAAAACCATGTATGGGAAAATCGTAGAAAAGAACAGACGAGCGATTGGTTCCGTTCAATGATTACAGATCATTTAATCGACTCTTTTTATGGCGACCCACAACGTAAAAAACAAGTAAATGAATTAGAGCAAAGTATACTATCTGGTGAAGTAACTGTTTCTCAAGGTGTCGAAACACTTTTTGACACTAAATAACAAAAAATCAATGTCTCGAGTAAATAACTCGATGGCATTGATTTTTTTGTTCTAGACGATGTGTTGGATTTTTTAATAATAACACAGCTCGATGTTTTCCACGAATCTCGTTTTACTGATTCTTTGCATTTAAACGTAAAGAATGGATTTTTAGTTTCGGCTGATTCCGCAGGAGACGCGAGCACGTAGTATTTTACGCATGAAAAAATACAACAATAATAATCCATACGCTAACAAAGGGCAAGTAGCATGCTTGGATCGCTTCTATTTTACCTATCCAAATACTTTTTAGAAGGAATTTCTTATAAGATAGATATATTAAATATGACGATATAACCTAGTAAACGACTTAGAATTAGTTGTTTATACTTAAAATTCAGAAAATAACCAAGATATAGTTTATTTACTCTTGAAAAATTTGTATATAGTATTATATAATGCATATAGAATTACTAGGTATTAAAAGGAGGATCTATATGGTTGGTATGATTATGACGGGAATAATTTGTGGAGGCTTACTTGGTTTTGTTATGCAACGTGGACGTTTTTGCTTAACAGGCGGCTTTCGCGATATGTATTTGACAAAGGACAATAGAATGTTTTATGCACTATTAATTGCTATTGCTATTCAGGCGGTAGGTGTCTACATAATGATTGCTTTGGGGGTCTTTGAATACAGTGCAGGTTCATTCCCTATTATTGCAGTCATAATTGGCGCATTTATCTTTGGTATTGGCATTATCCTTTCTGGAGGATGTGCGACAGGTACATGGTATCGCGCTGGAGAAGGATTGATTGGTAGTTGGATTGCACTTGTTATGTATATGCTCATGGCGGCAATGATGCGTACAGGTCCTTTAGCAATGGTAACGGAGAAATTTTATGGTGTTCAATTTGAAGACAACTCGATGGCTAGTAGTTTTAATGTGAGTCCATGGGTTCTCATCATTCCATTTGTTATAATCGTCCTTATTTTAGTCTATAACCAATTAAGAAAACCGCAAGTGAAAATCCCAAGCCTAAAACCCAAAAAAACGGGTTTAATGCATATTTTATTTGAAAAACGTTGGAATCCATTTGTAACCGCTATATTAATCGGTATGATTGCCACGCTAGCATGGCCCTTATCAAGTGCGACAGGAAGAATTTTCGGATTAGGTATTACATCACCATCCGCAAATATTTTGCAATTTTTAGTGACTGGTGATATGAATTTTATTAATTGGGGTGTTTTCCTTGTCCTTGGCGTATTTTTAGGTGCTTTATTTGGTGCGAAAATGAGTGGAGAATTCCGCTTCCGTATGCCAAATGTTAAAACAGCTTTAAACAGTGCGACAGGTGGTCTATTGATGGGCTTTGGTGCATCATTAGCAGGAGGTTGTTCGATTGGAAATGGCTTAGTTATGACAGCGATGATGACTTGGTCTGGTTGGACAGCGTTAGTCTTTATGATATTGGGTACTTGGACAGCAACTTATTTTGTCTTTGTACGCCCACAGAAAAAAGCAAGAGCGGCTCATGCAACAGCTCAGTTGACACAATAAATAGGAGGTAGTGACAATGGTAAAAAGAATATTAGCAGTGGAAGGGCTTGTCTGTCCGTTTCCCTTAATTGAAGCAAAAGAAGCGATGGCATTATTACAAAGCGGTGATGAATTAGAAGTACAGTTTGACTGTACACAAGGTACTGAATCCATCCCACGTTGGGCTGCAGAAGCAGGACATGAAGTGACGAATTATGAACAAGTTGGCGATGCAACGTGGACGATTACGATACAAAAAAGATAGTAGAAAGAGCCTGGGACAGAACAAAAATAGTATATCTCCAATATTAATTGAACGCGCAGAAAACCCCATAGGAACGTGGTAACGAGGAATTTGAAGCCATGTATGTCTGCGGAAAGTGTTTTTCGAAGCGAAATTTGATTGAAATGAATAATCCCATATGATTTCGAAAAATCATATGGGATTTTCTCTGTTGAAAATAGGTTTGTCTCAGGCTCTTTTTTATTTGCTAAAAGTTGCTGACATTAGTTTTTCACATCGAGGTGTAATATTTTCTATCAAAATAAAAGTGATAAAGAAAATGTTATAAAATATGACATATTTATAGCAATAAAAAGCCTATTTTTGCCTCTATTTGTTCCTGGGTGAATGGCGATGTATAATTGATTTAAAGAATAACAGATTAAGGAGGAGTGACATGCTTTATTTAGCCGAAGCAGTAAAACTAAAAAGTATAATTCGTAAGAAAATAGAGGAATTAAATAGTGAACGACATCGCGTAGCTTTTGCGACAATCGCAAAAGGGCAAGAGATTCCAAGTCCGAAACGTACCTTACAAGATGTTGAGCAAGATTTAATACAAGTGCGCCGAGATTTTGAAAAGTTAGATGCATTGATTTATCGTGCTAATATTGATCATCATGTACAATTTGACGCAATGACATTAACGATTGTAGAAGCAATTGAACATGCGATTCAGTTAAGAGCAGAAGCGCAGGTATGTAAAGACTTTTCAGCAGCAGAGGTAGAAGAATATATGTATGGAATGACTTCAGAGTCAGAAGCGATTATTCGGATTGCTCTTTTTGATCCAGAGGAATACCGTATGCGTGCAATAGAGTTGGATAAAAAAGCACATACATTGTCGAATACGATCAATGCTAAAAATTATACAATCCAAATTGATTTCGATAATGCTCTATACTTTGGTTAAAACTTGTCAAAGGTGAGACTCCTTTGGCGAGGGCGAGACGTTTGAAAGTTACCCTGAAACCTGCAACCGATGACCTCTTACCGTTTACTTTGTGACCAATGACTCATAACCAACCAATGATCGAGCAATGGACACCTACAATTGAAGCATTATTGCAATACCTGCTGGATGCGTCTCGTCAAGTTCGCTTACTTTTAGTGTAAGCGAACTTTTTTTAATGGTTCTATACTATTTGTTGAGGTTTTCAAACAATGCCATCTCTGCTCGACGTTTTCCGCGCGTCTTGCTTCAACTAATTCTACGGGAGATACGAGCTTGTGGTATGTAACGCAAAAAAGCACCACGCCACCGAGTCATGTATACGTGAATTGCTGAGAAAAAGGAATGAAAGATGAGTTGTGCGCTATGAATGTTAATAGGGCATTCATCAGATTGAAAGATGTAAACATCACAAAGAGGGAAAAAATAAATGATGCTATTACATTTTATAGAGCACTACCTAAGAAAACGCCTATTTTTCGAGTGAAGATTTTATTGAATAGGAAGGATCAAGAAAGTGGGTTTGCATTTAGGGAGACTTGTTTGTGTAGTAAAGGACGGTGACCCCTGCCGAAAAGCATTTGCCCGAAACGAGAAAATAGAAAAGGTAGCGTGATTTGAAAAATTCAAATCATGCCACCCTACTAGTTGAAGTAAAATCTTTTAATAATAAAAACCCGCAAAATTGCTTCTGCGGGTGTGTAGTATAGTTTTATTTGATTGGAATCCATACTTCGATATTTTCTAAGTTCCTACCTTTATACTTTTCAAAGCTAATGCCTGGTCTATGCTCATAATTTTGATTGGCATTTAGTTCGCGATATGCGTCCTCAATATCATCAATTGAATCTAATTCACCGATGAGATATTTTCCTGCAGCAATTTCGACTGTTTCATTCGCAACGCCTTCAGGCATATAATTATCTTTAATGCCGGCTAAATAATTGATGCCATCCTCTGTTAAATTCACACAAACACCATATAACACATCATGGTTCACGTCGTAATCCTCTAGAACTTCTGCAAGTTCTTCCCACTGCTCTGAAATATCGTCCGTTCTTGTTTCATGAATAGCTAGACCTGCTATTACAAAATCTTTCACTTCTTGTACACGTGTTTGCATAGGTTGACACCCCTTCTTTATTCAATTAGCTAATCATTAGCTTGTCCTCATTATATACATCATTTACCGTTTCGTAAAACGTTTCCATTCAATTTTATAAAATATAATGTGATTTTCCTTTATTTTACGAAAAATAAAGGATTGACCTATCCTTTGAAAAATTAATTAAGGAAATCAAGTTCGGATGCTTTGAAAACAGTACATTGTGAGGTATGATTAGTAGTGAATTTGAAAGGGGCAACTAACTATGAACGATTATGATTTATTTTATCAAGATATGTTAAGCCAAGCACGCGGCGAATTGTCGGGGAATGGCTATGAAGAATTAAAGACAGCAGAGGAAGTTGACGAAGCGGTTAAACGTCAGGGGACTACTTTATTTATGGTGAATTCAGTTTGTGGTTGTGCAGGCGGCATCGCTCGTCCAGCTGCCGTACATTCTGTCAATTATCCGAAACGTCCAGATCATTTCGTGACGGTATTTGCGGGTCAAGATAAAGAAGCAACTGCGATGGCTCGTATGTTCTTCGGCGAAGATCATATTCCATCATCACCGTCATTCATCTTAATGAAAGATGGTCAACCAGTGGCAGAAGTTCCACGCCATGAAATTGAAGGACATGAACCGATGTCGGTTATTACGAATTTACAAGCTCACTTTGAAGCGTATTGTGAAGAAGTATAAATAAAAAATATAAAGAACAAAACCTCAAATTGCCAACACTTTAAGTAAAGTGAAGCGATTCGAGGTTTTTTTATGACTGTCTAAATAAAAGACTGAAAATAAGGAAATATTGTTGTAAATAAAAAGCGATATGATAAAATACTAATTGAATAGTTCTACCTAAAATCCAAATAGGGTAGTAGAACTATTACCCTATTTTAAAGTAATCATACTTACCAACGGGTAATAATGGAGGAACCCCATATTCTAACTTATAATTTTGTACTCGCAGCAATATTAATCATTTTTACATTTGTTTTTATGGTGTTACTCTATTTTGCTTGGAAAAATCGTGATACCCCCATATCAATTAGTTATGGTTTAGGAGTAGTAGTCGCTTCTTTTTATACGTTCGGTTATGCATTTCAACTTGTAAGTACAACGTCAGAACAAATGCTTACTTGGATTCATTTCCAATATTTAGGCATTCCATTTGGGCCGTTTTTGTGGGTAATTATGATTTTGCGCTTTACACATAATGAGCAGTTTTTGACGAAAAAAAATATCGCTTTATTATTACTAGGACCAGTGCACACATTAAGTGCGCATTTCACTAACAGTTTGCACCAACTTTTTTATAAAAGTATAGCAGTCGATTCTTCTCAAGGATTTCCGCTCATCGCATTGGATAGAGGCCCTCTCTTTTATGGTCATATTGTATATGCCTATAGTTATTATTTTATTGGTATTTCTTTATTAGTTCATATGTATTGTAAATCGAATAAAGAGAGAAAAAAACATATTGTTTTGATGATCATTGGCTCGGTACTTGTATTTAGCTTTCCATTAATCCATTCCCTTCATTTAATTAAAATACCAATTGATGTTTCACCATTTGGCTTAGTTTTTTCAAGTCTATTTTATCTTTGGGGGATTTATCAATTTAATTTGTTGAAAATGTCTCCAGTGACAATGAAGCAGATTTTTGAATCAGTACATGATGCCGTCATTCTTTTTGATTTAGATGATACGCTAAAAAGCTATAATAATTCAGCGGCTATCTTATTTGAAGAAATACACCATCGCAAATTAATCGGTGAAACAGCACCACAAGTATTAGCTCATCTGCCCTTATTGGCGCAATTTTTGAAACATCAAACTACCCAAAATGAAACTGCAACGCAATCGATGAAACTGAAGGATGATTATTACCATGTACAATTTTCATTCATAACGGGTAGCAATCATAAACAAGCAGGAAAAATGTTGATATTACACAATAGTACAAAATCTTTGAAATATGAAGAAAGTTTACGCCAACAGTCAAAACAATATGAATATTTAGCGCATCATGATATGTTGACAGGTATATTTAATCGTGCCTATTTCGAACAAGAAGTTAAGCGTAGATTAGCGTTATCCGACCAAAAAACGGGGGCATTAATAGTATGTGATTTAAACTTTTTTAAAGAAATCAACGATACATATGGCCACTTTACAGGTGACAATGTGTTGATTTTCACTGCCAACTGTTGGCATGAAAATTTACCAAAACCACATATTCTCGCGCGATTAGGTGGCGATGAATTTGTCATGTTTTTTGAGCAAATTGTTTCAAAGGAACAATTTTTACAACAAATAAAAGAGGTAAGAACGATTTTTAAAAACGAATGGTATAAACAAGATACTATCACAATTGAAATTGTCCCGAGTATCGGGATATCCTTTATTGAAGAAGAGGGTGCCAATTATGAAATACTTTATCAAATTTGTGATGAACGAATGTATGCGGATAAAAAGAAATTAAAAGAGTATTATGTCCTTAATGAGGATGGGTAAAGGGGATATTTTTTGATAATTTATAATGTTGAAAAAAGTTATCAGTACAAGATGTAATGTATGGAAATTACTAAAAAGACAAGTGGTGAACATGAACTGATTCACTGAACCTTATGAGTTGGATAAAAAAGCATCTTCGAAGAATTCGGTATAGACACCTATTATTCTTTGGAGATGTATTTTTTATGGGCGAGTTTGGGGATGATGTATACTGCACTGTTCGTTTTCTAACTATATTTTATAGTAATCACAACTCGATCACCACTTGCTTTTTGTATTCCTTATAGTTTATAAGCATTAAAGTAAGTGAGATTTTTTAATAAAATAAATAATAATGCTATACTAACTATGTTTACTAGATAGCAATGAATAGTAGAGGAGGAGCAAATGAATTTAAAAAAATTTTCCATTGGTTATCGAACAATTAAGACAGCTTTTGGTATTGCGATTTCTATTGCATTAGCGGGCTTATTAGATTTAGAGTATTACACATCAGCAGGTATACTTACGATTTTATGTATACAGACCACAAAACGAAAATCTGTACATGCAATTTACACACGTGTATTTGCATCGCTACTTGTCATGTTAATGGCGTTCGTATTTTTTTTCATTGGTGGTTATAATCCAATTACTCTAGGTTTACTTGTATTATTATTTTTACCGTTACTCGTCATGTTTAAAATAACGCCTGGCTTTGTATCGAGTATCGTCATTCTTTTACATATTTTTAACTCCCAGTACTTTACACTGGACTTATTGATCAATGAATTACTAATTATGGCTGTTGGTTTTGGCGTTGGTTTTCTAATCAATTTCTATATGCCTGATATTAGCAAGCGATTGAATAAATACCGTATTAAAATTGAAGACTCTTACAGCAGTATTTTTCAGGAAATTGAAAAATATTTACGTACGGGAGACACAGATTGGGACGGTAAAGAATTGATTATTGCAAATGAATGTGTAGAAAAAGGTAAAGCACTCGCATATATGGATATCGAAAATCATTTAGCACGTAAAGAAGATTTATATTACCGTTATTTTGATATTAGAGAAAAACAATTAGAAATTATTGAAAGAGTATTACCTAAAATAACAAATCTTCCGGCGTCCGTTGAACATTCTACAATAGTTGCTGACTTTATAGGTGAGCTATCAGAAAATGTTCATTCTGGTAATACGGTCAAAGAAAATCGTCAGAAGCTTGCGAAAGTAAGGAATGATTTTGAAGAGATGCCCTTACCGCAATCCCATGATGAATTTTTAGCAATGTCTGCACTCTATACATTCATTGAAGAAATGGATCAGTATTTCGCCGTGAAAGATGGATTTGAGGGGTTGACGATTAAAAAAGGGAAAGTTGTATCATAAAAAAGCATAATGTTCAGAAATATAGTAGTGCAATGATAGATAGGGAAAATACATTCTATTTTTTAAAATGTCAGCTTAAAAATAGGAAAAGGGAAATTGCCAAAGCAATTTCCCTTTTCTTATTTTGTCTTATACAATCATTGATAATCCGAACATCAGTGTGGAAACGACCATGATAACGATCATTGCTGTAACGATGATTTTTTGTACTTTTTTATTACCCATAAAATTCGCTCCTTAACCGTAGTACATTCATTTTAACAAATTGTCTGTTATCGAGCAAAGGTTATTTAGAATTCTATTTTTACATAACAATGATAAGGAAATAACTGTACTATATAACACAGTTATTTCACGAAGAAATAAAATAAATTTAATTTTTAAATAAACTACCTTCCTCTTTCTTTAAAGGATAAAACAAAACGACAAAATACTTATATTTATTCGTTTAAACGATAATATTCTCGAAATTCCGTATTTCATTGATTTAAATGGTTTTTGGTATATTATTAGACTAGGCTGATTGTTCAGAAAAGTAACCGCTTTTATGACCGAAAAATCATTATTCGTGTAGTGTTTTACGAATAAATCAGTTACAATTGTGTTATACAACAAAAAGGAGTTGGGGACTCGTGGAAAATGTTGATCACATCGGAATCGCCGTCAAAAATTTAGATGAGCGTATTACATATTATACGGATGTATTAGGTATGAAACTTCTAAGTATTGAGGAAGTGGAGTCTGAGCAAGTTCGTGTTGCTTTCATTGATGCTGGTAATACACATATTGAATTATTAGAACCAATGACTGAAGAAAGCGCTATCTTTAAACATCTTGAAAAGCGCGGTGAAGGTATACACCATATCGCATTGCAAGTAGTAGGGATTGAAGAAGAAATGACACGCATGAAAAATGAGGGAGCTCGCTTATTAAACGAGCAACCAAAAATTGGTGCTGGGGGCGCTAAAGTGGCATTTGTTCATCCGAAATCATCTTACGGGGTTCTTTATGAACTAGTAGATAGAAGCTAATAAAAGGGGTCGTTACAAAATGGATATGTACGATAAAATTAATGAGCTATTTGATAAAAAACGTGAAATCGAGCTGGGTGGCGGAGACGAACGTATTGATAAACAACATGAAAAAGGGAAGTTGACAGCGCGTGAACGTATTGCGTTACTTGTTGATGAAGGGACTTTTGTAGAAGTAAATCCTTTTGTCAAACATCGTACAACTGATTTTGGTATGGCGACAAAAGAAGGCCCTGGTGATGGTGTTGTAACTGGTTATGGTAAAGTTAATGGTCGCCCAATCTACTTGTTTTCACAGGATTTCACGGTATTTGGTGGCGCACTTGGTGAAAGCCATGCGATGAAAATTGCCAATGTTATGGATCTTGCAGCAAAAACAGGTGCACCATTTATTGGTATTAACGATTCGGGTGGTGCACGTATTCAAGAAGGTGTATTATCACTGGATGGTTATGGTGAAATTTTCTATCGCAACTCTATTTACTCAGGCGTAATTCCACAAATCTCTGTCATTATGGGGCCATGTGCAGGTGGAGCTGTTTATTCACCAGCAATTACTGACTTCATCTTAATGGTCGAGAAAACATCACAAATGTTCATTACTGGACCAAAAGTTATTGAAACGGTAACAGGCGAAAAAATTTCTGCTGAAAATCTTGGCGGTGCAAAAGTACATAATGCCATTGCAGGTAATGCGCATTTCCGTGCTCCAGGTGAAGAAGAAGCCATCAATCAAATCAAACAGTTATTAAGTTATCTACCACAGAATAATACAGAAAAAGCACCGATTATTAATGTCGATGAAGCAGATGATTACCGTGATGATTTAGTCGATATTGTACCGATTGATCAAACAAAATCATACGATATTCGTAAAGTTGTCGATCAAATTGTTGATACCGATTCATTCATGGAAGTACAAAAAGATTTCGCTAAAAATATCGTAGTTGGTTTTGCACGTATTAAAGGTGAATCAGTGGGTCTAGTATGCAATCAACCAAAAGTATTAGCTGGTGGGTTGGATATTGATTCTTCAGATAAATTAGCGCGTTTTGTTCGTACATGTGATTCATTTAATGTACCAGTTATTACATTTGAGGATGTAACTGGTTTCTTCCCGGGTGTTAAACAAGAACATGGTGGTATTATTCGCCACGGTGCAAAAATACTTTATGCATATTCAGAAGCTACAGTACCAAAAATAACGGTTATTCTTCGTAAAGCATACGGCGGGGCTTATGTAGCATTGAACTCTAAAGCAATTGGAGCGGATATGGTATATGCTTGGCCAAATGCAGAGATTGCTGTGATGGGGGCTGCGGGTGCGGCGAATATTATTCACGCAGGTGAAATCGCAAAATCAACAGATCCAGAAGCAACACGCGCACAAAAAATTGAAGAATATAAAGAGAAATTCGCCAATCCTTATGTAGCAGCTTCACATGGTTTAGTCGATGATATTATCGACCCAAGAGAGACACGTATTAAACTTATTCAATCTTTAGAAATGTTGCGTAATAAACAAGAGGATCGTCCGAAGAAAAAACACGGCAATATTCCTTTATAATAGAATAAAGTATATCCAAGTCATACGCTAAGTTCTTGTAGAATAGACAATTTCACGTCTACGCTACAAGAATTTTTTTTTTGGCTGATCGTATATAATCGGGGTTTCAAACAAGTCCTGTCTGCTCGGCACTTTCCGATGGGGTTCGGCTTCAACTAATTTCACAGGTGATGTGAGCATCAGCAAGTCATATGCTGAAAAGGGTAGAGAGAGACGTTAACTAGCTTTTGTTTTAGCTATTCAAATATTTTATTGAAGAGGAGGTGTAAAGAATCGCGCTGCATGGAGGGTGACGTACTTCATTCGAAACGAGCAAATAGAAAAAGTGGTATGATGTGGAAAGAAAAAAATTATGCTACTGCAATATTTGCTATAGGACGATAATTTATAGCAAGCTTCGTGAGAATTTTTTTACTAAAAAACTAATTGTGAACAAAGAGTAGCAAATCTAATTAGGTATTTTGAATTATCCGCCTTAACCGTTGTAATATATGGTAATTATGTATACAATTTGAATAAAGGTGGTGACAAATGATGGCCAAAAAAGATAACAAAAAAGTATTCACTTCTTTTAAAGATGAAAAGAAAAAAGAATTAGCGCTCTTAACGAAACAGTATAAATTAAGCTTAAAATTGTCGAAAGACAAAAAAAATAAAGACCTTTTACATGCAGTAGAAAAAGTTAAAAGTAAACGGAAAAAATCAACAGATCGGGTAAATAAGCTTCAAAAAGAATTGTTCAATCTATAAGTAATAGAACCTCTCATTAGCTAGTTATTAAGCTATTTGAGAGGTTTTTTATTTGAAAATCTGTTTGTCATACAAGCCCTTAGTAGGTGAATAAAGTAAAATAATGATAGAATAGACAGATAAGGGGGGTATTAAATGACATTAATCGATCTGCTCACACTAGCTCAACCAATCTATTGGAAAAATCCACAAAAAATAAAGTGGCTAGAAGCAAAAGAACAACTGTCAATTGATGACACAATTATTGATGATGCAGAAAAAAGACTGCAGCGCTTCGCACCGTATTTTCTACATACAGCACCAGAAACAGCACATAATCAAGGGTTGATTGAGTCACCCCTGCAGCAGTTAAACCGATTTAATCATGCGCCATTCGCTAACGATCAAAAACTGTTGATAAAACGTGATGACATCCTACCGATTTCAGGTTCTATTAAGGCAAGGGGCGGTATTTATGAAGTGTTAACACTAGCAGAAGAAATTGCTGGAAAACATGGATTAATTGATGATACAAAGGACTATCGTCAATTTGCAGAGTTGAAGTTTAAAGAACTTTTGTCGAGTTACACGATTGTTGTTGGTTCAACAGGTAATCTGGGGCTTAGCATAGGTATTATGAGTGCTCAATTAGGCTTTAAAGTAGTGATTCATATGTCGAATGATGCTAAACAATGGAAAAAAGATTTATTACGTCAAAAAGGAGCCATAGTCATCGAGCATCGAGGAGATTATGGAGAAGCTGTAAAACGAGGTAGAAAAGAAGTAGAAGAGCAAGAACGAGCCCTCTTTATTGATGATGAAAACTCGATTGCGCTCTTTTCAGGCTATGCAGTTGCGGCTAGAAGACTTCAGCACCAACTACAGCAACAATCAATCGATGTGTCAATCGACAATAAATTAGCTGTCTACTTACCATGTGGTGTCGGGGGTGGTCCTGGTGGTGTAGCATTTGGTTTGAAAACTATTTACGGGGATGCTGTAGAATGTTATTTTGTAGAGCCAGTACAATCTCCTTGTATGCTGCTCGGTATGTCGACTGGACAACACCATGATATATCGGTAAATGATATCGGACTATCAAACAAAACAGCCGCAGATGGCCTAGCAGTCGGTCGCGCATCAAAATTTGTTGGTCAGCTTATGACGCCACTACTTGAAGGGATTTATACAGTAGAAGATACGATGCTCTTTAAACAACTCCGTGCGCTTTATATGGAAGAAAATATAAAATTGGAGCCATCTGCAGCAGCAGCCTTGAATGGTCCACAAATGACAGGTTCTAAGGCGAAAACACATATTATATGGGCGACGGGTGGAGGCATGGTGCCAGCAAGTATATGGCAGCAGTATTTTGAAGGAGGCGCATAGTATGCTCTTTAAACGCAAAAAATCAACCATTACAACAGAAGAAAAAGAATCGGTTGCTGCCGAAAATTTTTATGAAGAAGTTAACATGGAAGGTCTAGAGCCAGCGTATAAGGCAGACCGTGAATATATTGATATCGAATCGCCGAGTTTATATATTGATGTCATTGAAATGCTTCATTTTTTCAACGAATTACCATCGCGTTGGTCACAGGACTTAATTGAACGAAATGAAAGGGCAATTGACTATTTTCGTCGATTTACGAGCGTATATGTTGGGAATGCTTTTGAATTTTATCAGACAGTCGTCTTTTTTTATTATAAACATTGGCATGACAAAGATTATCCCTTTCAATCAAGTCAGTTAGAATTTGTGTTTGAAAAGGTAGCAAAAAATATGATGGAATCCGTCGATTATGCCGTGCAAGAAGAAAACTTAGCCGTTACACAGATACGCGATGCTCATGCACGATCATTCTACTTTCATGAAGATCGCTGTGAGATGCATGCCACGCGATTTATGCGTAATATGACGGTGCTTATCCCTCAATATGATATTCAGTCACAATTGATGGCAGAAGAACGACAATTTGTTGATATTGCTAATGATACATACGAAGATATTCGTTCATTTTTGTACAAATATGAACACGAAGAATTCGTTGGTTACGATAGTATATATAAGTTGATTGGTATGAATGATGAACTGCTTACTATGGAACGCTATATTCCAATCATTGGTTTAAAATACTTGCCAATTCATGATGAAAGTATCGTTTATGTAATGGCACAAATGCGTGTTTATCGTTTTCAGAATATACTTGTGCAAGGCTTAAATCATGAGTTGTCCACTCAATTGTCACTCGTGAAAACAGTGAAAGCTGTCGAACAGTATTTACTGAGTGAAAATAGTAAATATTTTTCTCAAACAAAGGAAAAATATTATGCTAACAATCAATTTATCACCTTGTTTTTTGATAGCTATTGTTTTGAGTATGGCATTACAAGCGATGCAGACAGTCCTAAAGTACGCTCTTGCTTACAACAACTAGTAAAAGCATATAAAAGAGAGTGTGCGGAGAACCCAACAACGCTTATTGATTTGGCGATGCTCATTAAAAAAGCATACTATGAACATCAGTTAATGGCTGGAAACTAGTTGCGCAGATAGAATTGTGCTAAAATATAAATATATTTATATAATAAGGGAGCTAATGATGATGACAAATAGTCGCGTAGTAGAAGAATTTTTAGAGCTAGTTCAAATTGATTCAGAAACATTCCATGAGGAAAAAATTTCTCCGGTATTACAAGAGAAGTTAAAAAATCTTGGTTTTGATGTTTTCGTTGATGATGCACATACTCGCAACGGTCATGCATCAGGTAATATTATTGCAACATTACCAGGTAATACAGAGGCACAAACAATTTATTTTACAACACATATGGATACGGTAGTCCCGGGTATTGGTATAAAACCAATTATCAAAGAAGACGGTTATATTTATTCTGATGGTACAACAATTTTAGGAGCGGATGATAAAGCAGGAGTAGCAGCTTTATTAGAGCTTGCATTACGGATCAAAGAACAAAATATTGCACATGGCACAATCGAATATATTATAACAGCGGGTGAAGAATCCGGTCTTGCTGGTGCAAAAGAACTTGATCCAGCAAAAGTAACTGCCAAATATGGTTTCGCAGTCGATTCTGATGGCAAAGTAGGCGGTATTGTTACAGCAGCACCTTTCCAAACAAAAATTGTAGCAACATTAAGAGGGAAAACAGCCCATGCAGGTGTAGAACCTGAGAAGGGTATTTCAGCTATTACTATTGCAGCAAAAGCGATTGCAAAAATGAAACTTGGACGAATCGATCGAGATACAACAGCAAATATTGGTCGTTTTGAAGGCGGAAAAGCGACAAATATTGTTTGTGATGAAGCGCATATTTTAGCAGAGTGTCGTTCATTGGTCGAAGAAAAGTTAGAAGCACAAGAGCAACATATGGTTGCAGCGTTTGAAGAAGCAGCGAAAGAAATGGGTGGAGATGCGGAAATTGAAGTGAAACGCATGTACCCAGGTTTCCGTTTTTCTGAGAACGATTTAGTTGTTAAAGTTGCTCAACAGGCGGCTAAAAATATTGATCGTGAACCAAAAATCATGCAATCTGGTGGGGGTAGCGATGCAAATATTATCGCTGGTTTTGGTATTCCAACGGTCAATTTAGCAGTAGGTTATGAAAATATTCACACGACAAAAGAGTGCATTCCTGTAATTGAATTAGAAAAATTAGCCGATTTGTTAGTAGAAGTTGTAAAAGTATCATCTACGATTAAATAACACACTAGTAATGACTAGAGAAACTCGAAATCAGTTGATGATTTCGAGTTTTTTCTTTTTGAAAATGGTGAAAATTATTGCAGTAATACCCCTTATTATTTGGTAGTTTTGGACGATAAAATTACTAGAAGTAGGATGTATAAACTACTAATAACTAAACTAAAGATGGAGGCTACTATATGACAAACTCAAAAGTGGTCGTATTTCGCTGTAATCATGAAGAATATGCAATTTCAGTCGAGTATGTAATATCAATTGAGAAAGTGGAGTTCACTAATCGCATTCCACATTTACCAGACTATGTCGATGGCCTTACTAAAAATCGAGGCAATTTATTACCAATTATGGATTTAAATAAGATCCTATACAATCAAGCCGCAAATGGTGAGCAAAGTAAGGTATTAATACTGCAAGTAGATGATTTTACATTCGGTTTAAAGGTATTGGAGGCAAAAGAAATTTTGGATATCCCACAAGACCTTGTGAACGAAGTCGGTTTAGTAAATTATGCGGCAACACGTTATTTCACTGCTGTAGCAAATTTAGAACAACGGATGATTACATTTATATCACCATCGATCTTAGTGGATTCTTTAGAGGGAATAAAAGAAATTAAACAATATATGATTAAAGTGAAACAACAGGAATTGGAAGAAGAACAAAATAAATCATAATATCTATGAATAAAACGCATGCATTAGCTTCGGTTAATGGCATGTGTTTTTTTCATGGTATACACAGTGATTGTAATAAATAACACGCATGAAAAAATGAATTATCCATGTTTTTAACTAGCATAGCTAGCGAGAAATCGCTCAATACGCAATCGATATGATATAATGAGAACATATGATTCTGTTTGTAATGGAGGTGAGAGGATGACTTCAAAGGCGAAAATAATTTTCCATATCGATATGAACTGTTTTTATGCATCCGTCGAGCAAGCATTGGATGTGACGTTAAAAAACAAGCCGGTAGCTGTTGCCGGTAATCCCAAGGAAAGACGTGGTATACTCGTGACCTGTTCTTATGAAGCGCGTGCCCAAGGTGTTTACACGACGATGTCGGTTTGGGAAGCGAAACGTCAATGCCCCGAACTCATTCTTTTGCCGCCGAATTTTGAGAAGTACAGAGAAGCATCAAAAGCGATGTTTGATGTATTGCGTACGTACACGCATTTAGTCGAACCCGTATCTATTGATGAGGGGTATATAGATGTGACAGAAATCGTTGACGGAGCAGAAGCAATTGAACTTGCACAAGCGATTCAACAACGATTACAATCTGAACTTGATTTACCCTCATCCATCGGTATCGCACCAAATAAGTTTTTGGCAAAAACGGCATCAGACATGAAGAAACCAATGGGCATTACGATTTTACGCAAGCGAGAAGTGCCAAAAGTATTATGGCCATTACCGACGATTAATATGCATGGTGTTGGCGAGAGTACAGCCAAAAAATTGCAAGCATTAGGTATAAATACCATCGGTGATATCGCTCGAAAAAGTGAATATGAGCTGAAGTTGGCACTCGGAAAAAGTGGTGTTAGACTATGGCAGAAATCACAGGGAATTGATGATCGTCAGGTCGATCCGGATTCTATTTATGATACGAAGTCAGTAGGGAATTCGATGACCGCACCAGATGATTTAGTTGATATTAAAGAGGTGCACAAAATGGTCGAAGCACTCTGTGGAAAAGTTGCGAGTCGCTTACGTTCAAAGCATTTAGTCGGAACGACGTTACAATTACAAATGCGTACAGCTGATTGGAAAAATATCACACGTTCGGTTTCTTTTAAAAATGGTATTTATCACTATGATGATCTAGTGAGAGAATCATACAAACTTGTATCAAAACATTGGCACTATGAACCGTTACGCTTAATGGGCATCACGGTTAGCCATGTATACGACCGTCGTCAAGAAGCACAGCAACTTTCCTTATTTGATTATGAGGAGCACGTGAAAGATGAGCCAATCATAAAATTACTGGATAAAATAAAAGCTAAATTTGGGGAAAATAGTATCCAAAAAGGTGTCTTTACGCAGCGTAAATCGAATTTCGAATCAACGACGAGCTTTAGTAAAGATTTTTTGGATGACCATCGTAAGGAGAACTAATATGCAAATTCAATTTTTAGGTACAGGTGCTGGAATGCCCTCTAAGTTCCGTAATACAAGTTCACTTGTTGTGAAATTAATGGAAGAAATAGGGGAATGTTGGCTTTTTGATTGTGGAGAAGCGACGCAGCATCAAATTATTAAAACATCGATTAAACCGCGAAAAATAACGAAAATTTTCATTACGCATTTACATGGTGATCATATTTATGGTCTGCCAGGGTTTCTGGGTTCACGTTCTTTTTTAGGAGGGGATGAAGATTTAACAATCTATGGTCCGACAGGCCTACAGCAATGGGTGGAAGCTTCGCTGAAAGTAACGGGTACTTATTTGACCTATACGATTCATTTTGTTGAATTATCAGAAGGTCTTATTTTTGAAAATGACTCTTTCATTGTCGAAACATTAAAACTTCAACATGTCGTGGAATGTTATGGTTTCCGAGTACAACAAAAAGCATTAGCTGGGAAACTTGATATTGAAAAAGCACATCTTCTAGGTGTACCAAATGGACCACAATTAGGTCAGTTGAAAAACGGCCAAGATATTCTCTTACAAGATGGAACACTTATTGAAAGTACAGCCGTTTTATCAGAACCACAACAAGGCTTCATTTTATCGATTTTAGGCGATACAAAATATTGTGCAAATGCTATTACATTGTCCAAAAATGCTGATGTTGTTATTCATGAAGCAACATTCGATAAAAATACAGCACAATTAGCAGCATCCTATGGTCATTCAACAAATAGAGAAGCAGCTATGGTAGCAAAGGAAGCGCAAGCTCAACTATTGCTGATGAATCACATAAGTGCGCGCTTCATGTTGAAGGACTTAGCTCTATTGCAAAGTGATGCACAGTGTATCTTCCCTCAAAGTTTCATCGTGCAAGATTTAGATGCCTTTGATTGGAAAAACCAATATGTCACACGTATCGCTTCATCGTAAATTAATAGGGTAAAGGGTAGTATAAGGCATTTGCCAAACTCCTAGGAGGTGCTACTTCATTATGTCTATTTTCGCTTTTCAACTATCTGAAATCATCATTCTCATTTTGACATTGTGCATACTGTACTATATTTTCTTGCGCACGAATGATAAAACAAAAAAATAATTCAATATACTATATGTTGAGAACTAAGGAATCTTGCTACTAGATTTGACCTAGCCATTCACTGTAATAATCGATATAGGGCGATGTAATAGCTACCATGAAAAATATGAATAGACGCCTTGCGAAGAAGCCACCTTATAAGTGGTGATCGGAAGGCGTTTTTTATATGCAATGAGTCGGCATTTCATTGTAAAATACAAAATAATAGAAAGTTTATTTACTTTTTTAAATAGTGTAACAGAACCAAGATTACTATTGGCTGTACGAACATATCATTTTTACACTATTGAAAAATCGCTATACACCACTCTAAGTATGAGCTAAAAAATTATTTACTCAAAACCTGTGTCAAATACTCGCAAAAACGGGCGGAATTCGATACGATGAAAGAAATATACAAAAGGAGTTAAATCATGTCGCTAAAAGCAATCGTACTAGTGATTGTTGCAATCTGTCTTTATTCTGCCATAACATTTTATATTGGTTGGAATCTGCGAAAGTTATTGTTACAATTCGGACTAAAAAGATTTGCACTATTCTATTGGATAGTGTTGTATGTCATTTCATTTTCATTTATTCTTGCTCGTTTTATACATATTGACGCCCTACATGTTATAGGACAATATTGGATGTTCTTTTTAATCTATGGTTTAATCATGTCAATTGTAGCTAATCTAGTATCTTTTATAGTACGTTATCGCTATACAAAAGTAATCGGCTTAAGTGCAATTAGCATCATCATGCTACTATTTGTTTGGGGAACTTACAATGCATTTTCACCGGTTGTTATTCACCAAACGATTAATAGTCATGAAAAAAGTACAAAAAAACAAGTGAAATTAGTTATTGCTTCCGATTTACATCTTGGAATCCTATCAAATAAGAAACATCTTGAAAATTTTGTGAAGCTGAGCAATGAACAAAAACCGGACATCGTTATTTTAGCTGGTGATATTGTCGATGATATTCCGAAATGGTTCATCGAACAAAAAATGGGTGATACAATGAAGCAATTACAGGCTAAAGATGGTGTTTATGCAGTTTTAGGCAATCATGAATATATTGGTGATGAATTAAAAGAGGTAGAAAAAGTGTTAAAAGAAGCTAATATTAAGGTGTTAAAAGATCAATCAACGGTAATTGATGATGCCATTACGATTACGGGTCGTGATGATGCAACAAATAAGGACAGAAAACAATTAGCACAGCTCCAAGAAGATGTTGCTACGGATAAACCTTGGCTTGTTTTTGATCATCAGCCAAGTGAAACATTAAAAGATCCGGAAGTTGATTTATATGTATCAGGCCACACGCATAAAGGTCAAATTTGGCCTGGTAATTTAATGACAAAGATGATTTATCCGCTCGATTATGGGCATAAATCAGTTAATGGTACAGACTATATTGTGACATCGGGTTATGGTTTTTGGGGACCACCTATGAGAATAGGGACACGTTCTGAATTATGGGCCGTTACGATGAACTTTAAATAACCAATAATCAAGAGCTATTATTTGTCCGCGGATCATGGCTCTTTTATTATTTTAAAAAAGAGTTCTATACTATTTGTTGGGATTTTCAAACAATACCACCTCTGTTTGACGCTTTCCGCGGGCCTCGCTTCAACTAATTCCGCAGGAGACGCGAGCTTATGGTATGTAACGTGAAAAAGTACAACGCCACAGAGTGATTTATGCTTGAATTACTGAGAAAAAGGAGTAAAAAGTGAGTTGTGCGTATGAATGTTAATAGGGCATGCATCAGATTTAAAGATGGAGAATACATGATGTTATTACATTTTATATAGCACTACCTAAGAAAACGCCTATTTGTCCATCCTGTTTAAATCAAACAACTAACATACCTGATGATCGGGTTCCAAAAATAAAGCATCTAAAAGGCGAGGGCACTGAAAAAGTCCACTTATGCACAGATAAGCGAGGACAGGAACGAAATTCGTTCCTGTCCTCGCTTTTTCTCGTAGCCGTTGATTCCGTTCCGGCGGACGCTTTTCGCGGGCACGGCTCCAGCCTTCTCCCTCGCTTCGCTCAGTCCGGGTGCTTCCGCTCGTGCTGTTCCCGCAGAAGTCGCCGCCTGCACTCCATCAACTTGTACTATTCATGGGTTAAAATGTGGTCTCGCCCGGTCACGGACCATCCTGTATAATAGTAGTTACTAATTAAAGGTGGTGCGACCATGATTTCCAAACAAGAAACCCTTAACTTAAGTCCCTATATGGCACTATATGATTTAATCATTCCAAAAGATAATATGCTTCGCCAGATCAATGAACTCGTTGATAAATGAAGTTGGAGAAGAATTGGACTACTGTCGTCAAGTTGTAGAAGTTGTGGAAACTCAATCAAAGATAGCGCATATCCCGGCTGTAAAAGAAAAGTTAAATGTTTTAAAAGAAGTGATTGATGATTATGAAGTACAACTGAGTTACTCAAGTGATCCAGACGCACGCGTAGGACATAAATCTGCGGACTCAGCTTTCTTTGGATTTAAAACACATATTGCGATGAGTGATGAACGTATTATTACAGCTGCAATTGTGACAACGGGTGAAAAAAGTGATGGTCAATATCTTCAAGAGCTTGTAGAGAAAAGTAAAGAGACACGCATGGAAATACAAGGTGCCACAACGATATTCGCTGTCAATCTTAAGCGGATATTAAAACTGCTAAATGAAAAAGAGTAAGAAATAGACAATAAAATAAGGCACTTTCTGTTCAAATCGAACAGAAAGTGCCTTATTTTTATCTAAAAAATCAACTCGTCATAAAAAACGTAAGTTTTTCAGTGCCCTCTAAAAGGCTTTGCTCATTTTCGAGTGAAGAGTTGATTAAATAGGGAGGGTTAAGAAATGGCTTTGCATTTAGGGTGAATGAGTTGTGTAGTAAGGGACGAGGACTCTTGCTGGAAAGCATTCGTCCGAAACGAACAAATAGAACAAGTGGCGTGATGTAACGTAGAACCAAAAAAGTATAAGGAAGGGAATAAAAAAACACTCAAAAATCTGAGTGTAATGCTCATTTATTTTGTTTGTACGAAAGCTACTTGTTTTTTTGTACTGGTATAATGTCCAACAATCAAGAGTAAGAGAGCCAATGCGACAATGCTACCGGCAAATAGTAAAGCAGCATTATAATTATTATAATAACCAACGAGTATACCGGCTATAATTGGGCCAATTATTTGTCCTACAGCATAATAGGATGTTAGGACAGATACGACGCTAGCGCTTTTTGTCGGGAATAGTAATCGACCATAACCAGTTGTCATTGATACAAGACCAACAAAGGTAGAGCCAAATAGTAATGCAGAGAGCATGACAGTAAAAATATTTGTATAGAAAATTGGTAATAATATACCGAAAACTTGTAACGCATACGCCATGGACAAAACTTTAATGGAACTAAATGTTGTCATCAGCCACATCCAAAGAGGTGCGGAAGGAATCGCCCCGATGCCTACAACTACCCAACTGAACCCAGCATATGGACGCAGTTCAGGGATGCTATAGACGATATCAACAAGGAATGTGCCTGTAATGATATAACCGAGACCCTCTAAACCATATGCTAGCGCTAACCATTTCATGAAGCCGGTCATAACAGACTCTTTTTTCACTGCAATTTTATGTGGTTGTGCGTGTAAATTACGCCATAAATAGCAGGTAATCAAGATAAAGATAATAGCGATGAGTGTCAATATGAAATAGGCTGCCATCCAATTGCTTTGTCTAACGACTAACGGTACGGTAAGTCCTGAAATAGCGATGCCTAAACCAATGCCGCTAAATATATAACCAGACCATTTACCTAAACGGAAGTCAGCTAAATAATCCATGAGTAAAGCTGATGTCATGACGAATACAAAGCCACCTGAAATGCCGCTGACGAGACGTAGGACAAACCATAATGTTATGGTTGAAGTAAAACCCATTAAGAGGACAGATAGTACGCAAACCCAAACATTGATCATTAATACTAATTTTTGTTTTTTAACGACCTTACCTGCAGCTAAAGCCCCGATTAAATAACCAAAATAATTACCAGAGGCAATCCAACCACCATCTTGCACGGAGAGTCCCTCAGCTTCGCGTAAAAAAGGTAGAATGGGCGTAAATGAAAAGCGTCCAATACCCATTGCTACCGCTAAAAATAAAATCGCCCCGATTATGATACCCAAATGATTTTTACGCAACAATATCCCTCCATTAAGTAGAAAAAATATGACTAAAAAAGAAAATATAGTTAAACTATATCAAATCTGATAGACGAATACTATAAATTGCGAAAATTTTTCTTTTACTAAAAAAGTGGTATAATAGAGATACTTGAAATATAAAGGGGATTGACATGATGAGATATCATCAACAACAAATGCAAACGCTCGTAAACCAAGAACCACAATTAAAAAAAGAATTAAATGATATTAAGTCTTCTATGCAGTTAGAAAATAACTTTGCCTTGAAAGCACTTTACCATTCTGCAGTTAAAGATGGCGGCAAATTCCAACAAATGTACCAAGAGTTAGATGTAGATTTTAAAAAACAATAAGTTCTTTAGGATAAGCATATTGATGGCTTATTCTTTTTTATTATAAATTATCAGAATAATCAAATAATTAATTGACATTATATTAAATAGTTGGTAACGTCAAAGAAATTAGTTGTGGAAATTTTCAAAGAAGGACAATGGAATTTACAAAGAAATGAGGAAAAATTATGTTAAAAGGTATGAAAAATCAACCATTGGACCAGTATATTGAGGATTATGCATTAGAAATTCCTTCAGCTGTTGCATTAAACTTTTATGGCAAAGAAATTACATATTACGAATTAAACAAATTAGTTATTATTTTCTCAAACTATTTACAATCTATTGGCATAAAAAAAGGTGATGTTGTCGCACTGTACTTACAAAATTGTCCACAATATATTATTGCGTTTTATGGAGCACAAAGAGTGGGTGCGATTGTTGGTCCATGTAATCCGATGTTTAAAGAGTGGGAATTAAGTTATCAGCTACAGGATTTAGAGGCAAAGTTAATTGTAACGTCTGTGGATCTATATCCAATCCTTCATAATATAAAGGATGAAACAATGCTACAAGAAATTATTTTAATAGACTATGTAGATTATCTGCCCAAAAATCCATATCCTCCATTCCCTGAAAAAATACAAAGCGTTGAATTCAAGGGAACAACATTATGGCAACAAATCTTTAATAAGGAGGTTTTTCAAAGAGAGTGTGAACGAGTCGCGGTAAATATGACAGAGGATGTTGCCATGATTATTTATACTTCTGGTACAACAGGCGTACCAAAGGGAGCTATGTTAACATATAAAAACTCTGAATATCAAGCCTATGTAACAGCGAAGTATAATGATTTCTCAGTGGGAGATAAGTTACTAAATGTCATGCCGATTTTTCATATTGCAGGTAAATTAATAGGCATGATGACACCCTTTATCGCTGGCGCGACCTCTCTATTATTGATGCGTTTTAGCCCGCAAGAATATTTGCAAACAATTGAAGCATATAAGCCCAATTTCTTAACAACAACGGTCCCAATGAATATAAGTATGCTCGAGCACCCCTTGATGAATAGTACCGATTTTTCAACAATTAAAGAAAATATTGCAATAAGTTTTGGTATTCAATTAACTGAGCAAATTTCAAATGATTGGCAAGAAATTGCAGGTTTTCCTTTACTGGAGTCCGGTTATGGTATGACTGAAACACATACGCTTAATTCAATGACACCTAAGGATCAAATTAAATACGGTGTCAATGGAAGACCGACGAAAGGAACCACAATTAAAATTGTTGATGCTACTGATTTTTCAAAAGAACTTACGTCAAATAAGCGAGGGATGATTTTATTAAAGGGGCCCAGTGTATTTAAAGGGTATAAGGGAAGAGAACAAGAAACAGCGCATTCCTTTTATGGTGATTTTTTCGTAACGGGAGATATGGGATTATTTGATGAAGATGGTTTTTTAGTGTTTTTAGGAAGAGCAACAGAATTAATAAAATCCTCAGGATACAATGTTTATCCTGAAGAAGTGGAGAAGATGCTTGAGCAACATGAATTTATTAAAGAAGTAGCTGTTGTAGGAATTCCGGACAAGGTTAGGGGCGAGTCTTCAAAAGCTTTTATCGTTTTAAAAGAAGGGGCTAACCCAACGGAAGAAATGATTATTTCATGGGCAAAAAAGAAAATGGCTGCTTATAAATATCCGAGGGAAGTAGAATTTATAATGACGTTACCTAAAACGAATTCTGGTAAAGTGCTACGACGAATATTAAAAGACCAAAAACGATAATTTATGCATGAACTTGTAGTGTGATCATCACATACAAGTTCATTTTTTTGTTGAAAATTGAATAGTTAGAAAATAATGAGTTGCTTTTTTATACTAAGTTATATTATATTGTTTAAAACATACAAAACAAATAGGAATTAAAGGAGTGGCGATTTGACAAACGAGATTATACTAGAATTAAAAAATATTGTTAAAAATTATGATGGTAAAAAACAAGTTATTAATAATATTTCTTTGCAAATAAAGAAGGGAGAAACGATTGCATTAGTGGGTAAAAGTGGTTGTGGAAAAAGTACATTATTAAATATTTTAGGTGGATTTGAATGTGTTACAAAAGGGCAGGCATTGTTTAACGGGCAAGAGATTATCAAACCAACACGTCAATGTGTCATGCTCATGCAAAACTATGGTTTATTACCTTGGAAAAATGTCCGGAAAAATATTGAATTTGCTTTTGAAGGTATAAAGTTAGCACAAAAAGAACAGCAAGAAAGAACAGACTATTATTTAGGGTTAGTTAATTTGACGGAAAATGAAAAAACAATGCCAAATGCTTTATCTGGTGGAATGCAACAACGTGTCGCTTTAGCAAGGGCTCTTGTGATGAAACCACAGGTATTACTATTTGATGAGCCATTTGCAGCATTAGATACCTTTACGCGCTATTATTTACAAGATGAATTGGTAAAAATTAAAAATGAGGAGCAAACAACAATGGTACTCGTGACACATGATATTGATGAAGCCATTTATTTGGCGGATCGTATTATCATCTTAAATCAAAATTCCGGTGAAATTCAAAAGGAATTTCAAGTGAAATTATCCATACCAAGAGAACGAGCATCTGCAGATTTTCAATATTATAGAGAAGCTATTTTTAAAGAATTTCAGTTTACACAGGAACAACAGACGATTGAATTTAATATTTAAGGAGGAAGGGCATGCGTAAATTATTATCGATCGTGATCATGCTAGCAATTGCTATATTAACAGGCTGTTCAACAAGCGAGGTGCAAAAGGAGGGAAAACCAACGATAAAAATAGGTTATTTACCGATTACCCATGCTGCACCTCTTTTTGTACAAGAAAAACTGCAACAAAAGAATGCCCACTATAAATTAGAACTCGTAAAATTCAGTTCATGGCCAGATTTAATGGATGCACTTAATACAGGGCGTATAGATGGGGCATCTGTACTAATCCAACTCGCAATGAAAGCGAAAGAGCTAGGAATCGATTTAAAAGCAGTCGCCCTAGGACATCGAGAGGGGAATATTGTTGTAACGACACCGACAATTACAAAGGTTGAACAGCTCAAAGGTCAAACGTTTGCCATTCCAAATAAATATTCGACACATAATTTATTATTACATACGATGTTAAAGCAGCATGGTTTACAGGATAGCGATGTTAACGTCGTGGAATTAATGCCAGCGGAGATGCCAGCTGCACTAAGTGAAGGACGTATTGCTGGTTATATTGTAGCGGAGCCTTTTGGCACTGTTGCATTAGCCTTGAAAAAAGGCAGTGTGTTAATGAAATCAGATGAGATTTGGAAAAATTCAATTGATTGTGGATTAGTATTACGCGGTGATTTTATTAAAAATAATAAAAAGATTACGCAGCATTTTGTCGGAGATTACGCTGAAGCTGGTGAAGTGGCGGAGAAAAAAGATGCATTTTTACAGCAACAAATTCATATTTATTCACCAGTGAAACCAGAAATTATTGAGCAATCACTGCAATGGATTTCGTATGATCATTTGACTATTTCTCGCCAGGAATATGAAAAATTAGGTATCGGGTTACAGGAAATGAAGCTCGCAAAAGAACCGCCGAGCTATGATGAGTTTGTGGATGCGACATTATTAACCAAAAAGGAGTGAGCATGATGAGGAAAAGCGGATTATTAGTAATAAGTGCGCTACTATTTTTAACAATTTGGCAGCTAATTATTTCAGTGGGAAACTATCCAGAGGCATTACTACCATCACCTAAAAATGTCTTTTATGCCTTTGAAAAATATAGTAGTGATGGTCTATTAATTTCCCATATTGGAATTAGTATGTATCGTTTTGTACTTGGATATAGCGCAGCGGCTATACTCGCGATTTTACTCGGTTTAGCACTAGGGAGACTGACGTTATTGTGGGGAATTTTAGATCCGATTGTACAATTATTGCGACCTGTATCACCGATTGCCTGGTCTCCATTCATTGTTTTGTGGTTTGGTATTGGGAATATGCCGGCTATTGTAATTATTTTTATAGCAGCATTTTTCCCAGTACTTTTATCGACGATTACAGCTGTAAAACGTGTTGATCCATTATATTTGAAAGTGGCGGCAAATTTAGAGTTATCCAATGTTCAGCTAATTGGCAAAATTATCTTTCCAGCAGCATTTCCAGCCATTGCTGGAGGATTACATTTAGCTTTGGGAAGCGCATGGGTTTTTCTCGTAGCTGGAGAAATGGTAGGAGCGCAGTCGGGATTGGGTTATTTGATTGTGGATGCACGTAATTCGTTGAGTTTAGATGTGGTGATGATGGCAATTTTAACAATTGGTATCATCGGCTTTATATTGGATCGTATAATACATTTTGCTGAAAAGTGGGTCGTGCATAAGTATTTTTCGGCATAAAAAAACCAATATCAACTACGCTTAAACCTTAGTTGATATTGGTTTCGCATGAATAGCCTCAACACGTTGACCGTTATCTTTGCGATAATAACCTATTTCGACAGCCACATCATCTTCTACGCTGACGAGTTCTTTATAACAAGGTGTTACATAATGGTTCCCCCATAAAATAAAGCTATTAAAAATATCCTCTAGGGCCAGTCCACTAGCTGTGAGTGTATAGGCATAACGAGGGGGGTGACTCGAGTAGAGTTCAGATTTTACAATCTGTTCATCTTCTAATGATTTTAAGCGCTGTGATAATAAATTAGCCGAAAGACCAGGAAGTTTTTCTTTGATCGTATTAAAATTTGTTTCGCCAACTAGTAGTTCATGCAAGATTAAGAGCGTCCAACGATCGCCTAGTATATTTAGTGTTTGAGCAATATTACACGGTAGATCATATTTTGTTTTCAATTTTTTCACTCCTTTTGAGCATAGTTTACCATAAAAAATAATTTTTTGAAAATTCAGTTGCTTTTTAGGAGTGAGTATAATAAAATAACTCACATAACCATAAAACATATTAATCGGAGGGAAATACTATGAATTTATATTTAGTTGAATCAGTCATTGCAGGTATTCGTACAAAGGAAGAATTTGAGGAAGCAGTAAAAGCAATCAATAACAACGAAGCTATTACAGTATTAGACGTGCAAGTAGCAAAAGATTTTTCACGTGCCTATGTCATTGTTGAAGCGCCAGAAGAACAACTGGCAATTGATGCATTTAACGCAGCTAATTTATCGGCGGATCTTTCAAAACAAGTTCGTTTGATTGGACAAGCGTTAGAGGCATTAAAAGCAAGTAAACCAGAAGAAGTAAATTATTTAGTCGAATGGGAAATACCAGCAGAAATTACGATGGATCAGTACTTAGCGCGCAAGAAGAAAAATTCTGTGCATTATGAAGAGGTTCCAGAAGTTCATTTTTCACGTACCTATGTTTGTGAAGATATGTCAAAATGCTTATGTTTTTACGAAGCACCAGATGAAGCAGCTGTAAAACGTGCTCGTGAAGCAGTTCAAACACCAATCTCATCATTAACAGAACTAGCAGACTAAAGGAGAGAGTAAGATGACGATAGATAAAAATGCATTGCAGCAGTTACTCGTCAATGAACTAGTACCTTATGTGAAAAACGTCGATGAAGAAGCTTATTATGCCAAGGAATATTTAGTGCAACTAGGTAAGCGTGGTTTTCTTAAATCAACGCATAAAACACCTGAGGAAATAGTTGAGGATGGATGTACCCTCGTTTATGAAACTTCAAAAATCTGTATGACGACGGCATTTTGTTTATGGTGTCATCTTGCTGCACTGACGTATATCCGTCATACAGCAAATCATAAGTTACAAGCGAAACTTTTAGAACCGCTTGAAACTGGTTTAGCGATGGGAGCAACAGGATTATCAAATCCAATGAAATTTTATGCGGATTTAGAGAAACTATATTTAACGGCAGAAAGAACCGAGACGGGTTATGTGATCAACGGTATATTGCCATCAGTATCCAATTTAGGACATGACCATTGGTTTGGGGCTTTGGCACAAGTCGATGATGGAACAGAAGTAATGTTCATCATTAACACGACTGACCCACGCATTGTCTTAAAGGAAAAAGCACATTTTATCGGTTTAAACGGTAGTGCAACATACGCATGTAAATTTACGAATGTTATCGTATCAAATGATGATATTCTTGCTCATGATGCCCGTCATTTTTGTACGATTATTCGGCCATACTTTATTGCCTATCAAATTCCACTAGGCCTAGGCGTGATGAACGCTACGGTACAGTGTATTGAAAAAGTGAAGGGGAAACAAAATGGTAGCAATCAATATTTGCCGCTACAAGCAAGTGATATTCTTGAAAAAGAACGTTTATTTCAACAAAGGTTGCAACATATTATTAACAAGCCTGTGCTAGCGGATATTATTGATCTTAGGTTGGAGAGTGCATACGCAACATTGGAGGCAACGCAAGCGAGTATGTTGCATAATGGTTCCGCTGGTTACATCGCAGGAAGTGTCAGTTCGCGCAAGTTGAGAGAAGGCTATTTTTATGTGAATTTAACGCCAACTATTAGACAATTGGAAAAAATGACAGCATTGAGGCTACAAACAAGTTAATGATAAGTAAAAGGTATCGAGAGTGACTGTCAGTTCTCGATACTTTTTTATGTTATTAAAATGACATTACTAAAAAAGCTAAACAGTTCATATGATCTGTTTAGCTTCAAATTCCACTGTTATTTAGTATTTAATTGGGTGAGCATAAAACGTGCTAATCGCTTGGTTGTATCCGCTGTTTCAACTTCAAAATAGTCCATTTTACTAAAATAACTATGAATAAGGCCTGGGAGTATATGATGCTCAGTTACAATGTCATATGCCTGTAAGTCTGCTATATACTGCGCCGCTTCATCATTTAATACATCGTATTGTGCAGAAATAATGATTGTTGGCGGTAACAATTTCTTATTAGTAAATAAAAGAGGAGATACTGTGAAATGATGAAAATCTTGTCTTTGCTGAATATAATGTTCATAGTAATCATTCATCTCATATTTATTTAAACCAAAACCCTCTCCGTAATGATCGTAGCTAGCACGCTTAGTTGTCGCATCCAATGCGGGGTAAATTAATAATTGACTCAGCAGTTTAGGGCCGTTTAATTCGATAGTCAGGGCAGAAACTGCAGCAGCTAAATTACCTCCAGCGCTATCCCCAGCAACGCTTATCGCAGCAAAGTTAATCGGGAGATGCAAATCGTTTTTCACAGCCCACAATAGCCCATCATATGCGTCGTATAATGGAGTTGGGTAAGCGTACTCAGGAGCGAGACGGTATTCGATGCTGATGACGATGGCCTTGCTAAAGTGACTTAAATATTGACAGCCGCCATCCATATAATCAATGTCGCCAAGAACCCAACCGCCTCCGTGAAAATAAACGATTACTGGCAATTCTTGTCCGTCATGTTTGGGGATGTAAATACGACTTCGTATAGTTTCCCCATCACGTGCCAAAAAATGTGTATTTAACGTTTTTTCTATAGAGGAGAGGTTAATCATTTTTTGTTGAGGCAAGCGGCGGTCTACGCTAACTTGCCCATCATCAATTGAAAAGATTTTATCATTACCGTATGCTTCTATATAATTTTTTGCTGCGCGCGTTAAAAATATTTCTTCCATCGTTTAGCACCTCCAATTGTAATACAACGAGTATACCATAAAGTATTAAACCTATGCATTTAGTAGGTATTAGAGCGTAGGAGGTACAAATAATATGTACCTCATTCGTTCATTTAACAATTTTACTAATTTTCTTAAATTGTTCGCCTGAAGCGACCTCTACTAAATCAAATAATGCCATTTCAACAGAAGTGAGTAAAATATGCTCCTGTTGTAGACGTGTCAAAGCGATTTGATAATCAATAGCTGTTCTAGAATCAGTAGCATCGGCTAAGACCTCAACGATAAAACCGGCATTTTTTAAATCTCTAGCTGTTTGGAAGACGCAAATATGTGCTTCGATTCCACAGAGTAATACCTGTTTTTTACCGCTAGCAATCAAAGCTTTTTTAAACTCATCTGTACGCCAAGCGCTAAATGTAATTTTTTCAATAGGCGTGCCAATCATTTCAGCTGCTACTGTATCGACAGTTGGTCCGAGTCCTTTTGGGTACTGTTCCAACCATAAAACAGGTAGTTCTAAGACGTTGGCACCTTGAATTAATTGTGTTATTTTTCGCACGGTATGATCGGCATTATTCATTAAAGTGGCTAATTTCCCTTGGACATCTATTACGACAACTGCAGTTTGCTCTAAATTCATCTTTTAGCCCCCTTACTAAATTTATTATATCGTACCGTAATTTTCTCTACTTCGCAAAAAAATAATGCGAAAAGTAAGTAATTTATACTTAATTGGGAAATAATGTTGACAATATGTGTTTGTAATACTAATATTAATTCAACAAACAATTCCTATTGATTTACTTAGGATTAAAAGAGGAGTGGTTCACTTGTCTTCACCATTAAATGACAGTCACCTACATATTATCGAAAAAGCAATTGCGGATATTCAATTTGGAGAAGTACAAATAGCAATCCAAAACGGCAAAATTGTTCAGATTAACCGCTTAGAAAAACATCGCTTTTCGCATAAACCTGAAACAGTAACGAATAAAATAATCATTAAATAACTGAAGCTGACTAGACGACTAGAGGCTCTCAATCATCGGTGATTCAAGCCGCAATGATGAGAGCCTCTTTTTGTCTATTAAGAGGAGGAAAATAGATGTCAAAAGTATATATTGTTGGGGCTGGCCCAGGGGATGCAGAGTTAATAACAGTTAAAGCCTTGCGTGTTATTGAGCAGGCAGACGTTATTTTATATGATCGATTACTGAATGATGAATTATTAAAAAATGCTCGTCCAGAGGCGTTAGTGATTTTTTGCGGAAAGCTCCCAGGACAGCATGCGATGATTCAGCAAACCATCAACGAACAATTAGTTTATTATGCCTCATTGGGGAAGATGGTCGTCCGTTTAAAAGGAGGAGATCCATTCGTCTTTGGTCGTGGAGCTGAGGAAGCAGAAGTACTAGCAGAACATGGAATTGATTTTGAGATTATACCGGGCGTCACATCGGGTATTGCAGCAGCTGCCTATGCTGGTATACCCGTGACACATCGTGATTTAGCCTCGAGTTTTGCCATCGTTACGGGGCATATGCAAGAAGGCAAGGAGGATGCGATAAAATGGCGAAATTTAGCACAGGGCGTCGATACACTTGCGATTTATATGGGTGTGCAAAAATTACCTTATATTGTTAAACAACTGATACACTACGGCAAAGATAAGGAGACCGCAATCGCTCTTATTCATTGGGGAACATATGATAAACAACGCACAGTGACAGGGACACTTGAGACGATTGTTAATATTGTGACAGAAAAAAATATTAGTAATCCAAGTATTATTATCATTGGTGAAGTGGTTAAAATGCACAATAAAATTAATTGGTTTAAAGAACAACAAGCGGTTTTACAATAGGGGGGATCAAAATGAAAGCCATATTATATATTGCACACGGTACAAGGCTTCAAGAAGGTATTGCAGAGGCACAAGCATTTATTCAAAGTGTACAACGAGCTATTCCAATGGCGATTCAAGAAATAGCATTTTTAGAGTTGGCCACACCGACGCTTGAAGAGGGAATGCAGACTTGTATAACAAGAGGCGCAACAGAAATATTAGTGTTGCCATTATTGTTACTTTCAGCACAACATATACGATCAGATATTCCGCAATTAGTCGATAATTGCCGTCGAAAGACTCCTCATATTGCTATGCATATAGGGGAACCAATCGGTTTGAAGAGAAAAATGATTCTAGCAATTGCAGAACAACTTGCACCGATGGGAAATTGCGAACAAGCGCAAATTATTCTAGTAGGTAGAGGAAGTTCACACCCAAATATTGAACGTGATTTTTCGGAGATTGCTAGCCGTTTTAAACTACACTCCATGTATCGTCAAGTCAATATTGCTTTTTTGTATGGTAGAGGCCCGCATGTAACAGATCTCTTACAAAAAACGCCATATGATCACGTGATTTTTGTTCCTTATTTACTTTTTAGTGGGTTGTTAATGAAAAATTTAGAGGCGATACAAATGGCAGATAAACAAAGGATTCGCATTGCACAGCCACTTGGTAAAATGAAATATACAAAAGAAGCATTTATAGAGTCCGTGCTACAAAATATTGCAAACTGGTCTTTAAAGGAGGTTATTTGATGGGTTATGTTAACAAGGAATCAGCGGTCGTTTTAAAACTAATTGAACTAATGCCTACTATTAAAAGTGGCTCTATTCGTATAATCGTGCAAGATTCTCGTGTCGTACAAATTGAAAAATCTGAAGAAATACTACTAAAAAAATAGTCGAGGTGCATACACAATGTTATTGGAAGTAGTCAATAGTCCGTTCAATGAAAAACAAGCGACATTATTAAATGATGTAATGGCAAATCTAACACAGCAACAAAAGATATGGCTCAATGGCTATTTAACAGCAACGCTAAACAACACTTCCAAAATGGTGGTAGAAGAAACCACTTCACTGATAAAAACAGTTACCGCGACAATACTCTATGGTTCTCAAACAGGTAATGCCAAAAGGTTAGCGCAGCGCTTTGGTGAAGAATTGGCACAAAATCAAGTTGTTACAACGGTTAAGTCAATGGCTGATTTTCCAGTGAATAAATTAAAAAAAATAGAAAACCTACTCATCATCACAAGCACGCAAGGAGAGGGAGAAGCACCTGACAATAGTAAAACCTTCTATGATTTCATCCATTCTGAGCGCGCGCCAAAACTTGCAAACAGCCATTATGCAGTATTGGCTTTAGGTGATACATCCTATGATCTTTTTTGCCAAACCGGTATTGATTTTGACAAACGTCTCATCGAACTTGGAGCACAGTCACTTGTGCCGAGAGTCGATTGTGATTTGGATTACGAAGAGGAAGCAGAATGTTGGTTTACGGCCGTACAACAGCAACTGATGGCACAAAGTGGTCAACTTAATCAAGTAGACGCACCGCTAAAAAAAGTAGTTTCTACAGAAAATTATAGTAAGAAAAAGCCATATTCTGCGAAAGTATTAGAAAAAATCAATTTAAATATGACAGGTTCTGATAAGGCGACATATCATCTTGAATTGTCTTTAGAAAACGCAGGTATAGAGTATGAACCTGGTGACAGTTTAGGCGTTTACGCTAAAAATAATGAAGAACTTGTAGCCGCATTATTAATGCAGTTATCACTGGACGGTCAGCAGTTAGTAACGATTGACCAGATAGAAATCACGTTGACAGAAGCGTTGCTTTATCATTATGAAATAACTGTATTAACAAAACCTTTAATCGCTAAATTTGAAGTAGAAAATTTACCGCATGAAAACTGGAGAGAAGGTCGGAATATTGTCGATTTATTACGGTACGCGAAAATCACATCTCTTACAGCCGCACAATTATTGTCCAAGTTACGGAAGTTACCTGCCCGACTTTATTCTATCGCCAGTAGCTTAGCTGTTCATGAAGAAGAAGTACATATTACAGTAGGTCAATTACGATATGCGATTGATGATCATTATTATGATGGCGTGTGCAGTGGTTTCATAGCCAATGAAGTACAAATTGGCGATGAACTAAAAATATTCGTGCAGCGAAATGAGGATTTTAAGCTGCCAGCAAGCAATCAGCCGATTATTATGATTGGAGCGGGTACAGGTATTGCACCCTACCGTGCTTTCATGGAACAACGGGAGGAGCAACAGGCGACAGGAAGCGCTTGGTTATTTTTTGGCGACCAACATTTTATGACAGACTTTCTTTATCAAACCGAGTGGTTACGCTATTTGAATGATGGTGTATTGACCTCTATGGATGTTGCTTTTTCACGTGATCAACAACATAAAATCTATGTGCAGCAGCGCATTATCGAAAAAGGTGCCGAATTTTATAATTGGTTGGAAAAAGGTGCGGTTATTTATATTTGTGGTGATGAAAAAAAGATGGCAAAAGATGTGGAAACAGCGATTCTAGAAGTAATTGCAACATATGGACAGTTGACGGAGCAGCAAGCACAACATTATTTAGTGACTTTACTAGCAGAAAAACGTTATTTACGTGATGTATATTAGAGGAGGACAATGATATGACAGGGAAAATTGTGTTACCACCACAAGAAGGTCAGACAGCCCCAAATGAAGGAATCAAAAAAGCGAGCAATTATTTACGAGGGACACTACAACAGTCTATGGCCGAGCCACTCAGTGCCTCGATTCCGACAGATGATCAAAATTTGATTAAATTTCATGGTAGTTATATGCAGGATAATCGAGATGAACGGGATGAAAGGCAACAGAAAAAATTAGAGCCTTCTTATCAATTTATGATTCGTGTGCGTACACCTGGTGGAGCTGCGACAGGAGCGCAATGGCTTATGATGGATAAAATGGCACATCAATATGGGAATGGTACATTGAAAATTACAACACGTCAGGCTTTTCAATTACATGGCATCTTAAAATGGAATGTGAAAGCCTATATGCAGGAAATGAACAATGCCCTACTGGATTCATTAGCTGCTTGTGGTGATGTCAATCGCAATGTAATGTGTAATGTTATTCCATCTATGTCAGCGGTGCATGAGGAGGTTTATCAGTGGGCTGTTACAGTAAGTGAGCATTTATTGCCTCATACCCGCGCGTATCATGAAATTTGGCTGGATGGTGAAAAGGTAATAGATACGCCACAAACTGAAGAAGTAGAACCAATTTATGGTGAATTATACTTACCAAGAAAATTTAAAATTGGTATGGCGATTCCACCAAGTAATGATACCGATATTTATTCGCAAGATATTGGGATCATTGCGATTATAGAAAAAAATAAACTCATCGGTTTTAATCTAACTGTAGGAGGTGGTATGGGCATGACACATGGTGATGAGGGTACCTATCCACAACTCGGTCATTTAATTGGTTTTGTCCTGCCATCGCAATTAGTAGAAGCAGCAGAAAAAATCGTCACAATTCAACGCGACTACGGTAATCGCATTGAACGCAAAAATGCTCGTTTTAAATATACGATTGATCGCTATGGAATTGACTGGTTTTTAACAGAATTTGATAAGCGTACAACTTTTGAATTGCAGCCAGCCAGAGAGTTTCACTTTGAACGTACGGGTGATCGCTATGGTTGGATGCAAGGTACTGACGAAAAATGGCATATGACATTATTCATTCAAAATGGTCGCGTTAAAGATTTCGAAGATTATCCATTAATGACAGGGATTCGTGAAATTGCTAAGATTCATCAAGGCCGCTTTTTCATGACGCCGAATCAAAATTTAGTCATTGCAGATGTTACGACAGCACAGAAAGAAAAAATCGATGAACTCATTAAGAGCTATCATTTAACAGATGGAGCCCATTACTCAGCGTTGCGGAGAAATTCTATTGCCTGTGTATCCATGCCAACATGCGGACTGGCCATGGCGGAAGCAGAACGTTATTTACCATCACTAATCAGCAAGATTGATAGATTATTACAACAGAATAATCTATCAGAAACAGAAATAACTATCCGTATGTCGGGTTGTCCAAATGGTTGTTCTCGTGCAGCAATCGGTGAGATTGGTTTTATCGGCAAAGGACCTGGGAAATACAATATGTATTTGGGGGCAGCTTTTAATGGTAGTCGACTGAACAAAATCTATCGAGAAAATATTGCTGAAGAAGAAATAATTATGGAACTAACACCCATTATAAAGCACTATGCACAAACCCGACTACAAGATGAACATTTTGGTGATTTTACAATTCGAGCAGGTTATGTAACAGCAACAACGGATGGTAGAAACTTTCATGAAATTGCAAAAAATTCAAAATAATAGTTATTTAATACTGTTTTGAGTGGACTTCCTTGATAATTAGTAGCAAAATGAACGTATACAGAAAGCATGTAAATCTAAGTTTGAAAAGAGGTATATGTATGTTTGCAAAAAAAATAGTTGTTGCCTATAATGACACCGATTTATCAAATGACGTGTTAGAATACGTTAAAGAAATACTTAAACTTAGTAATGAAATTGATCTGGACATTATTTACTCATATGAAGGACCACCGGAAGCCTTGTCACCAATGCAGAAAAATTTTGATGTAGGTGCTCCAGAAATGTTGCGTTATGCAGATCAAATTATTTTAAAAGCAAAAACTAAATTCGGAGATTTACCGAATAAAGTGGAAGGTTTTATTTATAATGAAGGAGCAGCAAGTGCTGTCTTAGACCATGCTGATGAACATCATTCAGATTTAATTGTTATTGGCAATAGAGGATTTACCGGCTTGCGTGAGTATGTGTCGAGTGTTAGTCGTACCGTACAATCTAAAGCGAAAATCCCCGTGTTAATTTTCCCGAAATATGCGGCAGAGCATGAAGAAAACGAAGGGAAATAACGATGAAATTTAGAAGATGAAGGGGCTATGACAAAGGGTGGTCTCCGTTCATGCAAACAGGGAAATTGCTTCGGCAATTTCCCTGTTTGCATGAAGTACTGCTTGTAGATTTCAGCTGCCGATCTTCGTAAAATTGTGGCTATTAACGCAAAGTCAATTTTTTTCGAATCTTTGGTTGCCACAAACTGAAAATCGAGTAAAACCTAAATAAGCCTTTAAAAATCCAAAAACGGGTTGTGTTGCAAAGTTTCTCAATTAGCATGATATAAGATGGAAAAAACGCCAGCATACATTATGCCGGCGTTTTTTGTTGCCTGTTCATTAGGAATAGAGAACATAGAATGAGTAGAAAACCTATAAGAGACGAGAAAGAATAAGCGCTACTCGTTTGTGGTAATTCTTGTTGAACAAAAACGCTGTCGTTTGCAGATTCAGGTGAAGAATTTGCAGTTGTTGCCATTGACCATGGTTGTGCTGTTTCCTTTACAGAAGCTTCGTCATCTTTAGCTTTTTTTTCAGTAGTTGTTGCTGTGCCCTTAATAGGCAGGCCAGTACCAAGGGATGTTGTACGTTCAGTAGGACTCTTTTTTGCTTGTACGGTAGTGAAAATGAACGAACTGACAAATAAGAGCGTGATGAGGGAAATAGTCAATCGCTGCCAATTAATCATAAAAACACCTCCATTAAAACTATACCTTTTTTACCGTATACAATAACTAGTAAAAATTTCAAAAAGACCTAATAAAACTGAATAGCTCTACTTATCGGCCTGCTATTGTATTGCAAGATATCACTCTGTAAAATCGATTGTAGAACATGTGAAGAGAGGATTTTAAAATATGGTAAAAGAGCTTCGTTCGTATCTATTAATGGTAGTAGGGACATTGATTTTAGGAATTGCATTTAATGCATTTTTATTACCAGCTAAGCTTGCTGCAGGTGGTATTGTCGGTGTAAGCACGATACTTTTCGAATTATATGGTTGGAATCCAACAGTCGTACAATTAACCATTAATATTCCATTATTTATAGTAGGTTATACATTACTAGGTAAAAGTTTTAGTTCAAAAACATTGGTCGGAACAATAATGCTCCCCCTCTTTATATTGGCAACGTCTAAGCTTCCTTTTGAAGTCCATGATCCAATGCTTGCATCCATATATGGTGGTATTTTAACAGGTATTGGACTAGGCTTAGTATTTAGAGCGAATGGCTCGACAGGTGGTACGACAATTATCGGTCAGTTACTAAAAAAATATTTTAGATTATCGAGTGGCTATGCACAATTGATCATTGATGCGGTTGTCGTATTTGCCGCAATGTTTGTTTTTAATCTGGAATTGGCACTATATGCCATGATTGCGATTTTTATTACGAGCAAGGTAATTGACCTTGTGCAACTACGTACCTCATCATCTAAGCTCGTATTGATTGTTACTGATCATGAAGAAGATATCCGTACGCTAATTCACGAGGAAATCAATCGTGGCTTTACAAAAATTTGGTCTGAAGGTGGCTATTCGAGAGAACGAAAAGCTTTATTATTTAGTGTTTTAGAACAGGCAGAAGCTGTTTATCTAAAGGAACTCTTACAAAGTCATGAGTCAGAATCCTTTGTTATCTTTTTAAATGCATCGGATATTATGGGTCGTGGTTTTACATTACCTAAAGATTTTAAAAAATAAGGGTAGTCATTTTTCAAATAGAATTATTTATACAGTGAACCCAAAAAATCGAACGAAACTGTTCGTTTTTTTATTTTGGCTATTTTCTGAAAAAGTTATTGTTTCAATAGTAGGTTTATTTTTAGCATCATCTCTAGACCATGAATCATCAAATCGGATGAATGAAAACAACAAATAGAGATATGAATTAGTGCCTGCAAGCGAAAATAATATAATCATTTTTGGTAAGGTTTCTGGGGGATATTGGACTAAATTTATTGCAGGTGATGAAGGTCCAACAAACTGGGGAAAAAGCGACGCTTCAATAAAAAATAACGCCAAGTAGATGAGAGTGTTAACCACCTTATATTTCTGAGGTGGTTTTTATATTACCTCAAATGCTTGATGCCTTTCTCCTGTAAGCTAGTGGCAGCAACAAAGCATAGCACTCCTAGTAATTGTTCAGATGTATTTCATGCATTAAACTCTTCATAAATAGCTAAGCACATATACTAAAAAAGGAACAAATTATGAGAGAAAATCCTTTTTACATCAAATATGCACTGCTAGTCATGATGGGAAATCAAAGAATCAGAATTTTATTCGTGCAAGAAAATTATTTTCGTCGTATTTGAGCGGAATAGTAAATAGCCTCGGCTAACAATATGAATGGACAGCATCAACTGGAATCAAAATGGTGAATTAGATGGCAAAAATAGACTGCTAGCAGTAACGGATTACCAGATAATTCAAATAAGTAGAGTGTGAAGTATAAAAAAAGAAATTTTATATTATATTTATGTGAAGTAAAAGCTTTTCAAGCGTTCTTTATAAGCTAATTCGAGTATAATAAAGAAGGAGATTTACCATATAAAAATAGATAGTAATAGAGGAGACGAAAGAATGGTGATTAATAAAAATCGGTTGCAATATGAAACATCACCGTATTTATTACAGCATGCGTCTAATCCTGTCGATTGGTATCCGTGGGGACAGGAAGCCTTTGATCGAGCTGAAAAAGAAAATAAGGCAATATTTGTCAGCATTGGTTATTCAACATGCCATTGGTGTCATAGGATGGCACACGACTGCTTTGAAGATCAAGAAGTTGCAGCATTATTAAATGCTAACTTCATCAATATTAAAGTAGATCGTGAAGAACGACCCGATATTGACCAATTGTATTTGAATGTTTGTCAAATGTTGACGGGTTCTGGTGGTTGGCCACTGCATGTTTTTTTAACGCCTCAACAGCTTCCATTTTACGCAGGCACATACTTTCCAAAATATAGCGTTGGCCAGCAGCCAGGCATGCTGGATTTAATTGCTTATATTGCGAAAGTATATAAGGAAGAAAATTCACGCGTGCAACAAATAGGACAAAGTCTACAAAAGGGTCTAGTAAAACAAAGTTTCTCGATACCTGTTATGATATCGCCGACAATTGCCGAGGATGCATACAAGACATTATTTAATCATTTTGATGGGCTATATGGCGGCTTTGGTACTGCGCCAAAATTCCCATCGGTGAGTCAACTATTATTTTTGATGAAATATAGTAAATTATATGATGATCAGCAGGCCTTATTTCTAGTCGAAAAAACCTTAACGCATCTCTACCGTGGTGGAATTTATGATCATCTTGGCGGCGGTTTTAGTCGCTATTCAGTCGACCAACAATGGTTGGTCCCACATTTTGAAAAAATGCTCTATGATCAAGCATTGATGATAATCGCCTACTCAGAAGTGTACCAACTAACAAAGAATCCGTTATACAAAATGATTATAGCTGAAACAATCGATTTTCTTATTGCAGAAATGCAAGATGAGGATGGTAGTTTTTATGCGGCTATTGATGCAGATAGTGAAGGCAAAGAAGGAGAATATTACACCTGGCGACAAGATGAGTTGCCGGCAGATTTTGCGGCGGCTTTTGGTGCGCAAGATGCCCCTCATCTAGATGGAAAATATGTACTCAATTTAATTGAAAATGATAATTTCCCACAGATGGCAAAACAATTTGAGGTGCAACGTAAGCAATTGCTGGCACTTCGTCAAAAACGTCACTATCCACATGTAGATAAGAAAAAATTATCTGGGTGGAATGCTTTAGTTGTTGTAGCCTTTTCTAAAGCAGCACAGGCAACACAAGATGATCAGTATAAAGATTTAGCGATACAACTAATGCAGATTTTAGAGACCAGACATATGAATGAGGGCAAATTATACAGTACGAATGAGTCCAATAGGGAAGCTTTTTTAGATGACTATAGTTATTTGTTATGGGCATATAATGAATTAGCGCTTTTAACAACGGATGATTACTATGTGAAACAAGCAAAAAAACTTTTCAACTACATTAATGCAAACTTTGGTGATCGAGACAATGGTGGTTACCTTTTATCTTCTAGCAATCATGAACAATTGATTGTGAATCAGCGTTCAATTTTAGATGGTGCCTTGCCACCAGGTAACGCCATAATGGCGGTAGAAGGGTATCGATTAGCTAAAATAATAGGCAATCAAAAATTCGAACAAAAAGCGTTGCAACAGCTGACGGTTTTTTCAAAAGATATTATGAATTACCCTTCTTCCACACTTTCGCTCTTACAAGTAGAGCTACTGGAACAAGCACAAGGTGCTGAAATTCATATTATTGCACAGGATATGGATTTTCTACGCGCTGTACAACAACAATATCGACCATTTGATAGTTGGACATACACAAATGGTGCGCCGTTTTCAGTCCAAATCTGTAGTAAGCAAACATGCTATCTAGCGATGAAATCACCAAAAGAGGCAAATGAGTGGTTAGAAAAAGTATCTAAACAATAGGAGAAATTTCAAAATATTTAAGGCGTCAACAATACTAAGGAGTGGAACCATGACCAAGCAACATTTGTCAATGAGAGAAATTAAAATCGAAGAAATGAATCAATTTATTAAGTTACTGAATTATGTATTTCAAATTAATGTCTCGATGCATAAAGATCGACTCTTCATTAATGCAAAATCAAAACAATTTCGTGAAGGGAAAGCGATCGGTTGGTTTGATGGTGATCACCTAATATCACAAATTTTGAATTTGCCATTTCAAGTGAATATTCATGGTAAAATTTATGATATGGGTGGAATTACAGCAGTTGGTACGTATCCAGAGTATTCTAAACATGGTTTAATGCATAAACTAATTTATAACAGCCTTGAAAATATGAAACAAGAAGGGCAAACAATTTCTTACTTATATCCGTATTCGATTCCTTATTATCGCAATAAGGGTTTTGAAATTATGAGTGATATTGTCGAATATCAAATGAAGGATACGCAAATGCCTTATTACGACAATATAGAAGGGCAAGTAAGACGCGTTTTAGAAGATCATGCCGATGTTATTAGTATTTACGATCAATATGCCCGTGAAAAACATGGCTCTATGGTGCGTAATGCGATTGCGTGGAATGAAAAATTTCAAGAGAGTTATTGGGAAGAAAAGTTTGAAGGGAGTGATACACAACTTCAAGCTGCCGTTTATTATGAGCCAGAAACAAATGAACCCATCGGCTATATTTTCTATCGCATTATGGAAGAAAATTTCTATGTCGATGAGTTAATCTACTTAAATAATGAAGCAAGAAAAGGGTTATGGAACTTTATAAATGCCCATAAATCGATGGTATATCATGTCTTCGGTAAAACAGGCGGTACGGAAGCGGTAGCATTCCTTATGCAAGATAGTGAGATTAAACAGAATTTATCGCCATATTTCATGGCGCGAATCGTAGATATGATTCCATTTGTAGAACAATTCCCATTCAGATTAGATGATTTCTCACTTCAAATTGCCGTTGAAGACAAGATTGCATTGTGGAATAATGGGACGTTTGAAATTAGCAGTAAAGCGGGCATTGTCACAGCGACAAAATGGAGTGATGAACTACTAGAAAATGTACCCCAACTGACGATTCAAACGTTAACAACGATGTTATTGGGTTATATTCGTCCACAATATTTATATAGTATTGAACGAATCATGGCCCCAAATGATCAGGTTGTGGAGTTATTTGAAGAACTAATTCCAAATAATGTTCCTAGTTTTATTGATTATTTCTAATATACAATTTCAGTAAAGACAACGCACCTAGAGCTATAGGTGCGTTTCTATGGATTAGAAAGGGTGAGCCTATAGATGGCAGGTGTACGCTATTTATTAACATATTTAAAACCATATATCGTAATTACAATATTAGCGCCACTCTTAATGGTTGTGGAAGTGATAACAGATTTATTACAGCCAACAATCATGCAATATATCATTGATGATGGCATTGCAAATGATGATTTTAACACTGTGTTAAATTATACATTTCTTATGCTTGGCGTTGCCGTAATTGGTTTAATTGGTGGTTTAGGCTGTATTTATTTAAGTTCGAAAGTCGGTTTGAATTTAGCGACAGATGTTCGTGCTGATTTATATGAAGTATCGAGTTATTTTTCTGCACGTAGAAGAAATGAAGTAGGCACAGGTAAGTTAGTAACAATTTTAACGAGTGATATTGAAATGGTACAACGAGCGTTAATGATGACTTTACGTATATTTGTTCGAGGGCCATTAATGTTTATTGGAGCGATTATTATTGTATGGTTGACGGCTAGAGAACTGTTTCCTATTTTATTAATTATTGTCCCTATTCTAATCATTCTTATTGCACTATTTACTATGTACTCTGGGAAAATATTTGGTAAAGTTCAAAGAGCTTTGGATGCAGTAAATACGAAGCTATCTGAAAACTTAGCAGGTATACAAGTAATAAAAGCATTCCATCGATTAAAAGAACAAATTATTCAATTTACAGGGTTGAATGCTACATTAACAAAACATAATCAAAATGCTAATATATTAATTGGATTTTTAGGCCCATTATCGATGTTTATTATTAATATGGGGATTATTGCGGCACTATGGTTAGGTGCTATAAAAATAGACACTGGTACTATGCAAATTGGTGTTATTTTAGCATTTATTAACTATTTGAATATTATTATGGGTGGTCTGATGATGAGTATGATGGTATTGATGCAAATTGCACGTGCCCTACCTTCAGCCACACGAATTAAAGATGTTCTTTTGACAGAAGACGATTTAAAAGAAAATGGGGGACTCATCAAACCAATTGAAGGGGATATTGAATTTAAAAACATCAATTTTGCTTATCATGATCATGGTGAAAATGTTTTAGAAAATATTACATTGCATATAAAAAAGGGGCAGACAATCGGTTTTATTGGTATGACGGGTTCTGGTAAATCAACTTTATTAAATTTGATTCCACGCTTATATGATGCTCAGCAGGGTGAAATCTTAATTGATGGTGAAAAAATTGAACGATATGATGTCAATTATTTGCGCTCTCAAATTGCTATTGCACCTCAAAAAGCAACGCTCTTCACAGGGACCATTGCTTCCAACTTAAAATTTGGTAATGAACAGGCAAAAGAGGCTCAAATGGTGAAAGCCTTAAATCAAGCAAGTGCTTGGAATTTTGTATCACAATACGATCAACAATTACAATTTAAACTGACACAAAATGGCGGTAATTTATCTGGTGGTCAAAAGCAACGCATTGCGATGGCAAGGGCATTTATCCGCAACGCAAATATTTTGATTTTAGATGATACAACTTCTGCTGTTGATACCATTTCGGAAAAAATAATTCAGCAACAAATTGCGGAAGATTTTATTGATAAAACAGTCATTATCGTATCTTCAAAAGTTTCATCTATCCAAAATGCCGATCAAATTGCTGTTTTCGAGGACGGTAAAATTATAGCAATCGGTACACATGAACAATTATTGCTAAGTAGCGTAGCGTATCGTGAAACATTCGAACTACAACAGCAGAATGGGGGGCTTTTTACATGACTAATGCACCTAGACCTATGGGAGGACATCCCGGAGGACGAGGAGGCATATCTGCTTCTCAAGAAAAACCGAAAAATAAAAAAGCAACGATTAAGCGAATTTGGCACTATATTAGCAAATACAAGCTTGCGCTCTGGATTGTGATGTTTTTAGTAATTGCTTCCTCAGCATTAACGGTCTATGCACCTTATTATTTAGGGCAAATTGTCGATAACTATATTATACCGAGAGACCTTGATGGCACGATAACACAACTTCTCTATTTAGGCGCCATCTTCATTGCGATAAGTATTTTTACATGGCTTCAAATTTTGTTAATGATTCGAATTTCGATGCGTACAATTCAAAAAGTACGTCAAGATTTATTTGAACATTTTCAAGTGTTACCGATGTCTTTTTATAATCGGCATTCAACAGGGGATCTTATGAGTCGTGTTACAAATGATGTCGATAATTTGAATACAGCACTTAGTCAAAGTATTGTGCAAATGATTTCATCCCTCTTGACGATTATTGGTACAGCAGCCGCAATGTTTTATATTTCTTGGAAATTAGCGCTTGTCAGTTTTATCATTATTCCGGCAATGTTTTATTTTTCGAAGGCCATCATAAAACGTTCTGGAAAAAACTATGCAGCAAGGCAAAAAGATTTAGGTGCAATGAATGGCCATATACAAGAAAATATTACGGGGGCAGAGATCGTTACTCTTTTTGGTCAAGAACAGAATAAAGTCGAAGCTTTTAATCAGTTAAACAAGACGTATAAGCAATCAGCATTAAAAGCAGAAATAACTTCTGGTTTGCTAGGCCCATCGAATAACTTTTTGAATAATATTGGTCTGGCACTCGTCATTGGTGCTGGTGCCATTTTAACTTTGTCAGGCGGAGCAACAGTTGGTATTATAGCATCCTTTACAACTTATACGAGACAGTTTTTTAGGCCAATCAACCAAATTTCTAATTTACTCAACACACTTCAATCGGCAATTGCCGGAGCAGAACGTGTCTTTGAAGTTTTAGATGAAAAAAGTGAATTCCTAGATGATCAAGAAAAAAAACCGCTCGAAAAAATAGATGGTTTTATTCAATTTAATGATGTGAGTTTTAGTTATGATGGACAAAAACAAATATTAAACCATATTTCATTACAAGCAAAAGCAGGCGAAATGATTGCGATTGTTGGTACAACTGGTTCTGGTAAAACGACGATTATTAATATATTAAGTCGTTTTTACACATCGAATAGTGGTGAAATTCTTATTAATGGACAACCTATTACGACATTTAAAATTGGCGATGTACGCAAGCGAATTAGTGTTGTTTTACAAGATTCCTACTTATTTTCAGGTACGGTTGCAGATAATATTCGTTTTGGTCGACCAGAAGCTACAGATGAAGAAGTGGTTGCGGCAGCAAAATTGGCATGTGCACATAAATTTATTACCTATTTACCACAAAAATATGATACACCGATTGTGTCAAGTGGTAGCAATTTAAGCCAAGGTCAACGACAGCTTATTGCAATTGCTCGAGCCGTATTAGAAGATGCTGATTTACTAATATTAGATGAAGCAACTTCGTCAGTAGATACACGCACAGAAGTATATATTCAAGAAGGTTTAAAGGCGTTGATGAAAGGTAGAACATCTTTTGTTATTGCCCATCGCTTAAAAACAATTGAGGCAGCAGATCAAATTCTCGTTTTAGATGCAGGACAAATTATTGAGCGAGGCACGCATAGTGAATTGATGATGCAAAATGGTTTTTATGCTGAATTACAGTCACAAAATAATAAACACTAGGTATTTTAAACTGGATTGAAATACTGAATAAATAGATGAAAATCCGCTAAAGTTGAATAAATGTATGAACTAATAACGATAATTATCAGCTATTTCATGTATACTAAGTAAGTAGAAGAGGGGTTTGTAGCTTACATGGAAAATAAATCTCATATGGCAAGCACGAAATATGATCAACTTATTCAAATGGGGGGACAAGTACCTATGAAAAATATTTCAGTCGCAGATAAAGAACTGCAAAAGATTTATTCCCATTTACAAAAAAATACGAATGTTAAAGAAACAGCAAAAAAACTACTGGAAATAATCAATGATTCGGACTATATTTTAAATGTGTTATTGATTGGTGATCTCTATACGAATAAATCATTTTTTATTAATGCATTATTAAATCGTGACTTAATGCCGTTACAATATCATGGTATTTCGTATGTGAATTCGGTCATACGCTATGGTGAAAAAGAAGAGTTAGTCGCTTATTTTTTAGATGGACAAATAGCGAATTTTTCAGTAGATCAAATTGAATTATTTGCGATATCAGACACATTTAGTTCTCAAATTATGAGAGATGGTCTTGATTATCTAGACATTCGAATCAATCATCCATTGTTAAAAACAATGTCATTGTTTGATACATCATCCTATCGTAAGTCATTGTATATACGAGAAAATTTTATCAAGAGAAGTCAAGCAACGGTCTGGTTGACAAATAGTCGTTTTAGAGGACTTCCGTCTGAACAAACACTCGTAAATCATATTCAATCGACAAGTAAAAAACTACTGTTTGTTGTGGAAAAAGATCAAGTATTACCAGACATATTTTCACAATCTGCTGTATACGCAACGATTAAAAAACTACCCATGTCAGTTGATGAACTTAGAGCGGCACAAAAAGTAAATGATGCACAACTTCTTGAAAAAAGTGGTTTTACAGAGCTATTGAAGTTTTTTGAAAGCAGCGCACTAAATGTGGAAGACTACGATGAGTTAATTGATAAGCGTGTCATTCAGTGGATTAAACGCTTTATGCAAGAGATGAAGAACCTAATGAATCGGGATCCTTATTTAGAAGCATATCAAATTTTATCAGAGGCGTTAAAAAATGAAAAACAACTTATTGAATTTACTAAAAGAACAGAACAGCAACTTCAAAAATTAGAACATCAGTTTACAGAATATAGAAATAAATACAATGCTCTAGAAACAGGTTATCAACTACAAGAATTTTTAGAAAAAAACAATTTACAATTAAACGCTCAGACGCGACAGTTTATTACTTGTAATAAACATTATAGTGAGGCTGTACGCAATATGCGCAAAAATAAATTGCAAAATGATTTATTAGCTCAACAACAAATTGCAATTTGCTACAAGGATTTAATCACTTCTTTTGAAGTGGCTAAAACGACTATTTTTAAAGAAATTCAAAGTATTTTCATCGCGCTTGAACAACAAATTCTAGATGTTTACATGACATCTGATTACCGAATAACGCGTCTTGTAAGTGCCGAAAATCGCTTACATGCTTTCGATTCGCTCGTACATGCGCAAGAACATATTATTCGTTATTTAGAAGAAAAACAACAGGTGAATTTAATTCAAGAAGTGATGGCTATCCGTATGAATCATTCTAAATTGATTGAAAACTTCAATAATAAGAAAAAAATGTATACGTTGAGCATGCCTAATAACCCGGATAGTCGTCAATCCATCTATAAAGAAGTGATTGAAAACATTCGTTTTGAACTAGAATAAATTGATTGACAGCTAATGAAAATTGGATACATTCCAAAAGAAGGAGAAATCCTTCTTTTTTTATGGTTCTTTTTATTCATTTAGATGCATAAAAAAAAACAATAATGTGATATTAATAACTCATGCGATAATTGTTATATTTGACTATAATGATAGAAGTTCCAGAATATTATAGGATAGTTTAAAGGAGTAGTCGTATGACAACTTATATTTGCGAACGACATAATTGTGAGCAGAATCAAGTTTTGCAAGACGATAAACTTGTCCTTTATTGTCCTGAATGTGCAAAATTAAATATAGTAAAAATCATTCAACTTGAAGAACAAATAAACTATGATAATACGAAAATAGACCATAGTAAGTTAAAAAAAAGAAAAAGGTCTCTTTATAGCCAATTTCTTTTAGGATTAATAGTAGCGTTCTATCTTCAAGTAACACCATGGCTTTTTGCACCGCTGTTTATTCAGATTGAATCGCTAGGTGGCTATTTTGTCGCAGTGAGCACAGCGTATATGTGGATGTGGTCAAATGGTTTATTAATAATGATGTCCCTTATACTCATCTTAATTGGTGCATACAATGTAAAGGATGCTATGACTAAAATTAAAAAGCTGCCACAAGAAAAAATACTCAATTCTTTAACGAAAAAGGATGTTTCTTTTGCCCTTGATCGCTTCCAAGCGTCAAATAGATTAGTTGTTGCAAAAAGTTATTTGCAAAAAATACATAAGAAATATTCAGAACAAAAAACAACAGTTACGCCAGTTGAAGTTATGACTGAATATGAACTAACGCTATATTATGCAAAATTACTACAACATCTTAAATTTACGAATGTAAAACTAACCGTCCCGCTTGATAGTTTTGGCATTAATTTAATTGGTACACGCGATGGTATTAAGACTGCATTTATGGTTGTAAAAGATGTTGATCGATTATCGTCTAATGCGGTCAATAAATTGGGAACAGGGCGAGCGTATTTTGATTGTGAGGAAGCGGTTGTTCTTGCACAAAAGGATTTATCAAAGGATATGCAGCAATTCATTGAGGAATTATTGATGGGTTTTTGGAATATGGAAGAAATAAAAGAGCAAATTACGTCGAGTTCTGTGGACGAATGGATGATTTATTTAGAAGATTATTTAATTCGCAATGATACAGACTTATCAAAATATGCCATCCATGAAAAACAACGCATTATTCACTTAAATCATTCATAATTAAATCATTTTACAGAAGCAATTGAGTCAGCAGTTACGGTGCTTGACTACTATCGCTTCTTATTTTTATGCAAAATTCGAATTACAATGATGCTAGGTATTTACTGTGCACATAACGGACAAGCATTAAGTTAAAAAGAGTCTAGCATCACCGAGGGCACTGAAAAAGTCCACTTATGCACAGATAAGCGAGGACAGGAACGAATTTCGTTCCTGTCCTCGCTTTTCCTCGTAGCCGTTGATTCCGTTCCGGCGGGCGCTTTTCGCGGGCACGGCTCCAGCCTTCTCCCTCGCTTCGCTCAATCCGGATGCTTCCGCTCGTGCTGTTCCCGCAGAAGTCGCCGCTTGCACTCCATCAACTTGTACTATTCATGGGTTAAAATGTGGTCTCGCCCGGTCACGTATAATAGTAGTTACTAATTAAAGGTGGTGCGACCATGATTTCCAAACAAGAAACCCTTAACTTAAGTCCC
>NZ_QFVR01000007.1 GCF_003143975.1 Kurthia sibirica | reverse complement strand
TCGATAACGACATTCTACGAATAGAATGTCTTCGTTTGCTTACGCACTAATTAAAGTTTGTAAGACTTTATATTGATTAACTTCACTGCTTGTTTAGTTTTCAAGGTTCATGTTTTGTTGTTGTCGCGAAGTCACCTTAACGACTTACTTATTATATCACCATAACTTTAAGTTGTCAACAACTTTATTAAGATAATTTAATTTGTATTTCGTCGGCTGTTTTGACGACTTAGTTATTATATCAATAAAACATATAATGTGTCAAGAACTTTTTTAAAGTTGTTTTTAAATAACTTGTAAGTGATTAACTCAACTTTATTATTATACCTAATAGTTTTTTAAAAAGCAATAGAGAATGCAAAAAAACATTCTCTACATATAGATTCTATGAATGTAGACATTACGCTTTTGATTAAGATCAATTAACTCATCACTATGTTCGACTTTAACAACTGGTCGAGTAACCATATTCTTATTTGTAAATACGATTGTTGCAATAAGCGAGTTCGACAATTCTACTACCGTTCCTAAAGGTAACCCTTCTACACAAGCTAATAAAGCTTGAACTACTTCTATATAGAGTTTACCAAAAGATGATTCTCTAATAATTTCAACCGCTTTAAAAACTGACTCTTTCTTCTTATATAAACGTTCACTTGTCATAGCATGAAACATATCTGCAATCGCAATAATATGTGCAATCTTGCTAATTTGCTCCCCTTTAGTACTATTTGGATAACCACTTCCATCTAATCGTTCATGATGTTGAATAATAGCTAACTTCATTTCTGATTTTAATAGTTGAAGATCCTTCACCATTTTCAAACTATAATTTGGATGGTCTCGCACTTCTTTAAATTCATTTTCAGTTAACGCACCTGGTTTAAAACGTATGCGTTTACTAATTTTCGCCATTCCGCTATCTGCCAGTATAGCGGCCGTCGCTACTTGAATAACGTCTCCACGGTTATATCCCATCTTATCGGCAATAACGGCAGCAATCAAAGCAACCGATACTGAGTGATAGTATATATATTCTTTTGAATCTGCATAATCATTTAACATGAATATTTTTGTTCGGTCTGTAATCATTTCTGTAATCAACGGCATAATTACATCACGTACCTTGATAAGATCTACCTTCGAGCCTGATTCCCAATTCAAAAATTCAACTTTGAACTTTTGAACGCTAGTAATAAATCGTTTTTCAAATGATAATGAATCTTCTTTTTTCTCGTTTACTTCCAAAGATTCACTCGTCTTATCCATACTATTATCTAGCGCTGGTTTCACAATTAACACTTTATTAATATTAAAAGCTTTCAGAACAAGCAGTACTTCTCTACTCACTCTCATTTCTTTGTAGGCGATAGGGAATTGTGTATTACTAAAAATATCCTCAGCAAGAATACTTCCGATTTTTAAATCAAGCAAATTGATATTCAATGTCTCCATGAGTATAAACTCCCTTCCAAACTATAGAGAATATATGTATTTATTAAAAAAGAACAATCCAAAGTCCCTACTAAATTCCTTTTATTCCTTTTTTAATAGTTTCTTTCTATCAAATATATACTTATTTAATGCGCTTTGCTATTACTATTTCACAAAAAAGGAGGGAATTGCTATATAACTAGCAATTCCCTCCCCTATACTTTGAATCTTTACTCTTCGTCTGATTCTGTACCTTCGATTGTCTCCGGCTCGATTGACGGTTCGCTATCAGTAGCTTCCATATCTTCGGTTGGGACTGAAGGTTCACCTTCAAGTTCTTCTTCATCTAGCAGATCTTCTTTTTCAACTTTTGCAACAGTCGCAACAAGTTCTTCTTTTGCTAAACGAATTAAACGGACACCTTGTGTACTACGCCCTGTTTGTGATACATCATTGATATCCATACGAATCAGCATACCGTTAATTGTAATTAACATAATATCTTCTTCACCTGTAATCGTCTTAACGGCTACAACAGGACCATTTTTATCTGTAATTTGACATGTTTTAATACCTATACCACCACGTGTTTGCAAGCGATACTCTTCTTCATGTGTACGTTTACCATAACCATTCTCAGTAACGACAAGAATTTCCTGTCCTTCTTCAAGAATCTCCATACCCACAACGAAGTCATCATCTCGTAGACGAATACCACGTACACCAGCCGCGTTACGACCCATGGCACGAATATCAACTTCTGCAAATCTTATTAACATGCCTAAATGCGTACCGATTACAACATCTTTCTTACCATCTGTAAGTCGCACGGAGATTAACTCATCATCTTCGCGTAATGAGATAGCAATCAAACCATTTGTTCTAATATTAGCAAAGTTTGATAAGGAAGTACGTTTCGTAACCCCAGTTTTAGTCGTAAAGATAAAGTAAGCATCTTCTTCATATGAAGGAACACGAATCATCGCAGTTACTTTTTCATCTTTATCAACATTCAATAAGTTGACGATTGGCAATCCTTTTGCAGTACGACCATACTCTGGAATCTCATAGCCTTTCGCTTTAAATGTTTTACCTTTAGATGTAAAGAATAGGATTGTATCATGCGTAGATGTATACATTAAATGTTCTACGAAATCATCATCATTAGTCCCCATACCTTGCACGCCTCTACCACCACGACGTTGACTGCGGTATGTATTAGCAGGTAGACGTTTAATATAGCCATTATGCGTTAATGTTAGAACTGATTTTTCAACTGGAATTAAATCTTCGTCTTCAATCATATTCGCTCCACCAGCAATAATTTCTGTACGTCGTGCATCATTGAAGCGTTCTTTTACTTCCATTAACTCTTCATGAATAATTTCTTTAATTTTAAACTCATTAGCTAAAATAGATTGTAGTTCGGCGATCAATGCTAATAATTCGGTATACTCACCCTCAATTTTATCTCTTTCTAAACCAGTTAAACGTTGTAAACGCATGTCTAGAATAGCTTGAGATTGACGGTCAGATAACTCATATTGTTCACTCAAACCACGTTTTGCTTCTTCAGATGTTTGCGATGCTCGAATCAATTTGATAATTTCATCAATATGATCCAGTGCGATACGCAGCCCTTCTAAAATATGTGCGCGATCCTGTGCTTTTTTCAACTCGAATTCTGTACGGCGACGTATTACTTCTTTTTGATGTTCTAAATAATAATAAAGAACTTCTTTAATACCTAATGTTTGCGGTTGGCCATTTACTAATGCCAACATATTAACACCAAAACTCGACTGCATAGAAGTCTGTTTGTATAGGTTATTTAAAACAACATTCGCATTTGCATCTCTTCTAACATCGATTACTATACGCATACCATTTCGATCGGATTCATCGCGAATATTAGTAATGCCATCGATTTTTTTATCGCGAACAAGCTCAGCCATTTTTTCAATAAGGCGCGCTTTATTCACTTGATAAGGTAATTCATTTACGATGATAACCTCTTTACCACTACTTGTATTCTCAATTTCGACCTTTGCACGAACGACAATTGAGCCACGTCCAGTTTCATAAGCGCGACGAATACCGCTACGCCCTAAAATAAGACCTCCCGTAGGAAAATCAGGACCTGGAATAATTTCAATTAATTCCTCTGTTGTAATCGCTGGATTTTCAGAAATAGCTAACACACCATCAATGATTTCCCCAAGGTGATGCGGTGGAATATTAGTAGCCATACCAACAGCAATACCAGAGGCACCATTTACTAGTAAATTTGGATAGCGTGCTGGTAAAACAGATGGTTCTCTTTCATTACCATCATAGTTATCTTTATAATCAATTGTATTTTTATTAATATCTCGCAACATTTCCATCGCAAGTTTAGACATACGAGATTCCGTATAACGCATAGCAGCAGCACCATCACCATCTACAGAACCGAAGTTACCATGGCCATCTACTAGCATATAACGATAGCTGAAATCTTGTGCCATACGTACCATTGCTTCATAAATAGATGAGTCACCGTGCGGGTGAAATTTACCCATTACGTCACCGACGATACGCGCTGATTTTTTATATGGTTTATCAGCGGTACTACCCAATTCTTGCATACCGAATAAAATACGTCGTTGTACGGGTTTTAATCCGTCGCGAACGTCTGGTAATGCACGAGAGACGATAACACTCATCGCGTAATCTAAAAAGGCTGTTTTAATTGTTTTGGTAATATTAACTCCTTTAACGCCGGAGTGGTTTGATTCAGACAAAGTGTTGACCTCCCTTCACAATCTTCTATATATCTAAGTCAGCGTATACTGCATTATCATTGATAAATTGACGACGTGGTTCTACATCATCACCCATAAGTTGATCAAATGTTTGATCTGCTTCAATCGCATCATCTAATTCGACTTGGAGTAAGACACGGAACTCAGGGTCCATCGTTGTATCCCAAAGTTGTTCAGCATTCATCTCACCTAAACCTTTATAACGTTGTGTTAATGGTTTAGGCTGTTTTGGTAAGCGTTCTAAAATTTCTTGTAGTTCAGCATCACTATAGCAATATTCAACATGTTTACCTTGTTTTACTTGATAAAGTGGCGGTTGTGCAATATAAATATATCCCGCATCAATAAGTGGTCTCATAAAGCGGAAGAAGAATGTTAATAATAGCGTACGAATATGCGCGCCATCTACATCGGCATCTGTCATAATAACAATCTTATGATATCGTGCTTTTTCTAGATTAAATTCTCCACCAATTCCCGTACCGATTGCAGTAATCATTGCACGTATTTCATCATTCGATAAAATGCGATCCAATCGTGCTTTTTCAACATTCAATATTTTACCTTTTAACGGCAAAATTGCTTGGAAATGACGATCGCGCCCTGATTTTGCAGAACCACCGGCAGAGTCACCTTCTACAATGTAAATTTCACATTCAGCTGGGTTTCTTGAAGAACAATCAGCTAATTTACCAGGTAAACTAGATACTTCTAATGCTGATTTACGACGTGTCATTTCACGTGCTTTTTTAGCTGCGACACGCGCTCTTGAAGCAATAAGTCCTTTATCAACAATGGTACGGGCAACATTTGGGTTTTCTAGTAGGAATCGATCGAAACGTTCTGAGAATAATGAGTTTGTAATCGTACTCACTTCAGAGTTTCCTAATTTGGTTTTTGTTTGCCCTTCAAATTGTGGATCCGGATGTTTGATTGATACGATGGCAATTAAACCTTCACGTACATCTTCGCCCGATAAATTGGCATCAGCATCTTTAATTAAGCCATTTTTACGTGCGTAATCATTAATAACACGAGTTAGTGCTGTTTTAAACCCTGATTCATGTGTTCCGCCTTCATACGTATTAATATTATTTGCAAACGAAAAAATATTAGAAGCAAAACCACTATTGTATTGCATAGCAATTTCAATTGAAATACCATCTTTTTCACCTTTTAAATCAATTGCAGGATGAAGTGGTTCTTTCTTTTCATTCATATGTTCAACGTAAGACGTAATCCCGCCTTCGTAATGATAAATATTTTCTTTTTCTTGCCCTTCACGCTCATCTTTAATAATCATCGTAATACCACGATTTAGATACGCGAGTTCACGAATACGATGCGCTAAAATATCATATTCATATACTGTTGTTTCTTTGAAAATCTCTGCATCTGCTTTAAACCTTACCGTTGTACCTGTATGATCCGTTTCGCCAATGACTTTTAATGGTTGTTTTACAGCACCACGCTCAAAGACAATTTCATAGATTTTTTCATTGCGATGAACTTGTACAATCGTTGTAATTGATAATGCATTTACGACTGACGCACCAACACCATGCAAACCACCAGAAACTTTATATCCGCCGCCGCCAAACTTACCACCAGCATGCAATACCGTCATAATTACTTCAACGGCCGGTTTACCTAATTTTTCTTGTGTATCTACGGGGATACCACGACCATTGTCAACGACGCGAATCCAGTTATCTTTTTCAATTGCAACAGTAATAGTATCGCAGTACCCTGCTAAAGCTTCATCTATACTATTATCAACGATTTCCCATACTAAATGGTGAAGGCCCTTTGAACTTGTTGAACCAATATACATACCTGGACGTTTTCGAACTGCTTCTAAGCCTTCCAATACCTGTATCTGGTCCGCGTCATAAGAAGCATTGTTGTTGTTTTCCTCTAATGCCATTATTACTCCACCTACTCTTTCATTACATCAGTATGTTTTATAATTTGATAAAGTTCTGCAAAACTCTTATTCAGAATCCACAGAACCTTGTTTCACGTGAAACATCTTCGCTTCACGAATTGTGTCATGATCGATCCCTTCCACACTTGTAGTTGTAACAAATGTTTGGACATCCCCATGAATCGTATTTAATAAATGTGATTGACGATAGTCATCTAGTTCGGACAAAACATCATCTAACAGTAAGATGGGTGCTTCGCCAACCTCCTGTTTAATCAACTCGATTTCAGCTAATTTTAAAGATAATGCCGTCGTGCGTTGCTGGCCTTGTGAACCATAGGTCTGGATATCATAGCCATTGACGCAAAACTGTAAATCATCTCGATGCGGACCTACTAGCGTAACGCCTCGTTCATATTCACGGTTTTTCTGTTCCTTTAGTTTTGTAAGTATGTAATTTTCCATTTGGGTCACATCCCAAGATGGTTCCATACCGCTAATTGGACGATAAATTATTTCTAATTTTTCTAGTTCTCTCGAAATTCCATAATGAATTGGTGCCGCCCATTTTTGTAAAAGTTCCATAAATTCGAAACGCTTGCGAATAACTTTTACAGCTGCTGACACATATTGCTCTGTGTAAATATCAAAAGTTAAATCTTCGAAATTCTTTTTACCTTGGTTTTTTTTCAGTAAATGATTTCGTTGTTTTAATATTTTTTGAAACGATAATAAGTCATGAAGATATACAGGAGATATTTGACCAATCTCCATATCTAAGAAGCGTCTTCGGATTTGTGGACTACCTTTTACAACATTCAAATCCTCCGGTGCAAACATCACAACATTCATTTGGCCGATATAATCACTCAGTCTACTTTGATCCAAGTGATTCGCTTTTGCTTTTTTACCTTTTTTAGAAACGACTAATTCTAAAGGTAACCGTCCATACTTTTTCTGGATGTCACCTTCTATTTTACCATATTCTGCGTCCCATCGTATCAATTCTTTATCGTTGGACGTACGATGAGATTTCGCCATCGCTAGTACATAGATTGCTTCCATGACATTTGTTTTACCTTGAGCATTTTCACCGATAAAAACATTGATGTTTGGTGAAAAAGTTAAATCAAGTTTTTCATAATTACGGTAACCTGTTAGCTTTAGGCTTTCTATATGCATATTATGCCTCGTCGAATCCTACAGTATCTGCTTTAATAATAAATTCGCCATGGGTTGGAATATTTATAATATCTTCTGCTCTTAATTTACGACCGCGACGATTATCTAACTCTTCATTTACAAAAACTTCATGCTCTTGTAAAAACCATTTTGCTTGTCCGCCTGAACTGATAATATCTGTCATTTTTAATAGTTGTCCTAAAGTTACGTACTCTGTATCAATCGTGATTTCATTCATAGTGTTATTCATCCTTTTCATTTCGATTAAATTATCTTCTTATTGTAACGGATTTTGAGCAATAAGTAAAAATTACATGTATTTCTAGGAAATAAAAAACCTCTTTTAGGACCAGGTCATAAAAGAGGTTTTGGGAAATAATCATACTTTTACTATATCAAAATATTAATATGTGCGTACCGGTAAAATCAATTGTAGGATGGAATTGTCGTGAATTGAACGGATAATAAAAGGTCTCATTGCCCCTGTAAATTGGATGATTACATCTTGACCATCAAGAGATTTTAATGCGTCCATCATATACTTTGCACTAAACGAAATACGTAATTCTTCGCCGCTTAATTCTTGTACATGAATTTCCTCTTCAACTTTACCGATTTCAGGTGAGTTTGAAGAAATTTCGATTGATTCACCAGATAAAGTAGAAAAACGGACAACATTATTACGTTCTTCACGCGCTAATAAAGAAGCACGATCAATTGCTTGTAATAATTCTTTCCCGTTAATTTTCACAGTTGTTTGGTATGAATCAGGAATAAGACGATTTGTATCAGGGTAGTTTCCTTCCAGTAAACGAGAGAAGAATAAAACATCTTCCGTTTTGAATAAGACTTGTTGATTTGTCATATAAATATTTACAGGAGAAGATGCGTCCGAAAGAATTTTACTCAATTCAGTTAAACTCTTACCTGGAATGACAACTGACTCAACATTTGTTGGTAAGTTTTCTAAAGCAACAATTCTTCTAGCTAAACGGTGGCTGTCTGTAGCAACACAAACAAGACCTTCTTCTTTTACTTGCCAATTTACACCAGTAAGTACTGGACGTGATTCACTTGTAGAAACAGCAAAAACGGTTTCACGGATTACAGAACGCAATAAATCACCTGGAATTGTAATTTGTGTTTCTTCACTTACTTCTGGCAGCATAGGATATTCATTTGGTTCAAGTCCGATTAAGTGGAAATCAGATTTACCCGATTGAATACGTGTTTGATATTGGTCTGATACTTCAATCTCAACTTCATTAGTTGGTAGTTTACGGACAATTTCATTGAACATTCTTGCTTGAAGAACGATTGAGCCAGTCGTTGTAATTGAAATTAATTGTTCGCCATCTTTTTCAACTGGAATAAATGTTTGAATTGTAATATCTGCATCGCTACCTGTTAATCGAATGCCGTCTTCAGCTGCATCAATTTTAATACCTGTCAAAATAGGAATCGTTGTTTTTGAACTTACAGCTTTCATAACATCGTTTAAACCGTTTAATAATTGATCTCGTAATATGCTAAATTTCATCAGTAAAAACCTCTCTTTATATATATATTATTATATTAATTATTAATAGTTATAGTAATAGGGCCTGTGGATTTGTGGATAAGTGCCTAAAAACGAGTAAAATCAGTCTATCAGGCTGTAGATAGACTGTGTATAAGTGTGTTATTAATTTTGGTAGTTATCCACAGGTTATTAATTACCTAACTTACTTTTAATTTGTTTAATATCATCTTGAAGAATCGGATCGCTTTTTAATTGCGTAGAGATTTTTTCATGCGCATGAATAACGGTTGTATGATCTCGACCACCGAATTCCTCCCCAATTTTAGGTAGAGAAAAATCTGTTAGTTCACGCGATAAGTACATGGCAATCTGCCTAGGAAAAGCGATTGATTTTGTACGTTTTTTAGCCGTGAAATCTTCTAAACGAATAGAAAAATGTTCACCAACAGTTTTTTGTATATCTAAAATAGAGACCACTTTAGGTGCTGTTGACGGAATGATGTTTTTTAAAGCTTCCGCTGCTAACTCAGGTGTTAAATCTTCATTCATTAAATTAGAATACGCGACTACTCGTATAAGAGCACCTTCTAATTCACGAATATTGGAATCGATTTGACTAGCTATATACCCCATTACTTCATTTGGTATGTCCAAACCGTCGGCTTCTGCTTTTTTTCGTAAAATTGCGATGCGTGTTTCCAAATCAGGTGGACCAATATCAATAATCAATCCCCATTCAAAGCGCGAACGTAAGCGATCTTCCAATGTTGGAATTCCTTTAGGTTGACGATCACTGGAGATGATAATCTGTTTGGATTCTTCATGCAATGTATTAAATGTATGAAAAAATTCTTCCTGTGTAGACTCTTTACCAGCTAAAAATTGAATATCGTCAATCAGTAATACATCAACTTTTCTATATTTATTGCGGAAAGCTTCGGTATTGTTATCACGAATTGAGTTTATAAACTCATTGGTGAATTTTTCAGATGATAAATAAACAACTTTAGCATTTGGATCATGATCTAAAACATAATGCCCGATTGCATGCATTAGGTGAGTCTTACCAAGACCAACGCCACCATGCAAAAATAAAGGATTATATGCTTTAGCCGGTGCTTCTGCTACTGCTAAAGAAGCAGCATGAGCAAAACGGTTACCAGGTCCAATGACAAATGTATCAAAAGTATTTTTTAAATTTAACATTCCTGGTGAGTGATCATTAGAATCAGTTGATTTTTTCTTTTTAATAGTAGTAGAAGGCATTTGAAAGTCGTCTTCAGATAATTGTACGAAGTCTATATGTAATTTTGAACCGGTTAATTTCATCACTACATCTTGAATCGTGTTGACGTAATTTTGTGCCAACCAATCTCTAGTAAAGGAGTTTGGAACCGAAACGGTCAATCGATCATCTTCGTACGCAACGAGTTCAGTAGCTTTTAACCATGTATCGAAGCTAGGTTTTGATATGATCTCTTGGGCGTGATTTAATACTTCATCCCAAAAGTGTTTGAGTTCTTCTTGATTCAATCGGGCCTCTCCTTTTCGTAAATTATTTGATGGAATAAAAGCGCAATGTTAAATATACAACAAATTAACACTATACACAATAGTCACAACCTGTGGATAACTGTTATTCGAGTCCTCTTATTAACGTTATCCACAGGTTGTCCATTTATGTGGATATCGCTGTGCATAGAATAACTTACGGACAATCTATTTACGAAAAGGTATGCTTTTGAAAATCAATATTACCAAGGGTTTAAAGTAGTTATCCACAATACCCCTGTGAAAGGATTTCAAAGTTATCCACAGGGTATGAATTTGTGAAAAAGATGTAGATAAGGCATGTGGATAACTTTTTAAGCAAAAAAATTAACCACAGCCTTAATTGTGGAGAAAGCGAAAAAATGTGGATAACTACTAACGGTTTTTGAGGGCTTTATTTGAAGGTGTTTTTGAAACGATTTAGGAATGATTTTTTTACATACCATTGACAAAGTAATTTAAAAAACGCTATAATGTGCAAGACTGTCTGTAGTATTTATATATTAATGGACTTAGACTTTCAATCAGGAGGTGTCATAATGAAACGCACATACCAACCAAAAAAACGTAAGCACAGTAAAGTGCACGGTTTCCGCGCTCGCATGAGCACTAAAAACGGCCGTCGCATCTTAGCAGCACGTCGTCGTCGTGGAAGAAAAGTTCTTTCAGCATAAGCAAGTCCACTGACCAAAATCAGTGGTCTTTTTTCTTTTGAGTAGTTCAAACATCCATCGATGGATCAAAGCTGTTCACAGTATGCTAAATCGATGGATTGAATGAACTCTCTACTTATTAAAGTGTTAAGCAGGTGAACAATGAAGAAAAGCCGTAGAGTAAAAAAAGAATTTGATTTTCAAAAAGTTTTTCGTTATGGAAAATCATTCGCCAATCGCCAATTCGTTGTTTATGGATTGCCAAAAGAAGAACAAGAGCAGTTTAGAATTGGATTGTCTGTAAGTAAAAAGTTAGGTAATGCAGTGTTGAGAAATCAAATTAAACGTTATATCCGTCAAAGCTTTCATGAGTTAGATCTTGAATTGCGTCAAGACATGGATTACGTCATTATCGCCAGGAAACCGGCGGCCACTTTAAATTTTGAAGAAACAAAAAAATCATTAGAGCATGTCTTAAAAATTTCAAAGGTTTTAAAGAAAAAGCATAGAACATCATAGAACTTACATGATAAAATAGATAAAAATAATGATCGCAGGAGCTTTTGTTTTTATATCACTGCTTCTAGCACTACTTTCGTCCTGCGAATACAGGAGGGGCCTAATTGAAACAATCCACACAAGTAGGTGCAACGGTTGAAGAAGCTGTTGTAAATGCATTGAAAAAGCTTGAATTGACCCGAGAACAAGTAGAAATTGATGTACTTCAACAACCTAAAAAAGGATTTTTAGGTATTGGCTCTCGCGATGCACATGTATTAGTAAGAGAAATTCTTGCCAATCCGGTGACGCAGTCTGTTGAGCAAGTAGCAATTCAAGAGCAAGTAATAGTGACGGAGCCTGAAGTGATTAATGAAGAAGCTGCCAATGTAACAGCCGAGCTTGTTACTAAAAAAGATGATTCATTAGCTATTGAGGCGGTTGCGCAGTATATTCGAGATATCGTGCTTCAAATGGGCATCGATGACTTGCAGCTAGAGCAGACACAAAAACAAAAGGTCGTACAATTTCAATTGTCGACAAAAAAAGCAGCATTATTAATCGGTAAAAGAGGTCAAACATTAAATTCTTTACAGTTGTTAGCACAGTTAATCGCTCAAAATAATTCGCAACGTTATTTAACGGTGGAAGTGGATGTTGAAAATTATCGTCAAAAACGTGAAGATGCACTCGTAGAGCTAGCACATCGCTTAGCTGATCGTGCAGCTACTTCAGGGAAACGTTTTGAGTTGGAGCCGATGCTATCAAATGAACGTAAGATTATTCATAATGCATTGGCTGATCGTCTTGATGTTGATACATTTTCTGAGGGCGACGCAAATAAGCGCTACTTAGTAATCGAACCAGTTCGATAATATGTAAAAGGATTGTGAAAGAGTCCATCTCCAGCTTTATGGAGGGGGACTCTTTATTTTTTTATAGGCTAGAAGTGATGATAGTGTAGCTGAAAAAGTATTTATGTTAACATGTATAATTGAGAATTTGCAATAGATTAAGCTATTCTAAGGAGGAAAAACGATGTTTGAATTTGATACAATTGCAGCGATATCAACACCACCGGGTGAGGGCGCTATTGCAATCGTTCGTTTAAGTGGAGAACAAGCAATTTCAATTGCGAATAAAGTGTTTCATTCTCCAAGTGAAAAAAGTTTATTAAATGTTTCATCACATACAATTCATTACGGGCATTTAAAAGAAGTGGATACGGGCGAGGTAGTAGAAGAAGTCATGTTATCACTTATGAAAGGACCTAAAACATTTACGAGAGAAGATGTTGTGGAAATTAATTGCCATGGAGGAATCGTTACTGTAAATCGTGTATTACAACTTGTGTTACGACATGGGGCACGTATGGCGGAGCCAGGTGAATTTACGAAGCGTGCCTTTTTAAATGGCCGTATCGATTTGTCACAGGCTGAAGCTGTTATGGATTTAATACGCGCTAAAACCGATCGTGCAATGGATGTTGCACTCGGGCAAATGGATGGCAAATTATCACGTTTAATCAATGAATTACGCCAAGCATTAGTAGAAGTATTAGCACAGGTAGAAGTGAATATTGATTATCCTGAATATGATGATGTAGAAGAAATGACGATTCCATTAATGCTTGAAAAAGCAAATTGGGTAAAAAATGAAATAGACAAATTACTGCAAACTTCTTCACAGGGTAAAATTTTACGTGAAGGGTTATCCACAGTTATTCTAGGACGTCCAAATGTAGGGAAATCATCGTTGTTAAACAGCTTGGTACAAGAAAATAAAGCGATTGTAACAGATGTAGCTGGGACGACACGTGATATTATCGAAGAATATGTAAATGTGCGCGGTGTACCATTAAAACTTGTCGATACAGCGGGGATTCGTGAGACGGAAGATATCGTAGAACGAATCGGTGTAGAACGCTCACGCCAAGTTTTAAAAGGGGCCGATTTAATCTTATTTGTTGTTAATTATAATGAAGCGCTAACAAAAGAAGACGAGCTTCTTTTTGAAACGATTGAACATATGAATTATATCGTCGTTGTTAATAAAATGGATTTAGAGCAAAAAATTGATTTAAATGAAGTTCATCGCTTGGCAGGGGGGCGTCGTGTCATTACGACATCATTGCTCAATGAAGAGGGCGTGATCGCGTTAGAAGAAGCGATAGCCGCATTATTCTTTGACGGATCAATCGATGCTGGTGATGCAACCTATGTATCAAATACAAGACATATTGCTTTATTACACCAAGCTTCGGAACGAATCGTAGAAGCAATTTCTGCAGCAGAGGCTGATGTACCAGTAGATATGATTCAAATTGATGTAACAAGAGCATGGGAAATTCTCGGTGAAATTGTTGGAGATACGATGCAAGATAGCTTGTTAAATCAATTATTCTCACAATTTTGTCTAGGGAAATAAACGAAGAAATTAGAAGGGAAGTTATGATATGCCAACAACATTTGAAGCGGGTACTTTTGACGTCATCGTAATAGGAGCCGGTCATGCCGGAGTCGAATCTGCATACGCTGCAGCGCGCATGGGCGCAAAAACTTTAATGCTATCAATCAATTTAGATATGATTGCTTTTATGCCATGTAATCCATCTGTAGGAGGCCCTGCAAAAGGAATCGTCGTACGTGAAATCGATGCGATGGGTGGAGCAATGGGAAAAGTAATCGACAAAACTCATATTCAGATGAGAATGTTAAATACAGGTAAGGGACCAGCAGTACGTGCTTTACGTGCACAAGCTGATAAAGTTCTATATCAACAAGAAATGAAATCTTTATTGGAGAATCAAGATAATTTGACGATTCATCAAGCGATGGTAGAAGAACTGATTATTGAGGATGGTCAAGTAACAGGTTTGATTACACAAGTTGGCGGTATTTATCACGCGACAACAGTCATCGTCACAACAGGTACTTTTTTACGCGGTGAAATTATTATCGGTGATTTGAAATATTCTTCTGGTCCAAATAATCAACAACCATCGATTAAATTAGCGGATAATTTACGCGATATTGGTTTTGAAATGGTACGTTTCAAAACGGGTACACCCCCACGAGTTAACAGTAAAACAATCGATTATTCTAAAACTGAAATCCAACCAGGGGATGAAGAACCACATGCATTCGGTTTTGAAACAACAGAATTTATTACGGATCAAATCCCATGCTGGTTAACATATACAAGTCTAGAAACACATCAAATTATCAATGATAATTTAGAGTCGTCACCAATGTTTACAGGTGTTATTACTGGTACAGGTCCACGCTACTGCCCATCAATTGAAACAAAAATTGTGCGCTTTAATGATAAACCTCGTCACCAACTATTTTTAGAGCCTGAAGGAAGAAATACACAGGAAGTCTATGTGCAAGGTTTATCAACAAGCTTACCAGAACATATTCAACGTAAAATGCTAGAATCAATCCCGGGCTTAGAAAAAGCGGAAATGATGCGTGCTGGTTATGCGATTGAATATGATGCAATCGTACCAACACAACTCTGGCCAACATTGGAAACAAAACGTATTACAAACTTATACACAGCCGGCCAAATCAATGGTACATCTGGTTATGAAGAAGCAGCTGGACAAGGTATGATGGCTGGTATTAATGCAGCAGCTCGTGCATTAGGAAAAGAAGAGATGATCCTTGGGCGTGCAGATGCGTATATCGGTGTTCTAATTGATGATCTTGTAACAAAAGGAACAAATGAACCGTATCGTCTTCTTACTTCACGTGCGGAATACCGTTTATTATTGCGTCATGACAATGCGGATATGCGTTTAACAGAGCGTGCTTTTGAAGCCGGATTAGTAAGCGAAGAACGTTATGTGAAATTTGTAGCGAAACGCCAACAAGTAGCAGATGAAATTACAAGATTAAATGAATTTGGTATTAAACCACGTCTAGTAAATGATGCTTTAGCAGAGATTAATAGTAGCTTATTAAAAGATGGTTTACATGGTTCTGATTTATTGAAACGCCCAGAAGTAAACTATGACTTTATTTCGAAAGTAACAGATGGTCCTGAATTATCGAAGGGTGTAAAAGAACAAGTTGAAATTCAAGTGAAATATGAAGGTTATATTGATAAAGCGTTACAGCAAGTAGATAAATTAAAACGTATGGAAAATAAAAAAATTCCAGATGGTATCGATTACTCGGTTATTTCTGGTATCGCAACAGAAGCGCGTGAGAAATTACAGGAAGTTCGCCCACTATCAGTAGCACAAGCATCACGTATTGCAGGTGTAAATCCGGCTGACATTTCAATTTTACTAGTGTATATTGAACAAGGAAGAATCGCGAAAATTTCGCAATAAAATATAAAGAAGTTAGATTTGGAAGGGGTATAACATGAACGAAGAACAGTTTGTGCTAGCTTTAAAAGAACAAGGTATTGATTTATCGGAGGAGCAGATTCAACAATTTCGTAGCTATTTTGAACTTTTAGTTGAATGGAATGACAAGATGAATTTGACTGCGATTACTGATCTACCATCTGTTTATTTGAAGCATTTTTATGACTCAATTAGTGCGGCTTTCCATTTTGATTTTACGACGGTAGAAAGTGTATGTGATGTTGGAGCAGGAGCGGGATTCCCAAGCATACCGATTAAAATCTGTTTTCCACATCTACATGTGACAATCGTCGATTCACTCAATAAGCGTATTTCATTTTTAAATCATTTGAGTGAACAATTGGCTCTAGACCATGTGCAATTTGTTCATGCTCGCGCTGAAGAATTTGGTCAAAATACTGCATATCGTCAAAAATTCGATTTAGTGACAGCCCGTGCTGTTGCACGACTATCTGTTTTGGCGGAACTGTGTATTCCAATTGCTCGAGAAGGCGGACAATTTTTAGCGATGAAAGCTTCATCTGGTGAAGATGAGTTAAAAGACGCGAAAAAAGCAATTGAAGTTCTCGGAGCAAAACTGAGAAGTAAAGTTGCTTTTGAATTACCTGTGGAAAACAGTGAACGTACACTTTATCTCTTTGATAAAATAAAAACTACACCAAATAAATACCCGAGAAAGCCTGGTACGCCTAACAAATCACCTATTAAATAACAATTGTTTCACATGAAACAATATGTCTGCTTACTTTTTTTGTAGAAAGTTACTATAATAGATAGAGTATATAATAAATTTTGCATTAATGACTTAGACATAATATAGATTTACCTCCAGTCATTTGTTGGAGCAGAAGCTACATGTAATCGTTAAAGGGTGGTGCCAAAATTGAAAAGTGCTTTATCGCGTATATTTGGAAATGGTGACAAGGTTGATGTGAAGAATACCTTTGAACAAGTTGTAAATATACCTATGGAAAAAATACAGCCAAACCGTTATCAACCACGTACAATTTTTGATGATTCAAAAATTGAAGAGCTGGCAAGAACAATTCATACACATGGTATTATTCAACCAATTGTTGTACGTCTGAAAGAGGATGGCCAGTATGAAATTATTGCGGGCGAACGTCGTTATCGTGCGATGAAATCTTTAATGTGGGTGGAAGCACCTGTTATTATTCGTAATTTATCAGATAAGGAAACGGCGTCAGTAGCTTTAATAGAAAATTTACAACGCGAAGAATTGACGGCTATTGAAGAAGCTCAAGCATTTCAACAACTTTTAGAACTGCATGAACTAACGCAAGAAGCGCTTGCGCAACGTCTTGGTAAAGGGCAATCGACAGTAGCTAATAAATTACGTTTGTTGAAGTTACCTGAAGCGGTACAACTGGCGATTTTAGATCGAAAAATTTCAGAACGTCATGCACGTGCACTAGTGCCCGTGAAAAATGAAGAACGACAATTGCAACTATTGGCTGAGTCGATTGAACAAGATTATAATGTACGTCAATTGGAGCAACGTATTGCTGATATGATCAATCCTGCTGAGAAACCCAAAAAACCACGTGCAAAGCGTAAGGCAGTTAGCAAGGATATTCGCATTGCTTTAAATACAATTCGTGAATCATTAACAATGGTGAATAAAACGGGTATTGATGTACAAGCTGAAGAAGAAGAACATGAGGAATACTACCAAATCACGGTGAAAATTCCGAAAACCAAAAAGAAATAATAGAAAAGAGTCTTGGCTAATTCGTAAAAAAATTAGCTAAGACTTTTTTTGTGGGTAAAAGGAGTGTTTCGTACAGTTCTTTGATAGAATAAAGAAAAAACAGAAAATTCAAAAGGCGGGTGGAATAGTTGATGAAGGTAATGGCAGTTGCAAATCAAAAAGGCGGCGTGGGTAAAACGACGACTTCAGTGAACCTGAGTGCAGGGTTAGCGAATATTGGTAAGAAGGTATTATTGATTGATACAGATCCACAAGGCAATGCAACAAGTGGTATTGGAATTGAAAAATCCGAAGTATCAGAATGTATTTATGATGTGTTAATCAATGAAGTTCCTTTGCAGGAAATCATACATAAAACATCGATTGAGTTACTTGATATTGCACCGACAACAATTGCACTTGCAGGAGCAGAAATAGAACTTGTCTCAACTATTTCACGTGAAGCAAGATTGAGAAATGCAATTGCTACAATCAAATCTGATTATGATTATGTCATAATTGATTGCCCGCCATCTTTAGGTTTATTAACATTAAATGCATTGACTGCTGCGGATGCGGTTTTAATTCCTGTGCAGTGTGAATATTATGCTTTGGAAGGTTTAAGTCAATTATTATCAACAATTACACTCGTACAAAAACATCTAAATGCAGATTTAGCGATTGATGGTGTGTTATTAACAATGTTTGATTCACGTACGAATTTAAGTAATCAAGTAGCAGTTGAAGTGAAAAAGTATTTTAAAGAAAAAGTATATAATACAGTTATTCCACGTAGTGTTAGATTAAGTGAAGCGCCAAGTCATGGCACATCAATTTTTGAATATGATCCAAAATCAAAAGGTGCACAAGTGTACTTACAATTTGCAGAGGAAGTGAGTCTCAATGGCTAAAGGATTAGGTAAAGGTTTAGATGCATTATTTAAAGGACAGGAAATGGTGAATGGTGATCATATTGAAAAAATTAAAATTCGTGAATTGAAAGCTAATCCGTTCCAACCACGTAAAATATTTTCACAAGATGCGTTAGAAGAGTTAGCGGAGTCGATTCGAGAACATGGTGTCTTACAACCAATTATCGTTCGTAAAAAGGGGCGTTTTTTTGAAATCGTTGTAGGAGAACGTCGCTATCGTGCTTCGAAATTAGCACTACAGCAGGAAATTCCTGCTGTGGTCCGTGATTTAACGGATAAACAAATGATGGAATTTGCAGTGTTAGAAAATCTACAGCGTGAAGATTTAACTGCAATTGAAGAAGCAGAGGCCTATCAAAGTCTAATGGAAAACCTGGAACTAACACAGGAACAATTGGCACAACGTCTAGGAAAAAGTCGTCCATATATTGCTAATCATATTCGTTTATTATCGTTGCCAACAGATGTGCAAGATTATGTAACAACAGGGAAAATTTCAATGGGACATGGTCGCGCTTTACTTGGCCTAAAACGTAAAAAGTTAATTTCTCAAATAGCTGAAAAAGTGATAGCACAAGGTATGAATGTCCGCCAACTAGAGGCACTTGTCCAATCTTTAAATACAAATGTTTCACGTGAAACGAAAAGTGAAGTGAAAAAAGATATATTTATCGTGGAACGTGAAGGTCGTTTAAGAGATCATTTTGGTACAAGTGTATCAATTAAAAAATCAAAAAATAAAGGGAAAATTGAAATTGAGTTCTTTTCAGATGATGATCTAGAACGCATCCTTGAAATTCTTAATCCATAAGGGAGTTTAAGCAAGTGATATTATTAGGGTCATTAATTAACGGTATCTTAATCGTAATTGGTTCGCTTATGGGGTATTTTTTGAAAAATATTCCTGAACGAATGAAAACAATGATACTACAGATCATTGGTTTAGCTATTGCATTAATGGGAATTCAAATGGGGCTAAAAAGTGATAGTTTTATCGTTATTATTATTAGTTTAGTTATTGGTACGGTAATTGGTGAATGGTTAGACTTGGATAAGGGGTTATATAAACTGGGTAAGTGGATTGAAAAATGGTTTTCAAAAGGCGAGTCACATGGACAAATTTCTGAAGGGTTTGTGTCTGCCACTTTAATTTTTGCAATTGGTTCTATGGCTATTTTAGGTGCGCTTGATAGCGGGATTCGACAGGATCATTCCTTATTGATTACAAAAGGATTAATCGATGGTTTTACGGCAATTATTTTAACATCGACACTAGGGATTGGTGTATTACTTTCTGCTGTGCCAGTATTTTTGTATCAAGGAATCATCGCTATTTGTGCAGGATTGATTAGCACGCTTATACCAGCGGTAGCGATGGAGAGTTTTATCGTACAAATGACAGCTACCGGCGGCGTTATGATTTTAGCGCTCGGTTTAAATATGGTAGGTCTCACGAAAATTCGTGTAGCCAATACTTTGCCTGCAATTGTAGTAGTAGGAATTATTGTGACAATTCAATATAATTTTTAACATAAAACTATCATGTATGCGTCTATTAACCGTCGCTATAAATGATAGTTTTTATTATAATGAATATATCGTTAGTTAAAAGAGGTGTTCATTTAATGGGAAAATTATACAATTCATTCATTGAGATGATGACGAATGAAAAGCTGTGGTTATCAATTGGTAAAGGTACATTAAATATTATTTTAATTGCGCTTATATCGGTGATTGTTGTCCGTGTTGCACATAAAATGATTAAAAAAAGTTTTGAATTAAGGTTGAAAGTCCCTGGTGAAATGACGGCGCAAACGGAACGAAGATATCGCACAATTCTACGTCTTGTGCAGAGTGTTATCTCATACGTCGTTTATTTTTCGGCGATTTTAGCAATCTTATCGATTTTAAATGTCAATTTAGCAGGTTTACTAGCAGGTGCGGGAATCGCAGGTTTAGCTATTGGTTTTGGTGCGCAAAGTTTAGTTAAGGATGTTATTACAGGATTCTTTATTATTTTTGAAGATCAGTTTGGTGTAGGTGATTATATTAAAATTTCAGCAATTGAAGGTACTGTTCTTGAAATAGGTTTGAGAACGACTAAAGTAAAGGGTGTTAATGGCGAAATTAATATTATTCCAAATGGTACAATTTCTGAAGTAATAAATTACTCGATTAGTAACTCAGCGACTGTTATTGATGTTAGCGTGTCGTATAATGCGGATATTTCACTTGCAGAAAAATTAATCGAAGACTATTTAGACGGCTTAGATACAAAGTATGAAGAAATTGTATCGCCACCTACCTTACTTGGTATTCAAAATGTAGTAGGGGCGGAGGTTACATTGCGTATTTCACTGGAAACATTACCAATGCAACAGTTTGGTGTATCGCGAATGATCCGTAAAGATATTAAAGATATTTTCGATGCAAACCATATCGAAATTCCATATCCTAAAATGATGGTGTATGAAAGAGAAGCAAATACAAGAGCAGAAGGAGAGGAATAAAGATGGAGGAAAAACAATATAATCTAGGTGATATTGTCGAGATGAAGAAGCAGCATCCTTGTGGGGTGAATGAATGGAAAATTATACGTTTAGGTGCAGATATTCGTATCAAATGTGAAGGATGTCAACATAGCGTCATGATTCCACGTCGTGAATTCGAGAAAAAGATGAAGAAAATACTCGTTCAAGTAAAACCACAACCAAATGAGCAAAATTAGACTTTTATTAGATAAATCACTATAATGAGACAGGTCGTCAAAACGTAATATAACAAACTGAAGGGTTGTGACATAAATGGCTTTAACAGCTGGCATTGTCGGTTTACCAAACGTTGGTAAGTCAACATTATTTAACGCAATAACAAAAGCAGGGGCACTTGCTGCAAACTATCCATTCGCAACAATTGATCCAAATGTAGGAATCGTTGAAGTTCCAGACGCTCGTTTAGACAAATTAACGGAGCTTGTCGTTCCGAAAAAAACCGTGCCAACATCATTTGAGTTCACAGATATCGCTGGAATCGTCAAAGGTGCTAGTAAAGGTGAGGGACTGGGTAATAAATTCCTATCGCATATTCGCGATGTAGACGCAATTACACAAGTAGTACGTTGTTTTGTAGATGAAAACATCACGCATGTTGCTGGTACGATTGATCCTATTGATGATATCGAAGTAATTAATTTAGAATTGATTCTTGCGGATTTAGAGTCTGTTGAGAAACGTCTTGCTAAATCGTCAAAATTGATTAAACAAAAAGATGCAGAAGCAATCATCGAAGTGCCAGCCCTTGAAAAGTTAAAAGCTGCATTCGAAGCAGAAATGCCTGCACGTTCAGTTGAGCTAACTGAAGAAGAAGCAAAAGCAGTAAAAGGTCTACATTTATTAACTCAAAAACCTATGCTTTACGTTGCCAACGTAGCCGAGGATGAAGTAAATGATGCAGACAACAATGAAATGGTTCAAAAAGTACGTGACTACGCAGCAAAAGAAGGCGCGGAAGTAATCGTTATTTGTGCCCGCATTGAAGAAGAAATTGCAGAATTAGATGATGAAGAAAAAATGATGTTCTTAGAAGAGCTAGGTATTGATGAATCGGGCCTTGATAAATTAATCAAAGCTTCATACAGCTTGCTTGGCTTAGCAACTTACTTCACTGCTGGTGTTCAAGAAGTCCGTGCTTGGACATTCCGTAAAGGGATGAAAGCGCCACAATGTGCTGGCGTAATCCACAGTGATTTTGAAAAAGGCTTCATCCGTGCAGAAACGGTATCGTATGATGATTTAGTTGAATACGGTTCTAAAGCTGCAGCAAAAGAAGCAGGACGTCTACGTTTAGAAGGTAAGGAATATGTCGTTGCTGACGGCGACGTTATGGAATTCTTATTTAACGTATAGATAGCTGGATATAAAAAGAGTCACTCTTAATTGAGTGACTCTTTTTTTCTATATATAGAAAATTTGGGTTCAGTCGTGCTGTCTAAAATGAATAAATCCTTATCTAATGTTTTTAATTTACGATCCATCATTATATCTGCAATGGCACCAACGAGTAACGAAGCACTTACTAATGTTAGTGGTAACAGATCAAAGTAGATGCCCGCAATAAGTGGCATGATACCAGTCAACCAAAATGGAAGCATAATAGATTTTCTGGCACCTTTAATCGTCATATATTCGCTAGTTGTAGCATAAGCGATTCCTTTTTTTAGATTCAGGCCAATCGTTAAAGATGAAAATGTAGAGGAGGTAAAGAGTAAAAATCCAATCAAATGACATAATTCATGTAAAAAAATGAGTAGAATATAAAAAAGTATAAATAATAGAAGACCGAAAATAAATCCGCTGACTGTCAAGGTCGGGAAACCATTTATAAAAAGGTGTAGTACAAAGACAATTGCTGTCAGTACGAATGTATAGCGCACCATTGGTTTTGCAAGGGACGCCATATCTAGTGCAAATTCATCTATTTTTTCATATTGTGTCGTAGGAATCACATCCTTCTTTTTAAACAGTGTACTCATTTATAAAGATTTTTTCAAAACATTGCTTTAAAAAAATCTTTATGCTACAATCTAACGATGTGAGTAGTATTAATTACTTGCTCCTTGCCGTGTCCAAAAGACATTGGCCCAAGTCCATAAGGAGGTGCTTATACAATGAGAAAATATGAATTAATGTACATTATTCGTCCAAACATCGAAGAAGAAGCGAAAGCTACTTTAGTTGAACGTTTTAACACAATCCTAACTTCAAACGGTGCTGAACTTGCTGAATCAAAAGATTGGGGTAAACGTCGTCTTGCTTATGAAATCAACGACTTCCGTGAAGGTTTCTACCAAATCATGAAAGTTTCTGCTAACACAGAAGCAATCAATGAATTCACTCGTCTTGCTAACATTAGCGAAGATATCATCCGCTTCATCGCTGTTCGTGAGGATGCTAAATAATTTTTAACGAATATAAATTTAGACAAAGGAGGTTGATTTCTGATGATTAACAGAGTTGTATTAGTTGGAAGACTTACGAAAGATCCTGAACTTCGTTATACACCTACTGGCGTAGCAGTTGCACGATTTACACTTGCTGTAAACCGTACATTCTCAAACCAGGCAGGCGAAAAACAAGCAGACTTTATTAACGTAGTAGTATGGAGAAAACCAGCAGAAAACACAGCTAATTTCCTTCGCAAAGGATCTTTAGCTGGTATTGAGGGTCGTATTCAAACTGGTAGTTATGAAGGTCAAGATGGTAAACGTGTTTACACAACTGAAGTTGTTGCAGATAGCGTCCAGTTCTTAGAACCACGTAATGCAGGCGGCGGTGCTGCTCCGCAAGGAAACCAATATGGTGGTGGTCAACAACAATCATCTTACGATGGTGGTGGCCAACAACAGCAGTCATCTTATGATGGCGGCGGTCAGCAGTCATATAGTCAAGCACCACAGCAAAGCAATTATCAGCAAAATCAATCACCTAATCAACAAAATTTCACACGCGTAGATAACGATCCTTTCGCTAGTTCGAATGCACAAGGTAAAGTTGATGTTTCAGACGACGACCTTCCATTTTAAGTAGCAGAGTAAATCGAGTCACGTAAATATGAAGAGGAGGCACATACACATGGCACCACGTAGAGGAGGCCGCAAACGCCGTAAAGTTTGCTATTTCACATCTAATAACATCAAACACATCGACTATAAAGATGTTGATTTATTAAAAAAATTCATCTCTGAACGAGGAAAAATTCTTCCTCGTCGTGTAACTGGTACAAGCGCTAAATACCAACGTAAACTTACACTAGCTATCAAAACTTCACGTATTATGGCTTTATTACCATTCACTACTGAAGAAAAATAGTTTCTTTAAAAGACCGATTTTATATCGGTCTTTTTTTATACATATTATTACCAAATTTTACCTTTAAATGTTGTGTCATTTTGTTAGACAACTTGAAACATGGTACAATATACAGATGAAATAATATATGTTGGATTAAAAAGGAAGATAAAATATGCCAAACAATAATGCTCAAAAGTTGACTCAAGGTGCACTGATGGCGGCGATATTTATCATATTTGTTTTACTGTCATTAATTCCAGGGTTGAATATTATTACAATGTGGTTTATGCCTTTGCCGCTTATCTGGTATTCAATTAAATATGATATTAAATCTGCTGCTGTCGTTACGGTTGTTAGTATTGTCATCGCCCTGCTGTTTACGGGTATTGTACAAGGGGTACTCGCATTTGGTTTTGCTATCATTGGAACAACGATTGGCCAAGCAATCCGACTAGGGAAATCAAAATTTTATATTGTGATGGCGGCAACAATCGCCTCATTATTTTTCTTTGTAGTGACATTTGTGACATACATAAAGTTCACTAATATTAATATTATCGATCAAGGTATGAAAAATGCTGAAAAATCATTGAATACTGCGATGAAATTAAATGAAAAACTAGGTATCGACCAAACACAATTATTAACACCAAAAATGATTGATAAAGCGATGGAAATGGCGAGTGCTAGTGTTCCAAGCGCTATTATTTTTGTGTCATTTTTACTTGGTATGATGATTATTATTACAAGTTTCCCACTGTTAAAAAGACTGGGTGTCAGCGTACCTAAATTTGGTGCATTTAGAGACTTACGACTACCAAAAATTTTATTGTTTATTTATATTATCGTGCTAGGCATGCAATTATTTATCAAGCCAGAAACAGGAACATATTTGTATGTGGTGGCTATTAACTTATCACTAATATTTACAATGTTATTTTTAATGCAAGGTATTTCATTTATTCATTACTTCGTATATGTGAAAAAAATGCCTACTGCTATTGCATGGATAGGGACAGTATTAGCTATACCTTTGAGTTCATACATTATATTATTGGGTATAGTAGACTTAGGATTTGATCTTCGAATGCTATTGAGCGGGAAGACAAAGAAATAGGAGCTGAGACGTTATGGGTACTGTATTTAGAAAAAGACCAATAAGATATCCTCTGTTAATTTTGTCATTACTAATCATTACGAGCATCGTATTATTGATTATGTCACATCCTATTATAGGTACAATATATGGTGTGTTGATCGCTATAACGACGACGGTTGTTTGGACATATGAAAAAAACACATATGTCGAAACTGAAAAACATATAGAGATGCTGTCTTATCGCTTAGAAAATGTCGGCGAGAAGGCACTGCTTGAAATGCCGATTGGTATCGTTTTAATTGATGACCATGCTTCGATTGAATGGACGAATCCTTTCATTCAACGTATGTTAGATGAAGAATCGATGATTGGTAAGGAAGTATATTCAATTTCAGATGAATTATTTTCATTAATTAAACATGAGGATATGAATGAAATAAATGTCTCTGTAAAAGAGCGACAATACCGCGTATTTTTTAAACGCGAAGAAAAATTACTCTATTTCTTTGATATTACAGAACAAGTTGAAATCGAGGAACTTTATTATGAGGATCGCACTGTATTAGCGGTTCTACTAATCGATAACTATGATGAAATTACGCAAAGTATGGATGATCAAAAACGTAGTCAAACAAATTCGATGATTACTTCACTCATTAATAAATGGGGAATGATGAATGATATTTATATTAAACGTATTTCGTCTGATCGCTTCATGGCTGTAATGAATGAATCTATTTTATCGAGTTTAGAAAAAAGGAAATTTGCTATTTTAGATGATATTCGTGAAATTACTGCACAAAAAAATCTCTCGCTCACACTGAGCATTGGAGTAGGAGCAGGGTCGCCATCTTTAACTGAACTAGGGGAGCTTGCACAATCAAGTTTAGATTTAGTATTAGGACGTGGAGGCGACCAGGTCGCTATTAAGCAGCCTGATGGCAAGGTGAAGTTTTATGGGGGCAAGACAAACCCCGTAGAAAAAAGAACGCGTGTGCGAGCTCGTGTCATCTCTCACGCCCTACGCGATTTAATACAAGATAGCGATCAGGTTTTTGTTATGGGACATAAAATGCCAGATATGGATGCTATCGGCGCTGCAATTGGTGTGCGTAAAATGGCCGAGATGAATAATATTAATGGGTATGTTGTTATCGACTTTGACAATATTGATAATAGTATTAATCGATTGATGCAAGTCGTCAAAGAAAAATCAGATTTATATGATCGCTTTTTAGAACCAGAGCAAGTATTAGATAAGATGACAGATAAATCGTTAATTGTCATTGTTGACACGCATAAGCCTAGTATGACAATAGATGAGCGTATCATTCATAAGGCTAGTAAAGTTGTCGTCATCGATCATCATCGCCGAGGCGAAGAATTCATTGACAGTCCAATGCTCGTCTATATGGAGCCGTACGCTTCATCAACGGCAGAGTTAGTAACGGAATTACTGGAGTATCAACCAAAACATGATAAAATGACGATGTTGGAAGCTACAGCATTATTAGCAGGAATCATCGTCGATACGAAATCCTTTACTTTACGTACTGGTGCACGAACGTTTGAAGCAGCTTCTTACTTGAGAACGAATGGGGCAGATACCGTACTTGTTCAAAGATTACTGAAGGAAGATTTAGATACGTATTTAGAACGGGCAGAGATTATTAAAACAGCAGATTTTGTTCATCAAGGAATGGTCATCGCGCATGGTGAACAAAATAAGGTATATAATTCTGTATTAATTGCCCAAACAGCAGATATTTTACTAACGATGAAGGATATTTCGGTTTCCTTTGTTATTGCACATCGCAGAGATGGTAAAATAGGTATTAGCGCACGTTCATTAGGTGACACGAATGTGCAACTTATTATGGAAGCTCTAGGCGGTGGTGGCCATTTAACAAATGCCGCGACACAAGTAGAAGCAAAATCCATTGATGAAGTCATTATGCGCTTAAAAATCGCGATAGAAGAAACAATAGAGGGGAGCAAAGAATAATGAAAGTTATTTTTCTTAAAGACGTGAAGAACCAAGGTAAAAAAGGTGAGGTAAAAGAAGTTTCTGATGGCTATGCTCGCAATGTATTACTTAAAAACAAAGCAGCAGTTGAAGCGACTGATGCAGCATTAAACCAATTAAAAGGTCAGCAACGCAAAGCGGAAGAAGTAGCCGCAGAAGAGTTAGAAGAAGCAAAATTATTAAAAACTAAAGTGGAAGCACTAACAGTTGAATTACAATCAAAAACAGGTGAAGGTGGCCGTTTATTTGGTTCAATCACGTCAAAACAAATCGCTGATGAACTAAATAAAAAACATGGTATTAAAGTAGATAAACGTAAAATGGATTTACCAGATGCTATCCGTACACTGGGTGTAACAAATGTACCTGTTAAGTTACATCATGATGTTACCGCAGTATTGAAAGTACATGTAACTGAACAAAAATAAGGGAGGAAATGCTAATGAATGATCCGCAAATGGATCGCATTCCGCCCCATAATCAGGAAGCTGAACAATCCGTACTCGGTGCCATCTTCCTAGAGCCTCAGGCGCTGATTTCAGCGTCTGAAACTCTTTTACCAGATGATTTTTATCAAGCAGCACATCGACTTATTTTTGAAGCGATGTTACGTTTGAGTGATTATGGTAAAGCGATTGACGTATTGATGGTTACTGAAGAACTATCGAATCGCAATGAATTAGAAGATGTTGGTGGCGTATCGTATATGACGGAGCTTGCAAATGCCGTCCCAACAGCAGCCAATGTGAGCTATTATGCTCAAATTGTCGCTCAAAAAGCGCTGTTACGCCGTTTGATTCATACAGCGACTAAAATTGTAGAAGATAGTTTTACACGTGAGGATGAAGTAGCCGAACTGCTAAATGAAGCGGAACGAAAAATAATGGAAGTGGCGAATCGCAGTAATTCTGGCGATTTTAAACATGTTAAAGACGTTCTTGTACAAACTTATGAAAATGTTGAAAAACTACAAAGTCGTAAAGGCGATATTACCGGGATTCCTACAGGTTTTCGTGATTTAGATCGACTAACAGCCGGTTTTCAACGCGGAGATTTAATCATTGTAGCGGCACGTCCATCCGTAGGTAAAACAGCCTTTGCACTAAATGTTGCACAAGCAGTCGGTACGCAAACAACTGAAAATGTTGCTATCTTTTCACTGGAGATGGGCGCAGAACAGCTAGTCATGCGTATGCTTTGTGCAGAGGGTAATATTGACGCACAAGTGTTAAGAACAGGTGCCTTAACGAATGAAGATTGGCGTAAATTAACGATGGCGATGGGGAGTCTTTCAAGAGCCGGCATTTATATTGATGATGCACCAGGTGTACGCGTCAATGAAATTCGTGCAAAATGCCGACGCTTGAAACAAGAAAGTGGTTTAGGGATGATCCTGATTGACTATCTTCAATTAATTCAAGGTGGTAGTAGCGGTTCTAATGGTCAAAATCGTCAACAGGAAGTATCTGAAATATCACGTTCATTAAAAGCATTAGCACGTGAGTTAGAAGTACCAGTTATTGCCTTGTCTCAGTTATCACGTGGTGTAGAACAACGTCAAGATAAACGTCCGATGATGTCCGATTTACGTGAGTCTGGTTCGATTGAGCAAGATGCCGATATCGTAGCCTTTCTATACCGTGAAGATTACTACGATAAAGAAACAGAAGACGCCAATACAATAGAGATTATCGTAGCGAAACAACGTAATGGTCCAACTGATACCGTGAAGTTGGCATTCAAAAAAGAATTCAATAAATTTGTTAGCGTTGACTGGTCACAAGAAGCGAGTTCTGGTGGCTTTTCATAATTGAAACACGAACGATGTTTATTATTAATGATAACATGTTCGTGTTTTTTTGAGTTTTTTGTTGACTAGAAAGAAAATCGTTGATAAAATAATTCTTGTTTGATTCAGGATACTGCAAAAGTATCTGACGGGGGTGCTCATAAATGACATCAATAGTAGTAGTAGGAACACAATGGGGAGACGAAGGTAAAGGGAAAATTACCGACTTCCTATCTAAGAAAGCCGACGCAATCGCTCGTTTTTCAGGCGGGGACAATGCAGGGCATACAATTCAGTTCAAAGGTGAGACGTATAAGCTTCACTTAATTCCATCTGGTATTTTTTATTCAGATAAAATTTCTGTTATGGGTAATGGTATGGTGATCAATCCAAAAGCTTTGATGACAGAATTAAAAGGCTTACAAGCGCGTGGTGTGAACACAGATAATTTACGCATTTCAAATCGTGCTCATGTTATTCTTCCATATCATGTATATCAAGATAAAATTGATGAAGAATCACGCGGAGACGCTAAAATCGGCACGACATGTAAAGGGATCGGCCCATGTTATACAGATAAAGTACAACGTATTGGTATCCGTATCGCTGATTTACTAGACCGCGACGTATTTGAGAAAAAATTACGTGAAAACTTAGCGCTAAAAAATCGCTTATTTGAAAAATTCTATGAAGTAGCACCGTTAAACTTTGATGATATGTTCGAAGAATTTTATGACTTTGGTCAACAAATTGCTAAGTATGTAACAGATACATCAAAAGTACTAAATGATATTATTGATGAAGAAGGTAAGGTATTATTTGAAGGCGCTCAAGGTATTTTACTTGATGTAGATCATGGCACATACCCATACGTAACATCTTCAAATCCAGTAGCGGGTGGCGTAGCAACAGGTGCAGGGATTGGCCCATCACAAGTGGATCGCGTTATCGGCGTTGGTAAAGCTTATACATCACGTGTTGGTGACGGTCCATTCCCTACTGAATTATTTGATGAAGTAGGTCATCAAATTCGTGAAGTTGGTAGAGAATACGGTACGACAACAGGTCGTCCACGCCGTGTTGGTTGGTTTGATTCTGTAGTTGTTCGCCATTCACGTCGAGTATCAGGTATTACAGATTTAGCACTAAACTCGATTGATGTATTATCAGGTCTGGATACAGTGAAAATCTGTACTGCTTATGAGTACGAAGGTGAAGTATTAACAGAATATCCAGCTAGTTTACATGTTCTTGAAGGGTGTAAACCAATATATGAAGAACTACCAGGTTGGCCAGAAGATGTTACAGCTTGTCGTACGTTAGAAGAGTTACCTGCCAATGCACGTAATTATGTACAACGTGTAAGTGAATTAACGGGTATTCGTATCGCCACTTTCTCAGTTGGTCCAGATCGTGATCAAACAAATGTGCTTTTAGATGTATGGGAAAATAACAAGTAATTTCGAATTAAATAACAACAAAATACCTTTTTTGTAATAAAAATACAAATGGTTATTGTGTATGAATAGTGGGAGTGCTCTAATAATAATATTAGAGCACTCTTTTTATTTTGGACAATTACTCTAATAAAATCAAAGAAAAATAGATGATAAGGAGGCGTAAATTCATTGAAACGTAAATGGATGCTCAATCTATTTTCATTCGTACTCGTATTTCAATTGGCATTTAGCACAATACCACAAAATACTTTTGCTACTGAAAATCCAGATGCACCTATGACGACGGCACTCGATGAAAAAGGTATAGACCATAAGTCAGCTTCAAATGATATTGTGATAACGGATGAGGATGAAGAATTTAAGGATGACAAGATAATAATACCAGCTTTAGTGGAGGAAGATACGGAGAATAAAGAGGATATAACGCCGATTAAAACAGTTCCAGTAATCGATAGAGACAATCAAAATTCAAAAACCTCTCTAAATCCTATAATAAAAAATAAAATAGAGGTAGTTGAAAAAAGGATTAGAAAACCACTAGTACAAGCTAAAAACAACGAAGAAACAGGTCCATTAGCAGATGATTCAGATGAAAATAGTGCATCATCACCTATGATCATAACGGAAAATCTACTAAAGGAAGTCACATATAAAGATAAAAACGGTAAAACAGTGGAAGAAAATCATAAGATGAATGTGGGGGATGACATTACATTTACAGCTAAATGGCAAATACCAGATGGTCATCATTATAAGAAAAATGCGACCTTCACATTCAAAACACCCAAGCAATTTCTCATTTCATCGGAACAATATGGTTCATTGATTGGTACAGAAGGTACTATTTTTGGTCAATATATATTGTATAAAAATGGTATTGTTGAATTTACATTTAGTGAAGAAATAGAAGTGAATGACAATATTACAGGTATGTTTACCGTCAATACGATTATCAGAGAAGATTTAGTAGGTGCAAATGTACAAACGTTACTTGTTGACTTGCCGATGGATGGTGAATTTAAATTAGCGATTATCGTACGACCAAAATATAAAGTAACTTTTGAAAAGAAAGGTCAAACGAATAAAACAGAAACACCCGAATATATTCGTTGGACTATCGATATCAATAAACACGGTGAATCAATCGGTGATATCACAATAACGGATCTTATACCAAAAGGGTTAACCTTGAATAAACAATCTATCAAGTTATATGAACTGAAAGTTACCGATATTCAAGGTAATATGGTGGAGCAAGGTGATGAAGTACCACTATTAGAACAAAATCTCCCTCTTAAAATCAAAAATGTAGACACAGCATATCGCCTCATATATGATACGATAATTGATGAAGCAAAAACGGTAACCTATAAAAACAAAGCTGAAATAACGCTAGGAAATAACCAAAAAATACAGGCAGCTGCTTCTGTTGCTGTTGTACAATTTGCACCAATCACGAAGCGTGTCGTAAATTTCGATCGGAATTCACGAACGCAGAACTGGGAAGTATTATTTAATCGAGACGCGCAAACATTCGAAACAACTGAAGCCTATTTTGAAGATTATTTTAGCGATACGGTTTCATTGGTGACAAGCTCATTTATCGTATCAAAAAAAGTGGTAGATACTAATAGCAATATTACTTGGATGAATGTTACTAAAGACTTTTACAACATCATATATAAGAAAAATTCTAAAGGACAAGATGGCTTTCAGTTTGACTTTAAACAAATGGTTGAACATGAATATCGCATACAATATCAAACAATTTTAAAACCAGGGTTGCAAGGAAGTTTTAAAGTGAGCAATTCCATTTCTGGTTTAGGGGTAAATGGAGCAGTTACAAGTACGGGAGATTATATTAATCCCTATATTTCAAAATCAGTAGGTTTGGCTGATTATGCCACCAAAACAGTTGAATGGCGTATAAAAATCAATAATTTTGAAGTGCCATTAACTAACACCAGCATTGTCGATGAATTTCAAACAAGCGGTTTAACACTAATAGAAGATAGTTTTAAGTTAGTAGACAGCAAAGGTAAAGTAATGCAAAAAGATATCGATTATTCACTCGTTGTTTTTAGTGACAAGTTGTTCGAAATTCATTTTCTCAAGCCGACAGTAGGTATTGTAAATGTCTCTTATATTACAAAATTTGATATCACTAAATTACCAGATGGGAAAACAGACTTTGGCAATAAAGCGACATTAAATATGGGTGTTGTGAGCTTGAATAGGATAACTAGTGAAAAAAATAGAATGAATTCATCGGAATATGAACCAAAATCAACATCGACAGCAACTTTCACACCCTATATTAGCTTCCGAGCAGATGGCTACTCAAAAGGTGTATACAATTATGTGACAAAGGCTGTAACTTGGACAACAGGTGTAAATTTTCAACAAAAATATTATGATGAGGGATTCACCGTTGAAAATAACACAGCACAAGGTTTAATACCACGATTAGAGTCCATTCAAATTAAAGAACTGAATATTAAAAATGGTGGCGAGGGAGTAGAGGTAGGTGGAGCAATTACAAACTACAAAGCCTCCTATAAAATAAAAGATGGCGCAATCGATAAAACAACGTTAGTCATACAATTTACAGAGCCTATTAATCGGCCGTATAAAATTGTCTATGATGCAGATAAAATAGCAGATTTGACGGAAACAGATTATAATCATAACGCGATAGTGACGGGACGTAGTACACCATTTACTGCTAAATTATCTGTAATTTCAGGTAATACGTATGTACAGAAAACGGGTATACAATCGGAGGATTTGATAAATTGGACAGTTGTTTTTAATGCAGCTCAATCAACATTATCAAATGCTGTTTTGACAGATATTCCAAAAAAAATTGGCGATAGTCCTCAATTTTTAATCGAGGATAGTTTTGCCGTTTATGAAGGAATTCCAAATTCGAAAAAACCGGGTGAATATTTGCCGGGTGTAGCAGCAGATCCTTCACTATATAAAATTATTAAAAAAGGGGACACAATTGAAGTTTATTTTTTATCGGAAATTCAATTAGCCTATATTATTAAATATGATGCTTACGTCAATGTACCAAATAGAGCTAGCGTTGAAAATAAAGTAACGGCAAAGGCGAAGCAACTAAGTGATGAGCGAACTACTAGCGCTACAATAAAAATTATTAAAACAACATCTAGTGGTTCTGCATCAGGCGATAATGGTGTGTTGAGGATTAAAAAAACAGATGCTACAAATAGTAATCTAGGCTTAAAAGATACAGTGTTTACTTTATGGAGTGTCGATAAAGATGGCAAAAAGAATTATCCATTAAAGACAGTGGCAACAGATCAAAATGGTATCGCAGAAATTAAGCAGTTGCTCTTTAAAAAATATATTGTCGTAGAAGATCGAGCTTCACCGGGTTATCTAATGAATTCAACTAATCAGTATGACGTAACGATTAATGGTGTAATAGTTGATTTAGCTATTACAAATCGACCAGCAATATATTCGAGTACGTTACACATCAAAAAAGTGGATATAAATAATCGGAGTAAATTATTAAAAAATGCACAATTTAGAATAATAAACGCGGATAGTCAGGTGATTGAAGAACAAGTAACTACAAATGAAGAAGGACAGGCGACCGTCATCATCCCAGCTTTATATGCTACAGGAGAAATTTTCATTATTGAAACGAAGGCACCTGAAGGTTATAAATTAGATAATATCCCTAAAAAAATTACGATGATGAACAATGGTGTTGTTCATCTAGAGATTACAAATACCAAGTTAGATGAAGAATCGAATGGACCTGGAGAACCAGAAGAACCAAGTGGACCTGGAGAACCAGAAGAACCGAGTGGACCTGGAGAACCAGAAGAACCGAGTGGACCTGGAGAACCAGAAGAACCGAGTGGACCTGGAGAACCAGAAGAACCGAGTGGACCTGGAAAACCAGAAGAACCGAGTGGACCTGGAGAACCAGAAGAACCGAGTGGACCTGGAAAACCAGAAGAACCGAGTGGACCTGGAAAACCAGAAGAACCGAGTGGACCTGGAAAACCAGAAGAACGAACCAAACCTGAAAAACCAATTATTTCAGGAAAACCGGTGAAACCAATTATTACGATTATAGATGGTGGCGGTTCTGTTGATACAAGGGAGAAAAACAGAGAAAAAAATAGAATTGCTCTGGAAAAACAAAAAGAATTGGAAAGAAAAATGAAAGCAGCTGAAAGAAAAATAGAATTGGAGATACGTAAAGCAATTGAAAGAGAGAATAAGTTAAATAAACGGACAGTAACTGAAAAGCACCAGCAACAAATAAATAAAAAAAACACAACTGAAAAAAAACAATTGAATAAAAATCTACCTCAGATGAGTATGATGAATAATTGGATATTAACAGTATTTGGTATAGTACTACTAGAGGTTACTTTTATGATTTATAGTAGGGCAAAACGACGTAGTTAACTTAAATAGACAAAAGACAACATTATTTTAGTTGTCTTTTTTTGTTGGAAAATAAGTGAAAAAATGGTTTTTCTATTTATAAAGGGGGAAATAATATATGTACAGATTTTGAAAGTACTACATAAAAGAGGAAATAAAGAGGAGACAAGTAGTTGAATAGGATGACTGCTTAAATGAATCACAGAATAAAAAACAATAATTAATAGAAAGGGTTGGATAGTATTGAAAAATAAATTAATGCTACTTTTATTGTCAATTATGTTGATTTTTCAATTGGCGCTTAGTTCACTTCCAGGTATGGCATTAGCTCAAGACCAAGATCGTAATGATGCAAGTGGTGATGTAATGACAAATGATACAGTGATGGTGGACGAGGAAGCAGTAAATCACAGGACAGTGGATTCCACAAAACAAGAATCTATAAAACCACAGTCGAAAGATGAAGACGTATCAGGAGATATTGCAACAAAAGAGCCATCTTCTGAACTAGTAATACCGTTGAAAAATGAGGAAAAAGAAGCGGTAGAGAAAAAAGAAGTTTCTGTGAAAAAGCCTCAAATTGCATCAAAAGAAATAATAAAAGAAGCTGTTGTATCAAAGAAATTATCGACTAAAGCAGCAATTGAAACAAAAATTATTCAAACAATCACATACACAGATAAAAAAGGTAATATCATCAATCAAGGGGCAGAAATGGCTATGGGTGATGAAATTACTTTGAAAGCAGATTGGGCATTACCAGAGCCGCATAGCTATGTAGCAGGAGATACGTATTCATTTAAATTACCGACGCAGTTATTAATTGCTAGTGAACAACAAGGGAATTTACAAGATACATCAGGTGTTATATTTGGAACGTATACGATTTCAAAAACAGGAGATGTTGTTTTTACATTTAATGATGAGATTGAAAAACAATCCATTATTAAAGGAACTTTTGAAGTCCAGTCTTCTTTAAAAGAAAAACTTTCAGGGAATCCCAATCAAGAGTTAGTCGTAGATGTACCTGGTGCAGAGGATTGGATTACGGGGATTATTGTCAAACCCAATGTAGTAGAATCCTTAACTAAAACTGGTATTTTAGATAAGGCTAAAAATCCATCGAAAGTAACGTGGACGATTGACTTTAATAAAAAACTAGAAAAAATTGGTGATGTCACCATTACAGATCCTGTTCCAGTAGGTTTGCGCTTTATATCGGGTTCAATGAAAGTATATGAGCTAAATGTAGATTTAAATGGCACGGCTACACAAGGTGCACAAATAACGGAGAATTATACTAAATTTCCTTTGACGATGAAAAATGTTACGAAAGCATATCGTATCGTATATGAAACAAAAATCATCGACAAAGTAAATGCAACGTATAAAAACAAAGTTACTTTAACTGCTAATGGCAAGACTATTAATGCAGAAGCATCTGTTACAACTTCTTATTTAGAAGCTATGGATAAAAAAGTAGGTGCCTATGATCCATCAACGCATTTATTAAATTGGACGGTTAAATTTAACCAAAAAGAAGATGCATTAACGAAAGCACAATCTTCTTTTATTGATTATTATGATGGTCAAAAACTAGATGTACAAACAAAATCATTCATCGTAAAAGAACTTTCATACGATGCAGCAGGTAAGGAGGTTTGGACGTCTGTTCCCGCCTCTGAATATACCGTGACGAGAACGAGTTCTGGGATGCCAGCTGGTAAAACAGGTTTTAAATTTGAATTTAAAAAAGCGGTAAATAAAACATATTTAATCGATTATCAAACATTCATCAATCCAGAAACCGTATTAAATACAAGTGTAGCTAATACAGTTTCTGGATTAGGTGGGGAATGGACAGCAAATAAGACTGTACCAAACTCATTTCTCATTAAAGTAAAAGGGAAAGAAAACTATGAAGATAAAACAATCGCATGGAATGTTACGATCAATTACGACAAAAAAATATTGTCGAATGTACGTATTACAGAAACGTACCCAAATGGAGGCTTGTTACTACGACCATCTACGGTCGTTATTAAAAATTCCGCAGATGTAGCATTGGTAGTGGGTACAGATTATACTTTAACGGATAATAAGGAGAATGGTTTTGACATCACCTTCTTAAAAGATGTCACAGATAAGTTAACTATATCGTATGTGACAGATTATGATACGACGAAAACAATTAATGGTAAAAATACATTTAAAAACAAAGCAACTGTTACAGAAACAATTAATGGAACAGATTATAAAGCGGATGGTGAAGCAACGTTTACACCAGGTACAGAATCACAGAATAATGGTTTTAAATCAGGTGACTATGATTATAGTAAGAAAGTGTTTAAGTGGACTTTAGGAATCAATTACAACCAAGAAAGTATAGCTCAATTAGTTGTCACAGATAGTTCACCACAGGACTTAATAACCGATCTCAATTCATTTAAAATAGTCAAATTAGATTTAACTGCAGGTGGCGTGGGTGTGGAAGCTGGTGAATTCACAAACTTTACAGTTGTTGCAGAACAAATCAATGGTCATGCAGGTTTCCGTTTAATATTTAATGAAGCCATTTCTAGCGCATATAAAATTACGTATGAAGCAAAAGATGAAGATGAAATAATCATTAAGGAATATACGAATAATGCGACGGTTACAGGCCCGAAAACACCATCAAAATTAACAGCAAAAATACCAGTTTTGCATGGTGATGAATATGCTATTAAACATGGTAAACAGGATGGTGATGTCATCAATTGGTCTGTCGATTTCAACTTTGCACAATCGAGTTTAACGCATGCCTCATTAATTGATAAACCATCGGACAATCAATTTATATTACAAGAGTCATTCCATGTGTATTTTGCAGAACCAAGCTCTACAAAAAAAGGTGAATTTGTAAAAGGTGATGAATTATCACCTACATTATACGATATTTTAATGAATGATGATGGATCATTTAGATTGAAATTCAAACAAGATATTCATGAAGGATATTTTATTGAATATCAATCCTATATTAACGCTCCCACAGGCGCAATTATTGAAAATAAAGTTTATGCACAATCTGATCAAGCAGGAACAGAAACAAATCCTTCTTCTGAGAAAATAACTGTTGTTCTAACGAACTCAGGTGGCACGGCTTCAGGTGAGACAGGTGCAGTTACTATTAAAAAAGTAGATGCGATTACACCTGATAAAGTATTAAAGGATGCGGTATTTACTATTTGGAATGTAGATAGCGATGGTAATAAGCGCTTTGCATTGAAAACATTAAAAACGAACGATGCTGGTGAAGTAACATTCGATCAGTTACTGTATAAAGACTATATTATTGTAGAAGATAAGGCACCGGATGGTTACAAAGTTAATGTTAATGCACAATCAACAGTAACCGTGAATCAAGATAGTCAGGAATTAACAGTGAAAAACATGCCGTTGAATACTGCTGGGCAATTAGCGATTAAAAAAGTGGATGCTAAAGATGCTACAAAATTATTAGCAGGTGCCGAATTTAAGTTAATGAATATTGGAAATAAGGTCGTAATCGATAAAATTGTTACAGATGAAGAGGGGACAGCACTGGTAGATGTACCACTAGTAATTGAATAATAGCCAATTCGATATTGTTGTAACATATGATTCAACGACTGAAATTACAGTAACAAATACAGTAACACCAAAACCGCCGGTAGAGCCACCAGTAACACCAGAACCACCGGTAGAGCCACCAGTAACACCAGAGCTACCAGAACTACCAGTGAAACCTTCAATTACGATACCACAGGATGGTCATCATTTTAATCATCAAGATAATGGCCAGTCACAAAGTGATCAGCTACCGCAAACAGGTATTCAAATAACCTATCTAGCGATGACTGCGGGCATATTTTTAGTACTTCTTGGTGCCCTTGTGCTTGTTAGAAAAATGAGGAAAGTTTCTTAAATTCAATTAAAAAGGCTGCTTATAGGTTGCTCTACATCGCTAATAAGCGGTAGAACAAACATATAAAGCAGCCTTTTTAATGATGACACAAATAGATTAATGAATATTACGTTTTTTGAATTGACCACCGCGCACTTCTGCAATATTACCGATAGCGAGAAAGGCTTTGTCATCAATTTCTTCAACGATGGTGTTGAGCTTCGCTTCTTCAAGGCGTGTAATGACCGTGAAGACGACTTTTTTTGCGTCGCCAGAATATGCACCCTCCCCATTCAAATACGTTACACCACGTCCTAGACGGTCCATAATTGCTTGGCCGATTTGATGGTATTCATCGCTAATTATGTAAACAGCTTTTGATTCGTCTAAACCTTCAATAACGATATCAATCGTTTTGTAAGCAATAAAATAAGCGATCACAGAGTACATGGCACGTTCCCAAGTAAAGACAAAACCTGCGACAGAAAAAATAATTAAATTGAAAAACATAATAATTTGACCAACTGAAAAAGGGGTGTTTTTATTGAATAATATCGCTAATATTTCAGTGCCATCTAGCGATCCACCATATCGTATTACGAGGCCTACACCGATGCCAAGCACAATGCCACCAAAAATAGTCGAGAGCAATAAATCATCGGTGAAAGCAGCGATATGATGTAAGTAAATAGTTGTGATTGATAAAACGGTAATGCCGAGGGCTGTTGATAAAGCAAATGTTTTACCAATTTGTTTGTAACCGATGAAAAAGAAGGGGATATTCAAAATGAAAATAAATGCGCCAATAGGTAGCCCGACTAGATGAGAAAGAATAATGGAAATACCGACAATGCCACCGTCTAAAATATTGTTGGGCACGAGAAAAAGTTCGAGTCCGACTGCCATAATGATGGCACCTAAAATAACCATGAAAATACGTTTAAATAAGCGTATTTTTGAAGCCTTTTTAATGGGCTTCGATTTTGAGAGTACTTCGGTTGTTTGTGTTGTATTGCCCAAAGCGGTCACTTCCTTTCAAATTTTCAGAATACTTTAATTGTAAAGTACAGAAGGCTAAAATGCTTGTTATATTGCTTTTATGGCAAAAAAAATAAAGTTATCTTTCATTTTCTTTACAAAATAATGTCAAAACCAATAGTTTGTTCAATATGTGGTAAGTTAAATAGGGTAAATATTTTATTTACATTTCCCGGGAAATAATGGGAACATGTTTCCCACAAAGATGCGAGAAACATCAAAGCATGGTAGAGTTAATGGAGTAGAAATAAAAATAAATGGCTTTATTATAGAGATATTAACGTGTGAGAAAGGGTGAATACTTTTGGATAAAAAAGTGTTAGTAGTAGATGACGAGAAACCGATTGCAGATATATTACAGTTTAATTTAACAAAAGAGGGTTATACAGTAGTAACAGCATATGATGGAGATGAAGCTTTGGAAAAAGTGGAATCGGAAAAACCAGATTTAATCTTATTGGATATTATGCTACCGAAAAGAGATGGTATGGAAGTTGTGCGAGAAGTTCGTAAAAAATACGATACGCCAATTATTATGATTACCGCAAAGGATTCAGAAATCGATAAAGTATTAGGTCTTGAACTAGGTGCAGATGACTATGTGACAAAACCATTTAGTACGCGTGAATTGGTTGCGCGTGTAAAAGCAAATATGCGTCGTCATCAAGCGACAACACAAGTGGATGAAGAAGAAACAACAACGGACATCGTGGTAGGTTCTTTAATTATCCAACCGGAAGCCTATTTAGTATTAAAACGTGATAAAACAATTGAATTAACGCACCGAGAATTTGAATTATTACATTATTTAGCGAAGCATATCGGACAAGTAATGACGCGTGAACATTTACTACAAACGGTATGGGGCTATGATTATTTCGGAGATGTTCGTACAGTGGATGTTACCATTCGTCGTTTAAGAGAGAAAATTGAAGATAACCCAAGTCATCCAGCGTGGATTGTTACGAGACGTGGAGTTGGCTACTATTTAAGAAACCCTGAACAGGAGTAATGGTTTATGCAAAAAGTAGGCTTTTTTAGATCCGTCCACGTAAAAGTTGTACTGATCTATGTACTGTTAATATTAATAGCGATGCAAATTATGGGCTTATATTTTGCGAATAAACTAGAGGCTACGCTTACAGACAATTTTGAAGTTTCGATTTCAGACCGTCTGAAGCTAGTCGATTTTAGCGTTAAAGAAGAAATGATTAAATCACATGCTGAAACGGATGCTACTCTAGAGGAGAGTTTAAAAGATATTTTAAATGGTTTATCCTCGGATGATATTCGAGAAATTCGCGTTATTGATTCTCATAATAAAATTTTAGCGACATCAGATAGTAGTGGTCAGTCAATTGTTGGACAACGCTCGGCCGATCAACTTGTCAGCCAAACACTTGAAACATCTTTGCCCAATAAAAAAATTGCCATCGATAAAACCACAAATAATCGCGTATGGATTATTACAAAACCGATTCAATCAAATGGTAAAACAATTGGCGTTATTTATGTAAAATCAAATATTGAAAGCGTCTTTGAACAAATGGCAACCATCAATAAAATTTTAGCTGGTGGTACAGCAATTGCACTATTAATTACTATTTTCTTAGGTGTTTTTATCGCAAAAACTATTACGAAGCCAATCTCAGATATGAGAAGGCAGGCACAAGCAATGGCGAAAGGGAATTTCTCGCGTAAAGTTAAAGTATATGGTAATGATGAAATTGGTCAATTAGCAGTATCCTTTAACCACCTAACAAACCGTTTGCAAGAGTCGCAATCGACTACGGAAGGTGAGCGTAGAAAATTAGCTTCTGTTCTGACGAATATGACAGATGGTGTAATTGCGACAGATCGTAAAGGGAAGATTATTCTTATTAATACGCCAGCACAAAAACTATTACAAGGTGAAAAAAATGAATTGATGGGTCGCTCGATTACTGAAGTACTAGGTGTCGATGATGAATATACATTTGAAGATTTAATTCATATGCAGGATTCGATTAATTTAGATTTTAGCACGCGAGATCAGCCGTATATTTGGCGAGCTAACTTTTCGGTTATTCAAAAAGAGACCGGCTTTGTCAATGGTTTAATCACGGTGTTACATGATATTACCGAACAAGAAAAAATTGAGATGGAACGTCGCGAATTCGTGTCGAATGTATCACATGAACTGCGCACACCATTAACTACGATGAGAAGTTATTTAGAAGCTTTAGCTGAGGGTGCATGGAAAGACGAAAATATTGCGCCAACATTTTTAAATGTTACACGAACGGAGACTGAGCGTATGATTCGTCTTGTAACAGATTTACTACAGCTATCACGGATGGATAGTAGAGAATATGAACTCAATACAGATTTCGTTGATTTTGTAAAAATGTTCGACCGTATTATTAATCGCTTTGAAATGTCAAAATCAAAAAATGTTGAATTTATTCGTGAATTACCTCATACACCAATCTATTTAGAAATTGATACAGATAAAATTACGCAAGTAATCGATAATATTATTTCTAATGCGCTAAAATATTCACCAGATGGCGGTTCGATTCATTTTAAATTGAATCTTTCAGAAGATGAAGTAGTCGTAGAAATAAAAGATACAGGGATGGGGATCCCACCAAAAAATCTCGATCATATATTTGATCGATTTTATCGTGTAGATAAAGCCAGAGCACGCTCCATGGGAGGTACTGGATTAGGTCTAGCCATTTCCAAAGAAATGATCAATGCACATGGTGGCCGAATATGGGCTGAGTCGGTTGAAGGCAAAGGAACATCAGTATTCTTCACGCTGCCAAACAATGCAGATGAGGATGGTGAATGGGAATGAAATATCTAGAGCAAATTAAATCAGTTGTATTGTTTGTTCTCGTTCTTTTGAGTGTGACATTAACATTTACAATTTGGTCCTATCATCCAAACTATGAAACGGTGGAAAAAGAGAAACCTTTTAATGTAACAATGGAGAAAAAACGTCAAATGTCAGAAGTATTGCTACCGTATCGCTTGCTCATCAATCGTGAGGGAGAGTGGACAGGTACTTCAAATACGACAGAGATGTCCATGTTGTTTAAACAGATGAAAAACTGGGAACTATCCGATATTTCACCAGTGAGTAATAATTTTAGTGTGTCTAAGCTCAATGATTTGATGTTGTTAGACAATCGCTTAATTATGCAATTTGATAGTGAAGTACCCATGCCAGTATTCCAAAATATATTACCTGTTTTAAGTAAAAAAGTACCTGAAGTAAGCTTTGATCACATGATTATTAGTTGGAAATCTGTTGATCAAGATGATGTTCCGTCAAATGAGTTGACAGTCTTTTTCTCTAATGCAAAGCAAAAACAATTATACCGAGCAAAAATCAAAGTAAAGAGCGAAAAAGATTTTCAAAAAAATGTATTAGATTTATTAGTAGGATTCCCAGAATATACGCCGATTCAACGTGATAATAGGAATACATTATTCCTACCCGTTGATGATATGAAAATGTCTCAATATAAATATTTGATTTCAACCGTTAGTATTGATGATTTTAAAAATGCACTCTTTACGAATTCTAAAATTGTAAAAATGAGTCCAGATGATAAGCAAGGTATCGAAAAATATACCGATGATCGTTCTATTATGACGATTGATAAATCAAAGTATATGTTAAGTTATGTGAATTCTACAGCAACAGAAAATCAAGAAAATATTCAGAAAACACATCTCGTATCAAATACATTTGAATTCATCAATGCACATGGAGGATGGACAGGAGATTATCGTTATTCAGCGGTTGACTATAATGCGCAAAAGGTAGACTATCAATTATATGTTGAAAATCAAGCAGTATTGAAAACAGATATGGGTACTACTAAAATTGAGACGTATTGGGGTAATGGACGCATCTATCGTTATATACGCCCAACGTATAAGCTTGCTTACTTACCGCAGGAAAAAAATAAGACAGTGAATTTAATTTCCGGCGAAAAAATGGCTCAAAAACTTATGTCGAATAAAAATATTGATTTCAATGACATTACAGCACTACGTACAGGATTAACAATGCATAAAGACGCACAGAGAACATCTATTTTTATCTTTGAACCAACATGGTTTTATCGCATAAAAGATGTATGGCATGAAGTAGATATAAAAACGGCCAGTGTTGGAGGTGATACTAGTGGATTGGAGTAAAACGAAAACCATTTTTATCATCGTTTTTTCTATCTTGAATGTCTTTTTATATTCTGTCTATGTGAATAATTATAACGAAGAAAAAGACCTTGAAATTCTTGGTGAAACCAGTCTAGAAAGCGATTTAAAACGAGCAAATATTACGCTAAATAAATTGCCGAATTCCGTTGAAAAAACAACGTATATGTCTGGTAAAATCAAGCAGTTTGAAAACAAAGATTTAGAAGATCTACCTAAAAATCAAATATTGACGATTCGTGATAATACAATCGTAGAAAGTACATTGAAAAACCCCATGCAACTAGATGAAATTACTGAGAGATCATTGACTGATTTCATAAAAAAAATGTCTTATGCAGGTAATTCATATGTGTTATGGAGTATTGATTTAGAAAATCGAGAAGCTACATTTTTCCAAGTAACAGATGATCATATCGTGTTTTACAACCAAAGTGCGGCAATCAAAGTATATTGGTCAGCTAAAAACGAAGTGACAAAATATGAGCAAACAATGTTTAATACATTGAAGCCAGTGGGGGAAAAAAGCTCCTTAATAAAAGCTTCTCAAGCTGTCAAAACAATCTTTGAAAAAGGGTATTTGAAAGATGACACAGTTATCACTTTAGCAGAGCTTGGTTATTCAACTTTGGTACCGTTAACAGAGACGCAAGTATTATCGCCTACTTGGCATATTCAGACGTCTATTCCAAATGGTAAAAAAGGGAAATTGGATGTTGATTTCTTTGTTAATGCAGTAGATGGGCAAGTACTTGAAATAGAAAAAAATATTGAATTTATCAATAAAGAAGCAGTCGCCGATTTAGACTATAAAGGGCAGAAAATTGAAAATTTAAGTGATACGGTGATCGAAGATTCAAGAATGAACAAGTAAAGTTAGGAGTCTTTTTATTATGCAATTTAGTGTCTTAGCAAGTGGTAGTACAGGCAATGCAGTTTATGTAGAAAGCGGGGACCATGCGTTTATCGTCGATGCAGGATTGACAGGTAAAAAAATGGATCAACTCTTTGAAAAGATAGATCGTGACATAAAAAAACTAACAGGTATTTTAGTGACACATGAGCATACAGATCATATTAAAGGTGTAGGTATATTAGCGCGTAAATATAATATACCGATTTATGCCAATGATAAAACATGGCAAGCAATGGATGGTTTAATTGGTAAAGTGCCACTTGAACAGCGTTTTAACTTTGATATGGAAACGGTAAAATCATTTGGTGGTTTAGACATTGAATCATTTGGCGTATCACATGATGCAGCAGATCCCATGTTTTACACATTTCATGAAAATGGACGTAAACTAGCTGTTATAACCGATACAGGCTATGTCAGCGATCGTATGAAAGGTATTATACGTGGAGCCGATTCCTATGTCTTTGAAAGTAATCATGATGTAGGAATGTTACAAATGGGACCACATCCATGGTCGATTAAACGACGTATTTTAAGTGATGTAGGTCATGTTAGTAACGAAGATGCAGCAATTGCCATGAGCGAAGTTATCTTTGAAAAGCAGACGCAAATTTATTTAGCTCATCTCAGCAAAGATAATAATATGAAAGATTTAGCACGCATGAGCGTGTCACAAACATTACAATCCGTTGGCATTATGCCGAATGAATACGTTCATTTACATGATACAGATGCTGAACAACCGACAAAACTTGTGCTTGTCTAATAAGAAAAAAATCATTAGCAACGATTGTTGTTGATGATTTTTTTTGTTTTGACGTTAATATCTGGGGGAAATACATAAAGTATCATGCAATTTTGACGTAATTTTTAATCAATTTTCATGTAATTTTCATGTTCACCTTGTAAAGTGAAAATATCAAATAATAATAACAGAGATTGAGGAGGAATGAACAATGGGTTACTATGATGACACAGAACATGGTAAACGTAATAAAGGAAATAAGGGTGGCAGTAAAGCGGGTTACTTTTTTTCAGCTTTATTAGGTGTAATTATTGGTGCATTACTCGTATGGTTAATCGTCCCATCTTTATCTAATTCATTGCCGGGTAGTACAAGCAACTCAGTCAATAAAACAGAGACACCTCAATTATCCACTGAAATATCGACAAATGTTACAGATGCTGTGGATAAGACAAAGGATTCTGTAATCGGCATTACAAATATTCAAAAAAAACAATCGACTGAAGATATTTTCGGTGGTGGCAAAAACACATCAGATGAAGAATCTAGTAGCGAAGCAGGTAGCGGTTCAGGTGTTGTGTATAAAAAAGATGGTGGTAAAGCATATATTGTTACTAATAACCATGTAGTTGATGAAGCAGACGCATTAGAAGTTACATTAGCTGATGGTAAAAAAGTAGATGCAAAACTAGTGGGTAAAGACCAGTGGACAGATTTAGCGGTTATTTCAATCGACGCAAAACATGTAACACAGGTCGCTAAATTTGGTGATTCAGATAAATTAAAACAAGGCGAATCTGTTATCGCAATCGGTAATCCACTTGGATTGGACTTATATGGCTCTGTAACAACGGGTGTCATTTCTGGTAAGGATCGCACAGTACCTATGGATATAAACGGTGATGGTACCGCAGATTGGAATGCAGAGGTACTCCAAACAGATGCCGCAATTAGTCCAGGGAACTCAGGTGGTGCCCTCATTAATTTAGCCGGTCAAGTAATTGGAATCAACTCGATGAAAATTAGTCAATCTCAAGCGGAAGGCCTTGGGTTCTCAATCCCAATCAATACAGCCATTCCTGTCATTGAAGAATTAGAGAAAAAAGGTAAAGTCGAAAGACCAGCAATGGGCGTATCGCTAATTGACTTAGCAGATGTTCCAGCATTTTATCAAAACCAAACATTGGAATTACCAAATGATGTGACGTCAGGTGTGGTGGTTGGTTCTGTTGAAAGTGGATCTGCAGCAGACAAAGCGGGGATCAAGCAATATGATGTAATCGTTGAGATGGATGGTAAAAAAGTAAGTAACTCTATTGAATTACGCAAAATTTTATATAGTAAAAATGTGGGTGATTCAGTGAAAGTTAAATTGTATAGCGGTGGTAAAGCAGTCAACAAAACTATCGATTTAAAAAGTACAATAAAAAACTAGTTGTGGATAAGTAATAGAAATGTAAAATGATATAAAAACTAGAGAGCCGTAAGGGGAATTGAATATCCTTTGCGGCTTTCTTGTTGTCTGTTACAATAGATTGTGGATAAAGTACGTAAAATTGTGTATAACTTTTATTATATTCTGAAAAATGAATGGAGGAGTCAAAGTGGCAATTAAATCATGTGAAAATCATATAGGGCATGCATTGGATGTTTTTGTAGCAAATGAAAAAGATTTTCCAATAATGGAAAACTTGAAAGAAGAAGAAAAGTTATCCACAAAGTGTGATTTCTGTGACGAGCAAGCAGAATATCTTGTGGGGAACAAATAATCCCCTACAACATATTGTGTAGCCTGTGGATATGTGTATAAGTTCTGTGGATAAAGTGTTCATAAATTATGGAAATGAGTGGATAAACCTGTGGGTATAACAATTGTATCAGTCGGAAAACTGAAGGAAAAATATTTAAAATTGGGAATAGAAGAGTACGCAAAACGTCTTGGAGCCTATTCGAAAATGGATTTAGTCGAAGTTCTCGATGAAAAAGCGCCAGAACAATTAAGCGATGCAGAGATGATCATCGTCAAGAAAAAAGAAGGCGAACGCATTTTAGCGAAAATTGCTCCAGATGCATATGTTTTTGCATTAGCGATTGAAGGTAAGCAACGTTCATCGGAGGAATTATCGAAAGAAATCGATCGTCTGTTAACATATGGTCATAGTAAAATTGTTTTTGTCATCGGTGGCTCTCTTGGTTTACATGATGATGTTTTGAAGCGTGCAGATGCTAAAATTTCCTTTGGCAAAATGACTTTACCCCATCAACTTATGAAACTAGTCTTAATTGAACAAATTTATCGTAGCTTCCGCATTATGAAAAATGAACCGTATCATAAATAAGTAATTTTTAGATTGTGAAGTACAAATGAAAAATGAGAAACGGCTTAGTAATAGACCGTTTCTCATTTTTTATGTTATTTCTTAAATGAACCTTCAAATAGAATTTCTGCCAATGGACGGCGGTTTGATGGTGTTTCGCGTGCTTGTAGTTCAGGAGATAGTGTATGTGTTTCTCCTTTATATCCGATAGCAATTGCCAAATGAACATCAAAATTTTCAGGAATATTAAAAGTTTCTTTTGCGACATCTTTATAAATACCACTCATTGGATGTGTAATTAAACCATCTTTTGCGGCTTGTAATGATAGGAATCCCCAAGCGGCACCTGCATCAAATTCGTTTGAGCCTTTTGTATTATCTGATACAACTAATGCCAAAACAGGTGCATGTTGAGCCCAAACAAAGTTGCCCTCCATTAAAATAGGGTGGAATTTTTTTAAATCAGCATCATTTTTCGCAATGATAAAACGCCAAGGTTGATTATTACCGGATGAAGGAGCCCAACGAGCTGCTTCGAATAATGTATTTAAAGTGGCATTCTCTACTTTTTTATTTGAGAATGCACGTGGCGACCAACGATTTAAAAATAGTTCTGCAATATCGTGATCAGCCGTGCGGAAATCTTTAGCTTGAAATGTCATCGAATAAATCCTCCTATAATATCAATTTACTTTAGTAGTGTAAATTATAGTAGAAAGTGAATGCAAGTAAAAAGACTTACTAAAAGTAACTATATAACTTTTTAATAGTGTACGTGATAAAAGAGATGAGAGCGTTTTTTATGCCTTTTTCAATTGATATAGAATAGCAGAAATTGAGTCATTATGAGTTTTTAAACATGGGCAGTCTTTTTAAAAATTTCGCGACAGGAATAGCGATGATGAAACCGATGACATTTTGCACGAGATCCCCTGGAATGGAAGCAGCAGGTATAATCCAGCTACTAAAAAGAATCGCTTCTCCCACGTAATAGCAGGCAACCATTAAAGGAATGGAGGCTAAAATCGCAAGCGTATTGAATTTTGTACTGCTCCCTTTTCGTCCGAGCGACCAAGCAATACGCCCAACAACATATCCTTGCACACCTCTGGCAATAAAGGTAATGGGTGCCCATACAACCCACCCGGAGAATAAATCGAATAAGCCCATTCCAATAGCGCCTACAAGAGCTCCTTTTTTAGGGCCAAGTAAGATAGCCAAGATGAATAACATAGCCGTACCTAAATGGACAAGCCCTCCATTTGCAGCGATGGGTAAGCGAATATTTAAAAATAAAGTAGAAACAAAAACAAGAGAAATGGCTAAAGCTGTAATGATTAAATCATATGTGCGATTGCGTGTAGTAGTGAGTGACTGTGACATAGTCAAAACCTTCCTTCTATTGGAATCTGTTTATTTGACCTAACGATAGCAAATACCTGGACTGTTTAAAAGTGTCAGAAATGATAAAAATATAGATGTCAGAATGCAATGGAAATAGCGCTTGTCAAAGATCGCTCAAATAAAGAGACAATAGGTTACACGGCAAGTTAAAATAAGGTATAGTAACAAAAAGAATCGTTGAATGATAGGAGGAAGATAAAGATGGGGATTTTGAAAATAGAAAATGTTGAAATAATGCTTGAAGATGCAAAGGATATGTTGAAGCAGTTAGAAGCACCGGGTGAAATTGATGCAGCAACACAAGAGTTAATTGATTTAACGAAAGAACAAATCGCAGAACTTGAAGAGATGAAAAAAGAGATGTCTAACTAATAAATCAACGTAGGCGATTCATATTTTGCCTACGTTTTTTAAATCATCATAAGTTATTTTAATTGAAAATATACCTAGCAGGGTATATGATATGAGGAATAACTGAAGGATTAATAGAAGGGGAGTAATGGGATGAAAGTAGTAGTAATTGGTGGTGTCGCAGGCGGTGCCTCAACAGCCGCACGCATCAGAAGACTGGACGAAAATGCAGAGGTGATTATGTTTGAACGAGGGCCACATGTATCTTTTTCAAATTGTTCATTACCTTTTCATTTGAGTGGTATTGTACCAACAACAGATAAACTGATTATGATGGACCCACAGCAGTTCAAATCAAAATATAATTTGGAAGCACGTGTCAGTCAAGAAGTAATTGCCATTAATAAAGAGCGTCAAACTGTGACGGTCAGATTTGTTGAAACGGATGAAGTGTATGAGGAGTCATATGATAAGTTAATGTTGTCTCCCGGTGCCAAGCCCATATTACCGGCAGTACAAGGTATTGAACAGCGTCATGTCTTTACAGTGCGAAATGTTGTAGATATTGAACGCCTGCAACGTTATACGCAATTTTCAGCAGTAGAAAATATTGCGATTATTGGCGGTGGTTTTATCGGAGTTGAGGTAGCAGAAAACCTTCATGCTGCCAATAAAAAAATATCAATTATTCAACGAGCACCTCAAATAATGAAACCCTATGATGACGATATGGCGCAAATTATGCATAAAGAAATAATGGATGCCAATATCGATTTATATGTTAATGCAGATGTCGCAAAAATTGCCACAGACCATATTGTTTTAGGTGATGGTCAAATTGTCAAAGCGGATGCTGTCGTAGTGGCAATCGGTGTTGAACCAGAAACGAAATTAGCGCAAGAAGCGAACTTAGAGATAGGTAAAACAGGTGGAATTAAAGTAGATGGCAATTATGTTACGAGTGACCCGGCTATTTATGCTGTAGGGGATGCTATTGAAGTGTATCATCAAGTATTACACAAACCAGTACGCTTAGCATTGGCGGGACCCGCCCAAAAACAAGCACGGGTAGCAGCAGATCACATGTATGGTATTACAAATCGTAATCGTGGAGTAATCGGTTCCTCAAGTATACGTATTTTTAATTTAAACTGTGCAACGACAGGCATTAATGAAAAAACGGCTAAAGAAGCAGGTTTTCAAGCGGATAGTGTATACGTGATTGCACCCGATAAAGTGGGCTTAATGCCATCTAGTAACGCGCTACATTTAAAATTGATTTTTGAAGTACCAACGGGGAAAATTTTAGGGGCACAAGCAATTGGTAAAGGGAATGCTGATAAGCGCATAGATGTTATTGCAATGTTAATTACAATGGGGGGAACGATTGAAGATCTTAAGGATGTGGAATTATCCTATTCACCACTATTCGGTACGGCAAAGGATGTCGTTAATATGGCAGCTCTTGTAGCAACCAATATCAGCTACGGCCGTTTCAAACAAGTACATGTCTCTGATGTGCGTCGCCTATATGAAGAAAATGCATTATTCGTCGATGTGCGTGAAGAAAAAGAATTTGCTAATGGTCATATTAAAAATGCACTTAATATTCCGTTGAGCCAGCTGCGTGAACGGATGGCTGAAATACCAAAAGATCGTGCAGTATATGTTCATTGTCGTTCAGCACAACGCAGTTATAATGCAGTGATGGCCTTATTAAATAATGGCTATACACAAGTGAAAAATGTATCTGGTTCATTTTTAGGTATTTGTTTGTATGAATATTTCCATGATCAGGTTGATAAACGACAACCAATTGTTACACAATATAATTTCAAATAAGGTATAAAACCTTCGAGACTATTGTTATTACTTTAGTCGCGAAGGTTTTTCCTTTAATATAGAGGATAATGAGAAATTTCAAAATGATCGTGAAATGTAAAATTTTAAACAGACTATTGTGCTATAGATTAGGGTATATTGAAAAGAGAATTGAGTAGAGTGGGGGACTTGGATATGGTAAATATTATCGAACGTAATAATGTTCAAATGATAGGTGACGGACAGCAGACAATTTTATGTGCACATGGTTTTGGCTGTGAACAAAGTATGTGGAAATATATAACGCCTAATTTCCAAGATGATTATCGCATCGTATTATTTGATTATGTAGGAGCGGGTAAATCAGATATTTCAGCGTATGATTCATCAAAATATAATTCACTACATGGTTACAAAGAAGATGTGATTGATGTGATTGAAGCCTTAGATTTAGAAAATATTATTTTCTTTGGTCATTCGATTAGTTCAATGGTAGGTATGTTAGCGGCAATCGAACATCCAGAATATTTTCAAAAACTAATAATGATTGGCCCATCTCCTTGTTATATCAATGAAAAAGATGGCTATCAAGGTGGTTTCGAAAAAAGTGATGTCTATGATTTATTAGAAATGATGGAGATGAATTTTAGCGGTTGGGCAAGTTATATGGCCCCGGTAGGTATGGGTGATGCCAAACCACAATTAACAGCGGAGTTAGAAGATACTTTTGTCTCGACAAATCCACGTATTGCTAGAGAGTTTGCTGAAGTAACATTTTTCTCTGATTATCGAAATCTAGTGAATAAATTAACGACGCCAACATTAATTTTACAATGTTCGGAAGATAGTATTGTGCCTATACATGTAGGGCAGTATTTACATGATCGCATGCAAAATAGTGAATTAGTGGTTTTAGATGCAAGAGGTCATTACCCCCATATTAGTCATCCTGTGGAGACGACGACAATTATTCAGAATTATTTAGTTAGATAGGAGAGAGCGAAAATGAACGAACGATTAGATTATGCACCATGCGGCATACTGACGATAGACCTTGATGGCAATATTATAGAAGTAAATCAAACGCTTCTAGATTGGCTCGGGACTTCACGACAAGCTGTTGTTGGTAGTCATTTTGAATCGTTGTTGTCGATTGCTAATCGCTTAATTTTTTATTCTTATTTTTACCCAACCATTAATCTGTACGGTAAGGTTGATGAATTGATTATAAAACTCAAAAATCAAGCGGGTGAGTCAACGCCCTATATAATGAATGCTAAAAAAGTGAATTTGACGAATAAAGTTGCCATCGATTGTGCTATTTTACAAATGGAAAAGCGCGTAAGCTATGAAACAGAGTTAAAGCAGGCGAGAACAGTCATTCAAAATGCGTTGTTGGCTAAGGAAACAGCCCTTGAAAAGCTTGAACAAATTTACAGTGAAATTGAAAAAAAGCAAGTGGAGCTCATGAAAATAAATATGGATTTAATTGAGGTAACAAATACTGATAAATTGACTGGTATTTATAATCGAAAATATTTCCAAGAGCAAATGGATTTTTATTTTTCACAAAAAGATTTTTCTAAGTTTGGTTTTTCCCTCATTATGATTGATATTGATTTTTTCAAAAATGTTAATGATACTTACGGTCACCCGATTGGCGATCAGGTGTTGACGCAACTCGCACAGTTATTGCATAAAAACGCACGTCAAGAAGATATTGTTACACGCTATGGTGGTGAAGAGTTTACCATTGTTCTACCAGACACTGGGCGGAAACAAGCAATTGATTTGGCCCAACATTACAAACATCTCGTGAGTAATTCACAGTGGCCAGAAGTCGGTCAATTGACGATTAGTTTAGGTGTTGCTACATATCAAAAAGCAGATAATGTGGAAGAGTTATTAAAGAAAGCTGATATTGCATTATATCATTCGAAAAATCATGGACGCAATTGCGTCACCCATTATGACCAGTTAAATTGAAGGGATGTTTTGTACATGAAATGGCATGCATTAACTAATTTTGACCTCGCTATGATGACGGAATTATGGAATCGGAGTTTTGAAGACTATTTTGTAGCAATCAATCTTTCGGAGGAAGATTTTTTACATCGTATGGAATCATTAAATTTATCAAGTAAACAGTCATTGGTTGTAGAATTTGATGATGAACATGCTGGAATGGTACTCTATGGTGAAGAAAAATTTAAAAATCAGCAAACTGCATGGATTGGTGGTATGGGTATTATTAAAGCGCTACGTCAACATGGAATCGGAAAAGAAATGCTCAAGAAAACGATTGAGATTGCTAAAGAAGATAGCGTTGATGCCTTGCATTTAGAAGTAATTATCGGAAATGAACGTGCTGAGAGATTATATCGAAAAGAAGGTTTTGATGTTGTGAATAGAGTCGGGGTTGGTACTTTAGCTGTATTACCATCTTTTCGTGATGACGAAAAATTAACGTTAAAAAGCACATCAATTACGGATGAACATAGAGCGTATGAAATGACGGGTACACCATGGCAAAATCGTTTAAATCGCAATTATCAACTATATGCTATTATGTTACAAGAACATGAAATTGGTTATTTGTATTGGATAGAAGAAGGTTATGCGTTAAAACAACTTGTATTCTATGATGAGCATAAACCAATGGTCGAAGCAGTACTCGCAGAACTATATAAGCGTTTTGGTGCTATACAACTGGCAATCGGCAATTATAATATTGAAGATACAACCTATGACGACTTATTAGAATTAGGTATGAAAGAAAAGTTAAGACAATACCATATGGCGCTGCAATTAACATCATAAAAAGTTTCATGTGAAACATTTTTGTGAAACATAAAAAAAGCCTTGAAAATCGTTTGCTGATTTTCAAGGCTTTTTGGCATATTATATTTCTTTTAATATTCCTTTTATTAGTTGGATAAAAGATGCACGGACTTTGCCAGCAACATCTAATACTTCATCGTGATTTAACGGTTGATCTAAAATACCAGCAGCCATATTCGTTAGGCAAGAAATACCAAGTACTTTCATACCCGCATGAGTAGCAACGATTGCTTCTGGTACGGTAGACATGCCAACAGCATCTGCTCCAAGTGTGCGGATCATACGGATTTCAGCAGGTGTTTCATAAGTTGGACCGCTCCACCAAGCGTATACGCCCTCGTTAATTTTTAAATTTTGCTGTGCAGCTGTATCTTTAGCAAGCTGACGTAAATCACGATTATAAACATTTGATAAATCAGGGAAGCGTGTGCCAAGTTCATCGTTATTTGGACCGATTAATGGATTGCCGCCAACCAAATTTAAATGATCGGAAATAATCATTAATTCACCAGGTTTGAAGTCTGTATTAATAGCACCACAAGCATTTGTTATGATGATATTTTCAATACCAAGAGCCTTCATAACACGAACTGGGAATGTAACTTCCTGCATAGAAAAGCCTTCGTAATAGTGGAAGCGGCCTTTCATAGCAGCGACGACTTTCCCGTTTAATTCACCAATTACTAATTCATTGGCATGACCGATTGCTGCAGATTTTGCAAAGTGAGGAATTTCACTGTACGGGATACTCACTGCATTTGTAATATCATCTGCAAGAGAACCTAGTCCAGATCCTAAAATCAAACCAATTACCGGTTTATGCGTTGTTTTTTTAGCGATAAACGCTGTTGCTTCTTGAATTGCTGAGATTGTATGCACGTTTAATTCCTCCTTAGGAATATCATTTTCACCTTCAAATCGTACTCAATTCATGAAGGAATGTAAACCAATAGGTTGGTAGCAGGGGTAAATGGAAGATGATGGTATACTGAACGTGGTTAAAATACGATGGAAAAGGAAGAAATTTGTATGAAAAAATGGAGAAACAGTATTCAATCCAAAATTACTTTAGGTTATGGAATCATCATCCTATCAGTCTTTGTATCGTTTATTGCCGTTAATTTTCAGCTACAGAAACTTCAGTCAGAGCGGATTACCATTGTGGATCAGGGCCTCAAAATTCAAATGTTAACGAATCGTATGGAACAAAGTGTGTACGAGATGGAAATTAGTCAACATGCGTCGTTTATTACTGATGAAAAAAAATATATGAATACTTACGATAGAGCATTAAGGCAATGGCAAGAAACGTATAATATACTCAATCCTCTACTAAACAAAAGACCCGAGCAACTAAAGCAACTATTGGCTATTCAGCAGAATTTGGATTTATGGATTATGCGTATGAAAGAACATATGAAAGAGCCCGTGATTGGAGATCATATGCACCGATCAATCGAAGAAGAGCGTATGAAAGAAATGACTGCATTACACAATCAATTTGAAAACTTTCGTCTTGTAGAAAATTTAACAATGGAGCAGGAAGCAGAATTGTTAAATGAACAAAATGCAAAACTATCATCATTTCTATTCATCGCCATATTTGGTGTTTCAATGCTTGCCTTCCTTTTAGCAAAAATTGTATCATCAGCTATTACAAGTACATTAAATCATGTAACACAAACGATTCAAAAGCTAGCAATATCACAAGGTGAGTTTGAAGAACGTATCGCAATCTCCTCAAATGATGAAGTGAAGGACCTTGCCATTGCAACCAATCATCTCTTAGATAATATGGAACAAAGGGAATGGCTTCAAAGTCATCTCAATACAGTCGTGTCCGCTTATCAAGGTGTGACTTCAATCATGTCATTAGCAGAAATCTTCCTAGCAGAAATTTCAGTAGTAATCGGTGCCTCCCATGGCGTATTTTATGTAAGAAGTGATGAACAGTTTTTTCATAAAAAAGCTTCCTTCGCAGATGGACAGGATAGTTTTGGCTGTGCTTCTTTTAAAGTAGGTGAAGGATTGATTGGTCAGGTTGTTAAAAGTAGAAAGCTCTATAAATCAGATGAAATGACAAAAAATCACCCATTTTTTACGACGGATCTGGATGAACGACAGCTGACTACCTTATTAATTGTACCCATTTTACATGATGGCAAAGTGATTGCTGTTGCTGAATTTGCGACAATGAAAGAGTTTAGTCCAATCGGTCAAGAGTTATTGATGCATGTGATGACTACGTTTGGTCTGACAATTGACAGTGTGATGCGTCGTCGAGAAATTGTGAAATTATTAAATGAATCAAGGCGTTTGACGATGGAGTTACAGGTGAAGTCTGAAAAAATGCGCGAGCAGTCGATGGAGTTACGCGTAAAATCGCTGGAATTAACGGAGATGAATATAAAACTAGAAGCACGAACTCTTGATGCAGAGGCAAAATCGAGAGAGTTGGAGTTGGCAAAGCAAGATGTTGAATTGAAATCACGTGAAATTCTACAAAGTGCACAATATAAAGCAGAGTTTTTAGCGAATATTTCACATGAATTACGTACGCCACTAAATAGTATTTTACTACTATCAGAAATGATGAAGGAAAATGCTGATGTTACAATTAGTGCTGAAGAAGTAGAATTTGCGACGATTATTCATTCATCTGGTCAGGACCTCCTCTGGTTAATCAATGATATTTTAGATCTGTCAAAAATTGGTGCGGGTAAAGTGCATATTGAGTTTTCCGAAGTGAATATAAATGCTATGCCAGAGCTTTTAAATTTAGCTTTTCATCATCATGCAAAAAAAGGTGAGTTGGAGTTTACGATTGTGATCGAAGAGGATGTACCAACAGTTTTTTGCACGGATGAGATGAGATTACATCAAATAGTAAAAAATCTACTATCGAACGCTTTTAAATTTACGGAAAAAGGCGCGATTCGTGTCATGATTCGTAAGGTAAAGGCACTATCGGCAGAGATGGCAGAAACAAGTGATACCTGGCTAGCAATTGAAGTGGAAGATACAGGAATTGGTATCCCGATAGAAAAACAGGACCTAATTTTTGAGTCATTTCAACAAGCCGATGGAGCAACTGTTAGAAAATATGGTGGTACGGGGTTAGGTTTGGCTATTTGTAAGGAATTCACAAAATTACTAGGTGGTTTTATAAAACTCCACAGTGAAGTAGGTAAAGGAAGTTGTTTTACGGTTGTACTACCAAGCGCTAAAAATGATAGTGTTCATATGGTTGAAGAATCCATTCATTCAAAGGATTATGCTATTGAATTTGAGGCGGATTTTGATACAAAACGAGTATTAATTGTAGGTGATAACTATCAAAACATTTTTGTTCTACGACGTATTTTGGAAAATTCGGGTGTTATTATTACAGTAGCCGAAAATGGGCGGCAAGCAGTAGAGGCTTTGCAGAAAACGATAGGATTTGATTTGGTTTTCATGGAAATCATGATGCCGGTTATGGATGGTTATGATGCCATGCGAAGAATTCGACAAAATTTACAGCTTCAGCAATTACCCATCATAGCGATAACCGCACATGCTATTGAGGCAGAACGTAATCGATGTATTCAAGCTGGTGCGTCAGACTATATTAGCAAACCATTGAGTGCACAAAAAATTAAGGAGGTTCTGCATAATTGGATTGTAACAGATGCACCGTTATTATAGGCATGGGCATGCGATCTATGACTATTTTTAAAAAGCTATATAAAAGAAGCTGAATTACAAGTAGAAGTGTACCTGTAGTTCAGCTTTTTTGTTTTATAGTTGAATTAAGATGACACACATATCGTCTGACTGTTGCGACTGTTTATGTTTTGGTAGTATTTCATCAAAAATATGATTGGAAAAATGCCAATGTTTTGATGCCAAAAGCTGCAATTTCCTTTCGGCTACAAATTCATTTGTATGAAGTGCTTCAATGACACCATCTGTAAATAATACGATTTGTAAAGAATGATCATAATTGAAACTAGTTTTTTGACAGTGTAAGTGATCAAAAAAACCGACAGCAGTAGCATTTGATTGTAATGGTATTGTTGTTTTGTCATCAATACTAATATAACATGTAGGATGCCCTGCGTTGATATATTCAACGGTCTTTTGATCGGTATCTATTAACAAATAAATCCCCGTAAAATAAAAGGGAATATCCTCATTATTTGTTGGGAGGAGTAACATATGGCGATTGAGCTCCTGCATAACCATTTCAGGCTCAATCATCGTTTTAATGGCGTCACGTAATACAGAAGACATGTACATACAAACGAGTGAGGCTGAAATACCATGTCCCATCATGTCGATTAATAGCACACCGTAACGATGTGCATCGATTTTATACCAATAATATAGATCACCGGCGAGTTTGGCAGATGGTTGATAGGATACAGCAATCCGTAGTTGATCATTTTGAAAAGGTTCACTCAGTAAGTTTTGCTGAACTTTTGCTGCAAGGGTCAATTCTTGTTGGATTTGTCGGTCATACTCGGTGTGCCAATCCAACTCTTTTTTTAAACGTAGTGCTGCACGTATGCGAGCAAGTAATTCTGTTTTATGGAGCGGTTTTGAAATATAATCATTGCCACCAATATCAAGTGCCTCTGCTAAACGCTTTTTGTCTTCTAATGCGGTAACGAAAATAATTTGAATGTTTTTAAACTGTTCATCAGCTCGAATGCTCTTACATGCTTCTATTCCGTCCATTTCAGGCATCATTATATCCAATAAAATAAGATCTACTTCAGCAGCTTGTGAGGGTTTCTGCAGATAGCATAATAATGCTTTTGCCGATGTGAGTGATACAAAATCATTATGACCTGAATTCGATAAAAGTTTTTCAAGTGTGAATAAATTTATTTCATTGTCATCGCCTTCCTTTTACAAAAGTAAAAATTGAGGGTGAAGAGTCCTTGGTCCACTAGTGAACTGCCCAGATTATCATGTTGAAATGGTCAATATAGCTAGTCTAAAATAAAGTGTTGATCCGTCAAAATGTGAAGAGCTATTTGTTTTTTTATGTAGCAGAAAAATGCGCTTGCATTAGTGATTACTTTCCGTCTATAGTGAATGCTAGAAGGGGTGGTTTCATGTTAAAAAAAATAATATTTGCTATTTTAGGTATTGTGATTGTCTTTGCGGGGGTGACATTATATTTTACAATGTCAGCAAAAACGAAACAGCCAAAAGCACAACAGCAAAATTTTAAAATTGATGAAGACAAGGCGATTAAAAATTTATCGACAGCCGTTACATTCAAAACGATTTCACAAGAGAAAGAGAAGGACATTAACTACGAATATTTTAAAGAATTTCAACAATTTTTAAAAGATACATATCCAGAAATATATAAACAGCTCGAATATAAAGAAATTAATGATTATAGTATGATATTTAAATGGTCGGGGAAAGATTCCTCAAAAAAACCAATTGGTCTAACTAGTCATTATGATGTCGTACCAGTTGCTAAGGGAACTGAAGTGAAATGGCAGGAAGATGCTTTTAGTGGTGCTGTTGACGAAAAGTATATTTGGGGTCGTGGAACGCTAGATGATAAAGTAGGTGTGATTGGGACATTAGAAGCAGTCGATTACTTATTGAAAGAAGGCTTTGTACCACCGCAAGATCTCTATCTATTCTTTGGGCATGATGAAGAAAATGGTGGCGATGCCGGTGCAGCAGAAATAACGAAGTATTTTAAAAATAATATGATTCAATTTGAATACATTATGGATGAAGGCGGGGCCATCGTCAATAATATGGTACCGGGTGTAGAAGACCCTGTGGGTGTAATCGGTGTAGCAGAAAAAGGTTCCGCTACTATTATGTTGTCGGTAGAAGGCAGTGGGGGCCATTCTTCTCAACCAAAAAACAAAACGACAATTGGTCGTTTATCAGCCGCTATTGCTGCACTAGAGGAACAACAATTTACTGCTTCAATTGCGGGTCCGACGAAGGAACTTTTCGAATATACAGCGCCCGAAATGTCATTTGGCTATAAATATGTTTTTGAAAATCAATGGCTATTTAAACCAATTATTAAAAAGATTTTACTAGGTAAGCCAGCGACTGCAGCTGTGACCCGTACGACAATTGCACCAACCATTTTTAAAGCAGGAGATAAAGGTAATATCTTGCCGGAATTTGCTGAGGCTCAGATTAATATACGCGTGATGCCGGGTGATACATTTAATAGCTTAAAAAAACAAGTCAACGCTATTATTGATGACAAGCATGTGAAAGTGACCATTACAGGAAATGAAGCATCGGCTGTATCTTCTTCGACAAGTCGTGGTTTTAAAATGATTCAGCAGGCAGCAATCAATACTAATGATCAAACAATTATTGCACCCTATATAATGATTGGTGCATCAGACTCAAAACATTATAGTAAAATTAGTGATGATGCATATCGTTTCTTGCCTATTGAAATGGAAGATGATGGTTTAGAGCGTATGCATGGAACGAATGAGCGTGTAGAAAAAGTTGCTTATATGAAAGCAATACAGTTTTACATCGACTTAATGAAGCAATAAAAAAAGGAGAGGAAATTGTTTTCAAATTTCTTCTCCTCTTTTTTATTTACGGCGAATAAAAGTCATATGTCGACCATCTGCGCGATTTTGACGATAGGAAAAACCATCATCATGAAGAAAAGTGCATGTTGCATCAACTGTAATTTGAGTGCTTGGTACACCAGCACGTTCAAATTGTCTTTTGACGACCAACTGATTATCGATATGATATTTGTCTGTTTCTTCCTTATAATACATAAAGGGTTCTGCATAGCCTAATGCCTCGAATTTTTCAAATACATCATAATCAACTTCGAACTTGTCTTGGCTTAATGCACGACCTAGATGAACGTGTAGTAGCTGTGGGTCTATTTGTTCAATCGTAATTAGATGGTGCATAACAGCACTGCTAATCTCTTGAATCGTCCCTTGCCAACCGGAATGAATGACACCGATTAATCCACGAGATGGTTCATGAAAAATGACTGGTACACAATCGGCAGTGAATATGCCAAGCATTATATTTTTTTCAAATGTATAAAGTGCATCGGTGTCGGCGATGGCATCTTTCACAGATAATGCGCCTCGCCCCTTATCCGTATCGACTACTTTATATATTGTGGCACTGTGAGTTTGGTTTGCAACGACAAGTTGCTGAAGGTCAATCTGTAGTGATTTTGCTAAACGCTGCCTATTCATTAGTACTTCTTGTGGAAGGTCACAGCAATGTAAAGCCATATTATTATTGTCTGGAATTTGTTCATTCTTTAATGTAATACCAGCCTGTATAAAATCATGATCTATATATAGTTTAGTTGTCATTGGATTCACCCCTTCTCTATAAAATACGTGATTTCTTGTAAATTGAACAGTAAAAAAAGGGCGACCATAAAAAAGTAATTTCTTACTTTTGGGTCGTCCCTTCATTTGACTGTATTATTTTGTGTAGTTATCGAAATAACCTTGGATATAGATCATCGGTGTTCCTTTATCGCCAGAACCAGATGTTAAATCAGATAGTGAACCAATTAAGTCTGTCAGACGACGAGGTGTCGTCCCTTGAGCAGCCATATGACCAGTTAAATCGGCATCTTTATTATTAATGTATTGTTTTATTGCTACTTGTAGCGCATCACCACGTAAATCTGCAAAATCATTGTCAGCTAAATATTTTAGCTTGATTTCATTTGGTGTACCTTCAAGACCAACTGTGTATGCTGGAGAGACGACAGGGTCAGCAAGTTCCCAAATTTGACCTACTGGATCTTTGAATGCACCATCACCGTAAATCATTACTTCGACTGTTTTACCAGTAGCAGCTTTGATGGCAGCTTGAATGCCGTCAACAACAGGTTGGCAATCACGAGGGAATAATTTGACGCTATCTTCAGTTGATTTGTTTGAGCCAAGAAGGCCAAAATCTTCATTGAAGCCACTACCGTTTACTGGTGTGTTTAAAATATCAGCTAAAGTGAATACTTTTTCAGCACCTGCAGCTTGCAAGTTGCGCACTGTACGATGACGTGAATGGATATCACAAGTTAATACAGATTTCGTATAGTTAAGAATTGATTTTGGATTGTTAGAGAAAATTACTTCCACTTCAACGCCATATTCTTCGATTAATGATTTATAGTATGCGATATAGTCTACGCCAGTGAATGGGTGAACATTTTCACCAAAATGTTGGCGGAATTCATCTTCAGTTAGCGTGTCAGTCCAAGGGTTTACACCTTTTTCATCTAAGTCATCCAAGCTTACTAAGTGATTCCCTACTTCATCAGATGGGTAGCTTAGCATTAATACAGCTTTTTTAATGCCTTTTGCAATACCACGTAAGCAAATAGCAAAGCGATTACGGCTTAAAATGGGGAATATTATACCGACAGTATCGTCGCCAAATTTTGCTGAAACATCTGTTGCAATGGCATCGATTGAAGCATAGTTACCTTGAGCGCGTGCTACGACAGATTCCGTAACTGTGACAACATCTTGATCAGCAATGTTAAAACCTTCAATAGTTGAAGCGTTTAAAACAGTATCAACGACGATTTGTGCGATGTCATCTCCCTTATTAATAATCGGACCACGAAGTCCACGTGCTACAGTTCCTACTACTCTTTCCAAAATAATCTCTCCTCATATTTAAAGCATTAGTATATAAATAACTATACTTTGTACTAATGTATAAGTAAAATTAATATATATAATAGTATATATAAGGAGTGCTTATATGGTTGTGAAGTTAGATTATTATCGAATTTTTTTACAAGTGGGTAAAAGTGAAAGTTTTTCTAAGGCTGCAAAATCGTTGTATATGACACAGCCAGCAATTAGCCAAGCAATTGCGCATCTTGAGACAGAATTGGGTAGTCGCTTATTCAATCGCACGACAAAAGGTGTTAATTTAACAGATGAGGGAAATATTCTTTTTGGTCATGTGAAATCAGCTTTGGAGCTTATCGAAGTGGGCGAAAATAAATTGCTGGAATTTAAACATTTAACTTTAGGGGAATTGAAAATTGGTGTGGGTGACACGATTTCAAAATATTATTTATTGCCGTATTTAGAGGATTTTAGAAATCGTTTTCCCAATATTCATTTTAAAATTGTCAATGGAACAACGACGGAATTGACGACACAAGTTAAATCGGGGGCAATTGATATTGCTGTGTGTAATTTGCCGTTGGATGATCACGCATTAACCATTCATAAAATTAAAGAAATTCATGATATTTTTGTTTGTGGTATCAAATATAAACCCTTAATCACACAACCACTCAGTTATGATCGGCTTGTCAAACTACCACTCATTATGCTAGAACGCCTTTCTAATTCACGCAATTATGTAGAAGATTTTTTAAATGAACAAGGAATTCGTATCGCACCAGAACTTGAATTGGGTTCACACGATTTACTCATTGAGTTTGCAAAAAGTAATTTGGGTGTAGCTTGTGTAATAAAGGAATTTTCTTATGAATATTTAACGCGTGGTACACTATTTGAAATACCACTTGAAATCGTAATACCACCGCGTTTCATTGGTGTATGTTATCTTGAAAATGTACCGCTTACACCATCATCTACACGATTTGTACAAATGCTTCTATCGAAATAATGCGTTATACTATAAATATGAAAAAAGAGTGAGGTAGAGGAATGAATAAATTTACGGACTACGGTCTAGAAGAAACAATTATTGATGCAGTAAAGGATTTAGGCTATGAACAACCAACAGCGATACAAGAACTTGTATTGCCACAAGTATTAGCTGGTCAGGACGTATTAGCTAAATCACAAACAGGTAGTGGTAAAACAGCAGCATATGCAATTCCAATCTCGAATAATATTGATTGGACTGAAAACAAACCACAGGCATTAATCTTAACACCGACGCGCGAGTTAGCAGTTCAAGTTATGGAGGATTTCACAAATATTGGTCGTTATAAGCGTATTAAAGCAGTTGCGATATACGGTAAACAACCGATTAAATTCCAAATTGCTGCACTTCGCCAAAAAACACATATTGTCGCAGGAACACCAGGACGTGTCATGGATCATATTGAAAGAGAAACGATTAATTTTGATAAAATTCAGTATTTAGTAATCGATGAAGCAGATGAAATGCTAAATATGGGCTTTATTGAGCAAGTAGAAAAAATTATTAAAAAATTACCAACAGATCGTAAAACATTGTTGTTTTCGGCGACTTTTCCTGAAGCGATTAAACGTTTAGCTAAAAAATATATGATCGAACCTGTATTGTTAGAGGCAGCAGGCAATCAATCGAAGGTATCGACAATTCGTCATGAAGTAATTGAAGTACCTGAAGAAATGAAATATGACACATTTAGAAAAGTAACAACAGCCGAAAATCCGGATAGTTGTATTGTTTTCTGTCGCACGAAAGACCAAGTTGCTAAGGTCTGTGATAATTTGACAGAGGATGGTTATAGCGTTGATATGTTGCATGGCGGCATGACACAAGATGATCGTCTTGCTGTCATGAATGATTTCCGTAAAGGTGACTTCCGTTATTTAGTAGCAACTGATGTAGCGGCACGTGGTATCGATATTGACCATATTACGATGGTTGTACAATATGATTTACCACTTGAAAAAGAGAGCTATGTCCATCGTGCAGGCCGTACGGGTCGTGCCGGTAAAGAAGGCAAAGTAATTACCTTCGTCACACCATATGAAGGCAAATTCCTTCATAGTATTGAAGAATTTATAGGGTTTAAAATCAATCGTGTAAATCTGCCAACTTCTGAGCAAGTTGCATTGAATATTGAAGCATTCAAGAAAAAAATGGCCACTTTACCAGAGCGTAAAATTGCCAAAAAAGATCAATTAAATGACCATATTACAAAACTCTACTTTAATGGTGGGAAAAAGAAAAAAATCCGCGCAATTGATTTTGTTGGAACATTAACGAATATTGATGGTATTGATGGTCAGGACATCGGGATTATTACAATCCAAGATTCTTGCACATTTATCGAGATTTTAAATGATAAAGGTCACATCGTCTTAAAAGCGATGCAAAATAAAACAGTTAAAAACAAACAATTAAAAGTTCATATTGCTAAAAAATAAAAAGTTGTAACTTTTATGTGATTTTGCCGTATGAAAAATAGACCGAAATAGATAGCTAATACAATAAGAAAATAAATCAACATGTATTTTTGCATAATTTTACATGATTGACTGATTTTTCTAAGGTTGTGTTAGCTATTTTTGTTTGCTATATTTTTAAATGATAATGATAATTATTTTCATTTAAAACAATTGGAGGTTATTTTTTATGCGCAGGCGTTTATATAGTGCAGTATTTTTATCTTCTGTATTAATGTTATCAGCATGTAATGGACAAGCAAAGGAAGGCGATCATACAACAACAAAGGTTGAAACAGCCGGAAGTGATACGACCAAAAATGAAGCGGTAATGACAAAAAAGGTGAAAAACCTCGTGAATACTTTCCCGCAACAACCCGCCAAAAAAATTGTTACAACGTCTGTGACGATTGCAGAAATGCTGGATATTTTACATATTACACCGGTAGGCTTACCGACAACAGCACATACTTTACCAACAGGTTTTGAAACAGTTGAAAAAATTGGTACGGCCGTGGAACCGGATATTGAGAGAATCGTGAGCTTAAGTCCAGATTTAGTTATAGGACCTGATTCAATTCATACGAGCTTGAATAAAAAAATGGCCAATACTAAAATTCCAGCAGCTTATTTACCGACAGATTCTTATAATGATTTGAAAGAATCATTTAAAGCATTGGCAATTGCACAAGGACAAGAACAGCTTGCGACGACCTATTTAGAGAAATTAGAAAAGCAAGAGCAGAAAATTATTGCGTCACATGATGTATCAATGAAAAAAGTGATGATTATATTTGGATCTGGAGAATCCTTTATGCTGATGAATACGACAACATATGTTGGCAGTTTAGTCGAGAAGCTAGGTGCGACAAACATCGTAGCGCAGGCAACAAAATCCAAAGAAGCCTATGTGCCGATGAATATGGAGGATGTTGTTGCAACAAATCCAGATAGTATTTTACTGGTATCTCATGGCGATGCAGAGGTAGCATTAAAACAGTTTAAAACAGAAGTGAAAAAAAATGGCGCATGGAATACTTTAAGTGCGTTTAAAACAGATCAAGTAGCAGCGCTCGATTATAAGGTTTTTGGTTATTCTTCCATCGTCAAAGCCCCACAGGGCCTAGCTGCATTACAAGAAATTTTTATGAAGTAAGGTGTGCATAAATGAACAGTACACCTAACAAAAAGTATCGTATTATCCTAACGGGGATTATTTTAGTCATAATGCTTATCCTAGCAATTGGTATTGGAAGTGTGACACTTACACCGCTTGAAACGCTCAAAACACTTTTTGGTCATGGAGAGGCAATGTCTCACACGATTGTTTGGGATTTGCGTGTACCACGTGTTCTCATCGCAGCAATTGTCGGAGTTAACTTAGCTATTTCCGGCGCCTTATTGCAATCAGTTATGCGCAACCCATTAGCTGACCCGGGGTTGACAGGTGTATCGAGTGGCGCATCTGTTGCTGTATTACTCATCATGCTTGTGTTACCTAATTTAGGGAATTGGATTCCGTTAGCAGCACTGGGTGGCGGCATTATAGCCGTAACGATTGTTTACGCATTAGCATGGAAGAAAAATGGTATCTCGCCAGTACGTATCATTTTAGCTGGCGTTGCTGTCAATGCTATTTTTGGTGGAATTACAGGTTTATTGTCCATTCTATACAGTGATAAATTGCCATCTGCATTGCAATGGATGAACGGTAGTCTATCAGGAAAGGGCATGGGAGACGTTACCTCACTTTTACCCTACTCGATGGTGGGTTGGATATTCGCATTATTTTGCATTCGTTCAGCTAATTTACTTGCACTAGGGGAGAAGGTGGCTGTCAATCTTGGCCAAAATACAACGACAATACGGGTATTATTATCGTTTGTTGCAGTGTATTTAGCAGCAATATCAGTTGCAATCGTTGGTCTATTAGGTTTTGTTGGTCTTGTTGTCCCACATATGGCACGTCTCATTGTTGGTTCAAACTACCGTTTACTCATGCCGATGAGTATGGTCTTAGGGGCTGTCGTACTACTGATTGCAGATACCATTGGACGCTCGCTTTTTGCACCGTTAGATATTCCCGCGGGTATCGTTATGGCGATGGTCGGCGGTCCATATTTCTTATACTTAATGAGAAAAGGAGATATGTAGGATGTTACGAATCAATGAATTGTCCATCACAATTGAACAACAGCAAATTATTAAAGGATTGTCATTCGTCATTCAACCTGGAGAGATTGTCTCCATTATCGGTCCAAACGGCTCTGGAAAATCAACGGCACTTAAAGCGATTTCTCGCATGATTTCTCCTGGTGAAAATACTGTTTTCATAGAAGGGATGGACTTGCTACATTTGAAGTCCAAAGAAATATCACAACGTATGAGCGTGTTATTTCAATCCAATGATTCACCGACAGATTTAACGGTTGAAGAATTGATTGAATATGGTCGAACTCCCCATAAAAAATGGTATGAGCGATTGAATGACGAAGATTATGACATGATTGATTGGGCGATTGAAAAAACAAATTTAGTAACATATAGGAAGCGTCAAGTAGCTTCCTTATCGGGAGGAGAAGCCCAACGTGCATGGATTGCTATGTCTTTAGCGCAGCGTCCTAAAATTTTACTACTTGATGAACCAACGACGTATTTAGATATTGCACATCAGTTGCAATTACTCGAGTTAATTCATTCTGTTAATCGAGAGTTGGGTATGACGATTGTGATGGTATTACATGATTTGAATCAAGCAAGTATTTATAGCGATAAAATTTGTGTTATTCATGAAGGTCAAATGGTGAAGTATGGAACGTCAGATGAAGTAATGACCAAGGAATTACTTCGACAAGTATATAAGGTGGATTGTGATATCGATCGTCATTTTAAACATAGTAAACCACGTATCAATTTAATCGGAATTGCAGAATAGGAGGACTATAACAATGAAAAAAATAGACATAGTACAGCGACAAAAAGATTGCAATACTTTACTTACAGAAGCTAAAACAATGATGATCAGTAGCTTAGACGAACAGGGCGAACCTTTTTTAAGCTATTCACCCTTCATCTTTAGTGACGGCAAATTTTATATTTATATTAGTAAAATTTCCGAGCATTATGGTTATATTGTTGCGCATCCACAAGTAACCATTATGGCATTACGAGACGAAGAAGCATCGCCGAATCTTTTTGCACGTGAACGTTTACGTTATAGCTGTCGAGCAGAGATTGTTGCAGAGGCAAAGCATGAACATATATTTCAGCAATTTAATGAACAACATGGCAAAGCAATGCTAGATGTATTACGAGGATTAGATTTTTCGCTCTTTGCGTTGACACCAACAGAGGGGCGTTATGTGGTTGGTTTTGGTTTAGCATTTGATTTACATATAGCGGATGAATCATTCACGCATGTCGTCATTGCTCAAGCTACAAAATAATAAATCAGCATCAAAGGACAAATAGGTTCTTTGATGTTTTTGTTTACAAGATAAAATCGATTTGATATAATCCCTATAAGATAACTAGGTTATGGAGGGTGATGAAGCATGAATACAAATAGTTTTTTTAGAACGACCATGGCTGCAGATTATACGACAAAGAAGTTTTTTGAGAAGGTTGCTTCTGATATAAATATGCAGCTAAAACAATGGGATGAATATACGATAATCGATGTGAAATTATGGCGTTCATATACCATAGCAATTATTCATGGTGGGAAAAATTATCGTGTTGTATTATCAAAAAATGAAGTAGATATTTTACGTCATACACATCCTTATGCAGTCGATCAAAAAATTTGGCATGCCTTACATCATCAAGGCCTATCATTACAAAAATCAGAGGGTAACTATTTTTCGAAGGTTTGGCAAAAATCAGTATTACATTATAATATCTCTTGAAAATTGACCACTCTTTCATGCTATGAGTAAAATAAATATACAAATGACGAAGGAGTGTTGAATATGGCAGTGAATGCTTATTTAATATTTGATGGGAATTGTAAGGAAGCTATGGCATTTTATGCACAGGTTTTTGATTCTGAAATAACGGAGCTTAAAACATTTGGTGAAGCGGGGGTCCCTAACTTATCAGAACAGCAAAAAGAGTTGATTTTACATGGTCGTGTGATGGTGGCAGGGGCTGATCTTATGTTCTCGGACAATAACCCTGCATTCCCTTATATTGTAGGTAATAATATTACTTTGGCAGTCATAACGCCTGATGAAGCCTATATTCGCTCTAGTTTTGCTAAATTACAAGTTGGCGGAAAAGTTCATATGGAGTTACAAAAAACGTTTTGGAGCGACTGCTATGGCAATGTAGCGGATCGTTTTGGTGTTGAGTGGCAACTTAGCAAAGAGTAGTTGTCATACGTTATTCCAAGTTAGATACACAAAAAATGTAATAAAAAACAGCAGTGCAATCGTGAAGGATTGCACTGCTGTTTTGTGTTTCTCTTAAAGTTTAAATTGACGAATAATCGCATTGACATGCTCAGACATTGCTAATAATTCTTGTGCTGTAGAGGACATATTCTCCATAGATGATAATGATTCTTCTGTTGAAGCAGAAACCTGTTCAGACGATGCAGCATTATCTTTTGCTATATCAGAGAGCATTTGTACATTCGTTGAAACTTCATGAATCGTCGCTGCCATCTCTTCAGAGGTAGCGGACATATTTTCCATGCGTGGGGTGATGTCTTTCATACTTGTGATAATCGCTGCAAACTTATCAGCTGTTTCAGTAGCAATAGCAGTCCCTTGCTGAACGCATGAAATTGTATTTTTCATAATTTCAACAGTAGCACCTGTATCTTGTTGTACGGCAGCAATTAGATCGTCGATTTGACGTGCTGATTGCTGCGAACTTTCTGCAAGCTTGCGCACTTCTTCTGCAACGACAGCAAAACCTTTCCCATGCTCACCTGCTCTAGCTGCTTCAATAGACGCATTTAATGCGAGCAAATTCGTTTGATCAGCGATAGTGCGAATCATTTCTAAAATTGTTCCTATTTCCTTTGTACGATCATACAAACCACGTATTTTTTGGTCGGTATTATTCACAGCCTCGTGAATGGAACGCATTTGTAAAACGGTATGATCAATTGCTTTACCGCCATCCAGTGCTTGTTCTCGTGCTGTTTGTGATAATACAGTTACTTTAGAAGCATCATTTGCAATGCCAGAAACACCTTGTGCCATCTCATCGATGGCTTGGTTCGATTGATCGATATTCGTCATTTGAGTCTCAGTACCAACAGTTACATGCTCCATAGCGGAGGTGATTTGTTGAGAGGCAGCAATATTCTGCTCCGCACTTGAGGCTAATAATTGTGCAGATGCTTGCACGGTTGTTGTAGCATCCTTCATATTACGTAACACATCTGCTAAATTATTTTTCATCTGATCAAATGCTTGTGCCAGATCACCAATTTCATCAGTCGAGTGAATGGTGATCGGTACAGTTAAGTTGCCGTTACTAATTTCGATGGCATGATCACGTAAACGTTTAAGTGGTGTAATAATTGCACGTATGACAATAAGAACGACAACACTACCGACAAGTAAAGAAATAATAATTAGAATAATATTTGTTTGTAATGTTTTATTGGCGATTGCTTGTCCTTCAGATTTATACGTAACACCAATTAAATGCCAATCCGTACTATTATTTGTAATAGCAGATGTATAAAATTTTTCATCTTCAATCGTTGCTTCACGATTAGATGATAGTATTTTTTTTAAGTTTTCTGGAGCAGACGAGCCGGCATCGGAATGAGGGTGTGAAATATAGTTACCAGCTTTATCAACGATGCTAATATATCCTTTTTTTCCGATTTTCACTTCGTTAGCAAGAGTGTCAAATTGTTGTAATGACATATCAATACCAATAATACCGGATGAATCAGAAAGTTTTTTTGAAATGGTAATGGTTAGGTCACCAGTATCTTCAGAGATATACGGATCTGAAATAGAATAGCTATCTGAAGCGAAGGCACCTTTATACCAAGGACGTGTTGTTGGATTGTAACTTTTATCGTAGATGAAGTAAGGCATGCGAATCATATCGCCTTCTGCCGTACCTACATAGGCGAGTTCAACATCTTTATGAGACGAAATATAATCGCCTAACACATTACGAATCACAGCATTTTTATTCATTTTTAACATGTCACGATCAATGCGCTCAGCTAAAAAATCGATTTCATGAATTTTTGAGGTAATGGCATTCGTAACATTGCTATTAAGTATATTAATACTCGTTTGAGCATACTGTTGTTGTTGGGTCATAATTTGCTTTTTAGCGCTATCATAGGATAACCAGCCAATTAATAAGGTAGGAATTAAAAGAATACCTAAAAAACTAAGAATTAATTTAAAACGGATGGACTTGTTCTTTTTCATTAGACTAACCTCACAATACAATTTTATAGTACATATGTAGTATCGGTTTATATAACTAAATTAATACTATAAAATGAAATTTTTAGTTATTTTAATATGCTAATAGTTACATTATTTTTAATGATCGTGATAAAAAATTATATTTTTATTATAGAAAAGCTATATAATAGGATAAAATGATGATATGGCTGTTTTTTATAGTGCTATTGTCTTGTCAAACGTCTATAATGAACAAATTGAGAGTTGATACGTCAAATTACAAAAATATAAATAGTAAATATGAGGTGTGGAAAGTGAAAAAGGTGGCATTAGCTTGTATGATCGCGATGCTTTTTATAGCGGGGTGTGAAAAGAAGCATGAGAAAGCATATACAGAGCAAATAGAATTAGCTTTTTTTGCGATTTCACAGGAAAAATTTAATAAGGCATCTGGTTATTTCAAAATTGCGGAGAAAATTGAACCGGATGATGAAGATGTCCAACTGTATATGAAACAACTTAGCTATATTATACAAGCGAATAAAAGAAAGCATGCAGGTGATATTGAGGACGCTGTCCATTATTTGAATGAGGCGATTGCCATGCCTAATGGCTCGAGCCGTATAACGGAAAAAGCTCGTGCAACGAAGGAAAAAATTTTATTATTATAAACATATAACAAAAGGGTTTTATATCAACTAGTGATGTGATTTGGATTTTTTAAATCATGCCACTTTTTCTATTTGTTTGTTTCGGACGAATGCTTTCCTCAGCTAAGGCCTGTGAGGTCTCATCATGCGGGCAGGAGTCCTCGTCCTTTACGACACAACTCATTTATCCTAAATGAAAATCCATTTCTTTATACTTCATATGCCATACAATTTTCGCTCGAAAATGAGCAAAGCATCTACATCCAAATACATTGCGTTTTAAAATCTCTACTTACCCATTTTTAAGCGTATGAATTGGTAGCATTGTATTTTTTTGCGTTACATACCACAAGCTTGCACAAAGCATCGAGCAGAGGTGCTATTGTTTGAAAATCCTAATAGTATAGAACCCAAAAAAGAGATAAGCAATGATTGCCTATCTCTTTTTTCCCATGTTTTGTGAAAATGAACGACTTAGTAAACTTTATCACCGTTGAAAATAGAATTTTTAACGATGACGTAGTCAACTGTACGAATGGCATCAAGTTTTGTACCACCAGCATAAGAAATCGATGATTGTAAATCTTGTTGCATTTCAACTAAAGTATCTTTTAGAGAACCTTTATGTTCGACATACATTTTTTTACCTTCGACATTTTTCTTCTCGCCTTTTTGGAACTCTGAAGCAGAACCAAAATATTCTTTCACGAGTTTGCCGTCTACTTCAATCGTGTTACCAGGTGATTCTTCATGACCAGCAAATAATGAGCCAATCATAACCATCGAAGCACCAAAGCGTACCGATTTTGCAATATCACCATTTGTGCGAATACCACCATCAGCAATGATTGGTTTAGTCGCTGCTTTTGCACACCAACGGAGAGCAGCTAATTGCCAGCCTCCAGTACCAAAACCAGTTTTGATTTTAGTGATACAAACTTTACCAGGTCCAATGCCGACTTTAGTAGCATCTGCACCTGCATTTTCTAATTCACGTACAGCTTCAGGCGTACCGACATTACCTGCAATAACAAATGCCTTCGGTAAATATTCTTTAATATGTTGAATCATATTGATCACGGCGTTTGAATGACCGTGTGCGATATCGATTGTTATAAAATCAGGTGTAATACCTTGCGCAGCTAAACTTTCAACGAATTCATATTCTTCTGGTTTAACACCAACGCTGATAGAGGCGATTAAGTTACGCGCCTGCATATCTTTTGTGAATTGCGTACGTTTTTCTGGATTAAAGCGGTGCATAATATAGAAATAGCCATCTTCGGCTAGTTGCGTTGCAATTGTTTCATCAATGATCGTTTGCATATTTGCAGGTACGACCGGTAGTTTAAATTTATGACCACCCAACTCAATTGAGGTATCACATTCTGAGCGACTGTTAACGATACATTTTGCTGGAACTAATTGAATATCTTCGTAATCAAATACATTATCCATGAAAACACTCCTAAAGACGAATATTATTTTTGTTCGGACGATAATTGTTCGTCCTTTGGTAATTTAACCTATTTTCAGAATTCTGTCAAAGGTTTTGTATATAAATAGTTTGAAAATTTTTCATTTTTAACACAAATTCAATAAAAAAATAGTTGAAAACGCTTTTATATCGAGCTTTCTGTACTATTGAAAGTTTTTTGTTTTTTTTGCTAACATAGGACGAAAAACATTCCATATGATAGAATCAACGAATAGAGGAAGTTAGTATACCAGGTCTTTTAGAATAGGAAGACTAACGGGTATATAGAAATACGAAATGGAAGGACATCACAAATGAAACGACTTGAAATAGAAATTAGAGATTTATTATTAGGCTGTCCGCCAATAAAAATCGTCGCGGATGAAGGCTTTGAACAATTTGGTGAAATTATGGATGCTAATCGTGATCTTATATATGGTAGTGTAGAAGTTTCCGAAGAAGGTAAAATGACTTCATTGATGGTCGATATGGACATGATTACTGATAATAACGATATTTCTTTAGATGAGTTTGAAGAATTATCTGTTGATGATATAAAAGAATTAGCAAGTGAATTTGTAGAAGAATTTGGTCGTGGAACACTAGAAATTATTTCTTTTGTTGAATGGGGAAATGATGTGTATCAAATTGAATTTGCAGCGATGGATACAAAATACAATATTCCATTACCAGAGTCTGGTGTCATGTTAGAAATGACAAAACAGGGCTTTGTATTATCAGCCACTTTAAATCAAAATTATTATCAACTTAAATATCCAGAAGTTACATTAACAAAACAAGAGGCGCATGATATTTTCTCTAGCACGATACAAGTAGAACTCGGTGCAGAAGAATTGGAAGATCAGTTAAAATTAATGTATTATCCTAAAAAAACAAATATTGTTGTTAATGTAGCAGGTCAACTAGTGGAGTTGAATGAATTATTAGGTGAAGAAGAAGTAGATTTTATCGATATCCCAAAAATTAAACCTTCAATCTCATTAAGTAATTTATTAGGTGTGACAGATGATATGTCTCTTTTAGAAGAGGACGGTGTTATGATCTATTCTTCACAAGAAAATCCTCAAAAATATATTAAGCTACATCGTGCTGATCTTAACGAAGTAACGGTAGAATCTTCAATACCTTTTGAAGTAACAGAAGAATTGGATATCGAAATTTTAAAAGATCGTGCTTTGCAATTTTTGGAATTAATCATCGGAAATATTGATTCTAAATATCTTCTTGAAGATCAACTGGTTGAAGAAGAAGAGGACGAAGAAGAAGACGATGATTTAACAGAGGAAGAAATTGCGCTGTTAAAAGCATTATCAGAAGAAGAGGACGAAGAAGAAGACGATGATGAAGAGGAAGATGATATCCTTGAACCATTCATCACATTCACTTTCAAACGTAAATTAGGAAATATTATGTTGGATGAATTTAACGCATATATCGATATGGGTATTTACACAGGTGCAGTCAAAGATACGACAATTCCCCTTTTAAATAGTCAGTTAATCGAAGATATGGTGACCGATGTAGATGTAACAATTGATGAGGCCAATAAATTGCACAATGATTCATTAGAGATGAAATTAGCACGTGTTCCCATTCAAACAGATGATTTTATTGTCTATGAACTCGTGTATAAAGCGAGTGAAAAGGTTAAAGGTCAACGAATCGAACGAATCGATGCTGCAAATGGAAATGTTTTTTATATCGATGATGTTGAATATTTGGAACCATATTCAGAAGCAGAAGAAGAAATTTTGTAAGCACTTTTTTATCTTCACAATAACTCAGGTCATTTTAGAGAGACGATTGACAGAAAATAGCGTGTACGTTAGACTAATTAGTAACATACAAACGAATAAGACCTCACTTTTCTTGTGAGGTAGAGGCGCGATATTTATTAGTGATTAGAATAGTTCGAGACAACTTAGAAGCTAATCAGAAGGAAATATCGCCGAAGTATAGTATTATCTCAAAATTCTATGCTGGGTCTGCAATGAATAATTGCAGGACTGTCTTACTTTTTTTACCCGAAAAATGTAAGTTGTGCTATCTCTAAAAGGGAATGTTGAGAATTTACAGGACTAATTCAAAAGGTCCATGAGTTCATCTCAATACCTTTTGGCATTAGTCCTTTTTCGTTTAGGGAAATATAATAATGAGGTGTATTCACTATGAAAAAATCATTTAGTTTATTATCTTTACTCATGTTAATGTTAGTGCTTGTATTATCTGCATGTGGTTCTAAAGATAAAGAGTCAGGATCAGGAGATTCTTCATCTGATGATAATAAAACATTGAAAATCGGTATGGAAGCAGGTTATCCACCATTCAATTGGACACAAAAAGATGATTCCAATGGTGCCGTGAAAATTGATGGCAATGCAGAATATGCTGGTGGCTATGATGTTCAAATTGCAAAATTAGTAGCAGAAAAATTAGATCGTAAATTAGTCATTGTTAAAACGGAATGGGACGGCTTAATTCCAGCGCTTATTTCCAATAAGATTGATGGTGTGATCGCTGGTATGTCACCAACAAAAGAAAGATTAGAAACAATCGATTTTTCAGATATTTATTATACATCTGATTTAGTAATGGTCGTTCGTGCGGATAGTAAGTATGCAGATGCAAAATCGATTAAAGATTTTAAAGATGCTAAAATTACAGGGCAATTAAATACTTTCCATTATTCAGTAATCGATCAAATTCCAGGTGTGAAAAAAGAAACTGCAGTTGAAAGTTTCCCGACAATGCGCGTAGCATTGGAATCTGGCAAAATTGATGGTTATGTATCAGAACGTCCAGAAGGAATTTCAGCCGCGATGGCGAATGATAAATTTGTCATGGTTGAATTTGACGATGGTGAAGGTTTCCAAGCTTCGACTGACGATACAGCAATAGCAGTTGGTCTGAAAAAAGGCAGTGACTTAACGGCGGATATTAACAAAGCCTTAAAAGAAATCACTGAAGAACAGCGCCAAAAAATCATGGACGAAGCAATCGCCCAACAACCGGCAGCAAAATAGAGTGTAAGAGACTACCGACGCTGTTGACTGGTCGGTAGTCTCTTTTTGGAGGAGGGATATTATGAGTTTAGAGTGGTTAGTTAATATTGCGGTAGATAACTGGCAAATGTTTTTACGTGGCATTGGTATGACGATGCTTATTTCCGTTATTGCTACGATTATTGGTGCTGTAATCGGTTTATTAATCGGAGTGATTGACACGATTCCTAAGCAAAAAAAAGGTGTGAAAAAATATATTCTACTGGTCATTCGTGTGGTGTTGAGAATTTATGTTGAGTTTTTCCGAGGCACACCGATGATGGTACAAGCGATGGTTGTTTTCTATGGTTTGCCACTGATCATGATAGAAATCAAAAATCTAATCGGTACAGATTTCGGATTTGATGGTGACATAAATCGTGTATTTGCAGGTATTTTAGTCGTATCATTAAATACAGGAGCCTATATGGCTGAGATTGTACGAGGCGGTATTATTAGCGTGGATCAAGGACAATTTGAAGCAGCCCAAGCAATTGGTATGAGTCATTGGAAGACAATGATTCACGTAGTATTACCACAGGTTATGCGTAATATTTTACCAGCGACAGGTAACCAATTTGTTATGAATATTAAAGATACAGCGGTGTTAAGCGTGATAGGTGTTACAGAAATATTCTTCCAAACGAAATCGATTGCCGGTAATAATTTCCGTTATTTTGAATCATTCTTTATTGCTTGTTTAATCTATTTAGTATTAACGATAATTGTGACGCAAATTCTGCGCTATTTCGAACGTAGACTTAATGGAAAAGCAAGTTATCAAATGATTGATGAAATGTCGATACGCAGACCAGAAAACCCGATGTAGTAAGGAGGAATTCACGTGGAAAATACAATTATTGATATTAAAAATTTAAGTAAATCCTTTGGCTCTCATGAAGTACTTAAGGACATTAACTTCTCTGTAAAAAAAGGAGAAGTTGTCACGGTAATCGGCTCATCGGGTTCCGGTAAATCAACATTACTACGCTGTTTAAATTTACTTGAAACACCAGATGGCGGAGAAGTGAATTATGATGGAAAAAATATATTAACACATATGGAAAACGTCAATGACTATCGCACGAAGTTGGGCATGGTATTCCAGCAATTTAATTTGTTTAATAATTGTAATGTGTTGGATAACTGTATATTGGGTCAAATGAAAGTGCTAAAACGTTCAAAGGATGAGGCGAAAAAAATCGCGGAAGAATATTTACAAGTTGTCGGTATGAGTCAGTATATTAACGCGCGTCCAGCGCAACTCTCAGGCGGTCAAAAACAACGTGTAGCAATAGCGCGCGCATTATCTATGAAACCGGAAGCGTTGTTATTTGATGAACCGACATCTGCACTTGATCCAGAAATGGTTGGTGATGTGTTACAAGTGATGAAAAAATTAGCAAAAGATGGTTCAACAATGATTATCGTGACACATGAAATGGAATTTGCACGTGAAGTATCAGATCGAATTGTCCTTATGGATAAAGGTATTATTGTTGAAGATGGTACTCCTGATGAAGTATTTAACCATCCAAAGCATGAGCGTACAAAAGCATTTTTAAAGCGTGCATTAAAAAATAACTAGTCATTAATTATAAATTAGATGAAATATCTCACACCGTCATAAAAATGATGGAAGTGAGATATTTTTTTTATTTCATTTTTATGTTAAATATAGTTAATTCAATCATTCTATATAGCTATAAATAACTAAGATAAATAGAAGAAACAGGTGAATGATATCATAAAAATATCAAAATATAAATTGTATGAGAAAAAAGAAAAGTTTAAGTGTTAATGAAAAAGTAAAGAATAGAAGAAAGTTAACTATTTTTATAAGAGAGCGGTGATGAATAGTATGGTCGCTTCGACATCTAAGAGAGCATTTACAGCATTGACCTTAGGGATACTTATTTTGCAAACACTACTTATTACAGCACCGGTTCAAGCAAAAAAATCTTTACCATCTATTAAAATTACTAAACAAACGACAGCATATAAGGGGATTGGAAAGGGGAAATTAACAACAAAGATACCGCCAAGTATTTATAAACAGTATGGAAAAAAAGGGCAATGGTTTAAAGTGAAAACACAATATAAACAATATGTCTGGATAAAGGGTGCAAAAAAAATTACAGCAACGCGTTCAGCGGAGTACCGCAAAATGGAAACGGATATTATCCGTTTGGTAAATAAGGAGAGAGGAAAATATAATTTAAAAAAATTAAAAAATAGCGCATCATTAAAAGTAATGACGACGGTGAGGGCGCAAGATATGATTAGTCAAAATTATTTTGGTCATTATAGTCCGATTTATGGTCGTTGGTCACAGTTTCTTTATACGAATGAATACAAGTTTTCTTTAGCTGGTGAAAATGTTGCATCAGGTTTTGTGACAGCACAAGGTTTTGTCAACGCATGGATGAAATCAGAAACACATAGGGAAAATATATTAAATCGTCGCTTTAATAAAATGGCGATTACTGTTTTACCTGGCAAGTCTAAAAATAGGTATCAAACCTATGCAGTACAATGGTTTGCACAGCAATGAAGGGGGGCTATATATCAGCCTCTTTACATAGAGTCAATTAGTGGATAAAACTTAGGGCTAGTTAAAAGAAGATTTCCAATGTTACACTAAATGAACATCATATATAATAGGAGAAAACTATGGAGCAAAAGTTTAAACAATTGTTCAAGTCGGATATTACATGGATTTTATTAATCGCCATTATTACAGCAATCGGTGGTGAAGTGAAATTATCCCCTTTTTCAGGTGAAAATTTTCGTTTTGGTATCGGTCCGATTACATTTTTATTTATGCTATTAATTCGCCAACCTAAAAATTATATTCTCACTGGTTTTATGACTGCTGGTATATTAATGTTCTTTCGAATTTCAATTGATCTAATTATATATGGGGAAGAAATGTCTTCAGCGATAAACGAACATCTACCTTCCAGTGTATTTTACATTGTATATAGCGTTGGTTTTTATGTGTTCAAGTTAGAACAATATAAAGATCGACCCGTTTTTTTAGGGTTATTTGCGACATTGATTGAAATTAGTAGTAATAGCATCGAGCATTTGCTACGTTTAATGTTATTACCGGAAATTGTATACAATGGTGGAGCCTGGTTATTACTTTTTGCTGTGGCCGTTTTAAGAAGCTTTTTTGTTGTAGGTCTATATAGCTCGATTACATTAGCAGAGCAAAAGAAAAGGTTAGAAGAACAACTGGCGATGGGGTCAGATTTATATATTGAGACACTCTATTTACAAAAATCGATGCATCATACGGAACAAATTATGGCGGATAGTTATGATCTTTATCGTTTATTAAAAAAACGTAACGATCAGGAACTAGCTAAAAAGGCGCTTTATATTGCCCAGGAAATTCATGAAGTGAAAAAAGATGCACAGCGTATTTTTTCAGGCTTGTCCGATTTGTCATTAATTCAAACAGATCGTGAACTATTTACATTATCACAAATCTTGGAGATGTCTGCGTCATCAAATAGTAAGTATGCACAACATATCGCCCGTCAAGTAGAGATTGATTGGTCAACAACTGTTGATTTTACGGTACGTGAATATATGTTATTTATGGCAATTCTAAATAATATCGTATCCAACGCCGTCGAATCAATTGCAGAAACAGGTCGGGTGACAATTGAAGTGCAAGAACAGGGGGCGCATATACGCGTCATCATTTCAGATAATGGTAAAGGGATTTCAGATGATGAACTGACGATTATATTTGAGGCGGGGTATACGACAAAATATAGTGAAAAAGGTGTCGCTGCAACCGGCATTGGATTATCGCATGTCAAGGAAGCAGTGAAGCTGTTAGAGGGTCAACTAACTGTACAATCTTCTATTGAAGGAACAACATTTATAATTGACTTACCACGGGAGAAATTGGAGCAAGGGGGAACGGTATAATGCGTTATTTTATAGTAGACGATGATGCGGCAAGCCGTAGAATGTTAAAAACAATTATTTTAGAGGGAGATATGGGTGTTGTGATTGGGGAATCGGATAGTGGAGAAACAGCTATTCCACAAATTCTTACAAGCGACCCAGATTTCGTACTCATCGATTTATTAATGCCACATTTAGATGGTATTGAAACGATTGATGAATTACGTAATCAAGGTTTTCGCGGTCATTTCATCATGTTATCGCAGGTTGTTAACAAAGAGATGGTAGGGGAAGCTTATGAAAAAGGCGTTGAATTTTTCATTCATAAACCAATCAATCGTATTGAAGTGCAAAGTATTTTAAAAAAAACAAGCGAACGTTTTGTATTAAAAAAATCATTGATGACAATTCGCAAGTCAATTATGAACTTTGAAGCGGATACGGAGGAAGAGTCACATCGTACGCAGAAGGATGTTGCCTTATCAATCTTAAATGATATGGGTATTGTTGGCGAAGTAGGCAGTGATGATATTTTAAATATATTAATGTATCTAGCGGAACGTAAAGATCATTCGATGCAAATACCAGCCCTAAAAGATTTGTATGAAGTAATTGCTAGTAATAATAAGGTGAGTAATGTTGATATAATGAAAGAAAGTAAGGCGATTGAACAAAGAATTCGTCGTACAATTAGCTCGGCAATGAACAACTTATCAACATTGGGCGTTGTAGATTATACAAATCCAGAGTTTGAGTATTATGCACCACGTTACTTCGATTTTTCAGAAATTCGTTCCATTATGAAAATAATTCAAAATGATGGGACACCGACAAAAATGAAGGTCAATGTTAAAAAGTTTTTACAAGTATTGTATATTGATATGAATGAAAAATATAATAACCCGATGAAGAAAATATAGTGAGGAAATCGTTTTCATATCAAACTGGCATATAATCGATCTCAATGATAAGGAAAAAATATATGTTTTGTCGTTTTTTGAAAATTTTTTCAAAATTAATTGTCGGATATTGTCGGATTCATTAAGTCATCAATAGTATTAGTTTATAGTTTTTAATGGACTTCTAAAACTAATATATTTTGAGAGGTGACTCATTGATGAAAAAATTTAAACTTGGCCTTGCTTGGCAAATTTTAATTGGACTTGTTCTTGGTGTAATTGTAGGCGCTTTATTTTATGGAAATGATAACGTTACCAAATATCTACAACCAGTAGGCACAATCTTTATGAATATGATCAAAATGATTGTAGTACCTATTATTATTTCTACATTAATTCTTGGTGTAGCAGGCACTGGAGATATGAAAAAACTTGGTAAACTTGGTTTGAAAACAATCATTTACTTTGAAATCATTACAACGGTAGCCATTTTAATTGGTATCGTAGCAGCGAATATCTTCAAGCCTGGTAAAGGTGTAGATATGTCTCATTTAACAAAAGGTGATATTTCACAATTCCAAAATACGACTGAAGCTGTGTCGCATAGTGGATTTGCAGAAACGCTGATCAACATCGTTCCAACGAATATTATTTCAGCAATGGCTAGCGGTAATATGTTAGCAATCATCTTCTTCTCAGTATTATTCGGTTTAGGAGTAGCGGCAATTGGTGAAAAAGGTAAACCAGTACTAGCGTTTTTCTCAGGCGTTGCAGATGCAATGTTCTGGGTGACAAATACCATCATGAAATTTGCTCCAATCGGTGTATTTGCACTGATTTCAGTAACAGTATCAACATTCGGTGTGAAATCACTTATTCCATTATCGAAGCTTGCATTACTTGTGTATGCAGCTATGATCTTCTTTATCTTTGTCGTTCTTGGCATTGTGGCTAAAATGGCAAAAATCAGCATTATTAAATTAATTAAAGTGTTAAAAGAAGAATTAATACTAGCATTCTCAACTTCGAGCTCTGAAACAGTTTTACCACGTGTAATGAAAAAAATGGAGAATCTAGGTGCTCCAAAAGATGTTGTATCATTCGTTGTACCAACAGGGTACTCCTTCAACTTAGATGGTTCAACGCTCTATCAATCTATTGCAGCGTTATTCATCGCTCAAATGTATAATATTGACTTATCAATTGGTCAACAACTGACACTAATCATCACATTAATGATCACTTCTAAAGGTATTGCTGGCGTACCGGGTGTATCATTCGTTGTCTTATTGTCAACGCTTGGTACAGTAGGTATTCCATTGGAAGGTCTGGCGTTCATTCTTGGTATTGACCGTATTCTTGATATGGGTCGTACAGTAGTAAATGTAGTTGGTAATTCATTAGCATCATTAGTAATGGCGCGTTGGGAAGGTCGATTTGACCAAACAAAATATGATAACTATTTTGAAAATGAAGAAAAAGAAGCTACAGCGAAAGCTTAATAGAACAACAAAAAAACGTGCAAGGACAATCCATTTGTCCTTGCACGTTTTTTCTTTTCGTATGAGTATACACGCCAACCGCCGTCAGTAATTAATGATGATTCGCCGGATATGAGGAATAGAGCGATATTTGATACATCTTCAACCATGCCGACTTTAGGCATTAAATGGACACCATATATGTTGCAACCTCTAAACCAAATTGATCGACAGGGGTCATCGTAGCAGTAAAATTAGTGGCGATATATGCCAGTGCAATTGCAGTGCCACGAATACCTTGAGGACTATATTGGGAGGCGATACTTTTGTCATACCTACTACAGCCAGTTTGACCGCCGTATAAGCAAGTCCATCACGACCACCAGTGAAGCCATATTGATAATTATGCTACCGTTATTTTCTATGAAATAGGGTATTACTTTACGACAAGCCCTCATTACACCGCTCAAGTTAATAGCAAGTACACGATCCCATATGACGTCTTCAACATTACTAGTAGCTTGCATTTGGTCATCAATTCCTGCATGGCAGTTTGTTGTAATTCTAAAACAGTAGCCTGCAAAGCCGTTTCATTGAAATCTGCCATAACAATCTTGGCCCCTTGACGTGCAAAAGTAAAAGTAATTTCTTTCCCAATACCAGCACCACTACCTGTGATGATTACAACTTGATTAGTCAATCGAGTCATAATAGTCACCTTTTCCTTCCATATCGTTTATTATAGAATACGCAATCATTATAATAGAGTGTGAATTTACTTATAAAGCCATGTCATACGCATTCATTTATCTAATAGATTCTAGAAAACAGCTATAAACTATGACATAATTTAAACGGAATAACGCAATTATATAGTATACATGCTCGAATCATCATTTTATCAGATCTACTATAGTGGAGGGTTTTATATGAATACTTGGCAAGAACATTTTGATACAGAAACTTATATTTACGGTACAGCACCTAATGAATTTATCGCTCAGCATTATGACCTTTTTAAAGGAAGTAAAAAGATAGGTGCATTTGCAGAAGGTGAAGGTCGTAATGCTGTTTTTCTCTCTTCAAGAGGTTTCATGCTAACGTCATTTGATTATGCACAAAATGGTTTAAATAAGACGAAAAAATTAGCGTCACAAAACAATGTCCATGTTGCGACAAGATTGACAGATTTACTGACAGATTCCACGCCAGTAGAAGAATTTGACGGTGCTATTATGGTGTATGGTCACTTTCATAAAAAAGATCAATTTCATGTCTTTAATAAGATTATGGCAGCTGTGAAAAAGGGTAGTCGCGTCATGATGGAAATGTATAGCGAAGAGCAGTTAGCTTATAAAACGGGTGGTCCTCAAACGATGGACATGCTCTATAACGCTCAGCAAGTACTTCAGTGGTGTAACAACTATCAAGTGGAGCATTTCTATACGGGAGAAGCGTTGCGTCAAGAAGGCGAACGTCATTCAGGTTTAGCGCATATTATTCAATTAATCATTATCAAATAACGATAAAGCCGTTTAGTATTTACTGCTAAATGGCTTTTTTGCTATGTATCACTACTTTGCTAATGAAAAAAACTATGATATATTAACAAGGTTAATTATACAGTTACCCAGAGTAACTAATGGAGGCGTTTTTTTGACAATAACATCCACATTTTTTCATCAGATAGTATTATTTTATCGACCATTTGAAACGAAACTTAATGCAGTTTTAGCGCAGCATAATTTGCATCGTGCACAGTGGGCGACATTGTATTATTTAGAAAAAAACGACTCGATGACACTTGTCGAGTTAGCCGATTTGCAGGGAGTTGAAAAACCGACTGTCAGCCGTACGGTGGCGAAACTAATAGCCAGTGGACTGCTGACAACGATTGAAACGCAGGATAAAAGACAAAAGCGTTTAATCCTAACGCCAAGTGGTCAAGCATTATACCAAGCAGTACGTATACCAATTGATGAATTTGAAACAGCTGTAATGGCAGGGGTTTCAGAAGATAAACAACTTGAAATGATTGAATTGCTTCAATCATTACGTGAAAAAATATAGTAAAAAGAGGCGTATTATGAAACAAGGAAAAGAAAAATTATGGACAAAACAATTTATCAATATGGCAATCATCAACTTTTTAATTATCGTTATTTTTTACTTATTGATGGTAACAATCGCCACATTTGCAGTCAAAGATTATCATGCTACAGTTAGCCAAGCGGGATTAGTAACAGGTATTTATATTATTGGTACATTATTGGGTAGACTATTTACAGGACGTGTCATCGATCAAATTGGGCGAAAAAAAGTACTCTTATTCGGTCTCCTATTTTTTGTCTTAACGACATCATTCTATTTTTTACATTTGGGCATTACCGTGCTATTAATAAGTCGTTTTGTGCACGGTATTGGAGTTGGTATCGCTTCTACAGCAACAGGCACAATTATTGCTAATTTACTACCGGCTAGTCGCAGGGGTGAAGGTATTGGCTATTATAGTATGAGCGCGACACTTGGTACAGCTATTGGGCCATTTATCGGTATTATGATGGCACAGCATACATCGTATAATACAATTTTTTCATTATGTATGTTCATTGCAGTTATCTGTTTACTACTAGCAATTTTTACGAAGATCCCTATGCTTCCAGCGATGGGGAAAATAGAGAAAAAAACAGAAAAAACATCATTTTTCGCACAGTATATTGAACCAAAAGCAATTCCGATTGCCCTTGTAACGTTATTGATGAGTTTTGGTTATGCAGCCATTTTAACGTTTATTAATTTCTTTGCTAAAGAACGCGATCTTGTATCGGCATCGAGTTTTTTCTTTGTCGTTTATGCTTTAGCTATATTATTGACACGCCCAATCTCTGGTAAATTATTAGATCGTTTTGGTAGCAATATTGTCATGTATCCAAGTTTTGTATTATTTGCTATTGGTTTGTTATTGATTAGTACGGCTCATACAGGTGTCATCTTATTGATCTCTGGTGCTTTAATCGGTATTGGTTACGGTAATTTATCGTCTGCTGCACAAGCAATTGCCGTAAAAGTAACACCCAGTCACCGTATGGGTCTAGCAACATCTACTTATTTTATCGCTTTAGATGCAGGATTAGGAATGGGACCTTATCTATTGGGGTATATAATTCCAGTGCTTGGTTACGGTAAACTCTTTACGATTCTAGGTCTTTTCATTTTGGTTGTGATGGTTATTTATTATTTCGCACATGGTCGTCACGATAAAAAAATAATTATACAGCAAGTAAAATAAGGATTTAAGTGAAAACCCTTTAACGTTAAAAGGTTTAGTGGTAAAGTATGAATGAACCAAACTAAAGGAGTGTTTAATTTGACTAAATTACAAGATAAAGTGGCAATCATTACTGGTGGCGCTGGCGGTATCGGTAGCGGTATGGCAAAAGCTATGGCAAAAGAAGGCGCTATTGTAGCAATCGTTGATTTAAATGAAGAAATGGGTTTAGCTACTGAAGCAGAGTTACAAAAATATTCTCCAAAATCTTTTTTCATCAAAGCTAACTTGATGGAGCATGCAAATTTAAAAAATATCGTAAAAACGGTTGTTGAAAAATGTGGTAAAATAGACATTCTAGTAAATAACGCACATGTTTCTAAACAAGTACCACTAGAAGATACTACACAAGAACACTTAGACTTATCATTCGGTACAAGTTTTTACCCAACATTTTACTTAATGCAAGCGGCATTACCATACTTGAAAGAAACAAAAGGTAATATTATAAACTTCGCCTCTGGTGCTGGTTTAGATGGTCATAAAACTCAAGGTGCTTATGCAGCTGCTAAAGAAGCAATTCGTGGTCTATCGCGTGTTGCAGCAAATGAATGGGGCGAATTTGGTATTAATGTCAACATTATTAGCCCATTGGCTTATACTCCTGGAGTAGAAGCTTGGTCTAAAGCACAGCCGGAATATTACGAGCAAGTTCGTAAGCAAGTTCCACTAGGTCGTTTTGGTGATGTAGAGCAAGATATCGGTCGTGCAGCTGTATTTTTAGCTTCTGCTGATTCTTCTTATATTACTGGTCAAACGATTATGGTTGACGGCGGTTCAATAATGCTTCATTAGAATGTGGTTTTTCGTGTTTATTGAGGAGGATAATTTTGAAAGAGTCCAATTTATTTCAATTAATACACATTACGGAGTATATAAACAATTCGAATATTTATCACTTTACGAAACGATTCCCACATAAGTTAGGTGTCTCGCCAGTATTAGTGTTAGCTGAATTGCAAAAAGATGGAGCGCAAAAACAAACCGTCCTTGCAGATAAGTTAGGTTGTACACCTGGAGCAATGACGAATATTGCCAATAAACTCGTCAAGCAAGGGTATGCAGAACGTCAATACAATGAAGAAGATCGTCGTCATGTATTAATGGAAATTACTATGGACGGTAAAGCTGTTTTGAAAGATGCGCAAGTATATGGCCGTCAGGTTCAAAAAGAGATTTTTGAAGTATTATCTGAAGAAGAATTAGATCAGTATATGGCAATTACTGGGAAATTATTAAAAGCCGCAATAGAGAGAAATGAAGAAGAGTAGTTCATTTTAATGAACGACTCTTTTTTTATTTTATTTTTTTATAAAATAACTAAAATGTTGCGAGCTTACAGCTCATTGAGTTTATTACATAAATTAACTATTTAGACAAATATATTTAGTGAGAATATTTAGAATTAACAGAAAATTGTGTAGACGGATTGTTTTTAATGATTTAAAATATGTAAGTGTTAAGGTATTTTGAACCATTTTAAGACCTAGAGCAGACGTGAACATTGCATAGAGGTTTGTTGGGAGAAAAAATTATTTCAGGGGGAGCTTTCAATATGAATAAAAAGCTTAAGAAGTATGGGTCGGTTTTTTTAGCATCATCACTACTAGTAGGGGCTCTAGCAGGCTGTGGGTCAAAGGGGAAAGAAGCAAGTGGAGATGATAGTAAGGAGATTAAAATTGGTATGAACCTAGAATTATCTGGGGGAGTAGCATCATACGGTTCAGGTATTGAAAAAGGTGCGACATTAGCCATTGACGAAATCAACGCTTCAGGTGGTATCGATGGGAAGAAAATAAAGGTCGTAAAAATTGATAATAAATCAGATTCGGCAGAAGCAACAGCCGCTGCCATCAAGCTAGCAACAAAAGAAAAAGTAGTGGCGCAAATTGGCTCTGCGACATCGGGGAATACATTGGCTTCTGTACAAATTGCCAACAAAAATAAAATGCCAGTCATCGGTCCATCGGCAACTTCGCCTACAGTAACGGTCGATGATAAAACAGGCAAAGTAAATGATTACGCATTCCGAACATGTTTCATCGATCCATTTCAAGGTGAGATTGCAGCGAATTTTGCAGTAGATACATTAAAAGCAAAAAAAGTAGCAATCTTTGCGGATAGCTCGAGTGATTATGCAAAAGGTTTAGCAAAATCATTTAAAGAAACAATCGAGAAAAAAGGTGGAGAAGTAGTTGAAGAGGCGGCTTATGTAGCGAAGGATACAGATTTCAAATCAACGCTAACATTACTTAAATCTAAAAAACCAGACTTTATCTATATCCCGGGTTATTACGAGGAAGTGGGCTTGATTGTTAAGCAAGCACGCGATGTTGGTATTGATGTGCCTTTAATGGGTGGCGATGGCTGGGATTCACCAAAAATGCAGCAATTAGCAGGAGGTACAGCGCTGAATAACACATACTTCACTAACCACTACTCGGCCGAAGATCCAGATGATAAAATCCAAAAATTTGTCAAAGCATTTAAAGCGAAAAATGATGATAAAACGCCCGATGCGTTCAATGCACTTGGTTACGATACAGTTTACTGGTTGAAGGACGCGATTGAGCGTGCTGGATCTACTGATGGTGAAAAAGTTCAAAAAGCGCTGGCAGATACAAAAGATTTGACATTGGTGACAGGTAACTTCACATTAGATGAAAATCATCACCCACAAAAAACAGCAACTGTACTTGAATACAAAGATGGTACACAGGTGTTTAACTCAAAAGTTAATCCTTAATTGTTTGAAAAAAGAGGGGGAACTTACCCCTCTTTTATTATTTCACGAAGTAGGGAGTGAAGCGTATGGAATGGTTACAACAACTAATCAACGGTGTGTCATTAGGTAGTATTTATGCACTGATTGCGCTTGGATATACGATGGTTTACGGCATCATAAAACTCATCAATTTTGCTCATGGTGATGTTTTTATGATCGGTGCCTTCGTCGGTTTTTATGCCGTAACGTATTGGAATGTCGGTTTTTTCCCGGCGCTTATTATCGCGATGATTCTTTGTGCGATATTGGGTGTTGTGATCGAACGTTTGGCGTATAAACGTTTAAGAAATGCTACGCGTATCGCGGCACTTATTACAGCGATTGGTGTATCGCTACTCATCGAATACACGATGATTTATTTTAGAGGTTCACAAATTGAAACCTATCCAGATGGCCTCGTACCAAATACGAAAATTGATATATTAGGTGCTCAAATTAGTTCGCAATCATTATTGATTTTAGGCGTGTCGATTTCATTGATGGTCCTGTTACAATTTATCGTACATAAAACAAAAATCGGTAAGGCGATGCGTGCAGTTTCTCACGATGCTGATGCTGCTCGTTTAATGGGTATTAATGTTGATAATACCATTTCAGCTACATTTGCGATTGGTTCTGCCTTAGCTGGCGCTGCTGGTGTTATTTTTGGTCTGTATTATACACGTATAGATCCTTTAATGGGTTTGTTGCCAGGTGTGAAAGCGTTTGTTGCTGCTGTGTTGGGTGGCATCGGAAGCATCCCGGGTGCGATGACAGGTGGTATGTTACTTGGAGTAGTAGAGACAGTTGTCAGCGGACTAGGCTTCTCTTTATGGAGAGATGCTGCTGCTTTTGTCATATTAATTATTATTTTAATCTTTAGACCGGCGGGTATATTCGGTAAAAATACTCGCGAGAAAGTGTAGGTGGCGAACTTATGAAAAAGTCTAAAGTATTTTGGGTTTATATAATTGTTGCGCTCATCGGTTATGGCATCATCAATGTATTGATCAATAACGGTACATTGGATTTGTATTATTCGAATTTGATTATTACAATCATGATTAATATTATATTGGCTGTTAGTTTACATTTAATCATTGGTATTACGGGTCAGTTTTCAATCGGTCATGCTGGCTTTTTAGCAGTTGGTGCATATGTTTCGGCCATTTGTACGATGTACTTTAATCTACCATTTGTTATCGCGTTAGTGGTTGGAGCAATAGTTGCGGGATTTATGGGCTTATTAATCGGTATACCTACGCTCAGGTTAAGAGGCGATTATTTAGCGATTGCTACATTAGGATTCTCTGAAATTATTCGAATTTTCTTCTTGAATTGGGATTATGTCGGTGGTGCTTCAGGTATGCAAGTAACACAGATGACGACGTGGACATATGCTTTTTTCTGTACATTAGCCACAATCATTGTCATTTTAAATTTCACGAATTCTCGTCATGGTCGCGCGTGTATCGCTGTGCGTGAAGATGAGATTGCAGCGGATTCCATGGGGATTAATACGACGTATTATAAAGTTGTTGCATTCGTAATTGGCGCATTTTTTGCAGGCCTAGCGGGTGGTTTATTCTCTCATAACTTCTATGTTATTTTACCGGTTCAATTCGGTTTCTTAAAATCCTTTGATATTTTAATCTATGTTGTTCTCGGAGGTTTGGGGAGTATGACAGGTGCCATTTTTGCTGCTATTTTATTGACGGTTGTATCATTATATTTACAAGATTTCCCAGAAACACGCATGATTATTTATAGTCTTGTACTAATTATTGTTATGTTATACCGTCCATCGGGTTTGATGGGTACAAAGGAAATTACTGATTTGTTTAAATTTAAGAAACGTAGCAAAGGGGGAAACGTAAATGACTAACCCTTTACTAAAAGTTGATAATGTAGGGATTCACTTTGGTGGTCTAAAAGCTGTTTCTGGTTTTGATATCACGTTAAACGAAGGGGAGTTAGTTGGTTTAATCGGTCCAAATGGTGCGGGTAAAACGACGAGTTTCAATATGTTAACGGGTGTTTATAAACCAACGGAAGGTACTATTATTTTTGATGGTAAAGCGACGAAAAATTTATTACCTCACCAAGTTACAAAATTGGGTATTAGTCGTACATTCCAGAATATTCGTCTGTTTAAAGAACTGTCTGTATTGGATAACGTAAAGGTTGCCAATCATTCATTGGCAAAACATTCAATGTTTAGTGCTATTTTTAGATTGCCTAGTTTTTTCGTTGGAGAAGAAAAAATGACGGAAGAATCGATCGCTTTTTTAAAAATATTTGGCTTAGATCAATATAAAGATGAGCTGTCGAAAAATTTACCCTATGGCATGCAACGTCGTCTGGAGATTGCACGTGCATTAGCAGCAGGACCAAAGTTGTTGTTATTGGATGAACCGGCCGCTGGTATGAATCCGCAAGAAACAAGGGAATTAATGGACCTCATTTCATTAGTACGCAAGAAATTTAATTTAACCATTTTATTAATTGAGCATGATATGGCTTTGGTGATGGGGATTTGTGAGCGTATTTATGTGTTAGATCACGGTCAATTAATCGCTAGTGGAACACCGGAAGAAGTACAAAACGATCCAAAAGTAATTCAAGCGTACTTAGGTGAGGAGGTTGAGGACTCATGTTAAAGGTTAATAATATCAATGTGTACTATGGTAATATTCAAGCACTAAAAGGCGTATCGCTCGAAGTGAACGAAGGAGAAATTGTGACGTTAATTGGAGCGAATGGTGCAGGTAAATCGACATTGCTCAAAACATTATCCGGACTACTAAGACCAAAACAAGGTACCATTGAATATTTAGGGAAAAATCTACAAAAAAGAGCGGCGCAAAGTATCGTTAAAGATGGTGTTATTCAAGTTCCAGAAGGACGTCGAGTCTTTTCGAATATGACGGTGGAAGAAAATTTAGATTTAGGTGCTTATTTACGGCATGATCGTGCGGGAATTGCGAAAGATAAAGAACGCGTATTTGAACTATTCCCTCGTTTACTGGAAAGGAGAAAACAATCATCTGGTACGTTATCTGGTGGTGAACAACAAATGTTGGCAATGGGACGTGCGATCATGGCGAAACCAAAGCTTTTATTATTAGATGAACCTTCCATGGGGTTAGCTCCTTTAATGGTCAAAACAATTTTTGAAATTATTAAGGAAATTAATGCGACTGGGACGACAATTTTACTCGTTGAACAAAATGCAAATATGGCGCTATCGATAGCAGATCGTGCCTATGTAATTGAAACGGGTAAGGTGGTGTTATCCGGTAGAGCTTCCGAACTTCAAAAGTCAGATGAAATACGTGCTGCCTACTTAGGGGGCCATTAAAAATAGAAGGCTTCCGAAATCATAGTTGATTTCGGAAGCCTTTTGTCACCAAATAATCTGTTCAGGATAATCAAATTCTAAAACAACATGATGTGGCGGTATTTGTGATTGTAATGCTAGGTATTCGATACGTTCTTTGAAATCTACATAGTCGATATCCTCCTGGCAAATGCGTTGTAAAATTCGCGGTAATTGAATTTTCCGTTCTGTCACATTGAGCGATAAATAATAGGCGTTCAGCATATCGATATACTGCAATGAGTAATTTTTCAAATTGAGTCGAGGATGTAGATAATAGTTGTGAATACTGTGTTTTTCAGAATTATGAACGATCATTAAGACGCATTTAAAAATGCTGGCTAAAAATTTACGCGCCGTCATAATATGTAAATGCAGCATTTGAAAAGATTCATCTTCGTAAGCAAATTTAATGAAAAAATCTAAAGAAACGACAATAAACAATAATTCAGGCCATAATACTTCGGTAGAAAAATAAATATTATCATACGGAAAGGGTTGTTTGAAATCTTGTTGCAATTGAGATGAAATGCCATTGGGGGTTGTTTCGATGTTGAAATCGCCGTTGAGTGTTTCTTGTAATTGGATACACAGGTCGATGATGCGAGAGCGTACAGCATTTAAACCATCTGTAGCGGGTGGTAGTGCTAGTAATATCTCCTCGAGTGATTGTTTTAATTCTGTAAAATCCCAAAAATCTCCGCTAATGCGGACGCCGGAAAGATGCTCGGTGTTGGTCAAAGCAAGCATGAATAATCCCTCCTTTTTCTCCTGCCAGTTATATACCCCTTTTTTTGAAAAGTAATGATTATTCAGAAAATATTTAACTGACTGATAGCAATTAGTTGTAAAAAAAGAAAAAGTAAGCGAAAATATAATTATAAAATACACATTAACGCTTATTGTGAACGCTTACTTTGTTGTGTATTTAAAATGAGTAGAAAAGAGGAGATTATAAATGATTTATGCAAATCCTAATACAGAAGGTTCTTTAGTACAATTCAAACCTCAATACGAAAATTTCATCGGTGGCCAGTGGGTGGCGCCGGTAAAAGGAGTTTACTTTGATAATGTATCTCCGGTAACGGGTAAAGTATTTACTAAAGCACCAAAATCTACTCCTGAGGATATCGAGTTAGCACTCGATGCCGCACACAAAGCTAAGGATGCTTGGGGGAAAACTTCACCAGCAGCTCGCGCAAAAGTTTTGAATGCTATTGCAGATCGTATCGAAGCTAATCTTGAGCAAATTGCCGTGGCAGAATCTTGGGATAATGGTAAAGCAGTTCGTGAAACATTGAATGCTGATATTCCACTAGCGGTAGATCACTTCCGTTATTTTGCGAGTGCTATTCGTTCACAAGAAGGCTTTTCAACGCAGATTGATGAAGATACAGTAGCGTATCATTTCCAAGAACCACTAGGTGTAGTTGGTCAAATTATCCCTTGGAATTTCCCGATTTTAATGGCGGTATGGAAATTAGCACCGGCGTTAGCAGCGGGTAACTGCGTCGTACTAAAACCAGCAGAGCAAACGCCTGTATCGATTTTATATGTTATGGAATTAATTCAAGATTTAGTACCAGCAGGTGTAGTGAATATCGTCAATGGTTTTGGAGCAGAAGTAGGTAAAGCGTTAGCAACGAATAAACGAATCGCTAAAATTGCCTTTACTGGTTCGACAGCTGTTGGTCGTCTAATTATGCAATATGCTACAGAAAATATTATCCCTGTAACATTAGAGTTGGGTGGTAAGTCACCGAATGTCTTCTTCCCGGATGTTATGGATCAAGATGATGCTTATTTAGATAAAGCAATTGAAGGCTTTGTCATGTTTGCACTAAATTCAGGGGAAGTTTGTACATGTCCATCTCGTGCATTAATCCACGAGTCTATCTATGAATCATTCATGGAAAAAGTATTAAAACGTGTTGAAGCGATTAAAATTGGCAACCCGTTAGATACAGATACTATGATGGGTTCTCAATGTTCAAATGAGCAACAACAAAAAATTCTATCATACTTGAAAATCGGTAAAGAAGAAGGAGCAGAGTTACTAATTGGTGGCGAAGCAAATAATCTTGGCGGTGAATTAACAGAAGGATTCTACATTAAACCGACGATTTTCAAAGGTCATAATAAGATGAGGATTTTCCAAGAAGAAATTTTTGGACCTGTATTAGCAGTTACGACATTTAAAGATTTTGATGAGGCAATTGAAATTGCTAATGATACAGAGTATGGTTTAGGCGCTGGTGTATGGTCTCGCTCGGGCGATATTGCATATAAAGCGGGTCGTGCAATTCAAGCAGGTCGCGTATGGACAAATACGTATCATCAGTATCCTGCAGGCGCTGCTTTTGGTGGTTATAAACTGTCAGGTATCGGTCGTGAAAACCATAAGATGATGCTTGATCACTATCAACAAACGAAAAACCTTCTTGTTAGCTACGCTGAAAACAAACAAGGTTTCTTCTAAACTCGAAAGGATTGTGAGTGTATGGTAAAACGTGTAGAAGTAACGGCTGCAGCATTGGAATTGATTAGGGATTTAAAAACCAAGCATGGTGCGATTATGTTCCATCAATCGGGTGGTTGCTGTGAAGGCTCGGCTGCTATGTGCTATAAGCAAGAGGATTTCAAAGTAGGCGGAGTCGATGTACTATTGGAAACGCTTGACGGGGATGTACCTTTTTATATGCATGAAGCATTGTACAACTATAGTAAACATACACAAATTATTTTAGATGCGATCGATGGTTTTGGAAGCGGATTTTCGCTGGAAAGTATAGATGGTAAAAGTTTTTTATCGAGAAGCCGCATGTTTACCGAAGATGAATATGAAGAAGTAAAAGTTCTTTTATAAGCAAGTAAAGTTGGGCGTCTATGACGCCCAACTTTTTTTGATAGTGAATATGTGGAAGCTTAATGTACAACAAGAAAGGGAATGGCTATAATACCAGGTATTATAGAGTCAGGATTCCTTGCATCTGTTTTTAATAACATATGGAATTTGATACAGATAAACATTGATTTTATTGAAAAAACGTATTGCAATAGCACAGTTTATCATTTACTATTAATACAGATGACAACTAATGTTAAGGGGTGTTTTCAATGTTAGAGGCAATTCCAATGTCCAATTCACGCACAATCCAAACAAGACTTGTATTACCACCAGATACAAATCATATGAATACGGTGTTCGGTGGTAAAATTCTTGCCTATATAGATGAAATTGCAGCAATTACTTCGATGAAGCATGCTAAAATGCAAACGGTAACGGCATCTTTTGATTCGGTCGATTTTATATCACCTGTTCGTTCGGGCGATATATTAGAGCTTGAAGGTGTTGTTAGTACGACAGGACGTTCGTCGATGGAAATTTATATTCGTGTATCCGCGCGTAATATCGAAACGAATGAACGTCGTTTAACAACGGAATCATTCGTGACGATGGTTGCTGTTGATAGCGAAGGGACACCGCAATCAGTTGCGCCCGTATTTCCAGAAACCAATGAGGAATCACGTCTGTTTGAATCAGGGCCTATGCGTCGGGACCATCGCCGAGCTAAACGAGAAATGCCTCATTCTTTTTTCTAACAACAAAAAGAGCCTGAGACAGAACAAAAATAGTATGTCTCCAATACGAATAATCAAATCAATTGAACGCGCAAAAAACCCTACAGGAACGCAGTGACGAGGCGTTTAAAGCCCTGTCCGCGGAGAGCGTTTTCCGAGGCGGGAATTGATTGAAATGAAAAATCCCGTATGATTTCGAAAAATCATACGGGATTTTCTCTGTTGGAAATACGTTTGTCTCAGGCTCTTTTTAGTAGCTTAGTGCTTCTTGTGCAATATGACTTGTATCGCCAATCAATTCAATCGTAACGCAACCATCATCGATATGGACAATCGTCAAACTTGTACCATGGATGAAAGGTGGCTCCCAAACATGAGCAATTGATTGGTTGTTGAAATAAACGATTAATAATTTTTTTACGACAGCATGTGTCACGATTAGTACCGTTGCATCCGCATCGTATTTAGTCGTGATTTCATCGATTAGTGATACCGAACGTTCTAAAACCTGCAAAAAGGATTCACCCTCGATCGAGTGATAGTGCAGTGGATCATTATAGTAAGCATCATATTGTTGTGGGTAGCGCTCTTTGATATCCTCAGCGCGCATCCCTTGCCATTCACCTACATGTATTTCCTTTAATTGTTGTTTGAAGAAAATAGGCAGTTGTCGATTTTGACAAATAATTTGTGCTGTATCAACAGTTCTACCGCTTGGACTAGCATAGACAGCGTTAAACGATATAGAAGCTAATCGTTTTCCTAGCGCATGAGCGGCTTTTACACCGGCTATAGTCAATGGTGAATCACACCAACCTTGCATGCGCTTTTGAAGATTCCATTCTGTTTCTCCATGCCTTGTTATATAAAGAGTAACCACCAATAATGCCCCCTAAAATTGCTATGGACATATTGTAGCTGACTTTACATTAAATAGACAGTTTTTCGATGTTTCTACACTCAAAATAGGAAGAAATAAATAGAAGAAAATTAATTTAATTCATATGTTACTTCGGATAATTGGACAGCAGATTGAGATACTTGTTCGGCACCTTCTGATAAATCATCTAGCAGACGTGAAATAGTTGAGATATCTTCTGTCGTATCTTCATTAATCTTTTGAATACCGTTGACAGCTTCAACGATTGTATGGAAGGCATCCGATAATTCCTGTTGCATATTTACGCCATCATTAATCTGTGTATCAACTTCCACTACAGAGGAAGACATATTTTCAATATTATTTTCAGTTTCATGGATGAGACGAGAAACATCCTGAACAGCTGCTTTTGTTTCTTCCGCTAATTTTCGAACTTCATCTGCTACGACTGCAAAACCTTTCCCATGCTCACCAGCTCGAGCCGCCTCTATAGAAGCATTTAATGCCAAAAGATTTGTTTGGTCAGCAATGCTTGTCACAAGTAGGACAATATCATTAATTTGTTTTGAAGAAATACGTAATTTACTCATTGTCGCATCAAGTTGTTGAATGCTCTTTGTCATTTTTGCCATTAAATTATTTTGAGTCGTTAATAAGATACGACCTTTTTCTGATTTTTCATTCGTTGAATTGACGAAATTTAAACCTTGTTTAGTTGAATTGGCAATATCATCTGTTTGTGTAGACAAAGATTGGATAGAGGCAGTTGTTTCTTCACTAACAGCTGTTAATTCTTGTGATGTACTTTGCACAGTTAAGATGATCTTTTGTTTAATTATTTCTTCTTTTTCACGTAATTCTTCCAGTCGGTTATCATAGGCTTCAATGACAATTTGTTGTTCAAAATTAATAAGTTTTGTAAAAGCTTTAATTGCACGTGACGCATCAGCTCGTGACATATCCAATGTGTCGATAAAATCGATAAATGAATTAATAAGTGATTGGAAAGAAGCTAAATACCATTTTGAAGATAGGCCGATTTTCACGTGAACAAAAGCGATTACTTTACGTTGCTTAATATAGTCTGTATTAATCGTTCCGGTAAACATTTCAAATATATGTTGCGTCAATGTTACCTTTAGTTTATCGATATGAGAATGTTTACTGATGATCTGCGTTAATTCAGGAGCTAATGAAATTGCTTCGTAGAATCCTGTGACCATATTATCTACAGCATCTGCTGCTAGTGGTTGTAGTTGATGGATGATGGCGAGATCTTCGCAAGTTAGTTTTAGTAGTTCCAATTGTTTCTCTAAAGCTGAGTTTCTAGGTAAGTTGATTGATACTTGTTTTACATGGTCATCAACATTAAAAAAAGTTGTTGATTCATTGTTCTTTTTGCGATTCCATATCATGTTAATAAATTCCTCCGATTTTTCTTTGGTCTTAAAGTACTAATTATAACTATTTTTTATATAGCTTAGAGGAACTTTTTATTACCAAAAAAAGTAAGTAATGTGATTATATAATCACTTCTATAGTTTAATTTATCATTATTTGATGATGAAAAGTATAAAAAAATATAAAAATCATTTTTTGTTATATATTTTTTTTACAAAAAAATGATAAAATCCATAAATGTAATATGTTGTAATTGATGATATGATGGAAGAAAAAGTTGCAGAGGATGTTTTAGATGAATCATATGAGAGGAATTAAGTTTGGTTTTCCGTTAACAATTGTCGTCATTGTTACTGCATTGATGGTACTCAATAACGACCATACAGCTGTGACTATTACTACGCGATGGTTGATTGCATTTGGTGGTGGTCTTGTTACCTTTATCGTATCTTACATATTATTTGGTTTGAAAGACCAAACAGAGCCTAAATAAAAGAGCCTGGGACAGAACAAAAATAGTATGTCTCATATACGAATAATCAAATCAATTGAACGCGCAGAAAACCCCGCAGAAACGCAGTGACGAGGCGTTTGAAGCCCCGTCCGCGGAAAGTGTTTTTCGAAGCGGAAATGGATTGAAATGAATAATCCCGTATGATTTCGAAGAATCATACGGGATTTTCTCTGTTGAAAATACGTTTGTCTCAGGCTCTTTTTATTTATCTTTAGAAAAATCGAGCCATCCACGCTTCTTAAATAAAATGAGCATGCTACCCCCTAATAACAGCATAGCCCCGAGTACGATGAAATAGCCATAATGCCATTCCAATTCAGGCATATTGATAAAGTTCATACCATATATGCCCGCGATAAATGTTAGTGGTATGAAAATAGTAGAGACGATTGTTAAAGTCATCATAATATTATTCATTCGAATAGCATTCATCGACATATGGCTATCACGCATATCCGCTGTCAGCTCACGATTGGACTCTACCATTTCCGTGAGTTTTACTAAATGGTCATGAACGTCACCAAAATAGGCTTGCTCTTGAGGGACAAGCTGGAGTCGTTTGGAACTTAAAATACTATAGAGTAAATCGCGCATTGGGAGTACGGTGCGACGAAGATGAAGTAAATCATTTCTGAGGTCGAAAACATCGTTCATTAAAGCAACGCTATTTTTATAATCAAGCTTATCTTCTATTGTATTTAAGTGATCTTCGATATTGTAAATCATCGGAAAAAAGTTATCGACGATTTTATCGATAATTTGATACATAATATAAATTGTTCCACGTTCCCAAAATTTTGGGTGTGTAAGCAGTCGTTTACGTGTCAGTTCTAGTTCTGGAGCATGAAATTTATGATAGGTTATGACGAATTTAGTCGAAACGAATAAATTCACTTCCTCCGCTTCAATTGTCTGTTGATTTAAGCGGTGAATGACAGTGAAATGATAATCTGAGTAATAGTCAATTTTAGGACGTTGTAACCGAGAAATTGCGTCTTCAACTGCAAGTGGATGGAACTGGAAAAAACTAGCGAGTAGTTGGCTTTCTTTTGCAGTAGGTGCATCAAAATCTACCCAATACCATTCGAATTTATCATCATGAATAGCTTCTAGTGGGAAATCACTCAGTAACTTTTGATCTTTTGTTAGGCCAAGTGTGTAAATCATTTTGTCACCTCAATTGAATTGTAAAGTTATTGCCATTTTCCCATAGTCGCTGTCCTTTGTCACATTTCACCTGAAAGAACTTACTAATTGTTGTATTTGATTGGTTGTCGTTTTAGCACATTGTGTAGAGGTACTTGTGCAATTCGGCTGAATAGAACTTTTTAACATCATATAAGGCATGATGAAAAAGATGCAAATACAAATGGTGATAGATAGGCTGTAATAGATGAATTTTTTCATACCGAATCGCCTCCTTGTTAATTTGTAGTAGTGAGGACGAAGAACAACTAAATATGTTCCAATATGAAACTTTCATGTAGTGATGAACGTAAATAGAGTATTAGAAAGAGAAAGGGTGTTGTAAATGGATAATAAATGGATCAAAGTAATCTTGCACGCAAGTCCACTATTCGCACCGTTCCTTGTGCCGATTTTATTTTTCCTTCTCATACAAGATGACGAAGTAAAATCATTGTCGATACAAGCACTACTATTCCAAATTGTTATGGCGGTATTGTTGGGTATTTCGGGTATTCTTGTCTTTGTGCTCATTGGTATACCAATGTTAATTGTCTTTGGATTGATGACGTTAATCGTACCAATTATTGGTATTGTAAAAGCGTTGAAGGGCGAAAAATGGCAATATCCTATTGTCGGTCGTTGGGTATAATGTCTAAAAAGAGCAATTGCGTAAAAAGCGATTGCTCTTTTTTTATTGTAAAATAAATGATTTTTGATCATCGAATCTTTTTATTTGCACAAAATACCTTCTGCAATTTATAATATAGTCAAAGATAGTCAAAGTCAGTATGGAGGACGGGGGTGGAGATGGCACGTGAAAAATATTTCGAATATTATCGAGAATTATTTGAAAGAAGTCATTGAATCTGAAGGTCGTGGACTCATAGAGATTAAAAGAAGCGAAATTGCCGACCGCTTCCAATGCGTTCCCTCTCAAATAAATTACGTGATTAATACACGCTTTACGATTGAAAGAGGCTACCATGTTGAAAGTAAACGTGGCGGTGGAGGTTATATTCGTATATTACGTGTACGCGCAAGTTCAAAGGCACATTTAATAGAAGAGATTTTGAAGCATATTGGTGATGAAGTATCACAAATTGCAACGGAAGATATTGTCTTTCGACTTATAGATGAACAAGTGATTTCTAAGCGTGAGGCGAAGATGATTCTTGCAGCGGTTGATCGTCAGGTAATCGCCATTGAATTACCCTATCGCGATCAACTACGCGCACGAATATTGAGTGCTATTTTGATGACGATTATGTATGAAAATGAATCATAAAAGAAGGTGTATGCAATGATATGCGAAAATTGTAAGCAAAGGCCTGCTACCGTGACGGTAACGCATACGAGAAACGGTGAGCACTATGCCAAACATTATTGTGATGTGTGCAGTGAAGAAATCGGCTATGCCAAAACAGCTAGTGAGGACACACAGCCAATGTCAATTGCACAAATTTTTTCAAGTTGGTTTGGCATACCGGATTGGTCTACAGATACACCGGAATCAACGATAGAAAACCAATCGGATATTCAATGTGCAAATTGTCATATGACCTACCAACAATTTTTACAGCAAGGCAAGTTCAATTGTCCACATTGCTATGAAACTTTTTCACAGCAGTTGCCACAAGTTTTTAAACGTATGCATAATGGTGCGACAAAGCATATTGGTAAAGTGCCAAGTGGTTTACAAGAATCCTACCAACTAAAAAAAGAAATAGAAAATTTACGCCAGATGATGAAAATAGCCATTCAAGATGAAAATTTTGAAGAAGCCGCATCTTTGCGCGATAAAATATATCATTTACAAGCGAAGTTACAACAAGGTGGTGCTGAAGACGATGAACTTTGAGCATTTTTTAAAAGATGATTCTGCAGCGTGGATGTCGGGTGATCAACAGCATGGTGATATTGTTATGAGTACACGCATTCGCTTAGCACGTAATCTAGATGGACATCGTTTTCCAAGAGCTTTTTCTGAAGAAACTGCGATGGCTATCGATCGCCAAGTGAGCGGTGTTCTATTGGATGCTGAACAACTGGCAATCCATTTTTCACATTTTGATTTAACGACGAAATCAGCACTACAAAAGCAGATGCTTGTTGAAAAGCATTTAATCAGTCCGCAACTCGCAAAAAAAGAAACAGTTGGCTCGGTATTACTAGCTGACGATGAATCAATCAGTATTATGATTAATGAAGAAGACCATATTCGCATTCAGTGTTTGGAAGCGGGTTTACAACTTGAAAAAGCATTGGCGAAAGCAAATGTAATCGATGATTATATCGAAGCGAGTATCGATTATGCTTTCGATGAAAAATATGGTTATATTACTTGCTGCCCGACGAATGTCGGTACAGGTCTTCGCGCTTCAGTTATGATGCATTTACCTGCATTGACAATGACTAATCAAATGCGTCAACTTATATCGATGATGCCACGTTTAGGATTGGTTGTAAGAGGTTTATATGGTGAAGGCACTGAAGCAATCGGTAATTATTATCAAATTTCCAATCAAGTAACACTCGGTAAAACCGAGGAAGAAATCATTCATGATCTCACGGTTATTGTTGAACAAATCGTTCTACGTGAAACAGCAGCACGCAAGGCGATGTTAGAACATGCTTCCATCGCTGTATCGGATAAATTACATCGCGCGATGGGAACCTTACAGCATGCGCGAATTCTTACCACTGAAGAAGCGGCTGTTTGTTTATCAAATGTTCGTTTGGGTATAGATTTAGGTATTATCAATAGCATACCAAATGAAGTTTTAAATAAGTGTATGCTTGCGATGCAACAGGGATTTTTACAACAATATGCGGGTACAACATTAAAGCCTAATGAGCGAGATGTCTATCGTGCAACTTTAATTAGAGACATGATTCTTGATGGGATTAACCACCATAACGGGGAAAAGGGAGAGGATTCATATGATGTTTAATCGATTTACTCAAAGAGCTCAAAAGGTTTTACAATTAGCACAAGAAGAAGCAATTCGCATGAAGCACGAAGCGATTGGCACAGAGCATATTCTACTCGGCTTAATTCGTGAGGGTGGCGGTATCGCTGCTAAGGCGTTAGAGGCGATTGAAGTTAGTCCAGAAATTATTGAGGAAGGCATCGAAGACTTAGTCGGTGTTGGCACGAAAAACGTTGGACCAATTGTACATTATACGCCTCGCGCTAAAAAAGTCATTGAATTGTCAGTCGATGAATCAAGAAAACTTGGACACACATATATTGGAACAGAACATATATTATTAGCATTAATTCGTGAAGGTGAGGGCGTAGCGGCACGCGTCTTAAATAACGCAGGTGTAAGCTTGAACAAAGCACGTCAGCAAGTATTGCAGCTATTGGGTAGTACGGATGCAGCTACAAATAGCAATGCATCGGCACCAACGGCTAGTACACCTACATTGGATAGCTTAGCGCGTGATTTAACAGAGATTGCTCGTGAAGGGAAGCTTGACCCGGTAATTGGTCGTAGCAAAGAAATTACACGTGTAATCGAAGTGTTATCTCGTCGCACGAAAAATAATCCCGTGTTAATCGGTGAACCGGGTGTTGGTAAGACAGCTATTGCAGAAGGTTTAGCACAGCAAGTAATCAACAATGAAGTACCTGAAATATTACGCGATAAACGCGTCATGACATTAGATATGGGTACGGTTGTTGCGGGTACAAAATATCGCGGTGAGTTTGAGGATCGTTTGAAAAAAGTAATGGATGAGATTAGCCAAGCAGGTAATGTGATTTTATTCATCGATGAATTGCATACATTGATCGGTGCTGGCGGAGCAGAAGGTGCAATCGATGCATCCAATATTTTAAAACCGTCTTTAGCACGTGGTGAATTACAATGTATTGGTGCGACAACATTAGATGAGTACCGTAAATATATTGAGAAAGATGCAGCGCTTGAAAGACGTTTCCAACCGATTCAAGTAGACGAGCCTTCAGTAGAAGAGGCCATCCAGATTATTGATGGTTTACGTGATCGTTATGAGGCTCATCACCGTGTGAAAATTACAGATGAAGCGGTTGAAGCAGCTGTTAAAATGAGTGATCGTTATATTTCTGATCGTTTCCTACCAGATAAAGCGATTGATTTGATCGATGAAGCAGGCTCAAAAGTACGCTTACGTTCATATACAACACCACCGAATTTAAAAGAATTAGAAAATAGCTTGGAAGCACTACGTTCAGAAAAAAATGCAGCAGTACAAAGTCAAGAATTTGAAAAAGCAGCAGGTTACCGCGATTCGGAGCAAAAACTAATCGAGGAGTTAGAGCAAACGAAGAAAAACTGGAAAGAAGCACAAGGTCGTGCGGAATCTAAAGTAACGGTCAATGATATTGCCGAAGTTGTATCGATGTGGACAGGTATTCCCGTGTCGAAACTTGAAGAAGCAGAATCAGCGAAACTATTGAATTTAGAAGGCGAGCTTCATAAACGTGTCGTTGGACAAAATGAAGCAGTCGAAGCTATTTCACGTGCGATTCGTCGTGCAAGAGCTGGTTTAAAAGATCCAAAACGTCCGATTGGATCGTTTATCTTCTTAGGGCCTACAGGTGTCGGTAAAACGGAACTTGCAAGAGCTTTAGCCGAAGTGATGTTTGGTGAAGAAGATTCAATGATTCGTGTCGATATGTCTGAGTATATGGAAAAACACTCGACATCACGTCTAGTTGGCTCACCTCCGGGTTATGTTGGCTTTGAAGAAGGCGGACAGTTAACGGAGAAAGTACGCCGTAAACCATACTCCGTTATTCTTTTCGATGAAATTGAAAAAGCGCATCCAGATGTCTTTAATATTCTATTACAAGTATTGGATGACGGTCGCCTAACCGATTCGAAAGGTCGTGTCGTTGACTTCCGTAATACCGTTGTGATTATGACATCAAATATCGGTGCTGAAGCATTGAAATTCAGAAAATCATTGGGCTTTGGTGCACAAGAGAAAAAACAATCACAGGACAATGCAAAAAATGTTATGTTAGAAGAATTGAAAAAAGCATTCCGTCCAGAGTTCTTGAACCGCGTGGACGAGATGATTGTTTTCCACGCATTAGAAAAAGACCAATTATCAGAAATTGTACAAAAAATGTCGGTACAATTGACAAGTCGTTTAGCAGAACAGGATATTCAATTGGAACTGACACCTGCAGCGCTTGAAAAACTTGCAGATGAAGGTTATGACCCAGAATATGGTGCGCGTCCATTGCGCCGTGCTATTCAGAAAAATGTGGAAGATCGCCTATCAGAAGAAATTCTAAAAGGCACGCTCTTACCAAATCATGTCGTTGTCTTTGATGTGAAGGATAAAGAGTTTGTAGTAGACATTAAAGAACCAAAAATTGAGAAAGAAGTGACAGAAGTTAAATAATTGTCACTTTTAATAAATGAATTAGACAAAGAGAACACCCCAAACGTTATTGTTTGGGGTGTCTTGCTTTATAATAGAACGAAGATGGAGGTGCAGATGAAGATGGTCAAGAAAAAAACGAAATTCATGTGTAATAGTTGTGGTTATGAAGCGCCAAAATGGATGGGTAGATGCCCGGGTTGCGGCGAGTGGAATAAGATGGTCGAAGATGTGGAAATTGTACAAAAGGGCCCAAGAGGTGCTTTTCAACATACAGTAAGTAAATCAGCACAAAAAGCACTGCCGATTATTTCTATTGAAACAGAAGACGAACCGCGTGTTAAAACGGAACTAAATGAACTTAATCGCGTCTTAGGTGGTGGAGTAGTTCCTGGTTCACTGATCTTAATCGGTGGAGATCCAGGTATTGGGAAATCGACGCTTTTATTACAAGTATCTGCGTTGCTATCAAATCAAGGACACCGCGTACTGTATATTTCGGGGGAAGAATCTATTCGTCAAACAAAAATGAGAGCAGAACGTCTTGGTGTAAAATCGTCCGAGCTTTATATCTATTCGGAAACAAATTTAGAATTTTTACATGATACGATTGAAGAAGTAAAACCGAAGTTTGTCATCGTTGATTCTATTCAAACGGTCCATCATCCAGAAGTGACAAGTGCACCTGGTAGCGTTTCGCAAGTGCGTGAATGTACGGCAGAATTAATGCGCATTGCAAAAACGAAAAATATTGCGATTTTCTTAGTTGGACATGTGACAAAAGAAGGTCAAATAGCAGGGCCGCGTATTTTAGAACATATGGTAGATACGGTTTTGTATTTTGAGGGTGAACGTCACCATACGTACCGCATCTTACGCAGTCAAAAAAATCGCTTCGGCTCCACGAATGAAATTGCTATTTTTGAAATGCTTCAAGATGGCTTGAAGGAAGTAAATAATCCATCTGAGCTTTTTTTACAAGAGCGTTCACAAGGAGCACCTGGCTCGACGGTCGTAGCGTCAATGGAGGGAACAAGGCCGATATTAGTTGAAATACAATCGCTAGTATCCCCATCAAGTTTTAATTATCCAAAGCGTATGGCAACGGGTTTAGATCAAAATCGTGTGTCATTATTAATGGCTGTGTTAGAAAAACGTATGGGTTTACTACTACAGGCGCAAGATGCTTATATAAAAGTAGCAGGTGGCGTCAAATTGGATGAACCAGCCATCGATTTGGCCGTGTTAGTATGTATCGTATCAAGTTTTAAAGATATGGCAGCCAATGAGCGTGATTGCTTTGTAGGTGAGGTAGGACTTACTGGTGAGGTACGTCGTGTTTCTCGCATTGAACAACGTGTGCAAGAAGCAGCAAAACTTGGCTTTAAACGTGCGATTATTCCAGCATCCAACTTAGGTGGTTGGGAATATCCAGAGGGCATTCAAGTAATGGGTGTCGAAACGGTTAATCAAGCGTTGAAAATCGCTTTTAAAGAGCTGTAACCAGTTTCAAGTTAGAAATGCTTATGACAGTGAATATAAGGGAATCAATGTATAATCAGAAATAAAGGAGGTGGATGTTAATGTTGAAAAAACTTATTCAAGTAGTATTCCTATTTATTGGAGGGACATTGGGTTTAATTTTATTACCGCCATTATATGAATTGATTAATTTATCCTCAAACCCATGGATTAATAATCCGTATGTATCGGTTATTATAGGAGCGATCATTTTATTCGCATTATCCTTCTCATTAGTCGATCCCTTTGTCCGTTTCTTAAAATGGATGGAAGACCGCTTGCTGAAGGCACCAGTTGGTGATCTATTATTTGGTACACTCGGATTAATTATTGGATTGATTGTCGCCTTTTTAATAAGCGTTGCCATTGATGGTATGATGTTGCCACCATTTACGAATATTATCCCCATCATTTTATCAATTGTTCTTGGCTATTTATGCTTTTCAATTGGTTTCAAAAAACGTGATGAACTCTTACATGTTTTTGCTACAAAAAATTCAAAACGTAAGGCGAATGCAGAGTCTGCAGAAGAACGGATCGTAGATGATAGCTATAAGCTTTTGGATACAAGCGTTATTATCGATGGGCGTATCGCAGATATTGCTAAAACAGGTTTTATAGAAGGTGTACTGGTTGTACCGCAGTTTGTCTTGACGGAACTGCAACATATTGCCGACTCTTCCGACACACTAAAAAGAACGCGCGGCCGTCGGGGTTTAGATATTTTAAAAGCATTACAAGATGACCATACATCCAATGTAATAATTACTGAAGTAGATTTTGATGATATTTTAGAAGTAGATTTAAAGTTGGTTCGTTTAGCAAAAAAAATGGGCGGACAAATTTTGACAAATGACTTTAACCTAAATAAAGTTTGTGATTTGCACAAAGTGAAAGTACTGAATATTAATGATTTGGCGAATGCAGTAAAACCAGTTGTTATTCCTGGTGAGGAAATGAATGTTGTCGTTATCAAAGATGGCAAAGAACATAATCAAGGTGTGGCCTATCTCGATGATGGTACGATGATTGTAGTAGAAGAAGGTAAGTTTTATATTGGTCAAGCGATCACAGTGATCGTCACATCCGTGCTACAAACATCAGCGGGTAGAATGATTTTTGCAAAGCCAAACAGTCATAAATAATGGTAGTATAAGAGCATAACAACAGGACAAGGGAGCAGTTGCCTTGTCCTTTCTATTGAAGGAGCGTGACACGCGATGCAATACGACGTTATTTTACCAGCTGCAGGAAGTGGCAAGCGCATGGGTGCAGGTAAAAATAAATTGTTTTTAGAGCTATTAAATAAGCCGATTTTAGCGCATACTTTAACCGTTTTTCAAGACGATCAAGCATGCCGGGCTATTTATTTAGCAATCAAATCAAGTGAAAAAACTGAAATTGAGGAGCTACTAGCACGCTATAGCATTTCTAAGGTAGTAGCGATGCCTGTAGGAGGCGATGAACGCCAATATAGTGTCAATGCATGCGTCAAGCAAATCAGGGCGGCAGACGTCGTTCTCGTCCACGATGCGGCGCGACCTTTCATTCAGCAAGAAACGATTCATAAGCTGATGCAAAAAGCAGCGACTCATGGGGCTGCAATTGCTGGTGTGAGAGCAAAAGATACGATGAAACGCGTGTCGAACGGTATCATAGAGGGTACGGTAAATCGTGAGGACCTGTGGATGATTCAAACGCCGCAAGCTTTTAATTTTGAGTTATTGCGAAGAGCGCAACAACAAGCCGAAAAAGATGGTTTTTTAGGGACAGATGAATCGATGCTTGTCGAAAGATTAGGGGAAGTAGTCTGTATGGTTGAAAGCGATTATGAAAATGTTAAAATTACGACTAAAGAAGATTTATTATTTGGAGAGGCGATTTTAAACCGCCGTCGAGGAGGACAACAGAATGTTTAGAATAGGACAAGGTTTTGACGTACATGAATTTGCAGAAGGGCGTCCACTGATTATCGGAGGGATTACGATTCCACACGAAAAAGGTTTGATCGGGCACTCGGATGCGGATGTTTTGTTACATACGGTAACGGATGCAGCATTAGGAGCGATTGGTGAAGGAGATATCGGCAGACATTTTCCAGATACAGATCCAGAATTTAAAGATGCCGATTCTGCAAAGTTATTACAGTATATTTGGCATATCGTTGAAGAAAAAGGGTATAAATTAGGGAATATCGATTGTACGATTATGGCACAACGTCCAAAAATGGCGCCCTATATTGAACAGATGCGCCAGCGAATTGCAGAATTATTAAATGCGGAAGCACAACAGGTCAATGTCAAAGCGACAACGACTGAGAAGTTAGGTTTCGTCGGACGTGAAGAAGGAATTGCGGCAATGGCTACAATTTTACTAATCAAGGACTGACTTCCTTTAAATTTTTAATCTACAGTGGTAAACTAAAAAAAGTTGAATTTCGACAGATAAACTAGGAGGAACTACAAATGGCTAACAAAGTTCGTGTTCGTTACGCACCAAGTCCAACGGGACAATTGCATATCGGTGGCGCGCGTACGGCACTTTTCAATTATTTATTCGCAAGACATCATGGTGGAGATTTCATCGTGCGCATCGAGGATACTGATATCGCCCGTAACATCGAAGGCGGAGAAGCATCTCAATTAGATAACTTGAAATGGTTAGGTATGGAATATGATGAGTCAATCGATATCGGTGGACCATATGCTCCTTATCGTCAAATGGAACGTTTAGATACGTACACAGATCACGCGCAAAAACTAATCGACATGGGCAGAGCGTATAAATGTTTTTGTACTTCTGAAGAATTAGAAGCAGATCGTGAAACGCAACATGACAATGGTGTGGCGGCTCCGATGTATAACGGTAAATGTAGCCATTTAACAGCTGAAGAAACGGCTGCTAAAGAAGCGGCTGGAGAAGCGTTCACAATTCGTTTCCGCGTACCAGAAGATGTAACATATGTATTTGATGATATCGTTCGTGGAGAAGTATCATTTGAATCATCAGATATTGGTGACTGGGTAATCGTCAAACAAAATGGCATCCCAACATACAACTATGCTGTTGTATTAGATGATCACTTAATGGAGATGACACATGTTTTCCGTGGTGAAGAACATTTATCAAATACACCAAAACAAATTATGGTCTTTGATGCATTTGGTTGGACAGCACCAAAGTACGGTCATATGACATTGATTATTAATGAATCACGTAAAAAATTATCAAAACGCGACGAATCAATTATTCAATTCATCACACAATATAAAGACTTAGGTTATTTACCGGATGCAATGTTTAATTTCTTCGCATTGTTAGGGTGGTCTCCAGAAGGTGAAGACGCTGAAAAAGAAATTTTCTCTAAAGAAGAGTTAATCGCTAAATTCAACGAATCACGCCTATCTAAGTCACCATCTATGTTTGATACGAACAAATTAAAATGGGTAAACAACCAATACATGAAGCAATTATCACATGAAGATGTTGTTGCTTTATGCTTACCATTCCTGCAAGCTGCTGGTAAAGTTTCTGAAAACCCAACTGCCGAAGAAGCTGAGTGGGCTAGTAAACTAATTGGTTTATACCATGAGCAAATGAGCTTTGGAGCTGAAATTGTTGAACTATCTGAACAATTCTTTACAGATGAATTACTATTTGATGAAGAAGAAAAAGAAGTATTAGCAGGCGAACAAGTTCCTGAAGTAATGGCTGCTTTTAAAGCACAATTAATCGCTCTAGAAGATTATGTTGCTCCAGAGATTAAAAAATGTATTAAAGCTGTTCAAAAGGAAACGGGTCATAAAGGCAAAAATTTGTTTATGCCAATTCGCGTTGCTACAACAGGAGAAATGCACGGTCCTGAATTAACAGATGCACTTGAAATTTTAGGTAAAGACGCTGTTATTGCACGTATCGAAGCATTCATCAAATAATTTACTATTTCAACGAGTCGTTGTACAATATATGTACTATTATAAGCAAAACGTTGAAGAGGAGAAGTATGTTGCGCAAGCTCCGATTAGAGAGGATCATCATCGTCTGAAAGTGATCCGAGCCACTGCAAAGCTGAAATGCACCTCTGAGTGTTAGAGTGAATCGAGTAGTTCTAACCGGTCGTCGCCGTTACCAGACTTTAAGTGGGGGTTTAGCGTATTTTGCTAGCTCCAATCAGAGTGGAACCGCGTATTTCTCGCCTCTGTCTATCCTTGCGATAGATGGAGGCTTTTTTATTTCAGTCATAAATGATGGTACACTAAATCAATAGATTATAAGGTAAGTGAATAACTAGTGAAAATATTTATAAAAAAGATTAAAAGGAGAGATTAAGCGATATGGCTATTCAAATTTTCAACTCGTTAAGTCGCCAAAAAGAATTATTCAAACCAATAGAAGAAGGAAAGGTGCGCATGTATGTATGTGGTCCAACAGTATATAACTATATTCATATAGGTAACGCTCGCCCTGTAATCGCCTATGATACAGTTCGTCGTTATTTAACATATCGTGGCTACGAAGTGGACTATGTTTCCAATTTTACAGATGTTGACGACAAAATTATTAAAGTAGCACATGAGCTTGGTGAGGAAGTTTCGGAGCTTACAGAACGTTTTATCGCTGCTTACTTTGAAGATATTACAGCGCTTGGTGCGGAAAAAGCAAACGCGCATCCTCGCGTGACGGATCATATGGATGAGATTATTGAGTTTATTGCTGTGTTGATTGAGAAAGAATATGCTTATGTTTCAGAAGGCGATGTATACTATCGCACGCGTAAATTTAAAAACTACGGTCAGCTATCACACCAATCTGTCGATGATTTAAAAATTGGTGCACGAATAGAAGCAGGGACAAAAAAAGAAGATGCACTTGATTTTGCATTGTGGAAAGCGGCGAAACCAGGTGAAATTTCATGGCAGGCACCATGGGGAGAAGGGCGTCCGGGTTGGCATATTGAATGTTCAGTAATGGTGCATAGTCACTTTGGTGATACTATTGATATTCATGCCGGTGGACAAGATTTGAAGTTCCCGCATCATGAAAATGAAATCGCACAATCAGAAGCATTTACCGATAAAAAATTCTCGAACTATTGGATGCATAATGGCTATATTAATATCGACAACGAAAAAATGTCTAAATCATTAGGGAATTTTATACTCGTGCATGATATTATTCAACAAATTGATCCACAAGTATTACGTTTCTTCATGTTATCTGTGCATTATCGTAATCCGATTAATTTTGCGCAGGATTTAGTAGAGGCTGCAGCAAATAGTTTGGATCGTTTGCGCACATCGCATAAAAACTTGGAACATCGTCTAACAGCGACGACTAATTTAGTAGCTGTTGATCCAGCTGAATTGGCAATTATTGAAGAAGCTCGTGCTTACTTCATCGAATCGATGGATGATGATTTTAATACTGCAAATGCTATTTCAGCATTATTTAACATTTCAACAGCAGCAAATAAATATTTAAATGAAGCAAATACAAATGCGGAAGTTTTAACGGCATATAAAACGGCTTTAGAAGAATTGATGCTGGTCTTAGGTCTACAGCTAGCACAAGATGAAGACCTACTAGACGAAGAAATTGATGCGTTAATTGCCGAACGTCAACAAGCGCGTAAAGATCGAGATTTTGCTAGATCGGATGAAATTCGTGACTTACTAAAAGCACAAAATATTATTTTAGAAGATACGCGACAAGGCGTTAGATGGAAACGGGGGTAATGAAGTGAGCGAACTTAGAGATGAGGATGTCAAACAAATTAAAGCTCTTGCTTTAGCTTATATGGGCGACTCGGTTTTAGAAATCGCTATTCGTGAGCATTTATTGCGACTTGGAAAAATAAAACCTAATATTCTCCATAAAGAAGCGACAAAATATGTCTCTGCAAAAGCACAGGCTAAAGTCGTTCGCCAATTAATGGCGGAAGAATTTTATACAGAAGAAGAGCTTGCTATACTACGTCGAGGACGTAATGCAAAGTCCGGCTCTGTGCCGCGTAATACAGATGTACAAACCTATAATTATAGCTCTGCGTACGAAGCGGTACTCGGTTATTTATATTTACTTGGACGTCATGAACGAGTTGCGCGTATAATCGACCATACAATAAAAATTGTCGAAACAAAAAATGAGGTGTCTCAACAAAATGGAAAATAAAATGGATCACAACGAAGAAACAAAAGAGATGATTGTCGGGAAAAATCCGGTTCTTGAAGCATTGCGTTCAACGCGCGATATCAACAAAATTTGGGTAGCAGAGGGCGTTAAAAAAGCGGGTATTGCAGAAATGTTAAACTTGGCGAAAGAGCGCGGTATCATTGTACAATTCGTACCAAAAGAAAAACTTAATAATCTATCATCTGAGACGCATCAAGGTGTAGTGGCTTCGGTTGCTGCTTATAATTATGCAGAACTAAATGATATTTTTGCTATCGCAGAAAAACGCGGAGAAGATCCATTTATCATTATTTTAGATGAATTGGAAGATCCACATAACCTTGGTTCTATTATGCGTACAGCAGATGCTGTTGGTGCACATGGAATTATCATTCCAAAACGTCGTTCAGTTGCTTTAACGGCTGTCGTAGCCAAAGCATCTACAGGTGCTATTGAATATATACCAACTGTACGCGTGACGAATTTGTCACAAACTGTTGAAGAACTAAAAGAACGTGGCGTATGGATCGCGGGTACAGATGCTAAAGGTTCAGCCGATTATCGCCGCATGGATGCTACATTACCACTGGCGATAATTATTGGCAGTGAGGGTAAAGGGATGAGTCGTATTTTAAAAGAAAAATGTGATTTCCTTTATAATTTACCAATGGTTGGACATGTAACTTCATTGAACGCTTCAGTGGCAGCTTCATTATTGATGTATGAAGTCTATCGCAAGCGTCATGAACTATAAGTGACCGCATATGGATATTATGTTGGTAGATGGCTATAACATTATTGGCGCATGGCAGGAATTACAAGCTTTGAAACGGATAAGCCTCGTCGATGCAAGGGATCGTCTCATCGAATTGATGGCCGATTATCAGGCATACTCGGGATTACGCGTCATCGTTATCTTTGATGCGTATCTCGTAGCTGGTAATGCGACAAAATTAAAAAAACATAATGTCGAAGTAATTTTTACAAAATCAAAAGAAACGGCAGATGCTCGAATTGAGCGTCTATCAAATGAGCTGATGACAAAACGTACGAAAATCTATGTGGCTACAAGTGATATGACAGAGCAAAATGTTATATTCGGCAATGGTGCACTTAGGAAATCTGCACGAGAATTTGAAATTGATGTGCAAAACGTTCAGCGAGGTATAACTGAAAAGGTACAAGAAACATTACAGCAAAAGCCATCACGTAAAATAAAAATGACGGATGAAGTTGCTGCGAGGTTAGAAGAAATTCGTAGAGGTAAAATTTAGGAGTATAGCTAAAGATTGTTAATTGAGTTATACTGATTTTAATTACGCGAAGGTCGCGGTTGAGGTGATACTTTGATAAATCATGATCAATTACTAATGAAGCAAAAGCAATTTAAATCCTTATCCGACGAAGAGTTGGTATCAAGAACTCGTGAGGGCGATAGTGACGCTTTAGATTTTTTGATTACAAAGTATAAAAATATTGTTCGACATAAGGCGAAATCTTATTTTCTTATTGGTGCAGATCGAGATGATATTGTACAGGAGGGAATGATCGGCCTTTACAAAGGTATTCGAGACTTTAAAGAAGACAGGCAAGTATCCTTTAAAGTATTTGCGGAACTATGTATTACAAGGCAGATTATTACGGCGATAAAAACGGCAACACGCCAAAAACATATCCCGCTAAACTCATCCGTATCACTGGATAAACCAATAAGTGATGAAGAACAATCCAACACATTGATGGATTTAGTATCAGTAGGTACAAGCGACGATCCCCAAGAAATGATGGTACACAGAGAACGCTTTGATTTCATGGAAGAACGCATCGAAACGGTGCTGAGTTCTTTTGAAAAACAAGTGTTAGCTCTCTATTTGGATGATTGTACATATCAGGAGATGTCATTGGCCTTAAAGAAAGATGTAAAATCAATAGATAACGCGCTACAACGAATTAAACGTAAGCTCGAGCAGCATATTTTAAGCTTTTAACGTATTTGACAGTCTATGCGAAAAAATGGTAGTCTTTTAAAAGAACAAATGCCTAAGGGTGATAAAATATGGCTAATAAGATCGTACTATGCTGTGAAAAATGTGGCGGACGTAATTATAGTGTACCGGCTCCTAAAGAGTCTACGAAACGACTAGAATTCAAAAAATTCTGCTCGCACTGTAACGAACACACATTGCATAAACAGACTAGATAAGAAATGAAGTTTTGTATATATGATTTTATTCGGAGGTTAGGTTAGATGGCAAAGATTAAACAGTTTTTAAAAAATGTTCTATCTGAGATGAGAAAAACAAGCTGGCCTAAACGTAAAGAACTTAGTAAATACACACTTGTTGTTATTTCAACGCTAATCTTTATGGCAGCATTCTTTATGCTAGTGGATTCAGGTGTCTCAAAATTATTCCGCATGTATTTGGATTTATAGACGAATAATGTTATTATTTTTGAAAGAGCCCGTAACAGACTACGGGTTTTTTCATTTGGCTAAAAAAGGGAGGGAATGGACTAAGCGTCCTGACAATCATGGAAAAAAATTGGTATGTCGTTCATACGTACTCAGGTTATGAGAATAAGGTTAAATTAAATCTTGAAAAACGTATCGAAACGATGGGAATGTCGGATAAAATTTTCCGAGTAATCATTCCAGAAGAGCAAGAAACAGAAGTAAAAGATGGTAAGAAAAAAGTATATATGCGTAAAACATTCCCGGGTTACGTATTAGTAGAATTAATTATGACAGATGACGCTTGGTACGTTGTTCGAAATACACCAGGAGTGACTGGGTTTATTGGTTCATCAGGTGGCGGAGTTAAACCAACGCCATTACTACCTGAAGAAGTAGATGCAATCCTGAAACAAATGGAAGCAACAAATCCAACCGTAGAATTGGATTATGCAGTAGGCGATTTAGTAGAAGTACTAGAAGGACCTTTCGCACACTTCCAAGGTATTGTTGAAGAAATAATTGAAGAAGATCAAAAAATCAAGGTAACAGTTGATATGTTTGGTCGCGAAACAGTTATGGAATTAGATTTTGCTCAAGTTTTAAAAGTTTAATATTAATTGAACTTGCACCGAAAACTTAAAAGTGTTATCATTTCAAAGGTCAGACTAAAAGGTCAGACTAAACCGTAATTATAATGTTTTCGGTATAAGCCGACGAACAGATATTGAGTGGGAGGGGTAACCCTTTGACCACATCACGGACTTAAGGAGGTGTGTCTCGTGGCTAAAAAAGTCGTAAAAGTTGTAAAACTTCAAATTGAAGCTGGAAAAGCAAATCCGGCTCCACCAGTAGGTCCTGCATTAGGTCAAGCAGGTGTTAACATCATGGGATTCTGTAAAGAATTCAATGCTCGTACACAAGACCAAGCAGGTTTAATCATCCCAGTTGAGATTTCTGTATTTGAAGATCGTTCATTCACTTTCATTACAAAAACTCCACCCGCAGCAGTTCTACTTAAAGTAGCAGCTGGTATTAAATCGGGTTCTGGTGAACCAAACCGCATTAAAGTAGCTACAGTAAAACGCGATAAAGTTCGCGAAATTGCTGAAACTAAAATGCCTGATTTAAATGCGTCGTCAGTTGAAACTGCTATGTTAATGGTAGAAGGAACTGCTCGTAGCATGGGTATTGTTATCGAAGACTAATACCATACTTGATCGAGAAGTATTGTTTTAAGAAAGGTTGCGCCTGTTTCTTATATTCATTTGAAACGCGCAACCTTTATTCGTGGGAGGTTTATCCCGTTACAACCACAATCAAGGAGGAAATTATAATGGCTAAAAAAGGTAAAAAATTACAAGATGCTGCTAAATTAGTAGATCGTAATACAGCTTATACTGTTGCAGCTGCAACAGAATTAGCAAAATCTACAAGTTCAGTGAACTTTGATGCAACTGTTGAAGTTGCTTTCAACTTAAACATTGATACTCGTAAAAATGACCAACAAATCCGTGGAGCAGTAGTACTTCCAAACGGTACTGGTAAAACTCAAAAAGTTTTAGTATTCGCTAAAGGCGAAAAAATCAAAGAAGCAGAAGCTGCTGGCGCTGACTTCGTTGGTGACGCTGAATACATCCAAAAAATCCAAGGTGGCTGGTTTGACTTCGACGTAATCGTTGCTACTCCAGACATGATGGGTGAAGTTGGTAAACTTGGTCGCGTATTAGGACCTAAAGGCTTAATGCCAAACCCTAAAACAGGTACAGTTACGTTTGACGTAACTAAAGCTGTTAACGAAATTAAAGCTGGTAAAGTTGAATACCGCGCTGATAAAGCTGGTATTGTTCACGCACCAATCGGTAAAGTTTCATTCGACGCTGCTAAATTAGCTGAGAACTTAAACACTATCATTGAAGTGATCCAAAAAGCTAAACCTGCAACAGCTAAAGGTGTATACTTGAAATCACTTCACGTGACTTCAACTATGGGACCATCAATTAAAGTTGATACTCAATCTTTAACTAAATAATTTCGTTATTGACAACGATTTGTTCGTTTGCTAAAATGAACAACGTTGTGAATTATCCATTTGTACCACAGACAGTAGGGGCGACTTAATTGATCGTTTAATAATCCTACCGAGGGCAAAGGAATCAGACTCTTTTAAGATGATGACTTTCCGCCCCTTGTCTACATGATAAGGGGCTTTTCTTTTGTCGGTATAGGTGACCCATTCTAATAGGAGGTGTCCAATATGAGCAAAGCAGTTGAATTAAAACAAACTGTTGTTCAAGAAATCGCTGAGAAATTTCAAGATGCAGCATCAGTAGTAGTAGTAGACTTCCGTGGTCTTACTGTTCAACAAGTTACTGAATTACGTAAGCAATTACGTGAAGCTGGCGTTGAATTTAAAGTATACAAAAATACTTTAGTTCGTCGTGCTGCTGAAGAAGTTGGTCATGCTGAATTAAATTCAGTTTTAACTGGTCCAAACGCAATCGCATTTTCGAAAGAAGATGTTATCGCTCCAGCCCGCATTATCAACAACTTCGCGAAAGAAAACGAACAACTTGTAATTAAAGCTGGTTTAATCGAAGGTACGTTTGCTAATGAAGAAGAAATCAAAGCACTTGCAGAACTTCCATCACGCGATGGTTTACTATCAATGCTTTTATCTGTTCTACAAGCACCAATGCGCAACTTCGCACTTGCAACAAAAGCTGTTGCAGAACAAAAAGAAGAGCAAGGCGCTTAATAGCGGCTTAGCCTTCACCGCATGACTTTCATGCACAAAAAAACAAAAATTAGATTCCAATAGGAGGAACTCATAATGAACCAAGAACAAATCTTAGAAGCAATCAAAGCTATGACAGTTCTAGAATTAAACGATTTAGTAAAAGCAATTGAAGAAGAATTTGGCGTAACTGCTGCTGCTCCTGTAGCTGCTGGCGCTGTAGCAGGTGCTGCTGCCGCTGAACAAACTGAATTCGACGTAATCTTAACTTCTGCTGGCGATTCTAAAATCAAAGTAATCAAAGTAGTACGCGAAATCACTGGTTTAGGTCTTAAAGAAGCTAAAGAAGTTGTAGATAACGCTCCTAAAGCTATCAAAGAAGGTATTTCACAAGCTGATGCTGATGAAATCAAAGCTAAACTTGAAGAAGTTGGCGCTTCACTAGAAATTAAATAATTTCTATTGGATACTGAAAAGCTCGTCAATGTATATTGACGAGCTTTTTCTTCATTTTCTGTGAAGGAGGGCAATGTGATGTCAGATCATTATTATACGAATAACCCACATGCAGAAAGTAAGCCCCGTCGCTGGGATTTCCCATTACGTGGTATGACTTTTACGTTTGAAACGGATGCAGGGGTATTTAGTAAAAGCGAGGTAGATTTTGGCTCCCGTGTTCTTATAGACCTTTTCGAAATGCCGGATGTTGCTGGAGATATTTTGGATGTAGGATGTGGATACGGTCCGATTGGCTTATCTATCGCGAAGAGTTATCCAACGCGTGAAGTTCATATGATGGATGTAAACGATCGTGCTTTAGGCTTAGCGAAGAAGAATGCAACATTAAACGGGGTACAAAATGTGCAGATTTATGAAAGTGATGCACTTTCAATAGTGAATACAAAAAATGTCGCTGCTGTTTTGACAAACCCGCCTATTCGAGCTGGAAAGCAAACGATTTTCAAGTTTTATGACCGTGCATTTGAATTGCTCGTAGAACAGGGAGAATTATGGATTGTTATACAAAAAAAACAAGGTGCTCCATCGACCATCGATCATTTGGCTGAAAAATTTAGCTCGGTAAATATCGTCGATAAGGTACGAGGGTACTGGATTATCAAAGCCGTGAAATAAAAATGTCAAGTGTAAACGATTGACTTGACAAATCGGCTATGATATTATAAGAAAATGCAAAAATATTAGATTGCATAGGTATGTCTACTTATTGAAATGTCAATAAGTAGTTTCGCAATTTTTACTTTGGTACAACGAAAATGAGCGCTTTAAATGAACTCGTTTTCTTTTTTGTCTTTCAAATCATACAGTAAATTAGTGTGGTTGTGAAAGACCTATTATCGCTTTATTGAGGGGTGAATGAGTTGACAGGTCAACTAGTTCAGTACGGACAACACCGCCAGCGTAGAAGCTTCGCGCGTATTAAAGAGGTGCTAGAACTTCCGAATCTTATTGAGATTCAAAGCGCTTCAAACGAATGGTTCCTTGAAGAAGGTCTACGAGAAATGTTCCGTGACATTTCACCGATCGAAGACTTTACAGGGAATCTATCACTTGAATTTGTCGATTATAGTCTCGGAGATCCGAAATATGATGTCGATGAATGTAAACAACGTGATGCGACTTATGCGGCACCATTAAGAGTTAAAGTGCGTCTGCACAACAAAGAAACTGAAGAAGTGAAAGAGCAAGAAGTATTCATGGGAGATTTCCCACTGATGACTGAAACTGGTACTTTCATTATCAACGGCGCGGAACGTGTTATCGTTTCACAATTAGTAAGATCACCAAGTGTTTATTATCATGATAAGACTGATAAAAACGGTAAAAAAGGCTTTGGAGCTACAGTTATTCCTAACCGTGGTGCTTGGCTTGAATATGAAACAGATGCAAAAGATGTCGTTCATGTTCGTATTGACCGTACACGTAAATTACCAGTAACGGTATTGCTACGTGCGCTAGGATTTGCTTCAGACCAAGAAATCATCGAGTTGATTGGTGATAACGAATACCTACGTAATACATTAGAAAAAGATAATACTGAAAGTACTGAAAAAGCACTTTTAGAAATTTATGAGCGTCTACGTCCTGGTGAACCACCAACAGTAGAAAGTGCTAAAAATCTATTGTATTCTCGTTTCTTCGACCCAAAACGCTATGATTTAGCAAATGTTGGTCGCTATAAAATGAACAAAAAACTTCATATTAAAAATCGCCTATTCAATCAAACAATTGCAGAAACATTGATTGACCCTGAAACTGGTGAAATTTTAGTTGAAAAAGGTACTTTAATTGATCGTCGTGTATTAGATCGTTTAATTCCGCATTTAGAAAATGGAGTAGGTTTCAAAACATTATCTAAAATTGGCGGCGTAATCGAAGGCGATGTATTGGTACAAGAAATTAAGATTTATGCTCCGAATGATGAATCGCAAAAAGAAATCAAAGTAATCAGTAACGCTTATATTGATGATGAAGTGAAAAATGTCACTCCAGCAGACGTTGTAGCATCTGTGTCTTACTTCTTTAACCTTCTATACGGCGTGGGCGATACAGATGATATCGATCACTTAGGTAACCGTCGTTTACGTTCTGTTGGTGAGCTTTTACAAAACCAATTCCGTATCGGTCTATCACGTATGGAACGCGTAGTTCGTGAACGTATGTCTATTAACGATACTGAATCAATCGTTCCACAACAATTGATCAATATCCGCCCTGTAATTGCGTCTATTAAAGAATTCTTTGGTAGCTCTCAATTATCTCAATTCATGGACCAAACAAACCCTCTTGCTGAATTGACGCACAAACGTCGTCTATCTGCATTAGGACCCGGTGGTTTAACACGTGAACGTGCTGGCTTTGAAGTACGTGACGTTCATTACTCTCACTATGGTCGTATGTGTCCAATTGAAACGCCAGAGGGTCCGAATATCGGGTTAATAAACTCTCTATCATCTTATGCAAAAGTAAATAAATTTGGTTTCATCGAAACACCGTACCGTCGTGTGGATCCTGAAACAGGTCATTTAACTGCGCATATTGATTATTTAACAGCAGATGAAGAAGATAATTACATCGTTGCTCAAGCGAACTCTCTCTTAAATGATGATGGCTCGTTCACTGAGGAAGAAGTAGTTGGACGTTTCCGCGGAGATAACTCTGTTTTCAAACGTGATTTAGTCGACTATATGGACGTATCTCCTAAACAAGTAGTATCTGCTGCGACAGCATGTATCCCATTTTTAGAAAACGATGACTCCAACCGTGCTTTAATGGGTGCCAACATGCAACGTCAAGCTGTTCCTTTGTTAAATCCAGAAGCTCCATTTGTCGGAACTGGTATGGAACATGTTGATGCTCGTGACTCTGGTGCTGCAGTAGTAGCTAAATTTACTGGTATTGTAGAACATGTAGAGGCTCGTTCTATCCACATTCGCCGTATTGAAGAAGTAGAAGGCAAAGAAGTTAAAGGCGATTTAACTAAATATAAATTACAAAAATTCATACGCTCAAACCAAGGTACTAGTTATAACCAACGCCCATTAGTACAAGTAGGAGATCGCGTAAATCCACGTGATATCATTGCTGACGGTCCTTCAATGGAACGCGGTGAGCTTGCTTTAGGACGTAATGTAGTCGTGGCATTCATGACTTGGAATGGTTACAACTATGAGGATGCCGTTATTATGAACGAAAGTCTTGTAAAAGAAGACGTTTATACTTCTGTCCATATTGAAGAATATGAATCAGAAGCGCGTGATACAAAATTAGGGCCTGAAGAAATTACTCGCGACATTCCAAATGTTGGTGAGGACGCTCTTCGCAACCTTGATGAACGCGGAATCATCCGTATTGGTGCTGAAGTAAATGATGGCGATATCCTAGTTGGTAAAGTAACGCCTAAAGGTGTTACAGAGCTAACTGCTGAAGAACGCTTATTACATGCAATCTTCGGTGAAAAAGCGCGTGAAGTACGTGATACTTCACTACGTGTTCCTCACGGCGCTGGCGGTATCGTACTAGATGTTAAAGTCTTCAATCGTGAAGATGGCGACGAATTATCACCAGGCGTTAACCAATTAGTGCGTGCTTATATTGTTCAAAAACGTAAAATTCGCGTTGGTGACAAAATGGCCGGACGACATGGTAACAAAGGTGTAATTTCACGCATCTTACCATCAGAAGACATGCCGTTCCTTCCAGACGGTACGCCGGTTGACATTATGTTAAACCCACTAGGTGTACCTTCTCGTATGAATATCGGACAAGTATTAGAGCTTCATTTAGGTATGGCTGCTCGTACTCTTGGTGTTCATATGGCTTCACCAGTATTTGATGGAGCGTCAGATGACGATGTATGGAAAACGATGGAAGAAGCTGGAATGAACCGTGATGGTAAAACTGTCCTTTATGATGGTCGCTCAGGTGAGCCACTAGACAACCGTGTATCAGTTGGGGTTATGTATATGATCAAACTTGCCCACATGGTTGACGATAAGCTTCATGCACGTTCTACAGGACCTTACTCATTAGTTACGCAACAACCACTTGGTGGTAAAGCGCAATTCGGTGGACAACGTTTCGGTGAGATGGAAGTTTGGGCTCTTGAAGCATATGGTGCAGCGCACACACTTCAAGAAATCTTAACTGTTAAATCAGATGACGTTGTGGGTCGTGTTAAAACATACGAAGCAATCGTAAAAGGTGATAGTATTCCAGAACCTGGTGTTCCAGAATCATTCAAAGTATTAATTAAAGAGTTACAATCTTTAGGTTTAGATGTGAAAATGTTAAACATCAATGACGAAGAAATTGAATTACGCGATACGGAAGAGGATGAAGAAAATGCCTCTAACGAAGCGTTAAATATTCTTCCAAAAGATGAAGAAACATCTGCAGTTAAAGAGAACTAATTAACAATTGTTTGGAGGATGGACAGGCCTTAATTAGGCTTGTCCTAATTCCAATTTATGAATAAAAATCAATCGTCGAGCTAATTTTAGTAGTCAATTAGACTTCAGAATAAAGGGAGGTAGGCTCCTTGATAGACGTTAATAATTTTGAGTATATGAAAATTGGTTTAGCATCACCGGATAAAATCCGCTCATGGTCTTATGGAGAAGTAAAAAAACCAGAAACAATAAATTACCGCACGCTAAAACCAGAAAAAGATGGTTTGTTCTGTGAACGTATTTTCGGTCCAACAAAAGACTGGGAATGCCACTGTGGTAAATACAAACGCGTTCGTTATAAAGGCGTAGTTTGTGATCGTTGTGGAGTTGAAGTAACACGTGCAAAAGTACGTCGCGAACGCATGGGCCACATCGAATTAGCAGCACCAGTATCACATATTTGGTATTTCAAAGGTATCCCATCACGTATGGGTCTAATTTTAGACATGTCACCTCGTGCACTTGAAGAAGTAATTTATTTTGCCTCTTATGTAGTAATCGAGTCAGCTGATACACCACTTGAGAAAAAACAATTGCTTTCAGAAAAAGAATATCGCGCATATCGCGAAAAATTCGGTTCAACATTCAGAGCAGCAATGGGTGCTGAAGCAATTAAAGATCTTCTAAGAGAAATCGATCTTGATAAAGAGACTGAAATGCTTAAAGAAGAACTTAAAACTGCACAAGGCCAACGCCGTACACGTGCTATCAAACGTCTTGAAGTTGTAGAATCATTCCGTCACTCAGGCAACCGTCCTGATTGGATGATCCTTGACGTACTACCAGTAATTCCACCAGAATTACGTCCAATGGTACAACTTGACGGTGGTCGTTTTGCAACGAGTGACCTTAATGATTTATATCGTCGCGTTATTAACCGTAACAACCGTTTAAAACGTCTATTAGATCTTGGCGCACCGGGAATCATTGTTCAAAATGAAAAACGTATGCTACAAGAAGCAGTAGATGCTCTAATCGATAATGGTCGTCGTGGCCGTCCAGTAACTGGACCAGGTAACCGTCCATTGAAATCTCTTTCTCATATGTTAAAAGGTAAACAAGGTCGTTTCCGTCAAAACTTATTAGGTAAACGTGTCGATTACTCAGGTCGTTCTGTAATTGTTGTTGGTCCATCTTTAAAAATGTACCAATGTGGTCTACCAAAAGGTATGGCAATCGAACTATTCAAACCTTTCTTAATGAAAGAGCTTGTTGAACGTGGTTTAGCGCATAATATTAAATCAGCTAAACGTAAAATCGAACGCATGCATGAAGAAGTTTGGGATGTTTTAGAAGAAATTATTCGCGAACACCCAGTATTACTTAACCGTGCACCGACGCTTCACAGACTTGGTATTCAAGCGTTTGAGCCAACGTTGATCGAAGGTAAAGCAATCCGTCTTCACCCATTAGTATGTACAGCTTATAACGCTGACTTTGATGGTGACCAAATGGCGGTCCATGTTCCTTTATCAGCAGAAGCACAAGCAGAAGCACGTTTATTAATGCTTGCAGCACAAAATATCCTGAATCCTAAAGATGGTAAACCAGTCGTAACACCTTCACAAGATATGGTTTTAGGTAACTATTACCTAACGCTTGAACGTAAAGGTAGCATCGGCGAAGGAACTATTTTTACAGATAGTGAAGAAATGATGATTGCATACCAAAACGAAAAAGTGCATTTACACACTCGCGTGGCGATTAAAGCATCATCTCTAAACAATGAAACATTCACTGAAGAACAAAATACAAAACTGTTATTAACATCAGTTGGTAAAATTATCTTCAATGAAATATTTGATAATAACTTCCCATTCATCAACGAGCCATCAAATGCTAACTTGTTAAATACACCAGATCATTATTTCGTATCGACAACAACAAACATTAAAGAGTATTTAGATAATGCAGAAGTTGTTAAACCGTTCACGAAAAAATATCTTGGTAATGTAATTGCAGAAGTATTTGCTCGTTATCACATTACTGAAACTTCAATAATGCTTGATCGCATGAAGGATTTAGGATTCAAATACTCTACTAAAGCCGGTATTTCAATTGGTATTTCTGATATCATCGTTTTACCAGATAAACAAGATATTCTTGTTTCTACTCAAGCAAAAGTAGATAATGTTTTAAAACAATTCCGTCGTGGTTTAATCACTGAAGAAGAACGTTATGACCGCGTTATTTCGTTCTGGACTGTAGCAAAAGATGAAATCCAAGCTAAGCTTATGAAATCACTTCCTGCAGAAAATCCAATCTTCATGATGAGTGACTCTGGTGCCCGTGGTAACGCGTCCAACTTCACTCAGCTTGCTGGTATGCGTGGTCTAATGGCCAATCCAGCTGGCCGAATCATTGAATTACCAATCAAATCTTCATTCCGTGAAGGTTTAACGGTATTGGAATACTTCATCTCTACCCATGGTGCTCGTAAAGGTCTTGCCGATACAGCCCTTAAAACAGCCGATTCAGGTTACCTTACTCGTCGCTTAGTAGATGTTGCACAAGATGTAATTGTCCGCGAAGATGACTGTGGTACTGATAGAGGTCTATTAATTTCTTCATTACGTGAAGGAACGGAAATTATTGAATCATTAGACGAACGTTTATTAGGTCGTTATGTGAAGAAAACTGTCCGTCACCCAGAAACGAAAGAAGTTATTGTTGCTCGTAACGAGTTAATTACTCAAGAGCTTGTTCGCACAATCGAAGAAGCTGGTATTGAAGAATTAACAATCCGTTCTGCATTCACATGTAATACAAAACATGGTGTTTGTAAGAAATGTTACGGCATGAACTTAGCTACAGGAGATAAAGTTGAAGTTGGTGAAGCTGTTGGTATTATCGCAGCTCAATCAATCGGTGAGCCAGGTACTCAGTTAACAATGCGTACTTTCCATACAGGTGGGGTTGCCGGTGCCGATATCACTCAAGGTCTTCCTCGTATCCAAGAAATTTTTGAAGCTCGTAATCCTAAAGGTCAAGCCGTTATTTCTGAAATCAACGGTATTGTTACTGACATTGAAGAGATTCGCGAAGGACAAAAAGAAATTACAGTTACAAGTATCGTTGAATCACGTAAATATCTTGCTCCATATAATGGCCGCGTTAAAGTACAAATTAACGACGAGGTTCATCATGGACAACCGCTTACTGAAGGTTCAATCGATCCTAAACAACTATTAAAAGTAACAGATGTTTCTACAGTAGAAGAATATCTACTAAAAGAAGTGCAAAAAGTTTACCGTATGCAGGGTGTAGAAATCGGTGATAAACATATCGAAGTAATGGTTCGCCAAATGCTTCGTAAAGTTCGCGTAATTGAAGCTGGAGATACATCGTTATTACCAGGTTCATTATTAGATATTCACCAATTCCACGAAGCAAATGGTCCTATAATTAAAGATGGCAAGATTCCAGCAACATGTCATCCAGTCATTTTAGGTATTACAAAAGCTTCTTTAGAAACTGAATCATTCTTATCAGCTGCATCATTCCAAGAAACAACTCGTGTTCTTACTGACGCTGCTATTAAAGGTAAACGTGATGAGTTATTAGGTCTGAAAGAAAACGTAATCTTAGGTAAACTTGTACCTGCTGGTACGGGTATGCAACGTTACCGTCAAATTAAAATTGCCGGTGAAGACGCAAAAAAAGCTGAAGAAACAATTTCTGCAGATTAATTATTGAAAAGCCGAGGGAATATTCCCTCGGCTTTTTTTTGTTTTATGTTGACACAACCCCTAGACAATGATAATATATTTTAGGTTGATAGTTGTCTGTCTATCATTTCGGAGGACATGAAAATTTTCTCGCGAAAAAATTAACAGTCACGGTTTAAGACGCACAGTAGTTAAATATTCGTTCATCATATAGGACGATAACGATACTCTATATGTCTACGATTGAATAGCCACGCATGCGGTGTAACTAGTAACACAAGAAATTGGTGTTCACGTAACATTAGCCCAGGCAGTAACCTGGTAGAGCTTTTCGCTATAAAAGCATGTGATAGACGATATTAGTATTGATGTAGTTTTTGCACTGATCATGCGAAAGCTTTGTTTTTTACCATTGAATGAACCACCTGGATGTGTGGGATTAAAAAAGAAGTAATGAGAGGAGGAAGAATGATGCCTACAATTAACCAATTAGTACGTAAGCCTCGTCAATCCAAAAGCAAGAAATCTAACTCACCAGCTTTAAACAAAAGCTATAACAGCTTTGCTAAAGCTTTAACAGATGTTAACTCACCACAAAAACGTGGTGTTTGTACACGTGTTGGTACAATGACACCTAAAAAACCAAACTCAGCGTTACGTAAATACGCTCGTGTACGCTTAACTAACCAACTTGAGGTTAATGCTTACATTCCCGGCGAAGGTCACAACCTACAAGAACATAGTGTTGTACTTATTCGCGGCGGACGCGTAAAAGATTTACCAGGTGTACGTTACCATATCGTTCGCGGTGCTCTTGATACTGCAGCTGTTTCTGGTCGTATGCAATCTCGCTCTTTATACGGTGCTAAAAAACCTAAAGAGAAAAAATAATAATAAGCTTTAGCGAAAGGAGGAAAACACATGCCTCGTAAAGGTCCTGTTTCCAAACGTGACGTGTTACCAGATCCAATTTATAATTCGAAACTAGTAACTCGTTTAATTAATAAAATGATGGTAGATGGTAAAAGAGGTACTTCTTCAAAAATCTTATACGGTGCTTTCGAATTAGTGAAAGAGCGTTCAGATCAAAACCCATTAGAAGTATTTGATGCAGCATTAACAAACATTATGCCAGTACTAGAAGTAAAAGCTCGCCGTGTTGGTGGAGCAAACTATCAAGTACCAGTAGAAGTACGTCCAGATCGTCGTACGACTCTTGGTCTTCGTTACCTAGTAAACTACTCTCGTCTTCGTGGCGAAAAAACAATGGAAGAACGTCTTGCTAATGAAATCATTGACGCTTCTAACAACACTGGTGCGTCAGTTAAAAAACGTGAAGATATGCATAAAATGGCTGATGCTAACAAAGCATTCGCTCATTACCGCTGGTAATCGTTTTAATATCTTAATCCATTATGGAAGGAGAAATACCGCATGACTAGAGAATTCTCCCTAGAGAACACGCGTAATATCGGAATCATGGCTCACATTGATGCCGGTAAAACGACAACAACAGAGCGTATCCTTTATTACACTGGTAAGATTCACAAAATCGGTGAAACTCACGAAGGTGCTTCTCAAATGGACTGGATGGAGCAAGAGCAAGAACGTGGTATTACTATCACTTCTGCTGCTACAACAGCTCAATGGAAAGGCCACCGCGTAAACATTATTGACACTCCTGGACACGTAGATTTCACTGTTGAAGTTGAACGTTCATTACGTGTACTTGATGGCGCTGTTACTGTACTTGATGCTCAATCAGGTGTAGAACCGCAAACTGAAACTGTATGGCGTCAAGCGACTACTTACGGTGTTCCACGTCTTGTATTCATTAACAAAATGGATAAAATCGGTGCAGATTTCTTATACTCTGTAGGAACACTTAAAGACCGTTTAGAAGCTAATGCACATCCTATCCAATTACCAATTGGTGCAGAAGACGAATTCAACGCGATCATCGACCTTGTAGAAATGAACGCTATTTTCTACAAAGAAGGCGACGACGGTTCAAATGCTGAAATCAAAGATATTCCTGCTGAATATCAAGAACAAGCTGCTGAATACCGTGAAAAATTAGTTGAGGCAGTTGCTGAATTAGACGAAGCTCTAATGGAAAAATACTTTGCGGGTGAAGAAATTTCAATCCCTGAGTTAAAAGCAGCTATCCGTAAAGCTACTCTTTCTGTAGAATTCTACCCTGTAGTATGTGGTACAGCATTCAAAAATAAAGGTGTTCAATTAATGCTTGATGCAGTAATTGACTACCTACCAGCTCCAACAGATGTTGAATCAATCAAAGGTATCTCAGTAGACGATGAAGATGTAGTGTTAGTACGTCACTCTTCAGATGACGAACCATTCTCTGCATTAGCATTCAAAGTTATGACTGACCCTTACGTTGGTAAATTAACATTCTTCCGCGTATATTCTGGTATTCTTAAATCAGGATCTTACGTACAAAACTCTTCTAAAGGTAAACGTGAACGCGTAGGTCGTATCCTACAAATGCACGCGAACTCTCGTGAAGAAATTGCAGAAGTGTACGCAGGCGATATCGCAGCAGCAGTAGGTCTTAAAGACACTACTACTGGTGATACTCTATGTGATGAAAAAGCACTAGTAATTCTTGAGTCAATGGAATTCCCAGAGCCAGTAATCTCACTTTCTGTAGAACCAAAATCTAAGGGTGACCAAGATAAAATGGGTCAAGCCTTACAAAAACTTCAAGAAGAAGATCCAACATTCCGTGCTCACACTGACACTGAAACTGGACAAACAATCATCTCAGGAATGGGTGAACTTCACCTAGATATCCTAGTTGATCGTATGCGTCGCGAATTCCACGTAGAAGCTAACGTAGGTGCTCCTCAAGTATCTTACCGTGAAACTTTCCGTGCTTCAGCACAAGTTGAAGGTAAATTCGTACGTCAGTCTGGTGGTCGTGGACAATTCGGACATGTTTGGATTGAATTTTCACCAAATGAAGAAGGTAAAGGTTTCGAATTCACTAACGCTGTTGTTGGTGGTGTAGTTCCTCGTGAATACATCCCTGCAGTAGAAGCTGGTCTTCGCGACAATCTTCCTAACGGTGTAATTGCTGGATTCCCATTAATCGATATTAAAGCTAAGCTTTATGATGGTTCTTACCATGATGTCGATTCAAATGAAATGGCGTTCAAAGTAGCTGCTTCGTTAGCTCTTAAAAACGCAATTTCTAAATGTAAGCCAGTTCTTTTAGAGCCAATTATGAAAGTTGAAGTTGTAATGCCAGAAGAATATCTTGGAGATATCATGGGTAATATCACTGCACGTCGTGGACGCGTAGAAGGTATGGAAGCTCGCGGTAACGCTCAAGTAGTTCGTGCAATGGTACCATTAGCTGAAATGTTCGGCTATGCTACAACTTTACGTTCAGCAACTCAAGGTCGCGGTACATTCTCAATGGTGTTTGATCACTATGAAGAAGTGCCAAAATCTATTGGTGAAGAAATCATCAAAAAACACAAAGGTGAATAATCGATTATTTATTAATTGAAATTTCCTCTGTGATACAGTATAAATAACATATAAGTTGTGATTGTTTGTGAAGCAGGGCCCTGTTGAGCGACAATCATGACTATAAAAAAATAAATTTATGAACCCTTAGGAGGCACATTTAAAATGGCTAAAGAAAAATTCGACCGTTCTAAAACCCACGCTAACATTGGTACAATCGGACACGTTGACCATGGTAAAACAACTCTAACTGCTGCAATCGCTACAGTTCTTTCTAAAAAAATGGGTGGGGAAGCAAAATCTTACGCTCAAATCGATAACGCACCAGAAGAAAAAGAACGCGGTATCACAATCAATACTTCACACGTTGAATACGAAACTGAATCTCGCCACTACGCTCACGTAGATTGCCCAGGACACGCCGATTATGTTAAAAACATGATCACTGGTGCTGCTCAAATGGACGGCGGTATCTTAGTAGTATCAGCTGCTGATGGCCCGATGCCACAAACACGTGAACACATCTTACTTTCACGTCAAGTTGGTGTTCCTTACCTTGTAGTATTCTTAAACAAATGCGACATGGTTGATGACGAAGAATTACTTGAATTAGTTGAAATGGAAGTTCGTGACCTGTTATCAGAATACGATTTCCCTGGCGATGACATTCCTGTAATCAAAGGTTCTGCACTTAAAGCTCTAGAAGGCGATGCTGATTACGAAGAAAAAATCATCGAACTTATGGACGCTGTAGATTCTTATATCCCAACTCCAGAACGTCAAACTGACAAACCATTCATGATGCCTGTAGAGGATGTATTCTCTATCACAGGTCGTGGTACTGTTGCTACTGGTCGCGTTGAACGTGGTCAAGTTAAAGTCGGAGACACTATCGACATCGTTGGTATTGCTGAAGAAACTAAACAAACAACTGTAACTGGTGTTGAAATGTTCCGTAAATTATTAGATTACGCTGAAGCTGGCGATAACATCGGTGCTCTTTTACGTGGCGTAGCTCGTGAAGATATCGAACGTGGTCAAGTACTTGCTAAACCAGGTACAATTACTCCACATACAACATTCAAAGCTGAAGTTTATGTTTTATCAAAAGAAGAAGGCGGACGTCACACTCCATTCTTCACTAACTACCGTCCTCAGTTCTACTTCCGTACAACTGATGTAACTGGTGTTGTTTCTTTACCTGAAGGCGTTGAAATGGTAATGCCTGGCGATAACGTTGAAATGATCGTTGATCTTATTCACCCAATCGCTATCGAAGATGGAACTAAGTTCTCTATTCGTGAAGGTGGCCGTACTGTAGGCGCTGGCGTAGTAGCAACAATCACTAAATAATTTTATTATTTAATTTGATGCACTACGGCAATGTTGAGTAGAAGCTAGCTACGGTTGTTGACGTTATAACATTTGTAGTAGCCGAACGCTTGTATCTAGTAACTACACAGTATTTCCAAACTTTTAAAACCCTGTCCAGGTGCACACTGGACAGGGTTTTTTATTATCTATAAAGTAGAGTAAAGGAGTGAAGAAAAAATGGACTATAAACTATTAATCATTGAAGACGATCTATCCATTTTTCAAGTGATTAAAGAACGATTTCAGCAATGGGCAATTGAGGTAATCGGTATTGATGATTTTAAAAATGTGATAGATATTTTTGATGAGGAGCAACCTCATCTCGTTATTATTGATATTCAACTACCAGCTTATGATGGTTTTCATTGGTGTCGCGAAATACGACGACATCACACCGTGCCAATTATTTTTTTATCATCGCGTGATCACCCAATGGATATGGTTATGGCAATGCAAATGGGTGCGGATGATTTCATACAAAAACCTTTCAATATGGATGTTCTCGTTGCCAAAGTGCAGGCCATATTGAGAAGAAGCTATGCTTATAAAGATGAGGGGAAATCATTGATGACAGTATGGAATGGTCTGACGATTGATTATGCGCGAAGCATGATTTACGATGAAGACAATCAACAAGAGCTTACTAAAAATGAACAATATATATTACGTATTCTATTAGAGCAAGTGAATCATATTGTGTCACGAGAAGAATTGATGAATCGTCTGTGGGATGATGAACGATTTGTAAATGATAATACCTTGTCTGTTAATGTTAATCGACTACGTACGAAAATGGAGTGCTTTGGATTATCAGATTGTATTCAAACTAAAAAAGGTTTAGGTTATATGGCTGTGACAAAGGAGTGATACGGAATGTGGTTATTTTTGAGGGAACGTAAAGCATGGATTGGTTTTTTTATTATTCTGCAATGCGTACTCAATATTTTTGCTCATATTGATGCAGGTTTCGCAACAGAAACAATTACTTATTTAAATAGTATTAATAGCTTATTATTTATTTTATTCTTAATTTGGCGATTTTTACGTGAACAAGATAGCCACCGTGCACTCATTGAGTTAGAAAAGAACAAGCTATTGCGCCCTTTTGATGAAGAAACAAAGAATTATTTCTTAGGTTATTCAAAGGAATTAAAAGATCACTTAAATGAAGCGATGATTCATCATGCAGAGGAAAATGATCGGATTTTAGCTTGGATTCATGATATTAAAACACCACTAACCGCGCAAAAATTATTGATTGATGCGATGTCATCTTCAGACCCTCTAAAAAAACGACTTGAAATTGAGTGGCTTCGAACATATCAACTAATTGACCAAGAGTTGTATGGTATTAGAATCCAATCAATTCATCAGGACAACAAAATAGAAGAAATAGATGTAAAACAATTATTAAAAGCTGAGTTAGCCATATTGCGTACCTGGTGTATGGAAAAAGATATTGGTATTAATGTGGAATTGGCTAGTTTTACTACTGTATTATCTGATACAAAATGGACGGTTTTTATTATCCGTCAAATACTGACGAATGCGGTGAAATATAGCAATGAGCATGCTGTTATTCATATTAAGCATATGTTAAGTGATCGCGGTCATGTAAAGATAGCGATAACAGATGAAGGAATCGGTATCCCAGCTGAAGATCTGCCACGAATTTTTCAAAAATCCTTTACAGGTACGGTTGGTAGAAAAAGAAATGTATCGACAGGAATGGGGCTTTATTTAGCAAAACAAGCTGCAGATGAATTAGGTATTCATTTAGATGTCCGGTCAAAAGTGGGAGAAGGAACAACAGTTACACTCCAATTCCCATTAGAAAATGACTATACAACAACAATCAATTTCTAAAGAGCTATGAATAATAGCTCTTTTTATTGTTTTAAAATGCTAAAGTGACAATAATGTCATCTACAAGCTTAAAATGTCATGTTAATCAAACGAATCTTTCAGGCACTTCATATAAAATAAGAGTACAACAAAAGTGTGAGGGAGGAAAAATAATAATGACGATTTTAAAAGCACGTAAAATTCGCAAAATCTATGGTAAAAAGCAAGCAGCTCAAGAAGTGCTGAAAGGTATTGATCTAGAAATTCAAGAAGGAGAGTTTGTTGGGATTATGGGACCATCGGGTTCAGGTAAAACAACATTATTAAATGTTTTATGCTCTATTGATGAGGCGACGGAGGGAACTGTCGCAATTGGTGGAGAGGAATTAGGTAAAATGACAGATAAAAAATTAGCACGCTTTAGAAGAGAGCATCTTGGCTTTATATTCCAAGATTATAATTTACTTGATACATTAACAGTCAAAGAAAATATATTACTACCTTTATCGATTAGTAATTTGTCAAAACAGGAAGCTGAAAGTCGATTCAATCAATTGGCGCAAATGTTAGGCATTATCGATCAGGCTGATCAATATCCGAATGAACTTTCTGGTGGGCAAAAACAAAGAACTTCAGCAGCACGTGCATTAATTGCCAAGCCTACTATTGTTTTTGGTGATGAGCCGACAGGTGCATTAGATTCAAAATCAGCAACAGCGTTACTAAAAAATCTTGCATATATAAATGAAGAAAATAATGTCACTATCATGATGGTTAGTCATGATGCAGTGGCGACAAGCTTTTGTTCGCGTGTGGTATTCTTGAAAGATGGTCAATTATATACTGAACTCTATCGTGGGAATAAAACACGTCAACAGTTTTTTCAAGATATTATGAGTACGCAAGGTGTGCTCGGTGGTGATGGCTATGAAAATTAGTCAACTGGCCATGCGTAGCATGAAGAAAAATATTAGAAATTATTTTTTATATTTTTTCGCATTAATATTTAGTGTGGCCTTATTTTTTGCATTTGTCACATTACAAACGAACCCAGTTGTTGATGTGTATACCGAGGCTAGTACAAAAGCCGATAGTGGATTTAAAGTAGCATCTTATTTATTACTTTTTATTGTTACGCTATTTGTCATCTATGCGAATAGCTTATTTATTAAGCAACGTAGTAAAGAAATCGGTTTATTCCAATTAATTGGCATGCCTAAAGTGACGATTGCGCGCATGTTATCAATTGAAAATTTTCTCTTATGGTTTACCGCAATTCTGATTGGCTCGTTTTTAGGGTTTATGGCAACGCGCTTTTTTGCGATGATTTTACTGAAAATCATTCAAATTAAACAAGTAACTGAAATTAACTTTTCATGGAGCGCTGTTACTCAAACCTTTATCGTTTTTGGTATTTTATATGGGATTACTATGATACAAGCATTTTGGAAAATAAAAAAATCATCATTGCTTACATTATTTCAAGAAAATAAAAAACAAGAAGTTCATATTAAACAAATTGGCATAGGGCAGATGTTCATTGGATTGCTAGGTATTGTATTGATTATATTGGGCTATTTTTATTCATCAAGGCTCTTTACTGTGGAAACTTCTTCAGGATTACTAGGGCGCATGATTTTTATTCTAGCATCCACAATTGGAGGAACCTACTTAGTATTTAGATATTCAGTAGCCTTTCTTTTAAATACAGTTCGTAAAATGAAAAAAGGGCATTTATCACTTTATGATGTCTTAGCAGCTGCGCCGATTATGCATCGCATGAAAGGAAATGCAAAATCTTTAACATTGATTACGGTTCTTACCGGCGTGGCATTGGCGATTTTGTCACTATCTTATATTTCCTATTATTCAATTGATTCAAATGTACAGGCGAGTGCACCATTCGACTATCAAACATACAATAATAACTATAAAAATCTTGGCAATCAATTTAAAGAAGCCAAAATAGCGGTGGATCAATATGATATTGCGATTATAGAAGGTTTCGTCGATTTTTCAGAAGCAGTAGAAAATCCGAATACTTCGATAAGAAAATTTGTGGGAACAAATATTGTGTCTCAATCTTCTGCGCAAATACTGTATCCAGATTTAAAATTAAAATCCAAAGAAGTAGCAATATTAGGATACACGGATGCATATGATGTTATGTCACCTATGAAAAAAGACCGTGTCATTCAAATTGAAAAGCCACATGGTAATACAAAATTGACGATTAATAGTTTTTATAAAAAAACGGTTATACCAAGTCGTTTGAGCGGTGGCTCTTTCACATTAGTTGTCTCAGATCAAGAGTGGCGGAATTTGGCGAAAGTAAAAACGATACATGAAGCGACAACATTTAAAAAATTGACAGGGTACAATTTAAAAGACCAAACGCAAGCACAAGAAGCAACGAAAATTTATTATGCTTATACAAATAATGGTTTAGTAACATCAAAAGATGAATTTATGAATGGTGTACTGCTACAATCAAAAGCCGATTTAAAAACAAATTTACAAAGTTCAATTGGTTTAACTATTTTTATCACAGGTTTTCTAGGGTTAGCCTTTTTACTAGCAACAGGAAGTATTTTGTATTTCAAACAAATGTCAGAGGCAGAAGATGAAAAACAATCCTATAAAACATTGCGTAAAATAGGTTTTACAGAGAGTGATATTATGACAGGAATCTATATGAAGCAACTGTTTAGTTTTGGTTTACCATTATTAATTGGTCTGCTCCACAGCTATTTTGCCGTGAAGTCAGGTTGGACTTTCTTTGGTTCAGAATTAACAGCACCTTTATTGATTGTCATGGGTATTTACACAATACTCTATATTCTTTTTGCGATGTTATCTGTCTCTTATTATCGTAAGGTTGTACATGACAGCTTATAAATATCAGAGAGAGCGTCTAAGAAACAAGCACGATGTAAAAAATCATTATAAATAATGTTTTTTAGTAATGAAAAGTATTTTATTACAGCAAAAGAAGCCCAAACATCGACTGGATGAGATGGGCTTCTTTTTTATTTTGAATGCATAATATAGAGTAGGAGACGCTGTAAGCGATAACGGATGACAGATATTCTAATGGTTATAAAAATACTTTACACGTCGTAGAACAGCTCGTAATATGCTTAAAATACGCGTTGAATCAGGTGCTTTACTTGAGTTCCTTCTATATAATAGCATCAAAAATCCTTACAAAAAATAATTCGAGAAATTTATAGTTTATCATTGATATTTTGCTCAATGTTTTATATACTGATAGTCGTTGTTAAAAACAGCAGTCAGTAGAGAGTTTTATGGAATAACACACACACGTCAAAAAAATTCTCTAAATGACTTGCGGATTACTATTTAATTATGTATAATATTGAATGTTGGTCTTTGACTGCGATGAAGCGAGAGGTTACCGACACACCCGGCCGCATTGCCATGGCGAGTGATCGGAAAATTTTCGTGGAGAATTGTCTAGGAAATAGGCGAGAAGGAGGGAAAGTAATGGCAAAACAAAAAATTCGTATCCGTTTAAAAGCATATGATCATAGAATTCTAGATCAATCTGCTGAGAAAATTGTTGAAACTGCTAAACGTTCAGGTGCTGGAGTATCAGGTCCGATTCCACTACCAACTGAAAGATCTTTATACACGATCTTACGTGCGGTGCATAAATACAAAGATTCTCGTGAGCAATTTGAAATGCGCACACATAAACGTCTAATCGATATCGTTAACCCAACACCTCAAACTGTTGATGCGTTAATGAAACTAGATTTACCATCTGGCGTTGATATTGAAATCAAACTTTAATGGTAAAAAATTATAATTTAAAATATTCACAGGAGGTGTGACTCATGACTAAAGGAATCTTAGGTAGAAAAATCGGTATGACGCAAGTCTTTGCTGAAAATGGTGATCTTATTCCAGTAACGGTAGTTGAAGCTACTCCAAACGTAGTACTTCAAAAGAAATCAGTTGATACTGATGGCTATGAAGCAATTCAACTTGGTTTCGAAGATAAGCGCGAAAAGCTTTCTAACAAACCTGCAAAAGGACACGTTGCTAAAGCTAACACTGCTCCTAAGCGCTTCATTCGCGAAATTCGCGATGCGGACTTAGCAGAGTACGAAGTTGGTCAAGAAGTCAATGTTGAAATTTTCGCAGAAGGCGATGTAGTAGATGTAACAGGCGTTACAAAAGGTAAAGGTTTCCAAGGTGTTATTAAACGCCACGGACAATCTCGCGGACCGATGTCCCATGGTTCTCGTTACCACCGTCGTCCTGGTTCAATGGGCCCAGTTGCTCCGAACCGCGTATTTAAACAAAAGAAATTACCTGGTCAAATGGGTGGTACTGTCGTAACAATCCAAAACTTAACAATCGTTAAAGTTGACGTTGAACGCAACCTACTATTAGTAAAAGGTAATATCCCTGGTTCTAAAAAAGCTCTTGTAACAGTGAAAACTGCAATCAAAGCTAAATAAATATCCGAAGAAAGGAGGAAACAGGAATGACAAAAGTTAATGTACTTAGTCAAACAGGTTCTTCTGTAGGAGAAATCGAATTAAACGATACTATCTTCGGAATCGAACCTAATGAATCAGTTATTTTTGACGCTGTAATCGCTCAACGCGCTTCACTTCGTCAAGGTACACACAAAGTAAAAAACCGTTCTGAAGTTGCAGGTGGTGGTCGTAAGCCATGGCGTCAAAAAGGAACAGGTCGTGCACGTCAAGGTTCTATTCGCTCGCCACAATGGCGTGGTGGTGGTGTCGTATTCGGTCCTACTCCTCGTAGCTACTCTTACAAACTTCCTAAAAAAGTTCGTCGTTTAGCACTTAAATCAGTATTATCAACGAAAGTTGCTGCTACTGAAGTCGTAGTACTTGATGGTTTAGTTGTTGCACCTAAAACTAAAGACTTCGTGAAAGTTCTTTCAGATCTTTCAATCGATTCTAAAGTTTTATTCGTAACTGCTGACTTAGATGAAAACGTAGTACTAGCTGCTCGTAACATCCAAGGCGTTAAAGTTTTAACAGCTACAGGAATCAACGTTCTTGACTTAATGAGTCACAATAAAGTTGTATTCACTAAAGCTGCAGTAGAAAAAGTTGAGGAGGTGCTTGGATAATGGAAGCACGTGATATTATTAAACGTCCTGTCATTACTGAGCAATCTTCAGCAGCTATGGCAGAACAAAAATACACTTTCGATGTTGACACTCGTGCCAACAAAACTGAAGTTAAAGATGCAGTTGAATTAATTTTTGGTGTTAAAGTTGAGAAAGTCAACATTATGAACATCAAAGGTAAATACAAACGCGTAGGTAAATTCGGTGGTTACAAAAACAAACGTCGTAAAGCTATCGTTAAGTTAGCTGAAGGCGAAATCGAATTATTCGAAGCTTAATTCGAATAGATAATTTTTAAAGGAGGGAAAAACATGGCGATTAAAAAGTATAAACCAACCACAAATGGACGTCGTAACATGACGACATCTGACTTTGCGGAGATTACTACTAATAAACCAGAAAAATCTTTATTAGAATCTACAAAACGTAAAGCTGGTCGTAATAACCAGGGTAAAATAACTGTTCGTCATAATGGTGGTGGACACAAACGCCAATACCGTATCATTGATTTCAAACGTATCAAAGATGGTATTCCTGGTAAAGTCGCTACTATTGAGTATGATCCTAACAGATCTGCTAACATCGCATTAATTAACTATGCAGATGGCGAAAAACGTTATATCCTAGCTCCAAAAGGTTTAGTAGTAGGTATGGAAATTGTTTCAGGTCCAGAAGTTGATATTAAAGTAGGTAATGCTTTACCACTTTCAAATATCCCAATGGGTTCTACAATCCACAATATCGAAATGAAACCTGGTAAAGGTGGACAATTAGTACGTTCTGCAGGTACTTCAGCTCAAGTACTTGGTAAAGAAGGTAAATATGTAATTGTACGCTTACAATCTGGCGAAGTACGTATGATCTTAGCTACTTGTCGTGCAACTATTGGCGCTGTAGGTAACGAACAACACGAACTTATCAACATCGGTAAAGCCGGTCGTAAACGCTGGATGGGTAAACGCCCAACTGTACGTGGATCTGTAATGAACCCGAACGATCACCCACACGGTGGTGGTGAAGGTAAAGCTCCAATCGGTCGCAAATCACCAATGTCTCCATGGGGTAAACCAACTCTTGGATTCAAAACTCGTGATAAAAAAGCTAAATCCGACAAGCTTATCATTCGTCGTCGTAAAAAATAAAGTGGTTAAACTACGGTTCAACGTTCGAACCGTGGTGGAATCACGGAGGGAGGTTCCAAAATGGGTCGTAGCTTGAAAAAAGGACCTTTTGTTGACGCTCACTTATTAACTAAAGTGGAAGCTCAACAAGATTCAGAAAAGAAACAGGTTATCAAAACTTGGTCTCGCCGCTCTACAATCTTTCCGACATTTATCGGACTAACAATCGCAGTATATGATGGACGTAAACACGTTCCTGTATACGTGACTGAAGATATGGTAGGTCATAAACTTGGCGAATTCGCACCAACTCGTACTTACAAAGGTCACGGTGCAGATGATAAGAAAACATCAGTACGCTAATTAAGAGGGGAGGTCAATCCTAATGCAACAAGCTAAAGCAATCGCTCGCACAGTTCGCATTGCTCCTCGTAAGGTTCGTCTAGTAGTAGACTTAATTAGAGGCAAGCAAGTTGGCGAAGCAATTTCTATTTTAAAACTAACTCCAAAAGCTGCTTCACCAGTAGTGGAAAAAGTATTAAAATCAGCAATCGCAAATGCAGAGCACAACTATGATTTAGATGTAAACAGCCTAATCGTTTCAGAAGTATTTGTAGACGAAGGTGCAACATTAAAACGTTTCCGTCCACGCGCACAAGGTCGTGCTAGTGCGATTAACAAACGTACAAGCCACATTACACTAGTGGTATCTGAGAAGAAGGAGGGATAATACCGTGGGTCAAAAAGTACATCCAATAGGTTTACGTGTTGGTATCATCCGTGACTGGGAGTCTCGCTGGTATGCTGAAAAAGACTATGCGACACTTCTTCACGAAGATATCAAAGTACGTACTTTCATTGAAACAGCTTTAAAAGAAGCTTCAGTTTCTAAAGTTGAAATTGAACGCGCTGCTAATAAAGTAAACATTACAATTAGTACTGCGAAACCAGGTATGGTTATCGGTAAGGGTGGTACTGAAGTAGAATCACTTCGTAAAAACCTTAACGCTATGACTGGCAAACGCGTACACATCAATATCGTTGAAATCAAACGCGCTGATCTTGATGCTAAACTAGTTGCTGAGAATATCGCTCGTCAATTAGAAAACCGTGTATCGTTCCGTCGTGCACAAAAACAAACTATCACTCGCACTATGCGTGCAGGAGCTAAAGGTATTAAAACTCAAGTTTCTGGTCGTTTAGGTGGCGCTGATATCGCTCGTGCTGAGCATTACAGTGAAGGAACTGTTCCACTTCATACTCTTCGCGCTGACATTGATTATGCTCACGCTGAAGCTGACACAACTTATGGTAAGTTAGGTGTTAAAGTATGGATCTACCGTGGAGAAGTACTTCCAACTAAGAAGAACTCTGTGGAAGGAGGCAAATAATATGTTATTGCCAAAACGCGTAAAATATCGTCGTGTACACCGCGGTAATATGAAAGGTAAAGCAAAAGGCGGCACTGAAGTAAACTTTGGCGAATACGGCTTACAAGCCCAAACAGCTAGCTGGATTACTAACCGTCAAATTGAAGCTGCTCGTATTGCTATGACACGTTACACAAAACGTGGCGGTAAAGTATGGATTAATATTTTCCCACACAAACCTTATACTAAAAAGCCTCTTGAAGTTCGTATGGGTTCCGGGAAAGGTGCTCCTGAAGGTTGGGTAGCAGTAGTAAAACCAGGTCGTATTATGTTTGAAATAGGCGGCGTGACAGAAGAGATCGCTCGCGAAGCACTACGTCTTGCATCACATAAATTGCCAGTTAAGTGTAAAATCGTGAAACGAGAAGAAATTGGTGGTGAATCTAATGAAAGCTAATGATATCCGTGAACTTACAAGTGTTGAGATCGAAAGTAAAGTAAAATCACTGAAAGAAGAGCTTTTCAACCTACGCTTCCAACTAGCGACTGGTCAATTAGAAAACACAGCTCGAATTCGTGAAGTACGTAAATCAATTGCACGAATGAAAACTGTTATTCGTCAAAGAGAAATCAGTGCTAAATAACTGATCGAAGGAGGTTTGTAACATGACTGAGCGTAACCAACGCAAAGTATACACTGGCCGTGTAGTTTCTGATAAAATGGACAAAACTATTACAGTATTAGTTGAAACTCATAAGAAACACGCATTATATGGTAAACGTGTAAAATACTCTAAAAAGTTCAAAGCGCATGATGAAAACAACGAAGTAAACGTTGGAGATATCGTCCGCATAATGGAAACTCGTCCGCTATCAGCTACTAAACGTTTCCGTTTAGTTGAAGTTGTAGAAAAAGCGGTTATTATCTAAATAATTTCGGAACACAAGATCCGAAGGGAGGTAACCTAAGTGATTCAACAAGAAAGTCGTTTGAAAGTTGCCGATAACTCTGGCGCTAAAGAAGTTCTTACAATTAAAGTACTTGGTGGTTCTGGCCGTAAAACTGCTAACATCGGAGATGTTATCGTTTGTACAGTTAAGAAAGCAACACCAGGTGGCGTTGTTAAGAAAGGCGAGGTAGTGAAAGCTGTCATCGTTCGTACTAAATCAGGTGCTCGTCGTAAAGACGGTACTTACATCAAATTTGACGAAAACGCATGCGTAATCATCAAAGATGATAAGTCTCCAAAAGGAACACGTATTTTCGGACCAGTTGCTCGTGAATTACGCGATAGCAACTTCATGAAAATCGTTTCATTAGCTCCGGAAGTTCTTTAATTAAACAAATGAAAGTAGCCATCAAGGAGGTGCGACAAATGCACGTTAAAAAAGGCGATAAAGTCAAAGTTCTTACAGGTAAAGATAAAGGCAAAGAAGGCGTTATCTTATCTGCATTTCCTAAGAAAGATCGCGTTTTAGTTGAAGGTGTTAACATCGTTAAAAAACACGTTAAACCTAACCAACTAAATCCACAAGGCGGAATTGTTAGCCAAGAGGCTGCAATCCACGTATCGAACGTAATGTTAATCGATCCTAAAACTGGCGAGCCGACTCGCGTAAGTTCTAAGATTGAAGATGGCAAAAAAGTTCGAGTATCTAAAAAAACAGGCAATGTAATCAACTAATAGTTAATAGAGGGGAGGTACACACATGAGCCGCCTAAAAGAAAAATTTGTAAATGACGTTTCATCTGCTCTAATGAGCAAATTCGAATATACTTCAATAATGCAAGTACCTAAAGTTGACAAGATTGTAGTCAATATGGGTGTTGGTGATGCTGTTCAAAACTCTAAAGTTCTTGACACTGCAGTAGAAGAATTAGCACTTATCACTGGTCAAAAACCAGTAGTAACAAAAGCTAAAAAATCTATCGCTGGTTTCCGTCTTCGTGAAGGAATGCCAATCGGTGCTAAAGTAACATTACGTGGAGAACGTATGTATGACTTCTTGGACAAATTAATCTCTGTATCACTTCCACGTGTACGCGATTTCCACGGTGTTTCTAAAAAAGCATTCGATGGTCGCGGTAACTACACTCTAGGTGTTAAAGAACAATTAATTTTCCCGGAAATCGATTATGATAAAGTTTCAAAAGTACGCGGTATGGATATCGTTATCGTTACTACTGCGAACTCTGACGAAGAAGCTCGCGAGTTGTTAACTCAATTCGGTATGCCATTCCAAAAATAAAAAGGGAGGCGAGATCGTGGCTAAAAAATCAATGATCCTCAAGCAACAACGCGGTTCGAAATTCAAAGTTCAGGAATACACTCGTTGTGAACGCTGTGGCCGTCCACATTCTGTATACCGCAAATTTAAACTTTGCCGTATTTGTTTCCGAGAACTTGCTTACAAGGGACAAATTCCTGGCGTTAAAAAAGCCAGCTGGTAACCCCTAATTTGGGAAGGAGGTAAATGTAATGACAATGACAGATCCGATTGCAGACATGCTAACTCGCATTCGTAATGCGAACATGGTACGTCACGAAAAATTAGAGCTTCCGGCTTCTAATATCAAAAAAGAGATCGCTGAAATCCTTAAGCGTGAAGGTTTTGTACGTGATGTTGAGTATGTTGAAGATGACAAACAAGGCATTATCCGTATTTTCTTAAAATATGGTCAAAATAACGAACGTGTTATTACAGGTTTGAAACGTATTTCTAAACCAGGTTTACGCGTTTACGCTAAAACTGAAGAAGTACCTAAAGTGTTGAACGGTCTAGGAATCGCTTTAGTTTCAACTTCAAACGGTTTATTAACAGATAAAGAAGCTCGCGCTAAAAAAGTTGGCGGAGAAATTCTAGCATACGTTTGGTAATAAGCAACAAATGAATGGAGGTGCAACATTAAATGTCTCGTATAGGTAAAAAACTAATCGAGGTACCTGCTGGTGTTACTGTTGAGGTTTCGGCTGACAACGTAGCAACTGTTAAAGGTCCAAAAGGCGAATTAGTTCGCTCTTTCAACAAAGATATGAAAATCGTGATCGAAGGCAACATCGTAACTGTTGAACGTCCTTCTGATTCAAAAGATCACCGTACTAACCACGGTACAACTCGTGCGTTACTAGCTAACATGGTAACTGGTGTTTCTGTTGGATTTTCTAAGAGTTTAGAACTTATCGGTGTAGGTTACCGTGCCCAATTACAAGGTAAAAAACTAGTACTTAACGTTGGTTTCTCTCACCCAGTTGAGTTTACACCAGAAGACGGTATCGAAGTAGAAGTACCAGCTAACACTAAAGTTATCGTAAAAGGTATTTCTAAAGAACAAGTTGGTGCTCTTGCATCTAACATCCGTGACGTCCGTCCACCAGAACCTTATAAAGGTAAAGGGATCCGTTATGAAGGCGAAGTTGTTCGTCGTAAAGAAGGTAAAACAGGTAAATAATGCTGCTTAGGCAAGCATTAATTTAGAAAGGAGTGACCTTTTGTGATTACGAAACAAGATAAAAATCAAGTTCGTAAAAAACGTCATGGCCGCGTGCGTGCAAAAATTTCAGGTACTACATTACGTCCTCGTTTAAATGTATACCGTTCAAATAAAAACATCTACGCTCAACTAATTGACGATTCTCAAGGCGTAACATTAGTTTCAGCTTCAACAATGGATAAAGGATTCGAAGGCGCTACTGGCAACGTTGAATCTGCTAAACTTATTGGTGAAACTATCGCTAAAAAAGCTGCTGACAAAAACATTAAAGAAGTTGTTTTTGATCGTGGCGGTTACTTATACCACGGACGCGTAAAAGCTTTAGCTGAAGCTGCCCGCGAAAACGGTTTAGAATTTTAATAAAAAGGAGGTACACATTTCATGGGTCACATTATTGACGCAAACAAACTAGAACTTGAAGAACGCGTTGTTACAATCAACCGCGTTGCTAAAGTTGTAAAAGGTGGACGTCGTTTCCGTTTTACTGCATTAGTAGTAGTTGGAGACCGCAATGGCCATGTAGGTTTTGGTACAGGTAAAGCTCAAGAAGTACCTGATGCTATTCGCAAAGCTGTTGAAGACGCGAAGAAAAACTTAGTGGAAGTTCCACGTGTTGGTGGTACTACACCTCACTTAGTATTCGGTAAATTTGGTGCTGGTTATGTAATGATCAAACCTGCTTCTCCTGGTACAGGAGTTATCGCTGGTGGTCCTGTTCGTGCCGTACTAGAACTTGCTGGTATTACTGATATTCTTTCTAAATCTTTAGGTTCAAACACACCGATCAACATGGTGCGTGCAACTGTTAAAGGTTTAACAGAACTTAAACATGCTGAAGAAGTTGCAAAACTTCGTGGCAAAACAGTAGAAGAACTATTAGGTTAAGGGGGGAAATGACTATGGCAAACAAACTAGAAGTTACCCTAACTAAAAGTTTAATTGGTACTAAACCAGGACAACGCGCTACTGCAGAAGCACTAGGCTTACGCAAAGTGAATCATACTGTAGAACACAACGACAACGTTGCTGTTCGCGGTGCGGTTGCGAAAATCTCACATTTAGTAACAGTTATTGAAAAATAATTTCAAATCTAATATTTAAGGAGGTGCCATCTAATAATGAAACTTCATGAGTTAGAACCAGCTGCTGGTTCACGTAAAGAACGTAACCGTGTAGGTCGTGGTATGGCGACAGGTAACGGTAAAACTTCAGGTCGCGGACACAAAGGTCAAAATTCTCGTTCAGGCGGCGGCGTACGCCCCGGTTTTGAAGGTGGACAAAATCCTTTATTCCGTCGTTTACCAAAACGCGGCTTCACAAACATTAACCGTAAAGAGTTCGCTATCGTGAACCTTGACGCGTTAAACCGTTTTGAAGAAGGCACAGAAGTTACACCAGCATTATTAATTGAAACTGGTGTTGTAGGCAATGAAAAATCTGGTATCAAGATTCTAGGTAATGGAACACTTGATAAAAAGCTTTCTATTAAAGCCCACAAATTCTCAGCTTCTGCTAAAGAAGCAATCGAAAATGCAGGCGGAAACATTGAGGTGATCTAATGTTTCAGACAATCTCGAGCTTTTTTCGTGTGAGAGATATTCGAAATAAAATCATCTTTACACTTTTGATGCTGGTAATCTTCCGTATAGGAACGTTTTTACCAGTACCAAATGTGGATGCTAAAGTATTACAAGACACTGAATCATATAGCTTGGTTGGTTTCTTAAATACATTTGGTGGAGGAGCGTTAAAAAACTTCTCAATCTTTGCGATGGGGATCATGCCGTATATTACAGCATCAATCATCGTACAACTGTTACAAATGGATGTCGTTAAGAAGTTTACAGAATGGTCTAAACAAGGTGAAGCCGGTCGTAAAAAAAGCGCACAATTCACGCGTTATTTTGCAATTATCCTAGCATTTATCCAATCAATCGCAATGTCTTATGGTTTTAACCGTATGTATGGCGGTTCATTGATACAAGATGAAGGATTCTTTACTTACTTCACGATTGCCATTGTGTTAACTGCCGGTACAGCATTTCTTTTATGGTTGGGCGAGCAAATTACTGAAAAAGGTATTGGTAATGGTATTTCCATTCTAATCTTTGCAGGTATCGTTGCAGCACTACCAACAACAGTTAACCAAATTTATGCTCAGCAACTTGAAAATGCTGGTGATCAAATGTTCATCAACATCGTAAAACTTGCACTTGTGGCACTTGCAGCTTTAGCTATCGTCGTTGGGGTAATTTACTTCCAACAAGCGGATCGTAAGATTCCAATTCAATATGCGAAGGGTACAAGCGCTAATCGAGGAGTACAACAATCGCATTTACCACTTAAAGTTAATGCTGCGGGAGTAATTCCAGTAATCTTTGCTGTTGCGTTTATCGTAACACCTAGAACACTTGCATCTTTATTCGGTGAAGGCAAAACTGCCACATTTATCGAGAACACTTTTGATTATTCAAAACCTGTGGGGATGATAATCTACATTGCATTGATTGTTGCGTTTACGTACTTTTATGCATTTGTACAAGTGAATCCAGAAAAAGTAGCAGATAACTTGAAAAAGCAAGGTGCTTATATCCCGGGTATTCGCCCAGGTAAGAGTACTGAAAGCTATTTAACAAGTGTGTTATATCGCTTAACATTTGTAGGAGCAATTTACTTATCGATTGTAGCAGTCCTCCCTATATTATTCGTTAATATAGCGAATCTACCTCAATCGGCACAAATTGGTGGTACTAGCTTGATTATTGTTGTCGGTGTTGCATTGGAAACGATGAAACAACTAGAATCACAATTAGTAAAACGTCACTACAAAGGTTTTATGAAATAAAGGTCGGTTTGTTAGGAGCTTTCCTGTTCCTACTACCTTCATTTAAGAAAATAGGGGGCTTAACCGTATGAATATCATATTGATGGGCTTGCCTGGTGCCGGTAAAGGTACTCAAGCAGACCGTATTGTTGAGAAGTACGACATCCCTCATATTTCTACAGGCGATATGTTCCGCGCTGCTATTAGTAACGGCACGGAATTAGGCTTAGAAGCAAAATCGTATATGGATAAGGGAGCATTAGTTCCTGATGAAGTTACGATTGGAATCGTTCGCGAGCGCTTAAGCCAACCTGATTGCGATCAAGGATTCTTACTAGATGGTTTCCCACGTACAATTGAACAAGCTGAAGCTTTAGATGGAATTTTATCTACACTTGGCAAATCAGTTGACCACGTTGTAAATATCGAAGTAGAGAAGGAAGAATTGATCAAACGTTTAACAGGTCGTCGCATCTGTAAAGTATGTGGTTCGTCTTATCACTTAATCTTCAAACCTTCGAAAGAAGATGGAGTTTGTGACAAAGATGGAGGAGAACTTTATCAAAGAGCAGACGATAATCCAGAAACAGTGAATAACCGTCTGGAAGTAAATATTAAGCAATCTCAACCATTGCTTGATTTCTACAAAGCCAAAAATATTCTAACAAATATTAATGGTCAGCAAAATATCGATTTGGTATTTGCTGATGTAGATGCTCTTATTAAGAGCAGCCGCAACTAATAACCTGATAATCGGGCGCAGTAATTCTGCCTAATTAAGGAATTATGCGGTGGCACAACGGAATTTAATTTTCGAGAGATGCAAAAGCATATTGTGCCCGGTCTATGCACTGTGTAATTATTTGCTTCGTACGAAGGATACCCTTTGTCCTTGATGCAATTTTAATTACAACAGGGTATAATGGGTTTCGTGAAAAAGTATCTGTGAAAACAGGTATGCAGGATCTCATCTAGGACATTACGGGTGATCGTGTTGACATTAAGGATACAAGTTCTCCACGAACTTGTTCTAGGATTATGAGATGCGAAACCTTATGAACGTCTTTCGAACATCTTCATAAACCAAGCAAATGTTGATACGTATTATCTTGCACAAGATGATACTTGCAGCAAATTCTGTTTGAATTTGACGATGAGAACCTGAATTGCATATAGAAGGGAGACAGGCTCGATGGCGAAAGACGATGTAATTGAAATCGAAGGTAAAGTTCTTGAAACTTTGCCAAACGCGATGTTTAAGGTAGAATTAGAAAATGGTCATACAGTGCTTGCGCATGTATCTGGCAAAATCCGTATGCACTTTATCCGTATTTTACCAGGAGATAAAGTAACTATAGAATTATCTCCGTATGATTTAACACGCGGTCGTATCACATACCGTTTTAAATAATCTTTTGCACTCCGGACCACAAGGAGGTTAGGTTAAGATGAAAGTAAGACCATCAGTAAAACCGATCTGCGAAAAATGTAAAGTTATTCGTCGACGCGGTAAAGTAATGGTAATCTGTGAAAATCCTAAACACAAACAAAAACAAGGATAATTTCAAAGGAGGTGCACATCATACATGGCACGTATTGCTGGTGTTGACATTCCACGCGAAAAACGCGTAGTAATTTCATTAACATACATTTACGGTATCGGTAACACTACAGCTAAAGCAGTTCTTGCAGGCGCTGGAGTTTCAGAAGATACTCGTGTTCGTGATTTAGATGAAGATCAATTAAACAAAATCCGTGAACAATTAGATAAATATAAAGTAGAGGGTGACTTACGTCGCGAAATCTCACTTAATATTAAACGTCTAATGGAAATCGGATCATTCAGAGGTATCCGTCACCGTCGCGGTTTACCAGTTCGTGGACAAAATACGAAGAACAACGCGCGTACGCGTAAAGGACCTCGTAAAACTGTTGCGAACAAGAAAAAATAATTAATAAGTAAAGGAGGTTTCTTCTTAACATGGTACGTAAACAACAATCACGTAAACGTCGTGTGAAAAAGAATATCGAATCTGGTATTGCTCACATCCGTTCTACATTTAACAACACAATCGTAACCATCACAGATGTTCAAGGTAATGCTATTTCTTGGTCTTCTGCTGGTGCTTTAGGTTTCCGTGGATCACGTAAATCTACTCCATTCGCATCACAAATGGCTGCTGAGGCTGCTGCTAAAACTGCAATGGAACACGGTTTGAAAACATTAGAAGTAACTGTTAAAGGTCCTGGTGCAGGTCGTGAAGCTGCTATTCGTGCGCTTCAAGCTGCAGGTCTTGAAGTTACAGCTATTAAAGACGTAACTCCAGTTCCTCATAACGGTTGCCGCCCACCAAAACGTCGTCGTGTTTAATTAATTCGTTTCTGTTTTGATTTGAATTATGGCACTTTAACTATATTTAACAATCGTAAAGATTGATTGACATTTGATTTTATGTTGAAATATATATATATTCGATGTTTTTAAGGAGGGTAAATTGAATGATCGAAATTGAAAAACCAAAGATTGAAACCGTTGAGATCAGTAATGACCTTAAATTCGGCAAATTTGTTGTAGAACCACTTGAACGTGGGTATGGTACTACTTTGGGTAATTCACTACGTCGCATTCTTCTGTCTTCTTTACCAGGAGCTGCTGTTACTTCAATTCAAATTGACGGCGTACTTCACGAGTTCTCTACTATAGAGGGCGTTGTGGAGGATGTTGCTTCAATTATTTTGAACCTTAAAAAGCTTGCATTAAAAATTTACTCTGATGAAGAAAAAGTCATTGAAATTGATTTTTCAGGCGAAGGTGTAATCACAGCTGCTGATATTACTCATGACAGTGATGTGGAAGTGTTAAATCCGGATCTATACATTGCAACTGTTGCTAAAAATGGTCATTTACGTATGCGTATGTACGCACAACGTGGGCGTGGATATACTCCAGCTGATCAAAACAAACGCGAGGATCTTCCTATCGGCGTTATCCCGATCGACTCTATTTACACTCCAGTTTCACGCGTCAACTTCACTGTGGAAAATACTCGTGTTGGACAATCGTCTGATTTCGACAAACTTTCACTAGATGTGTGGACAGATGGCAGCATCGGTCCAAAAGAGGCGATTTCTTTAGGTGCTAAGATTTTAACAGAGCACTTGAATATCTTCGTTGGTTTAACTGATGAGGCAAAATCTGCCGAAATCATGGTTGAAAAAGAAGAAGATCAAAAAGAAAAAGTTCTTGAGATGACTATCGAGGAACTTGACCTTTCTGTTCGTTCTTACAACTGCCTAAAACGCGCTGGTATCAATACTGTTCTTGAACTTGCTAACAAGTCTGAGGATGATATGATGAAAGTTCGTAACTTAGGTCGTAAATCATTAGAAGAAGTAAAAGCTAAGTTAGAAGAGCTTGGTTTAGGGTTACGCGAAGAAGACTAAGCAAATCTTAATATAATAAGCATGATCAGTATTTGAACGAAGGAGGGAAACATCCATGGGTTACAGAAAACTTGGACGTACAAGTTCTCAACGTAAAGCGATGTTACGTGATTTAGCAACAGACTTAATCATTAACGAGCGCATTGAAACAACTGAAACTAGAGCAAAAGAATTACGCTCTGTAGTTGAAAAAATGATCACTTTAGGTAAACGCGGTGACTTGCACGCACGTCGTCAAGCAGCAGCTTTTATCCGTCGTGAATTAGCTACTACAACTGACTCTGAGGGTAATGAATCAACAGTTTTTGCTTTGCAAAAATTATTTGATGACGTAGCACCACGCTACACTGACCGTCAAGGCGGTTATACTCGCATTATGAAAATGGGACCTCGCCGTGGTGACGGTGCGCCTATAGTTGTGATTGAACTAGTTTAATCATTAACAAATGCAACGGAGGGTGTACTTGTTCATACACTGAACTTTGCACCCTCTTTTTTATAAAAACACATGATATGATTTATACGACAAATTTAAAAGCTGAGTGTTATGATGAGCGGACATAAGTGCCGTCTCGTTTAGCTCTACGCATCCCATTCCCTACTTAGTCTGAGCAACTAAGACCAGGTGAGATAACCAATTATTTGCGCATTTCTCTTGAATGGGGTGCGCGCTTTTTTATTTATTTTTACGACAAAAAAAGACGACTTTTGCTATTTAGCGAAGTCGTATTTTTATACATAGAAAATTCTACCTAGCAATCAAACATAAAACAGTGTAAGTTAAATAGATGAGTAAAGCATCGTATAGTATTGAAATGGAGGGGGGAAATCGTATGAATAACATATTAACGTTAAATAACATTATATTCTCATATGAGGTAGACCAACCTGAGGTGAAAAATGCAGTGGAAGATGTATCCTTTACTGTGACTGAAGGTGAGTGGATTGCAATCGTTGGGCATAATGGCTCTGGTAAATCGACTATAGCCCGTATCATAAATGGTTTACTTTTCCCTCAAAGTGGAGATGTAACCGTATTTGGTAAACTGATGAACGAAGATAATCTTTGGTCTATCCGCACAGAACTCGGTATGGTTTTCCAAAACCCAGATAATCAATTTGTTGGTGCTACTGTACAAGATGATGTGGCTTTCGCTTTAGAAAATAACGGTGTACCTTATGAAGATATGGTCGCTCGCGTACATCAATCTTTAGCGCAAGTAAAAATGGAGCAATTTTTGAATCATGAACCACAGCATCTATCTGGTGGGCAAAAACAACGTGTTGCCATTGCAGGCGCATTGGCATTGCGACCAAAACTTTTGATTTTAGATGAAGCAACGTCTATGCTTGATCCACAAGGCAGACAAGAAGTACTTGATATAGTAAGAAAACTGCGAGATGACACAGGCTTAACTGTGCTATCGATTACGCATGATTTAGAAGAAGCCATACTGGCAGATCGTATATTGTTTATGAATCAAGGTAGAAAGTTTGCAGAGGGACAACCATCTGAAATCTTTGCATTAGGTGATGAATTAGTAGAGCTTGGACTGGATTTACCTTTTTCGATGAAAATGGCTAAAATGTTGCAAGAAAAAGGCATTCAGCTAGACGGTACACATATGTCGGATGAAGAATTGGTGGAGAATTTATGGATATCGAACTTCAAAAAGTAAGTTATTCTTATGCAAAAGGTACACCGTTTGAAAAAGCTGCATTATTTGGTGTTGATTTGATGATTGAAAGTGGTAAATACCATGCAATTATTGGTCATACTGGTTCTGGTAAATCGACCGTATTACAACATTTAAATGCGCTATTAAAACCGAGTGAAGGTATTGTGAAAATCGGTGATGAGATGATTGAGGCTGGAAAAAAGAATAAAAAATTACGGCAGGTTCGACAACATATAGGCATCGTTTTTCAGTTTCCGGAACATCAACTTTTTGAAGAAACGGTCTTAAAAGACATTGCCTTTGGTCCGATGAATTTTGGTGTATCAGAAGAAGAAGCATATGCACGAGCGCATGAGGTGATTAAAACTGTCGGTTTGGATGACTCGATATTACAGAAATCACCATTTGATTTATCTGGTGGACAGATGAGACGTGTAGCGATTGCCGGTGTATTAGCGATGAAACCAGATGTTATTGTTCTAGATGAGCCAACAGCCGGCCTAGATCCACGAGGTCGTCATAATATTATGGAATTGTTTAGCAAGCTTCAAAAGGATCATAATTTAACAATGATTCTCGTTACACATAGCATGGAAGATGCTGCGCGCTATGCAGATGATTTGACGATTATGCACGATGGTAAAAGCGTATTGCGTGGCATGCCTAGAGAAATTTTTAAGGATGTAGACAAGCTCGCTCAGTATCGCTTGAAAGTGCCACATGTCGTAGCATTTCAAATGCGCTTAGAACAACGCCTTGGTAGTAAATTAGCGAAGCTATGCCTAACGGAAGAAGACCTCGTTGATGAAATTGCTAGAGCAGCTAAAAAGGTGCGTGAAGAATCATGATGGAAAAAATGATATTTGGTCGTTTCATACCAGGAGATTCCTTCGTACATAAAATGGATCCGCGAGCGAAACTCGTTTTCGTCTTTGCATTTATATTGGTCGTGTTCATTGCCAATAACATACCAACTTATATTGCATTAGTCGTTGTGACATTTTTTGTAATCGCATTATCACGTATTCGTTTGTATTTTTTAATCAATGGTTTGAAACCTGTTATGATTTTGATGGTGTTCACTTTCTTGATTCATGTATTTTTCACAAAAGGTGGCACGGTCTTGATCGATTGGGGTATATTCAATATCCAAGAAGAAGGTGTCAAACAGGGGATATTCATCTCTATACGATTCCTTGTTCTTGTATTCATGACATCGATCTTAACGTTGACGACGTCACCAATCTCGATTACGGACGGTTTAGAAACCTTATTGAACCCGTTAAAAAAAATAAAGGTACCTGTTCACGAGTTGGCATTGATGATGTCGATTGCCTTACGTTTTATACCAACGTTAATGGACGAAACAGATAAGATTATGAAAGCGCAAATGGCACGTGGCTCAGATGTGACATCAGGGACCATTAAAGAGCGTTTAAAGGCTGTTGTGCCATTGCTCATTCCATTGTTCGTCAGCGCCTTCAAACGTGCTGAGGACCTTGCTACGGCGATGGAAGTACGCGGTTATCGTGGAGGCGAAGGACGAACGCGTTATCGTCAGTTAAAATGGTCGATGCGTGACACCTATGCTTTACTACTACTGGTGTTATTTGCTGTAGGATTATATTATTTTAGAACGACGAAATAGGAGACTTGCATAACGATGAAAAGAAGAATGAAAGCTACAATCGCATATGATGGTACAAACTTCTCTGGCTATCAGGTTCAGCCCAATCAAAGGACTGTTCAAGAAGAAATTGAGAAAGTGCTAACTGTCATGCATAAAAATGAAAAGATTGTCCAAGTGACAGCAAGTGGAAGAACGGATGCACGTGTTCATGCAACTGGACAGGTACTCCATTTTGATACGACGCTATCCATTCCCCTTGATCGTTATGCACACGCATTAAACGTCCAACTCCCAAGTGATATTCGAGTTGTGAAAGTAGAAGAAGTCGCATCTGATTTTCATGCTAGATATAATGTTCATGGCAAGCGGTACCGTTATATTTGGTCTTGTGAAAAGGTGCAAAGCCCTTTTAGACGTTTTTATGCAACACCCACCAATGGGGTGACACCAGATGTCGAAGAAATGAAAAAAGCTGCACAGTATATTTTGGGAACGCATGATTTCTCTTGTTTTTGCGCTGCAAATACAAGTGTTGTCGATAAAGTGCGTACTGTTACGGCACTCGAGTTTGAATGGCATGGCAATGAATTGCATATGATCATTACAGGAAACGGTTTTTTATACAATATGGTACGCATTATTGCAGGCACATTATGGGAAGTGGGCATTGGCAAAAGAAATTCAGCTCAGCTGAAGGACATTGTCGCGTCAATCAATCGTACAACAGCTGGCAAAACTGCACCACCACAAGGTTTATACCTTGAAACTGTCTATTATCCAGAGTGAAACAACATCACCTGGCGTTTTTTGAAAAAACTTGACTTATGTTGTTTTTTATTATACGATGACTTATGGTATTTTCATTACCCCACAAGATAAGCCCCGAATCTTAACTTATGCGGATAAAGAAAACAATTGGAACAGAATTATAGAACAATTAGTTAGTAGGAGGATACTATTATGCGTACAACATTCATGGCTAAAGGTCACGAAGTAGAACGTAAATGGTTAGTTATCGATGCAGAAGGCCAAACACTTGGTCGTTTAGCTTCAGAGGTAGCAGCTATTTTACGCGGTAAACACAAAGCGATTTTCACACCAAACGTTGACACTGGTGACCATGTCATCTTAATTAACGTTGAGAAAATTCATTTAACAGGTAATAAATTAGAAGGTAAAATTTACTACCGTCACACTCAATACACTGGTGGTTTAAAACAACGTACAGCTGGCGAAATGAAAGAAAAATACCCTCGTCAAATGCTTGAGTTAGCAATCAAAGGCATGCTTCCTAAAAACTCTTTAGGTCGTCAAATGTTCACTAAATTGAACGTTTATGCTGGTCCAGAGCACCCACACGCAGCACAAAAACCAGAAGCTTACACGCTTCGCGGATAATTATTAGAGGAGGATACACCCTTGGCACAAGTTCAATATATCGGCACAGGTCGTCGTAAAAGCTCAACTGCCCGCGTACGTTTAGTACCAGGCGAAGGCAATATCGTAATTAACAACCGTGTTGTTGAAGATTACGTACCATTCGCATCTTTACGCGAAATTATCAAACAACCATTAGTAGCTACTGAAACACTAGGCAGCTATGACATTCACGTAAACGTGAATGGCGGTGGATACACAGGTCAAGCTGGCGCAGTGCGTCACGGTATCGCTCGCGCGTTACTAACTGTTGATCCTGATTTCCGTTCAGTTCTTAAATCTGCAGGTTTACTTACTCGTGACCCTCGTATGAAAGAACGTAAAAAACCAGGTCTACGCGGCGCTCGTCGTGCACCTCAATTCTCAAAACGTTAATCAATCGATTCGCGTTTTGTGGAAGCTCTTTCTCACTTTTGTGGGAAAGAGCTTTTTTGCGTTTAAAAAGATTCTTTGTCAAATCGTAGTTGTTACCGTAATAGAAAGAAATAATCTATTGAAGTGACAGTTTTTTTACTAGCGACTAGATATAATATTCAACAAGCCAGTAGATAATCAGTAAATATCAAAATACTGATCGTAGCATAATGCAATGAATTGAGGGCAAAATATGAATGGTTTTCAGAACGACTATGTTATACTAAATGAAGATATTGATATAAATAAGGAGTGTTATAAGTGATTAATGAACAACAAGTCCGCGAAATTATTGGCGCTTTAAAAGATCCCTTTTTACATAAAACATTAGCAGAGACAGAGGGAATCGTTGAAGTTTCAATTAAAGAAGAAAAAGAACATGTCAGCGTGAAAATTGCCGTAGCGAAAACAGGTACGCCTGAACAATTAACACTTCAAATGGAGATTGTTGATGTATTAAAAGGTGCAGGTGCTAAGTCTGTAGGTATTCGATTCTCTGAACTTGATCCTTCTAAATTAGAACAATTCCGTGGCGTAGCGACGCCTGCTGAAGCGCAAGATATGCTATCCCCATTAAATAATACAAAATTCATCTCGATTGCGTCAGGTAAAGGTGGCGTTGGTAAATCAACTGTATCTGTCAATCTTGCTGTAGCATTAGCACGTTTAGGTAAAAAAGTAGGGTTAATTGATGCTGATATCTATGGTTTTAGCGTACCAGACATGATGGGTGTTCAAACAATGCCTAAAGTGGTTGATGATCGCATTTATCCAGTTGAACGCTTTGGTGTGAAAATGATTTCTATGGGATTCTTCGTAGAAAATAATGCGCCAGTCGTATGGCGTGGTCCGATGTTAGGTAAAGTATTAGATCAATTCTTCCGCGATGTAGAGTGGGGAGAGTTAGACTATCTTCTATTAGACTTACCACCTGGTACAGGAGATATTGCTTTAGACATTCACCAAATGTTACCAGAATCAAATGAAATTGTTGTTACTACGCCGCATCCAACAGCCGCATTCGTTGCTGCTCGTGCAGGTGCAATGGCGATCAAAACAAATCATCATATTATTGGTGTTATTGAAAATATGTCTTGGTTCCAATCAGATGTATCAGGTCAAAAAGAGTTTGTCTTTGGTAAAGGTGGCGGTAATAAATTAGCTGAAGAACTACGCGCTGATTTATTGGGTCAAATTCCGCTAGGTCAACCAGAAATTATTGAAGCAGATTTTGCGCCATCCGTATACGCACGCAACCATTCAACAGGTCAGCTGTTTATTGATATCGCAGAAAAAGTAATCGATCAATTAGATAAAAAAGATCAATAGACGACAACAGATAGCAGAACCCTTTACAAAATACGTAAAGGGTTCTTTTTTTTACATGAAAAAAGGGAAAAACATAGTATAATGGAAGAAATACTTATTTATACCATTTACATAACAATGAAATAGAGGAGGCGTAAAATTGACGATACGAAATTGGCTGAAGTTTTTCACGATGTCTTTACTAATCGGGGGAGCAATTACAGGGATAGCGAGTTTGATTATTCAATGGAATGACTTTTATAAACCATTGTATATAGATGGAGACTGGAAGAATATAATTGTCGGATTTATTTGGTTTGTAGGATTGGGCTTTACAATGAGCGTAGTAGTGCAAACGGGTTATTTTGCTTATTTAACAATTCATCAAATCGGTGTGAACTTATTCAGATCCTTAACACTTTGGAACTGGATACAATTACTTTTAATCATCATGGCAATAGTTGATCTTATACTCTTTAGATTCAAACCATCGGCAACGGGGTGGCATGATTGGCTCTTGTATAGTGGTTTGCTGATTCTTCTATTAGGAGTAGCTGTATTCACGGCTCATCAAAAAGTACGTCTTACAGGGAAAAAGCATGTTTTTATTTCAGCGCTCTTTTTTATGATTGTTGTTAGTTCGTTGGAATGGTTAATTGCCCTGTGGGTTAAAACGAGTAATGGTGATATGTTTGTAGCACTACTGATTTTTCCAATATTAAGTGTCAATATGTATCAGTTACTGATTTTACCGAAGTATAATGCAAAATCAATTGCTGATATTGAAAAAAGAGCTAAAAGAAGAAAAGAACGTAAAGCAGCACAAATGACACCTCAATCAAAATAATTAAAGAAGCTGGACGCTAATAGATAGCGATACAGCTTCTTTTTAAATTATATCAAAATAATTTGTTGACAGTTTGTAGAATAAGAGGTATAGTTATAAATGTTGAACAAGCAAACAACGCCGATAACAATTAAATTAATTTTTAAAAAATTATTGACATTGATTACTAAGTCAGCTATACTATTATAAGTCGCTAAGGTGACGCAAACAAAACATCAAAAACATCTTCGAAAAAACAATTTGAAAAAGTTGTTGACAAAGAAAAGTTATGATGATATAATAAGTAAGTCGTTAAGGTGACTTTGCGACAACAACAAAACATGAACCTTGAAAACTAAACAAGCAGTGAAGTTAATCAATATAAAGTCTTACAAACTTTAATTAGTGCGTAAGCAAACGAAGACATTCTATTCGTAGAATGTCGTTATCGA
>NZ_QFVR01000079.1 GCF_003143975.1 Kurthia sibirica | reverse complement strand
GGAAAAATGAACGGTGAAACGCATCTCTGGCTGATCCGCCACGCGCCGGTCGACGGTCCGCGCGGCGTGATCCATGCGCCGGATGCGCCCGCCGACCTCGGCGATGCCGCGGCCTTCGCCACGTTGCAGGCGCGGCTGCCGGCCAACGCTTTCGCGGTGTGCAGTCCGGCGCGGCGCACCAGCGAGACCGCCGTGCGGCTCGGCCTTACGGCAACGGCGGATGAAGCCTTTCGCGAGCAGGATTTTGGCGATTGGACCGGCCGCCGCCACAGCGAGATCGAGCAAGAGCTCGGCGCGGAAGCCTATCGCGCGTTCTGGCAATCGCCGGGCACCAACCGGCCGCCCGGCGGCGAAAGCTTTGCCGATCAGATCGCCCGCGCGCGAGCTGGGCTAGCACGCTTGCCGGTCGGTGACGTCGTGCTGGTCGTGCATTCCGGCACCATCCGCGCGATCCTCGCGATCGCGCTTGAGCTCGCGCCGGAGCTCGCATTGCGCTTCGTCATCGATCCGCTGTCGCTGACGCGGATCGATCGGCTCAAGAATACGTGGCGTGTTGTTGGCGTGAATCAATCGCCGCTACCAGTCCCGTCATCCTGAGGCGCGAGCGGAGCGAGCCTCGAAGGATGCACAGCCCGGCCGGTAGCCGTCGATCCTTCGAGACGCCGCTTCGCGGCTCCTCAGGATGGCGGGTCGAGAATTGCGCATACGGCTCATCATCAATCCGCCTTCACATAGTCCTTGGCGATGATCGCATTCGCATCAAAACCCTTGTCGGCGAAACCCTGCTCCTGCAGCCATTTGATCTGGTTGTCGACGTTCTTCACGTCGAGCTTGCCGTCGGGATCGACATAGGCGCAGTTGCCGACCACCTGCTCGACCGGCAGGTTGGTGTATTTGGCGATGATCTCGAGCAGCGGTCTTGTCTTCTCGTTGATCGAAACCACGCCGTCCTTGATCGCGGCCAGAACCACATCGTGATATTCGCGGTCGGCGCGGGTC
>NZ_QFVR01000078.1 GCF_003143975.1 Kurthia sibirica | reverse complement strand
TTACTTGGTTCAATGCCTGATTTGGAAAACAAATCGGATGAACTATTACGTACGATTCCAGGTTCACCACCCGATTTAATTCATCCACCAATTGGCGACGCTTTTGCGGCGCGCAATGAGTTTGCGATGCAAATCGACTATGAACAAGAGCCACCAATGTTTGAAGTATCACCGACTCATTTTGCTAAAACATGGTTATTGCATCCGGATGCTCCAAAAGTAGAATTACCTGAAGCAGTAGCTAAACGCATCGAAGGTTATTTAGCGAAGGAGGAGGAGCAGCATGTCTGAGAAAATTCTTGAAGTCAAAAATTTGAAGCAGCATTTTGGTACAATCAAAGCAGTTGATGGTATTAGCTTCGACGTTTATAAAGGAGAAACTCTTGGTTTAGTAGGTGAATCAGGTTGTGGGAAATCAACAACCGGTCGCTCAATTATTCGTCTTTATGATATTACCGATGGAGAAGTATTATTCAAGGGACAAAATATTCATGGTAAAAAATCAAAAGATGAATTAAAAGCATTCAATAAAGAAATGCAAATGATTTTCCAAGATCCCTATGCATCATTGAACCCTCGTATGACAGCTGGCGAAATTATCGCAGAAGGTTTTGACATTCACGGGATGCATAAAGATCGAAAAGTACGCAAAAACATTATTGGTGAATTACTTGAAGCAGTAGGACTAAACCGTGAACATGCCAATCGTTATGCGCATGAATTTTCAGGCGGTCAACGTCAACGTATTGGGATCGCACGTGCATTAAGTTTAGACCCAAGCTTTATCATTGCCGATGAACCAATTTCAGCATTGGATGTTTCTATTCAAGCACAAGTAGTAAACTTATTGAAGCAACTACAAAAGGAACGAGATCTCACGTATTTATTCATCGCTCATGATCTTTCGATGGTTAAATATATTTCGGACCGTATCGCAGTTATGCGCAATGGACAGATTTTAGAATTAGGTACATCTGAAGATATTTATTATCATCCGGTGCATCC
>NZ_QFVR01000077.1 GCF_003143975.1 Kurthia sibirica | reverse complement strand
GGCCGGCCGTCGCCGCGAGTGCGCGGCGGCGGGTCATCGTCGCTATTCCTTGAGTAAGCTGAGTAAGCATGAAATGTCGTCTCCCTGACGCAGGCGTGAACGCTTGCGAAACGGCCGCATGGCCGCCTGCGGTTAAGGGAATCGCAAGAACTGTGCCACGGTGCGTGGGCACCGTAAGCCGATGAACCAACTGGATAATTTCATGAGTTCCGGGAAAATACGGAGAATGACTGCTTAAACATTGAGCCGATAAATTGGCTGCCGAAAGAGCAATCAGGTTATTTTGTAGGCAAAATTGCCCTTATGGCTAAATTTCCGGCATCGATTTGTGACAGATTGCGCGATGGTTCGGCGCACGTTGAGAGCAGTTCCCGGCGATATCATCTTGAAACCGCCCAGTTCCTGGTCCATATCCTCGCCATGCCCGCGACATCGCGGTGCCTTCGCGAGCTGCGTGTTCTTATGCCGCCCCAAGCGGCTTCTGGCTCGCCTTTCAGCTAACCCAGCTTGACGCCCCAGACACGCGGGTGTCCCCGAATGCCTTCATGCGATTCCAGGCGATTTTGCCCGGGACGATGACGGCTTTTATGGAAAGAACCACCTTTTGACCTCCTTTCAGGATTTCGGCCTCGCCGATCCCATCGCCCGCGCGCTCCGAGAAGAAAATTATCTGACGCCGACCCCCATCCAGGCCCAGACCATCCCGCTCGCACTTGCCGGCCGCGACGTGGTCGGCATCGCCCAGACCGGAACCGGCAAGACGGCATCCTTCGCGCTGCCGATCCTGCACCGACTGCTGGAGAACCGCGTCCGCCCGCAGCCCAAGAGCTGCCGGGTGCTGGTGCTCTCGCCGACCCGCGAACTGTCCGGGCAGATCCTCGACAGCTTCAACACCTATGGCCGCCACATCCGGCTGTCCTCGACGCTCGCCATCGGCGGCGTGCCGATGGGCCGCCAGGTGCGCTCCTTGATGCAGGGTGTCGAGGTGCTGGTCGCCACCCCCGGC
>NZ_QFVR01000076.1 GCF_003143975.1 Kurthia sibirica | reverse complement strand
CGAGAGCCGCGGCATGCTGTGCTCGGCGGCTGAGTTGCAGATCTCGGAAGATCACGACGGCATCATGGAGCTGCCGGGCGACGCGCCGCTCGGCAAGGGCTATGCCGATTGGGCCGGGCTCGGCGATCCCATGATCGAGATCAACCTGACGCCGAACCGGCAGGACTGCACCGGCGTGCACGGCATTGCGCGCGATCTCGCCGCCGCCGACATGGGCAAGTTCAAGGATCCCGGGATCAAGCCGATCAAGGGCGAATTCCCCTGCCCGGTCCAGGTCAAGGTGGAAGACGCCACGCTGTGCCCGGGCTTCGCGCTGCGGCTGGTGCGCGGCGTCAAGAACGGTCCGTCGCCGGAATGGCTGCAGAAGCGGCTGACCTCGATCGGCCTGCGCCCGATCAACGCGCTGGTCGACATCACCAACTTCATGACCTACGACCGCGCCCGCCCGCTGCACGTGTTCGACGCCAAGAAGGTGACGGGCAACCTCACGGTCCGCCGCGCCAAAGACGGCGAGACGTTGCTCGCGCTTGACGGCCGCACCTACACGCTCGACAGCAATGTCTGCGTGATCGCGGACGAGCACGGCGTCGAATCGCTCGCCGGCATCATGGGCGGCGAGGCCTCGGGCTGCGACGACAACACGACGGATGTACTGATTGAGTCCGCGCTGTGGAACGAGATCAACATCGCGCAGACCGGCCGCAAGCTCGGGATCAATTCGGACGCGCGCTATCGCTTCGAGCGCGGTGTCGATCCGGCCTTCATGGTGCCCGGGCTCGAGCTCGCGACCCGGCTGGTGCTGGAGCTGTGCGGTGGCACGCCGTCCGAGAACGTCGTGGTCGGCAAGCAGTTCGGCGAGGATCGCGTCATCGATTTCCCGCTCACCGAGGTCAAGCGGCTTGCCGGGATCGAGGTGCCGCTGGTCGAGGTGAAGCTGATCCTGACCCGGCTCGGCTTCATGCTGGCCGGTACCGGCCCTGTGGTGAAGGTCGCAGTTCCGTCCTGGCGCACCGA
>NZ_QFVR01000075.1 GCF_003143975.1 Kurthia sibirica | reverse complement strand
CTCAGCCCGCGCACTGCGTCTTCTCACCCAGCGCACAGAGCTACTTTTTGTCTGAATGTAACCAAACGGCCACGCTGTGATCCGGGCCTGACTCAGGAATGCCGGCGCGCTCAGCTACACCGCGAGTGGAAATGAGAGCGGATGGCAGCGCGCGGCAATATCTCCGCCCGACCGCTGTCAGCCGGTATGTCGCTCTGATCTGCGCGATCGGCGACGCGCTGGTTTGATGATGCCCGGGTGACCTCCGAGCAAGATGGGCTACGCGGCCTTCGACGCGCGTTCCGCAAACTTGCTCAGCAACCCCGCGATCTCACTTCCCGGTTTGGCCGCGCTGAACAGGAAACCCTGCACCTCGTTGCAGCCTTCGGCGCGCAGCCAGTCGAGCTGGTCTGTCGTCTCGACCCCTTCCGCGGTCGTGGTGATCTTGAGGCTGCGGCCGAGGCCGGAGATCGCGCGCACGATCGCGAGGCAATCGGCGCGCCGCGCCAGGTCCTTCACGAACGAGCGGTCGATCTTGATCTTGTCGAACGGGAAGCTGCGCAGATAGCTGAGGCTGGAATAGCCGGTGCCGAAATCGTCCATCGAGATGCTGACGCCGAGCTCGCGCAGCTGATGCAGGATCGCAAGATTGGCTTCGGTCTCCGCGAGGAACACCGATTCGGTGATCTCGAGCTCGAGCCGCCGCGCCGGCAAGCCGGAATGCGCCAGTGCGGAGATCACGGCCTGGACCAGATTGCGGCTGCGGAACTGCACCGGCGACAGATTGACCGCGACCTTCACGTCGGCCGGCCATTTCATCGCCTCGGCGCAGGCTTCACGCAGCACCCATTCGCCGAGCGCGACGATCAGGCCGATGTCTTCGGCGACCGGGATGAATTCCGCGGGCGAAATCATGCCCTTCTGCGGGTGCCGCCAGCGCAGCAGCGACTCGAAGCCCGAAATACGATTGGCCGCGATGTCGACCAGCGGCTGATAGTGCAGCTCGAATTCGCCTTTGCTGAAGGCCGCGCGCAAATC
>NZ_QFVR01000074.1 GCF_003143975.1 Kurthia sibirica | reverse complement strand
ACGCCAGGATTCAACGGGTCGATCAAAGGCCGGTCGTCATCGATGGCATGCCGTTTCCGACGCTCGACATCGGCTTTGCGTGGTCCGATCCGGATGCGGCGATCGCCGACGCGAAGAAAACTATCGACCGGTTCCCACAGCGCTATGGCATAACGATGCCGGCAACCGGAGCGTCGGCGTGACCGGCAACGTGGTGCTCGCCGTGGTCCCGCAATGCGAGCCGGATCCGGTCTGGCCGGCGCAGGTCAGGACCAGCTGCCCGGAATACGCCGCCCGGCTCTCGCTGCAGCGCGTGATTCCCGGCCGTGCCGCCGAATACTGGACCCTGCGCTGCGACGGCTGCGGCGGGATCCATCTCGACATCGTCGACCTGCCGCGCGCCTGAAGCGGGCTTCGCTCGCCAGACTAGCGCGCCGGCGCAACACCCCCCGCGGCATTCGGCTGCCCAACCGAACCGGTCGATTCCGGCTCGCGCTGTGGAGCAGCGATCGCCTTCGGAGATCCTGACGTCTCGGTCGGCGCCGCAGGCCGCCGCGCATACCGCGAGCGGGTGCCCACCGATGCGCTGTAGACGCGATTTCCCTCGTGCACCTTCACGAGGATCGATTCTCCGGAAGCCTGCGCAATCGCCTTGGTCAGCACGTCGGTGCAATCCGCCTGCTTGAGAAGATTGCTGCAGGACCGCCAGATCAACCGCGAAACCAGCACGAAGTGCGGCGCATAGGCTTCGATCCCCATGCCCACATAGTTCATCTGAAATGCGAAGTTGCGCCAGGCACGCAAATCGCCGTTGCCGTAGTTCAGGATGTAGAAGGCGTACGCCTTGGTCTGGCAATCGAGCGCAAAGCTCGGTGCGGGCGTTCCATCCTTGAGCAGCATGGTGTCGCGCGGCAGCGGATTGGGGTCCGCGCATGTTCGGGTGAGCGTGTCGGCGATGATCCACATGTTCATTTCAAGGGAGTCGCGATAGAGCGGCAGCAGCGTCAGCACCGGCCCCAGGCTTGAGAAGCTGAGATTCAGCAG
>NZ_QFVR01000073.1 GCF_003143975.1 Kurthia sibirica | reverse complement strand
CGCGAGGCCAGCACCACGACCTCGTCGGCGGGGAATTTGCGCTCGTCGAGAATGTTGAGCATTTCGCGCCCGACATTGCCGGTCGCACCGACCACCGCGACTTTGTAACCCATCGTTCACTCTCCGACGAAATATGCCCGTTCCCCCGCTGCTCGCGGAAAGGGAAGAGGCAGCGCTTCTATGCGAGAAACCCCGTCAAGACAACGTTGCGTAGCTTTGAGCGTTTTGATGCATTTATTCCGGGCCGATCCGGCCGCACCCCATCATACGAGAAATCCGTCTGCGCTGACGAGCTTCGTCGACGAGGTGTATGCCACGCTCTCCGGGCTGTTTGCCTATGCCGCCGTGCTCGCGCTGTTCGTCGTCCTCGGCGCCTATCTATGGCGGCAGCTGCCCGACGCAACGGCGGGCTGGAGCCTGGCCGGCCGCCAAGCACCGGCCTTCGCCATGGATCAACGAGATAAAACAGAGGCTTACGAAATCTTCCGGCATCCCGAGGGCGGCCGCAAGGATATCTTCCGGTGGGCCGACGCGGATGGCGTGCTGGCAGCCGAGCTGGAGATCTACCGTCCCGGCGGCGAGGCCATGGGGCCTGCGGTGACCGAGATTGCCGGGCGGCTCGACCCCGGCGGCGACCGCGGGCTCGAGGCCGCCGGCATCGTCGACAGCAAGTTCGGCAGCGTCACCCTGCTGCGCCCGGCCCGCCAGGACGGCAGCCGCGCCTGCCTCGGCTTCCTCAAGCAGGCCGACGCGCCCGACCTGAGAATTTCCGGCTGGACCTGCCAGGGCGACAGCCTGCCGGCCCGGCGCGCCGCGATCGTCTGCATGCTGAACCGCCTGACGCTGCTGGCTGCGGGCAACGATCCGCGGCTCGCCGCGCTGTTCGCGCATGCCGAGCTCAAGCGCACCGACTGCGTTACGTCCGGCCTGCCCGCTTTGTCGGCCGACTGGGTGACGGGCAACGAGAACCCGCTGCTGCGCGGCGCGCTTTGATGGCGAGACCGTGGCAAGGCACTGGTTTTCA
>NZ_QFVR01000072.1 GCF_003143975.1 Kurthia sibirica | reverse complement strand
GGGGCCGACGATCGCCACCATCTCGCCGGCGCCGATCCGGAGCGATATCGCGTCGACCAGGGTCGTACCGCCGACGGTCATGGACACTGACTGGGCCTCGAGCAGCGCCGTCATAGCGACACCAGCCCGCGCTGGCGCAGCAGCATGGCGAGGAAGAAGGGCGCGCCGATCGCCGCGGTCAGGATGCCGATCGGCATTTCCGCCGGCGCCACGATGGTGCGTGCCACCGTGTCGGCGCCGACCAGCAGGATGGCGCCGAGCAGCGCCGACGCCGGCAGCAGCAGGCGATGCGAGGGGCCGATCACCAGCCGCAAGAGATGCGGCACGACGATGCCGACGAAGCCGACCACGCCGCAGACCGAGACCGCGACGCCGGTCATCGCCGACACCAGCACGATCGAGATCCGCTTCAGCCGTTCGACGTCGACGCCGCTGTGGAATGCCTCGGCCTCGCCGAGCACCAGCACTTCGAGCCCGCGCGCGATCGAGAGGCAGGCGATCAGCGCAACGCCCAGCACTGGCGCCAGCGTCGTGAGCTTGCTCCAGGTCGCGCCGCTGAGCGAACCCAGCAGCCAGAAAGTGATATCGCGAAGCTGGCGGTCGTCGGCGACGAACACCAGAAGCCCGATGCCGGCATTGGCGATCGCGGCAATCGCGAGCCCGGCGAGCAGGAAGATCGCAATCGACGTGCGGCCGCCGCGGCTGGCGATGGCATAGAGCACGATGGTCGTGAGCAGCGAGCCGGCAAAGGCCGCGATCGGCAACAGCTGGTGCTGCAGGAAGCGCAGGCTCTCGCCGAGCTGGCTGTCGGTGAACACGATCGCGGCCGCGGCTGCAAACGCACCGCCGGAGGAGACGCCGACCAGCGCGGGGTCGGCGAGGGGGTTGCGGAACAGGCCCTGCATGATCGTGCCTGATACGGCAAGGAGCCCGCCGACCATCGCGGCTGCCGCGATGCGCGGGATCCGGATCGACCACACCACAAGCTGGTCGCGCGCGAGCAGCGGGTTGGCCGTGCCGTCCGCCCATAGCCCGAGCGCGGCCGGAAGCCGTGCCATCGG
>NZ_QFVR01000071.1 GCF_003143975.1 Kurthia sibirica | reverse complement strand
ATTATGCCGTCTTCCGATTTTGCGTTTGCAAATGATATCCGGTCTGCGGCGCTGCTGCGCACGCCCCGCACCTCCCGCTTGCTGTTGTGGACGTCCTGCGCGCTGCTCGCGACGTTCCTGATCTGGGCTCATTTTGCCGTGCTGGACGAGGTCAAGCGCGGCAACGGCCGCGTCGTGCCGTCGCGGCAAATGCAGGTCGTCCAATCGCTCGAAGGTGGCATCGTCGGCGACATCCTGATCCGGGAGGGTGACATCGTCCAGCAGGGCCAGTCCCTGATGCGCATCGACGACACGAAATTCGCCTCCGAGTTCGGCGAAATCCGCGAACGCCGTGCGGCGATGGCGGCGCGGGTGGCCCGCCTCGAGGCCGAGGCACGCGGACGGACCGAGATCGCCTTTCCGGACGATCTCGACAAAATGGTTCCTGCCGCGGTCGCGACCGAGGCCAGCGTGTTCAAAATGCGGTCTCAGAAGGTCGCGCAGGACATCGACGTCCTCAATCAACAGGTCACTCGCCTCACCGGCTCCCTTAAGCTGCTTGAACGCGAGCAGACCCTGACGCGGAAGCTTTACGAGCAGAAGGTGGTGCCCGAGATCGAGATGCTGCGGCTTGACCGGCAGGCGACCGAGATGAAGGGCCAGTTGGCCGAGGCGCAGTCGAAGATCGCGACCATCACCACGTCGTTCCGTTCCCAGGCCGACGAGGATCTCGCCAAATCGCGCGGCGACCTCGCCGTGCTCGACGAGAACATCAAGTCCGCCCAGGACAGGGTGCGCCGCACCGACCTGAAGGCGCCGGTCCACGGCATCGTCAACAAGCTGAACGTCAGCACCATCGGCGCCGTCGTGGCGCCCGGCGCCAATCTCATGGATATCGTGCCGCTGGACGACACGCTGCTGGTCGAAGGCCGGATTCGTCCGCAGGACATCGCCTTTATCCGTCCGAACCAGGACGCGGTGGTGAAGATCAGCGCCTATGATTCCTCGGTCTATGGATCGCTGAAGGGCAAGGTCGAGCGCATCAGCGCCGACACCATCGTCGACGACAAGGCGGAGCAGAGCGAACGTCA
>NZ_QFVR01000070.1 GCF_003143975.1 Kurthia sibirica | reverse complement strand
ATTATAAAATTAAGGGAGCGTGCAAAATATGCCACGTCAACGTCGAACATTTACACCCGAATTTAAACTGCAATTAGTGAAGCTTTATGAAAATGGCAAGCCACGTGCAGAGATTGCCCAAGAATATGACATTACGCTTTCTGCGCTAGACCGTTGGATTAAGAACCACAAGGAAACAGGTTCATTCGCTGCAAAATATAATCGTTCTGAGGAAGAAAATGAGCTGGCTAAGTTACGTAAAGAAAACCAACGTTTACTAATGGAAAACGACATTTTCACCTACAGGCATAAAGACAACTAAGCTCGCATCTCGCTAAGTTGTCCTAAATAGCAAGCGGCGCTGATCATAGGACGAAAATAAATGTGATTCGTAATAATGCTCACAAGTATTCGGTATCAGCAATGTGTGTCGTCCTCGATAGTAAAAAAAGCACGTACTACTATCAAGCTGATTTGTCTGGTAAACGTGCTGCAAAAGCTGCAGATGCGGCTCTTTCAAAGGAAATTGAACGTATATTCAAAGCCAGTCGTAACAACTATGGCACACGTAAAATCAAAAAAGAATTAGCGAAATTACCAGAGCCAAAACAAGTTTCACGCCGTCGCATTGGGCGTCTCATGAATGAGCTGGGTTTAGTCTCAAATTATACTGTGGCACAATTCAAGCCACATAAATCAGGCTGTAACGAAGCACCTGTGAAGAATGAATTGAAACGTGAATTCAATCAAGACGAGCAATTAGCAGTGATTGTCAGCGACTTAACATACGTCCGTGTCGGAAAAAGTGGCACTATGTATGCCTATTTGTCGACCTTTTCAACCGAGAAATTATTGGATATAGTGCAGGTAAAAATAAGACAGCAGAGCTTGTACACCAAGCACTTGCGAGCATTCAAGCTAATCTAAATGACGTCAAAATGTTTCATACAGACAGAGGAAAAGAGTTTGATAACAAACTGATTTCAGAAGCACTTGAAACATTCGGAATCCAGCGTTCACTGAGTATGAAGGGGTGCCCTTATGATAATGCCATGGCTGAAGCGACATTTAAGGTATTTAAAACAGAATTCGCTAATCAAGCTCACTTC
>NZ_QFVR01000006.1 GCF_003143975.1 Kurthia sibirica | reverse complement strand
TGGTTAACATTTGGATTGCTTTATATTTTTGTTCAATTGTATGCTTACTTCGCGCCATAAAAAATACCCCCCAACAGGTAAACAGATTTTTGTTTTTTCATCTGTCTACCTATTGGGGAGCATATCACAATCAAAGAATGTCTTTTTATTTTCTTATAGTAGGCTGTATAATTCCACTTCTGGGAACTTATCGCCAAACCAACGCATAGCAAATTCATTTTCAAATAAAAATACTTTATTGCCAAAACGATCATTTACGAGCATGCTGCGGGGACCTGTCATAGCATCTTTAACAACTTCTTCATTAGCAATCCAACGCGCGATTTTATTGCCAATTGGCTCCATTTTCACATCAACATTATATTCATTTTTCATACGATTTTCAAACACTTCAAATTGTAGTTGACCTACAGCACCAAGAATTGTGTCTTCCGTATGCAATGTTTTGTAATACTGAATGGCACCTTCTTGTACAAGTTGATTAATACCTTTATGGAAATGTTTTTGCTTCATAACATTTTTAGCTGTGACGCGTACAAATAATTCCGGTGTAAATTGTGGAAGTTTTTCAAATAGGAATTTATTTTTCCCGCCAACGATTGTATCGCCAATTTGATAGTTTCCTGTATCATATAAACCGATTATATCCCCAGCAACTGCTTCTTCAACCGTTTCGCGATCATCGGCTAAAAATGTTGTTGATTGCGTTACTTTAAAGGACTTATTTGTGCGGCTAAGTGTGACGCTCATACCGCGTTCAAATTTGCCTGATACAATTCGGACAAATGCAATACGGTCACGGTGAGCAGGGTTCATATTCGCTTGAATTTTGAAAACAAAGCCACTGAATTGCTCATCTGTTGGCTCAATATACTGCTCATCTTCCGTCAAGCGTGGTTGTGGTTGCGGTGCAAAATTTAAATATGTCTCTAAAAATGTTTGTACACCGAAGTTAGTCAATGCTGATCCAAAGAATACAGGTGTTAATTGACCTTTACGAATTGCATCTTCTGAGAAAGGATTTCCTGCTTCGTTCAATAGCATAATATCATCTAAAGCTTGTGTGTAATAAGATGTTTTAGTCATATCATTTTGAACATCAAGTCCGCCTTCTGCATTTAAAGGTAAGAAACGATCTTCTTCTGCTGTACGGAATTGTTCTACACGATTATTATAACGATCATAAATACCTAAAAATTCTTTCCCCATACCAATAGGCCAGTTCATAGCATACGATTGAATACCTAACACTTCTTCTAGTTCTTCCATTAATTCAAGTGGTTCTTTACCTTGGCGATCCAATTTATTGATAAAAGTGAAGATTGGGATACCACGCATACGACAAACTTTAAATAGTTTTAATGTTTGTGCTTCAATACCTTTTGCAGCATCAATTACCATGACAGCACTATCTACTGCCATCAAGGTACGGTACGTATCCTCAGAGAAATCTGAGTGTCCTGGTGTATCTAAAATATTTACGCGGCAATTATTATAATCAAACTGCATAACAGATGATGTAACTGAGATCCCACGTTGTTTTTCAATTTCCATCCAATCAGATGTTGCAAACTTACCTGATTTTTTCCCTTTAACTGTTCCGGCATCACGGATTGCGCCACCAAAGAACAGTAATTTCTCAGTAATTGTTGTTTTACCAGCATCGGGATGGGAGATAATTGCGAATGTGCGGCGTGCTAATATTTCTTGCTCTAATTTTGAAGTGACCATTATTTTTCTCCTTCTACTATCATATATTATTCATAAATGGTTGGTTGAAGGTAAGACCTACATCGGCAATCACTTTCCTTACTTATGATTTTTTATATGAGCTTTCATTTATATACATTTTTCTAACCTTATGATTATAACAAAATTAATGATTAAGCAAAAGACCTAAAGCAGAATTACATAATTTAGGCAAAAAAAAGTGCGACACCTCATAAATGAGATGTCGCGGTAGAATTCTTTGTTCCTGAAGAACTCTGGTTGGGTTTTGACACCCAATAATCACAATTTTTTCTTTTGAAAAATGATGATTATTCGGAGTCAAATAGTTGCTGTTCCTTACTGCTATATAAATATAACATAACTTTAAGTAAATGTGAATTAACTATTTATTCCGCGTATTATCAGCATGAAATAACTGCTCTTTCCTATAACTAGAAAACAACGAGATACTACACGATAAACAGATTTTCTTGATGAATATTGGTGTTGTGTTAAAAGACTATAACAACAATTGACAAACTCAGATAGTGTATTCTTTATCATTAGGTTCCATCCAGAGATACTATTCACTTGAAATGCTTAATTAGTATTGTCACGCAGCCTTCAACAAGTAAACGATAAAGATTCTTCCCTTTTTATACGGTTCAGTTCCCAATGAATCATGCAAAATCAGCAGAAGTGGTATTGTTTGCAAACCCCAACAAATAGTATAAAATCCAAATAAAAAAACATCCCCAAAGATTAGATAGTGGTCATCATCTAAATTCTTTGAAGATGTATTAGTTTATTATAATTCGAACTTTTCTTTTGCAGCGATTAATGCAATTTCGGCATCGCTATGTGGGTATTTTGTATTTTCTATAATTTGATAATCTTCATGGCCTTTACCTGCAAATAAAATAAGGTCGCCTTCTTCTGCAATATCAACAGCATGGCGCACTGCATCTGCTCGATCACCAATACATGTGTAATTTTTATGCGTCATGCCTTTTTCTAAATCATTAACAATACTATCATAGTCCTCATAGCGTGGGTCATCTGTTGTCAAAATAACATAATCTGCAACCGATGCTTTTTCAGCCATTGTCGGACGTTTGGATTTATCCCGATCGCCACCCGTACCAATAACAAATATTATCTTTCTAGCAGCATATGGTTTTGCTGCACGAATTGCCTGTTCAATAGCATCCGGCGTATGTGCATAGTCTACAAAAATGGAAATAGGTAATTTACCTGTTTCAATTTTTTGCATCCGGCCTTTAATCGGTGCCATAAATTCTAATTGGCCGATAATATCTTCCAAAGAATACCCTCTACAATAAAGGGCTGCTGTAGCTGCAAGTGCGTTGTATACATTGAATTCACCAAGTAATTGCAATTTGACATGTTTCGTACCTTCAGGTGTGACCATATCGAATTCTGTGAGCTCATCATGATAGCGAATATTCTTGCCTTGGAAAGTAGCCTCTTCATTATGCAAAGCATATGTCCAAATTGGATAAGGCGTTAAACCAGCATATTTAGCGGACCATTCGTCGTCAGCATTTAATACAGCATGTTTATCTTTTTCTAAGTCCTGTCCTAATTGTGAAAATAACATACCTTTTGCATTACCGTAATTTTCCATTGTACCATGGAAATCTAAATGATCATGTGTAAGATTTGTGAAAATTGCAACGTCAAAATCAACACCCGCAAGACGCCCAAGGACAAGGCCATGAGAAGAAACCTCCATTACCATACCGCGACAACCTTCTGCTTTCGCCCTGAAGATCATCTGTTGTGTTGTTAATGCATCACTCGTTGTATTCGTTGAATCGTACATAATCCCATTTAAGTTAAAGCCAATCGTTCCTGATAATGCTGAACGCACACCCAAACCTTGTAAAATATTTTGAATCATCGTCGAAACACTTGTTTTACCATTTGTTCCGGTTACGCCAAACATTGTTAAATCCTTTGATGGATAGTCAAAGAATTTTGCAGATAATAGTCCAAGTGCACGACTCGTATCTTCAACTATCACCTGTGCTACATCACCTGTTAACTGTAACTCATGATCAACTATAACAATTGTCGCGCCGCTATCTACAGCTTGTTGAGCGTAGTCATGTGCATCCACCGTATAGCCTTTAATACAGATGAAAATTGTCTTGTCTTGAACATTACGTGAATCGATTGCAATATCCTTAATGTTGTCTGGTAATGTGCCAATAATACGTTTTATTGGCAAGCTTTGTAATAGTTGTGTTGCTTGCATGTTTATTTTTCCTCCTGTTCATCAACCATTGGCGCTGTTACGTATGCGAAAAGAAGTTCTGCTGTATTACGTAGTGAGTCGATATGCGTGCGTTCGTATGCATGTGAAGATTCAATGCCTGCTCCAAATAGAGCATGGCGCACATCCACTCCTGCTTTAATTGCTGCTGAAGCATCGGAACCATAGTATGGATAAATATCAACTTTATAGTCGATTTTATGTTGCTTAGCAAGTTCGATTAACTGATGAGTCAATTCATAATGGTATGGGCCGCTCGAGTCCTTCGCACAAATTGATACTGTATATTCATCAGTTTGTTGCCCATCGCCTATTGCACCCATATCTACCGCAATATATTCAACAGTCTTCTCTGGGATATTTGAGTTACCACCATAACCAATTTCTTCATTATTTGAAATATAAAAATGAGTTGTGTATGGTAATTGTAATTTTTCAGCGTGAATTAATTTGATTAATTGAATTAATAATGTTGTACTTGCTTTGTCATCTAAATGACGTGTTTTAACGAAACCACTTTTTGTCAGTTCAAAACGATTATCAAAAGAAATGAAATCACCCACTTCAATACCTAAAGCGCGTGTTTCATTTTCTGATGTCACTTTTTCATCAATGCGTACTTCTATATGATTTTCATCACGAGGAAGTTCTCCCGCATTTCTGTAAACATGGACAGATGTTTCGTGCATTAATATAGTACCACGAAATTCCTTGCCAGAAGCAGTATGAATTGTACAATATTCACCTTCCACCGCATTCCATCTAAAGCCCCCAACCATTGATAGCGACAATCTACCTGATGATTTTACTTCTTTTACCATTGCTCCCAAAGTATCGGTGTGCGCTGTAAGTAGTCGTTGACGATCATCATTTTCCCCTTTGATTGTCACGATGATTGCACCCTTATTTGTCGTTGTGTATGCAATACCAAAATCCTCTAAAATGGCTGCCATTTTCATCATAATATTTTTTGTATAACCCGTCGGACTTGGTGTACCTGTCAGTTGTTTTAATAAATCGATTGTTTCTTGTTCTTCAAAAATATTCATTTAAACGCGCCCCCTCGTATATTTATTCCATAATATCAGAATATGACATTTTACGACACCGACAAATACTGTATTATGTAAGTAATACTAAATTTGAGGTGTTAAAAATGATGCACTCGTCTACTTTAAGAAAAAGGAATAAAGTTATTTTGTCGATTGTCACAGCGAGCATTCTATTATACGCCATCGTTTCAATGGTTAGTTTTCTAGAAGAAATCGACTCTTTTCCACTTACACTGCTACTACTTTGTGCAGTCATTATTTTTTTATTTAATAGGAAAGTAAATGAAATTCTCGTCTGTTCATTAATCATCATGACGATTAATCTAACTCTCGTACATATTATTTTTATATCGATGAATATTTATTACTCTATTATCTTAATTATTGCTTTATTTATTATTTCTATTTATCAATCAGCCTATTTAAACGCCTTTGTACTATTATTATTCGGTTCTGAAATTGCTTGGTTCTTTTACGCTTGGTATCCTGAATTGATTATAGCAATTGGCGAGACAAATATTGCCGTACTCATCATCCTCTTAGCTCTATTGAGCACCATCAGTTTAATTCAGGGGTACTACTTTAGCATGAGTTATCGCCATATTGAAGAAAAAAGTGATACACGTGAAAAAGAATTTTTATCGAAAGAAGGATATTTAAAGCTCTTTTTTGAAAATGCTAAAGACAGCATCGCTGTTTTTGATTTAAATAATTATGTCATTGCGGTCAATCCCGCCTTTGAAAAACTATATGGTTGGGATGGCGATGAATGTATCGGCAAACTTTTACCCATGGTTCCTCCAGCTGGCTATGAACAATCAAAAGATCGCATAAATCGCATGTTAGCCGGAGAAAGTTTCCACCTCCTAGAAACAGTCGATATGAAAAAAGACGGTACGATTTTTGATGCTGAAGTGACGTTATCACCTATTTTTGATCAGTTTGGAAAAATAATCGCCACTTCTGTTATTACACGTGATATTTCCTATAGGAAGGAAGCCGAAAAAATTCGTGTTGAAGCTGAAAAACTCAATATAGCTGGTGAAATTGCAGCAGGAGTAGCACATGAAATCCGTAATCCGTTAACTGTTATTTCAGGTTTTGTTCAAATGATGAAAGCTGACAAAAACTCACCTAATTATTATTATTTTTCATTAATCAATGAAGAAATTGAAAGAATCAATTTAATCATTAGTGAATTTTTAGTATTATCTAAACCTCATGCGAAAGAAATGACCATTTTTGATATACATGATATTCTTAATCACGTAAAATTGCTGTTTGATCCACAATTCCAAAGCCATCATATTATCCTTACAGAAGAACTTTTAGCCGAATATTCTCATATAAAAGGCGATGCCAACCAAATAAAACAAGTATTTATTAATATTTTCAAAAATGCGATTGAAGCAATTGATGATACGGGCCATATGAATGTCGAAACGAAATGGACAGGTACTCATATTGCCATCGCTATTTCTGATAGTGGTAATGGCATGTCTCAAAAAGTAATCGATCATATATTTGAACCTTTTTTCACAACAAAAGAACATGGTACTGGGCTAGGTATGCTTATTACGAATAAAATAATCCAAGAACATGGTGGTGTCATCAACATTGATAGTATGTTTGGACAAGGTACAACCATTACAATTATGATGCCTGTTCATAGCAATGAGTTAATGCCCATTCATTGAATCTAAGCCCATAAAAAGAAACTACTCAATTACCGCAGTAGTTTCTTTTTTATGGTTCTATATGAGTTGTTGGGTTTTTCAAACAAAATCACCTCTGCTCGACGCTTTCCGCGAGCTTGTGGTATGTAACGCAAAAAGCACACCGCCATCGATTCATACGCTTGAAAACAGGCCAAGTAGAGATTTTAAAACGCCATGCATTTGGATGTAGACGCTTTGAATGTTTTCGAGCGAAGATTTGATTGAATAGGAAGGATACAGAAACGACTTTGCATTTAGGTTGAATTGGTTTGTGTAATAAAGGCACGAGGACTCCTGCCGGAAAACATTCGTCCGAAACGAACAAATAGAAAAAGTGGCGTGATGTGAAAAATCCAAATCACGCCACCTCAATTGTTGACGTAGAAACTTTTTTATTAGCGTAATATTGTTTTTACTAATGTTTTTTTCTGTTTATATGGTGGGTATAACAAATTTGTAGCTAATTTAGATGAACGTTTTAAAATCGATTTTTGATGCGTAAATGTATCAAAGCTTGCCTTACCATGGTAATTACCTACCCCAGATTCACCTACGCCACCAAATGGCAAATGCAGCGACCCTACATGTGTAATGGTTTCATTTATACAACCACCACCAAATGGCAATTCATCTAAGAAATATTGAATAGCTTTTTCTGTTTCTGAGAAGAAATAAGCTGCTAAAGGTTTTGGTTTTTTCTTAATTTGTGTAATTACCTGCCCTAAGTCTGAATACGTTAAAATCGGTAAGATTGGACCAAAAATTTCATCTTGCATAATTGGATGTTCCCATAAAACATCTTGTAGCACAGTCGGTTCGATATAAAGATCATCTTGATCGGTCATCCCACCAAATAGAATTTGCTGTTGTTGCTGCTGAAGTAACGACGCTAAACGATCAAATTGACGTTTATTAATAATTCGTCCAAAATCCGGGCTTTTTTGTGCATCTTTACCATAAAATTTCACTAATATTTTTTTGATTTGGCGAATGAATGCAACGCGAACAGATTCATGAACAACTATATAATCCGGGGCGATACAAGTTTGTCCTGCATTAACAAATTTACCCCATAAAATACGTTTTGCGGCAATTTCTAAATTTGCTGTTTGATCTACGATAACTGGGCTTTTACCTCCTAATTCGAGCGTATGTGGCGTTAATCGGTTAGCGGCTGCTTTTGCCACAATTTTTCCGACCGCTACGCTACCTGTAAAGAAAATATAATCAAATGGTGCATGTATTAAAGCATTGGTTTCTTCTTTTTCGCCCTCTATTACAGCAAGATAATCACGATGGAAGGTTTCCTCGATTATTTTTTTGACAATGGCAGACGTGTGTACAGATGATTCTGAAGGTTTTACAACTGCCGTATTCCCTCCTATAATTGCACCAATTAAAGGTTCCATCACCAGTTGGAACGGATAGTTAAAAGGTCCAATAATCAACGTTACGCCGTATGGGTCGTGGACAATCATGCTCTTCCCTGGCTGGAATTGTACAGGTGTAGGTACAGATACCGGATGCATCCATTCTTCTAGATATTTTAATGCATGACTAATACTTGCATACACAATGCCTATTTCTGTCGCATACGATTCAAAATCACTTTTGCGTAAATCATCATAAAGTGCTTGCTGTATGTCTTTTTCATATTTAGAAATAGCCGTTTTCAACTTTCTTAACTGCTCTTTTCTAAAAGCTAAAGGCTTTGTCACACTTGAATCAAAATAGTTTTGTTGGTTTCTAATTAGTTGATCAATTTGTTGTGCAATATCGTTTGTCATACATCATTCTCCCCTACCAAATTTTTTATTACTATAAGTATACCACTGCTTGAATTACATCTCTATTTTGCTTAATTAGTAAAAATTAAGGGTATATTACTAAAAATACAAAAGGTGGGGTGTCATGAGAAATATTTGGGCAATTTATAAAAATGATATGAAAAATATTTTCACCAATTGGGTTTCTGCAGTACTTATTATAGGACTAATCGTATTACCTTCACTCTATGCTTGGTTCAATATTGCAGCCTCTTGGAATCCATACGGAAATACAGGCAATATGCCTATCGGAATCGTTAATAATGATAATGGTGGGACTATAAATCATGAAAAAATCAATGTTGGCGATTTACTTGTGAAAAAACTGCATACCAACAAACAGTTAGATTGGCAATTTCTGGATGAAGAAAAAGCATTAAGTGAAGTGAAAAAAGGAAAGTTGTTTGCGGTTATTGTTGTACCAAATGATTTCACAAAAACATTGGCAACTGTCTTAGACAAAAATCCTCAAAAAGCAAAAATGAGTTATTATGTCAATGAAAAAATTAATTCAATTGCCCCCAAAATCACTGGTGAAGGTGCTTCTACAGTCGTCACTGGCATGAGTGAAAAATTCGTAGGTGAAGTAGATAAAACGATTTTCGAGGCATTTAATAAAGTAGGTGTCGAACTTCAAAAAGAATTACCTGATATTGAGAAATTTGAAAAATTCATTTTTAATCTCGAGAAAAATCTCCCCTCCATTCATACCGAATTAACCGGTGTACAGAAAACAGCCAAAGAAGCTGATTCTATGTTAACAAAAGCTCAATCTATGATGCCCCAAGCTGTTGAAATAACAAATAACGGATTAAAAACTGTCACAACTGCACTTGCCTATGTTGATGAAGGGCAAAGAGCCATTACAGCGATTGATCAAGCGATTAAAAAAGATGTCGCAACAATGAAACAAACTTCTAAAGAAATTGATCGTACCATCAACGAAATTTCCAATATTTCTTTAGATACCAATGCTATAGAAAAAACAAAAGCAACATTAGCTAATCAAATATCTACCAATCAAAAAGAATTAACATCCTTGGAAGAATCATTACTTTCAATCAAAGCATTTAATAAACAGCAAAAATTCACCGGCACAAATGATGCATTAAATAGTATTATTATTGAAACACGTGCAATCAATAAATCATTAGCAGCTACAAAACAATCATTAAACACAATTGATGATTCCATCCAAAAAGCACAGGCTGTTGGTGAAGCCAGTATGACAGAAATTAAAACACTAGCTAAAAAAACATCCATGTCTATTAACGGATTCATCGATAATTACGAAAATAAATTCTCAACCTCTATTTCAAAAGAGCTGAGCAATGCTAAAAAAACGCTCACGCAAGCTCAATCGACTTTGACAGAAGTACAACAAGCAATTCCTGAAGCAACACAAATTGTCAAAGAAACATCTGGCTATGTTACTGTTGCAAATGGTGATTTGAAAAAAGCGATGGCCGCATTCCCAATTGTCAGCAGTAAAGTAAAAGATCTTGCTACTAAGCTTAGAAAAGCCAATAGTGAAATGGATCTCAATACTTTAATTGGCTTATTAACACATAATGCTGAAAGTGAAAAAAGTTTTTTTGAAGAACCAATTCAATTAAAACAACATGCTATATTCCCAATAAAAAATTATGGTACGGGCATGACACCTTTTTATGGAATTTTATCACTTTGGGTAGGCGGTTTATTACTAGCCTCTTTACTAGAAGTAAATGTCAACAGACCCAAGAAAAAATATACAATTAAACAAATTTATTTCGGGAAATTATTTACTTTCTGGACATTTGGTTTGTGCCAAGCACTCATCATGTCATTAGGCTGTATGCTCATTCTCGGTGTTAAACCTGAATCACCAGTATTATTCATTCTTTTTTGTATGTTTGCCAGCCTCGTATTTATAACAATTGTTTATACGTTGACATCTGTTTTTGGCGATGTCGGCAAAGCACTATCCATTGTTATATTAGTACTTCAAATTGCAGGAGCAGGTGGCACATACCCTGTTGTATTACTGCCGAAATTCTTCCAAGTAATCAATCCATTCCTCCCCTTCACCTACGCTATTGAACTGGCACGTGAAGCGGTTGGCGGCGTATTATGGGCCAATGTACTAAAAGACTTCCTCGTGCTCGGTCTGATTATGTTAGTCTTTATCTTACTAGGCTCCTTCTATAAAAAAGTATTAAATCGTGAAACAACAAAATTAATGGAGAAATCAAGAGAATCCGGTTTATTCCACTAAAAAATACAAACAAAAAGGAAATTGCCTAAGGTAATTTCCTTTTTGTTTGTATTTTTTACATGAGGTGGGCGGCTTTTCTTCTATCCTTTCACCGTATATTTTCTTAATTTGGTCCCTGTTATCGTTTTTATACATAAAGAGCATATCTCTTTCATTTTGGTGGGAAGGACTCTTTTGTTCTATTAAAAAGAAAAATATTCAATTTATTTGAAGTGTGGGTGTGACTTTTGTAGGAACGGTCATTTACCTGCGGGTATTTCTTTTAATTTTGGCTAGCGTTTTGGTCCAGTCTCTTCATTTTTATATACAGACAAAATAAGAAATAGGCTTGCATGTTTAAACTGCCTAGACAAAACTAAATTTAGTTCCATTACTCAAAACTAGAAACAGAGAAAAGGGAAGTTGCCTGGGCAACTTCCCTTTTCATTGAATAAAAAACTGCTATTTATAAATACTTTTCAAAATCTTTTTCGATTTTTTTCGCTTCTTTTTCATCATATTTATCATATTTTCTCACTTCATGTAATAAGCGTTTAATTTCATGAAGAACTTTTTTCTCTTCATACCATTCTTTCATGTGATGAGATTTATCATCTGCTTCATTTAATTCATATTTTTCAATATTTACTTCTAGTTTGTCAAAAGTTGCTGCAATTTTGTCTAATGTTTTGTCTAATTTTTCTTCATAGTTTGTCATATTCATCCAACTCCTATTTTGTATTAGTGTATAAATCCTTGCACATGCGGTTTCTCGTCATCATGATAGAGAATGCGAGCATTTTCCACTTCTTCTAAACAATCATGGAAATCAGAAATCAGTGACTCTACTAAGTTATGTCCTAGATCCGCACGACATACGAAGCGTTGTACAACAATATTGTCTAGATTTTCCGGCAGCGGATATGCTGGAATTTGCCAACCTCTCATTTGCAGGCGATCGGCAAGTTCATAAAGATTCCACTTCACATTTGCATCTTCTTTTAATGAATAACAAACGATTGGCAAATTTTCACCATCATTATATATGTCAAAAAGGCCTGTTTTTTCAACTGCTTTTGCAATGGTCATTGCTGCATCCTTCGAGTTATTATGAATTTCTTTGTAGCCATCAAAACCATAGCGATAAAAATTATAAAATTGTCCTACCACTTGACTGGCGCTACGTGAAAAATTGATGGCCATCGTTGGAATATCCCCACCTAAATAACTTACGCTGAAAATAAGTTCTTCCGGTAGATATTCTTTGTTTCTCCAAAGAATCCACCCTACACCTGGATAAACTAAACCATACTTATGACCAGATGTGTTAATCGATACAACATTTTTCAATCGGAAATCCCATGCTAATTTAGGATCGACAAACGGTACAAATAAACCACCACTCGCACCATCAATATGAATCACTAATTCATGTTCATGTTCTTTATTGTACTTTTCTGCGATTGAATCCAATGTTTTAATATCATCAAATTTACCTGTATACGTAATACCTAAGATACCCACAATACCGATTGTATAATCATCAACATAATCTAATATTTTTGACGTATCGATACTTAAATGCTTTTTATCCAATGGTACTTCGCGCATTTCGATATCCCAATAGATACAGAATTTTTCCCAACATACTTGGAAACCGCTTGAAATAACCAGATTGGGTTTTTGCGCATTTAAATCAAGACCTCGTTTCTTTGCGAGGTTTCGCCATCTGAATTTCATCGCCATACCACCGAGCATACACGCTTCACTTGATCCTACAGTAGATGTACCCATTACTTCATCCACATCTGGCGCACTCCATAAATCGGCAATCATATTCACACAGCTTTCTTCTAGCCTTGCTGTTTCAGGATACTCCGATTTATCGATAGCGTTTTTCTCCATAATCTCAGACATTAGTTGTGTGGCTTCTGGCTCCATATACGTTTGACAAAAAGTTGCTAAATTTTGTCTAGCGTTTCCCTCATCAATGAGCTGATCTTTTATTAAGCGATAAGCTACCTTTGCTTCAACAGGTTGTTTCCTAATTTTTTTTAATACAACATCTTCTCGTGCAGCTAAAGAAGCAAAAATCGGTTTGATATCATCGGGCGTATTTTTATTTGACATTGTATTATGCACCTACCTTATCCATTTAATTTAAAGATTTAATTGCTTCTTGGTGATCTGCTTCGAAAAATTTTGGTTTTGTTTCCTTTAGTAATTCATCCGTAAGTGTTACTTTTGAAATCTGATAATTTTCATACGGGCTAAAATAATAACTTAAGGATTCATTACACATTGTGCCAACATACTGTGAATAATCTAATGCACCTTCTCCGGTAACGACAATCCCTTTTGGAATACGCACAGTTGCTAATATATGATAGGCATTGGATACACCTTCCACTTCATTTGGAGCTTGTGAAATATGCTCTTTAAAAAATGCTGCACGTACAAAACGATCTGGTGGTGTATAACCTCCAGGTAATCCTGTTGTACCCGTTCCTTGTGAAAACGGATTCGCCGTATGCGTTCCAAAAGTTACTGGATCATATTGTTGTGGTCGAACATGTAAATAATTACTTAAATTCGTTACATGCCATTCAATACAAGGCGTATTTGTCATAACACCAACTGTATTTTCATAAATTGATAATTTTTCTTCAGTCGGTTCAATGACGATACAACGACCTGTTTTGTCGGTAATAATCCAATGGAGCGGTGTCACAAAATTCAATACTGGAGCTGCTTTCTCTACTAAATGAATTTTTGATAGATGCTGTTCTAATTCTGCAATTGAACCACAATTTCCTAGCACCCAAACAACCAGTTCATGTGGTGCTAAATTTAATGCATCCTTTTTTTCTTCTTTTGAATAATATACTTCTCCTGGCAGATACAACTCTGCAATAGATAAGCCTTTTTCATTCACACCATCTGCTACAAAATAAGAAGATCCTAGCAGTCTACCCGCACCTATAAAGCCATATTTATTTTGATAGGATTGTTGATCTGAGTCAGACGACCATTGATGATCCCTCGGTAAAAATAAAGGATTTGGATCTAAGGGAAACGAAAAATCCATCGTTCTAGATAATAAATGTTTGCCGTCTTTAGTCATTGTAAAAATACTTGTACACATAACTACACATCCTTTTCATTTTTTATCAATCACGCTAAATATTACGATTACCAACTACATCATGGTCCTCTGTAATGATACGAGTAGACATTTTTCATGTGGCAAATCAACTTCCTTTCGCAACAGTTTTTTTGTGTTTCGAATAAAAATGATAAAATACAAAGGGTAATACTAGCGTTATAATAAAACCAGCTGACAGCGTCATAATATACGTGCTTGCTTCAGCATGTTTTAATTCACTCGGCGCAATAAAGGCTGAGATAATAGCTAACACAGAAATAATCAACCCGGAAGCACTAATAATCAGTTTCCCGATTTTCCCACCAGGAACTTGATAAGAGCGCACTAAACTTTGATTTTTTGGTTTTAATACAAGGAAGAAATAGCTAATGAATAATAAAATGTATGCACTCAGGTAAATAATAACTGTTAGTGATATAGCAGTTAAGAACGAAACATTATTACCACCACCACCAAATGTTAAAATAGCTGCCCATACAGTTACGACAATACCTTGTAGATAGATCAATGGGACAGGTACACCATTTTTATTTACTTTTTTAAATTTTGCAGGCAATAATCCTTTTTCAGCTACCGTTCGTAAACCCTCTGTTGGGCTGACGATCCATGAACTTACTTGCGCAATGACACCAAATGCCAACAATACTGCAATAATTTTAACGACAATTGCCATCGCTGGATGACCGGTTAAAATCAGCGCTTCAAAAGCCTGAACTACACCTGTATTAAGCGATAATTTACTATCTGGAATAACCATAGAAACAACGCTTCCTCCGATGGTACTTAATGTAATACCAACAACAACAAGGATAACCATGATTTTAGGATAGTTTTTTTGTGGATTATCTAAATCTTTAATATGAGGTGCTGATGCTTCAACCCCCATATAAGCAAGCATGAATGATACTAACGCAGCAAAACTTTCCTTATTTTCTGGAAAGAATCCCTTACTCGTAAATGAATGTGCTACGGCGTGACCTGATACAAAATACTTTATTGCAAAAACAAGTAATAAGAGAACTGGGATGATAATACCGAAAATAAAGCCAGCTTTTGCTACTTTTGCAGTCAATTGTGTTCCTTTAAATTGCATAAATGTTAATGCCCAAAAGATAACTAATACACATAAAAATTTCAGCATAGAATTACTATTTATTTCTGGTATTTTCAGCGCATAAGCTAAAGCACCGATGATAAAATAAATCATGGTTACAAATCCTACCGTTATTTGAAACCATTGAAAGAATATAGCTGCAAAACCGTATTTTTCACCTAATATTTTTCCTACCCAACCGAAAATACCACCTTCTTGATACCCTTCGATCGTTGCGAGTTCTGCTGAACAAAGTGCAACAGGTAAGAACCAAAATATCCCACAAACTAATAAGTAAAAAATTAACATAACGCCAGACTCAGCAAATGTTGGATACTCATAAACTGTAATAAATAAGGAAGCAGTCATTGCGAAGAAACTAAATTGTGATAATTTCTTTTTATCAGTTGCCATAATTTCAGTCCTCTCAAAATACCTTCTAGTTTAGAAATTCTATAGTTGTTTTTTTATCGTAAATAAGGGAATACTTTACTATTGATTTTGTATTTTAAAAATCAAAAAACAACTATAGGGGTTTTTCCATGCAGATTAAACAAATATATTATGGTGGTATGTTCATATTACTGTGTATTTCCGTAGTTTTAACGGTGACAAAACATCCAATTGCCTCTTATTTTGATTGGTCCATCCTTATCATTTTCACGATTGATACGTTTTATCATCTATTTAAAAGTGAAAATAAATGGCAATATATTAAACAAAACCCACTAGACTTCATATCGATTATTCCAATAAATAGTGGCTTTAGATTTTTCAGATTTTTACCGCTACTCATGCAGTTTCTTCGTGTAACAACCGTTGGGAAAAAATATATTTTACCGTATTTAAGTAAATTAACCGGTACTGGACTTGGTCGATTTCTAGCCTATTTTGTCGTTGTTTTTTTCGTGTTACCATTACCCATGTACTGGATAGAACCAGGCATTAAAAATTATCCAGATTTACTCTGGTGGTCTCTACAAACGGTGACAACAGTTGGTTATGGTGATATTACAATTGTTTCAAATATTAGCCGTTGTATTGCAGCCATTCTAATGTTTCTCGGCATTGGTATGATCAGTACACTAACGAGTAGCGTGACAAAGATGATGACCGATTCAAAATCCATCATACAAGACGCTAAAGAATTGGCAACCGGCAAGAACCCTATAGCTGAAACAGCAAAAAATACTGCTTCTATCACAATTGAGTTGGCTGATTTAGAAAGAATTGAACAACTGATTCAAAAAGAAAAAGAAAGATTAAAAAATAATGAATAAAGAGGAAGTATTTGCTTCCTCTTTATTTTTATTTTTAAAGCAATCCAGAGTCTTTTAAGAGTTCTTCAATAAAAGTACCTTGGATTTTTTTCAGTTCATGTCTTTCAATAATTCCGGCTAACATCGGCACTTTGATATCTTTGATTCCTTTTTTGTCATTTAAATAATAAGATGCTTTTAGCAACATGCGGATATCGTAAGAAGATGCAAACACTTCCGGTACACCGCGATCAATATCTAGGAATGTATACACAGCTTCCATCGCTGTTCTAACTGAATACTCAGTAGTAAATACTGTATCACGCTCAGTTTCTGCAAAATTCCCGATAAATGCTAAATTTTTAGAACCATGTGGTACGACTAATGGGCGATCGCCTACTGCTCTTGGCATGAAATAAGAAGTAATATACGGCATATAACATGGAATTGTACTACATGAATTTACCGCTAATCCTTCGATTAATTCGATTGGTACACCCATGTGATACAACCATTCGGATGCAATTTCATTACCTGAGCATTGCGTGATTGGTTTTTTTATATAGTCTCCTTCTTTATCAGAAAGTAATGCATATACCCACACAACTAGTTCATCTTTTCGTTGTGCTTTAAAATGGGGTTGTCTATTTAATGTATAACTCATCTTCCAATTTGAATCTTGGGCATGAACGATCCCACCTGTTACTACTTTTCCAGCATAGGGATCCCGTTTACTAATACGCTCAATATATGGCGCAATCTTATCATCCAATGTAGTCACTGTTGCCGATACAAACCAGCTTGCTCTTGGAATATTTTTGTAGAATTTTTCAGGGCGACCAAATTCAGCATTTTGCTCCGCTAAATTTTCCCATAAATCCCAACCACCACTTGTTTCAGTTGACACAGGTGCAGGTTCTTCATTTGAACCATATGTTGAACTATCCGTAATCGAACCATTTGTAACAAACACTAAATCATGTTCTGTTAAGGCAATTGTTTGCGCCTCGCCCTTCACTTTAAGAATTAATTCTTTTGCCACTTTAGTCGGACCGCTGTCCACAATTACATTCTCTACTACAGTATCGTATTGGAATTGAACACCTTGCTCTTTTAAATATTTTAGTAGTGGTAGTACCAATGATTCATATTGATTGTATTTAGTAAATTTTAATGATGAAAAATCAGTTAGTGCATCAATATGATGGATGAATCGCATTAAATATCTGCGCATTTCCATTGCTGAATGCCACTCTTCAAATGCAAACATAGTGCACCAGTAAGTCCAAAAATTTGATTTGAAAAATTCTTCCGTGAAAACATCCGTAATCTTTTTATCAGCTAATTGATCTTCTTGATGTAAGCACAGTGCTAACATTTCTTTTATCGCCTTTTCACTTAACATTAGTTTCCCATCTGTTGGGAATTGCACACCTTGTTTATGAATTATTCGACATTCAGAAGAATTCGGATCTTCTTTATTCAGCCAATAAAATTCATCTAATACAGAAGCATTTTCCACTTCAATAGAAGGAATAGAGCGGAATAAGTCCCATAAACATTCAAAATGACTCTCCATTTCACGCCCACCACGAATGACAAAACCTAAATCGGGGCGACTAAGTCCATCCAAAGATCCACCAGCAATCGGTAACTCTTCTAAAATATGAATTTTATCTCCTTTTACTTGACCATCTCTAATTAAAAATACCGCGGCAGATAACGATGCTAAACCTGATCCTACTAAGTATGCTGATACTTTATCCGCTCTTTCAGGTTTTTTCGGTCTAGCAAATGCTTCATAGTTCCCATTACTTCTATACATAGTCGATTCCTCCTAGTTTTAGTACACTTTATTGTCATTGGTCATTAGTAAAACAGTGCATGGCAATTTAGGTTAAAAGAACGATCATCGTGTGCTACATTTTCGCTTCTAAATTCTAACAATGTTTTATAGGCTATTTATTCCCTAAATACTATAATTAAACCTATAAAAGACATAATTTTCATTAAATTAATATAATAAAAAGGTCATTAAAAGGTTTCAAATTTAAATAATGTTAAAAAAATAAAAATTAATATCATATTTTTTCATTTTCGTGTATAATATCTAATTAGGTGCCAAACCTAGCGTTATTCATTTTCGAATGAATAACAAAAAAGATTCTCGCTAACAGCACGGATTGCTGGAGAATCTTTTCTTTTATGAGCGGGGAAATTTCGATGAGCCCCCGCTCTTTAATTTTGCTTTTTTTGACCCGCTACTGCCTGTTAATACCTCAAATAGAGTCTATTATAATTTAATTACTATCGTATAAAATAACTGAAAATTCAGTTATTTTATACGATAGATGTCAAAATTTCTTCTTCTTCCTATACAAAATCTACCCTTGCATCGAAATCATTAATATACAAAAAAGAGCCTGGGACAGAACAAAAATAGTATGTCTCCCATACGAATCATCAAATCAATTGAACGCGTAGCCAACGACTCCTGCGGGAATAGCGAGGCGTTTGAAGCCATGTCCATGGAACGCGTTTTTCGAAGCCGAAATGGATTGAAATGAATAATCCCGTATGATTTCGAAAAATCATACGGGATTTTCTCTGTTGAACATACTGTTGTCTCAGGCTCTTAATTTATTAATACTTGATAAAGAAGTTAAGAATATAGTAAAATACTGCCGCTAACACAGCTGCGATTGGCATCGTAATAATCCACGTAATAACGATTTTACGAGCAACTCCCCATTTTACACCTTTTACACGTTGAGCAGAACCTACCCCCATAATTGCAGAAGAGATTACATGCGTCGTTGATACTGGTAAGTGAATCAGCGTTGCACCAAAAATAATAGATGCTGATGCTAAATCGGCTGCTGCACCATTAATTGGACGCAGTTTCATGATTTTTCCGCCGACCGTTTTAATGATTTTATAGCCCCCGATTGAAGTACCTAGTCCCATTGCCGTTGCTGCTGCAATACGAACCCAAAGCTGAACTTCATCATCCGTTTGTAAACCACCAGCAATCAACGCCATCGTCATAATACCCATTGCTTTTTGGGCATCATTTGTACCATGTGTGAATGACTGTAATGCTGCTGTACCAATTTGCAAATAGCGAATTCGTTGGTTCGTTTTTGATAAATGCGCCTTCCTAAAGATGAATTTAAATAAAGTCATCATTAAGAAACCGGCAGTTATTGCGATAAATGGTGAAATTAATAGCGCTTGTAGAATTTTCCCGAAACCAGAATAGTTAAGGATACTAAATCCACCTGCTGCAATTGCAGCACCTGCGATAGAACCGATAATTGCATGGGATGAACTCGATGGAATACCAAAGTACCAAGTAATTAAATTCCAAGCAATTGCAGATAATAATGCTGCTAAAATAATAAGCGTACCATTTTGAAGTGCAAATGGATCAACGATGTCTTTCGTAATTGCTTTTGCAACACCAGTGAATGTCATTGCACCAACAAAGTTCATAATTGCAGCCATTAATACAGCTGTTTTTGGCTTTAAAGCACGCGTTGAAACAGATGTTGCGATGGCATTTGCCGTATCATGAAATCCGTTAATAAAGTCAAATACAAGTGCAAATACAACGACCAATACCGTTAAAATTATAAGTGTATTCATTAACTATACCGTCCTACCTATGCATTTCGCATAATGATTGTTTCCATCGTATTTGCTACGTTTTGACAGTCATCTGCGATATCTTCTAATTGTTCGTAAATGTCTTTGAACATTATGATACGAATAGGATCTTTTTCATTTAAGAAAAGTTGTTTGATTGAAGTTCTAAGTACTTCATCACATTTACTTTCATAATCTTTTATAAGAATAGCGTGATCACGCATATCTACTAATTTTTTCTGTTGTAATTTGTCCATTGCTTTTACCGTTTCATCAGCTGATTTCACGATATAGCTAATAAATTTATTCATTGATTCATCAATTTCAATAAGTGAGAACATGTCAAAGTGTGCAATACATTCTTCCATGCCATCTAAAACATCATCCATACAATTTGCTAAAGCTAATATATCTTCACGTTCAATCGGCGTCATAAATGATTTGTTTAACATAACAATCAATTTATGAATTAATTTATCTCCATCAGTTTCGTATTTTTTCATACGTGTACTAATTTCTGCTAGATCCTCTAGTGTAGTGATGCGGAAATCATTGGCATAATGCATTGACTCTTGAACATTCAAAGCAATTTTACCTAGAATATCAAAAAACGGATCACTTTTTTTACGATTAAACATAAATTCCTCCTGAAACAATTATGTGTATTTTTCTGTTCTTGTTATTGCTAGATTATCTTAACAATATTTCAATGAAAAATCGCTGAAATTTACATTAATTCATGTAACATTTACATTACTGTAATAATAGCGAACTTAAACATCTAATCTTTGACATTTAAATAGAAAAAATTTCAATTTATAAGAAAATTGACGTATTATCGCGTTTACATCAGCTTCATAATTTACAATTTTTTCAATCCGTTTTTATACGAAAAACGCTATGATGGACGGCTAATTGCCCATCATAGCGCTTTATTATTCTAAATGATCAATCGCATTATATTTTTTCAACCACCATTTACCATCTTCAAAACTAACGGTACTAACACCACCATTAGATAGTCGTGCATTACTTGGGAAAAAATCATCATTTTCTACAATTTGAAATAATGTATGAATAACCGCACCATGTGCAACTAATAATACATTACCTTCTGGGTACGCTATATTTATTTTCTCTAACCCAATGATTAAACGTTTTTTAAATGCTTTAAAATGTTCCTGGTTCGGATAATTTTTTCTCGGATAAACCTTAGATCGTTCTTCATATGTCATCCCCTCAGCATCGCCAAAAGTACGTTCTCGGAATTCCGATATTTCTATTATAGGAACATTCAACTGTTCATTAATTATTTTAGCCGTTTCACTCGCTCGTTTTAAAGGGCTCGTGAAAATAGCATCGACAGGAATTGTTTCAAAATATAAACCACATGCTCTTGCCTGTTCTCGCCCCGAATCATTCAATGGGATATCGGTAGCTCCCTGTAACTTACCCAACCTATTCCAATCTGTTTCACCATGCCTTGCAACATAAATCCTTGTCATTCCTTCACCCCTTTAATACCTATTATCGTACCACAAAATTTGGTATTTTAAAGCCTGTTCTGATGATCCCCAACTACAAAATTATCCGATTTGATGAAATCTGACTTATTATTTACATAGTGTCCTTTTCCCCATTTACTAATCCCTACTCCAAACCCCTTATTTAGCTAGTAGTAAACCAATTCATCTTTTACAAACAAATTATATTCTTCATGCATGCGCGGTTTATCGGCACATGCCATGGATCTATTTTTATTTTAAAGATCCTTCTTTTAACGTAAACAGATTTTACTTACCGTTTGACCACGCAGCACTCGTTACTCACTTAAACTTATGCGATGGAGTAGTACTAGAGAATACAAAAAAGGGCTCTGTGTCAAATGTTGGGGTGAATGAAAGTGCGTTACTTGTCGGCGGCAAGCTCTCGCTATTTCTAATTGTCTAAAACATGAATTGTTTTAATACCCCAACATATATAATAGAACCAAAAAAAGAGAAGCCTGATTCACTGAATCAGACTTCTCTTTTTTGTTATTGTGCCTTTTTAAAGCCCGCTTTTTGTGCTTCATTTTGTGAACAAAACATCTCTTCTTCATTCACTTGTTCATAATTAGGATCACCTGGGAGGAAATAGTTTTTATTTCCTTTAGCATTAATATTACCTTTAATTTTACAGTCTGCTGTTTGCACTTTTTGTGACGTCGACGTATTTAACGATTTTCCTGGCTGCCAATTAGGTACAGCTGATTTGATAAATCCACGATCTGTTACATAGCCAGGATATTGCCAAATACCTAATTTAGCCTGTTTAGCTTTATTTTGTGCAGCGTCATATTCATCTAAATGGGCAGCTTGTTTATTGTAAACATATCCAACACGCACAAGCCCTTCTTTGATTAACTGCTGTTGCACTGATTGGCCATCTGCATAGACATAAGCTAGTAATCGATTGTATTTGTCTTCTCGAGCTCCTGTCTCATCGAATTCGATCGAAACCTCTTTCGCTTTCTTTAGTAATTCACGTGTTCTCGTTTGTGCTTCTCTACCAAATGGTTGCTCCCCTAATTCTTTGTGATACATTTCAGGTGCATCTATTAATAGGAAACGAACTTTTCTCTCTTTACCATTATACATAACCTTCATCGTGTCACCGTCCATCACATTTGTGACTTTTACAACTTCACCGACAGTTTTATGATTATTTTCTTGATTATTTACATTTGCTGTTTCTGTGCAAGCCGATACTATTAATCCAACTGAAAAAATAATAGCGAGCCAAGTCATCTTTTTCACATTCATCATCCTTTTATAGCGTTCATTCTATCTTAATGTATTCTATCATTAAACTACATAGCAAAAACCACCTATAATAATGAACAATTCACACTATATTGTCCATTAATCAACGAAATGCTGTATATTGCCGATAGCTATTTTAGTGAAACAAAATTATAGTAAAACAAGATTCATTTATAGGAGGAACTACCATGCAAAAAAAATTTTTAGCTCTGCCTTTTATCGCTGTTATTGTTCTTGGACTTATTTTTTTAAGTACACAAATCCCAGCTGTTAAAATGTCACCAAAAAACTTACCTACTGCGATTGTATCAGAAGATGCTGGCGAAATGGGCCAAACGCTTGTTACGAATTTGCAAAAGCAATTAGCAAAATCTGGCGTTGATACTTTGGAATTTAAACAGTATCAGTCTGTATCAGCTATGAAAAAAGCTATGACTGATAAAGATGTTTATGGTGGCATCGTTATTCCAAAGGATTTTTCACAACAGTTTGCCACATTGCAAACGCCAAAACCTACTCAACCCATCATCAAAACTTACGTAAATCAGGGAGCTAATACAACAGTTGCCACCATGATGACCTCGGCTTTAGATGGCATTGTCAAACAACTCAATGCTGTAATGAGTGTCGAAATACTTAATAAAATGACGGCAGCCAAAATGACAGTTCAACCAGCTCAGGTTGCTTTATTACAAACACCTATTAAAAATGAAGCCATTATTATAAATGAAGTCGGAAAATTGGGTACAGCTCCTACTGCTTTTTTCCAACCACTTTGGTTTGCTAGTATTTTAGGAGCCGTACTATTTTATTTTGCTCTAACAAAATCAATCTTTACATCAACTGCACAGCAACGCAAATTCACTTTAGCAACAACAGCCATTGCAATTGTCTATGCACTATTTGCCGGTTATTTTATTACTTGGTCAACTACTTGGATGCTTGGTTATTCGTTCGAATCATTTAATACGGTCGCATTATTTAGTTCATTAGCTTGCTTAGCCTTCCTCTTTACTATTTTAGCGACACTCTCTTGGTTGGGTATGCCAGCTATGGCGATTTTTATTTTGCTCATGTTCTTTGGTTTACCGCTTATTCAATTAGCGCCTGAGATGTTACCAGACTTTTACGCACATTATATCTTGCCATGGTTACCGATGAAATTCTTAATTGATGGTCTAAAAGATATTTTATTCTTTGGTCAAGATCTCTTCAATAAAAATGCGATTGTTCTTATATGGCTAACTATTATAGCTTTTATTGTTTTCATATTAAAACAACTGACACACAAACAAGCCTAATAAAAAGAGCCTGAGACAAACGTATTTTCAACAGAGAAAATCCCGTATGATTTTTCGAAATCATACGGGATTATTCATTTCAATCAATTTCCGCTTCGAAAAACGCTTTCTGCACGTTCAATTGATTTGATTATTCATATTGGGGACATACTATTTTTGTTCTGTCTCAGACTCTTTATATTAACTATTTTTAGGTAGATCAATCCCAAGAGCACCTAATGGGCCTTTTGAAAAAATATCCCAGACAATTTGAGCCAATTCTTCAGGCGAATATTCCATGTCTGTTTGGAGCCAATACTGAATCGTACTAATAAAATTGCCACTAGCAAAAACAGCTAAAAAATCTAAAGGATATTTTGACTTATAATCTTTAATAAATGCGGGTAGTGATGAACGGAGGAACTTAGTAAAAATAGTAATCATACGTTCTTGCAACGAGAAAAAACCTCTTGTTTGCAAAATAATAGCTAATAATTCTCGTTCTTCTTTTAAACATTTAAAAATATTCACCATCGTCGAATGTCTCGTATTGATGAATTCTTCCATTGTAATATCATCTGTCACATAGACTAAGGCAATATCTTTTAGTTTCATAAATAATTCTATTTCATATTTATCTAACATGTCATATTTATCTATATAATGTAAGTAAAAAGTTCCACGATTAATATTTGCTCTATCGGCAATATGCGATACAGTAATTGCTTCAAAATCTTTTTCTTTCATCAATTCAATAAGTGCTTGGCGAATCTCTTTTCTCGTTTTAATAATACGTCGGTCCATCAGTTATCCACTCACTTTGCTCTTTATTCTATAATTTAATCAACAGTTTATTTATTTTAAAGGAGGTCAGTTTTCATGTCCATCATTACGTTAAAAAATGTGACGAAAGATTACGGTCATGATCGCGGTATATTTGATATTACGTTTGAAGTAAAAAAAGGTGTTACTTATGGTTTTCTTGGACCGAATGGTGCTGGTAAAACAACCGCTATTCGGCATATTATGGGCTTTTCTCATGCACAGCAAGGTTGCGTGAAAGTGAATCACTTGGATAGTTGGACTAATGCTGCCACTATTCAAGAAATACTCGGTTATCTACCGGGTTAGGTGGCATTACCTGACAACCTTACCGGCCATCAATTGATCAAGATGATGATGAATTTACGTAAACTTACTGACCGTATTCAGTGCGACAAATTACTCGATTTTTTTGAGTTAGATGCTTCGCCTAAAATCAAAAGTATGTCACTTGGTACAAAACGTAAACTTGCTATTGTCACTGCCTTTTTACATGACCCAGAAGTGCTGATTTTAGATGAACCCACGAGTGGACTAGACCCTATTATGCAACAATATTTTATTGATTTTATTAAAGAAGAAAAAAACGTGGGAAAACAATTTTATTATCCAGCCATATTTTCACAGAAGTAGATGCTATATGCGATGAGATTTCGATGATTAAGGATGGACAACTTATTACATCATTCAACAAACAACAACTGCTAAAAATAATGCATAAGGAATTAATAATCCACTTTCAAACGACTGCTTCTTTTGAACAATTTGTAACCAATCATGCACAATCGACTATTTTCTCTCTGACAGAAAAAGTAGCGCAAGAGTATAAAGTCATCGTGCGTTGTATGCCAGAGAATATTGCTGTGTTCATAAAAATTTTGGCCAGTCGTTCGATTACCAATTATAGTGAAATCCCGTTCAGTTTAGAAAATCATTTTATGCGTTTTTATACGAATAAAGAGAGGGCGGTAGCAAAATGGTCATATTACAATTGATGGCTTAGATGCTTGGCACGATTTTGCAGCAATAAAAAAAGAAATCGGCTATATTCCTGGTGAAATTTCTTTTAATGTTTGCTATTAGTAGTATTTCTTTCTTTTTCTCCAGCCTTTGCAATTTATCAAAAAATTCATTAGCATTAGGCGCTGGTATCCCTATAACATTTTTTACAATTAATGGCATCAATTGATACCAGTCTCGCCTTCTTAAAAAAACTTACGATTAATAGCCTTTTTGATATATCTACTATTTTGGCTGGTGACAACTATATTTGGAAACTTGTCATACTAATCGTCATCGGTATTTTATTCTATATCGCAAGCATAATTGTCTTCAAATTCAAAAAATTACCATTCTAAACATAAAAGAGCCTGAGACAAACGTATTTTCAACAGAGAAAATCCATTTACGCTTCGAAAAAGGTTGTCCGCGCGTTCAGTTGATTTGATGATTCGTATTGAAGACATACTATTTTTGTTCTGTCTTAGGCTCTTTTTATATTAGATAATTACAGAAGCATCTAATACAATGCCCTGTTCTTCCAAATCACGAATGCGATGTGCCAATCTTGATGACGCTGCAGCAGCGATTGCTCCTACTAAATCATCTAAAAAGGTATGAACACCATTGCCAACCTTCGTATCTAATTGTTTGATGATACCCATTTTATGTTTATCTAGATGACCGTAAGTTGTGACACCAATACTACCATATGTTAAGACAGCACCGAGGGCGATTGTTTCATCTACACCAAATAAACCTTCATCTGTAGCAATGAGTTGTTGTAAGGGTTGTGACAGCATATTTTTTTCTGCCAACTCATCTAATTCAATACCAACTAATAACGCATGTTGAATTTCACGTTTACGTAATACTTGATCAACGGAGTCTACACACTGATTGATTGTTAACCCATCATTATATGTATATTGCATCTCATATACAATTTCAGCGATATCTACTAATGTTACGCCACGACGCTCTAAGGCAGCCCTAGCAGCAGTTGAAACTTCTGCCGATGATAGGTGAGTGATTACTTTGTTCATGTAAATTACCTTCTCTCTGTCTAATTCAGTTAACTTAATGTAAGTCACCTAGTACTATGATACAATTTTCCTACCTATAGTAAAAGGAGTGTTTAAAAAAATGAATAAGGGTACTATGACAACTACGACAATTTTCAGCACTGCATTACAAGAGGATATGAAACTGCTCATTTATACACCCGCAGACTATACACCGATGATGACCTATCCTGTGGCGATTGCATCTGATGGTAATGACTACTTTCAACTTGGTAGCCTTTCACGTATTTTGGATGAAAAAATAGAAGATGGCGATATCGATGAATATCTTGTTGTGGGTATACCTTATAAAAATAGTGAAGACCGTCGTCAAAAGTATATGCCGACTGGCGACAAACATCCTGCCTATTTACAGTTTTTAGCGGAGGAATTAATACCTTACTTGGAGGAGAATTACTCCATTTCACCTGAACCAAATGAACGTATTTTGATGGGAGATTCTCAAGCCGCAACCGTCTCGTTATTAGCTTTAATCGAATATCCAGAAGTATTTAGACAAGCTATTTTACATTCACCTCAAGTAACTCCAGAAGTATTAGCACTTGTGAAAACATTGCCTGAACATATCGATTACTCCATCTATCATGCGATTGGTAAAGGCGAGACGACGGTTCATACGAAAGACGGTCAAGTAAAGGATTTTTTGACACCTAATCGCGCGCTACAAAATCTTCTTCAGCAGCAAGAAATCGACTATGACTATAATGAATTGCCCGGCGATCATACGTGGAAAACATGGAAGCCTGATCTTCCTAACGCTATTATGCGACTTTTTCATAAATGACATAGCTGAACCGAGCTATTTCTAATAGCTATTTGCTATACTATTGACAAGAAAATATATTATCAATGGGGGTTTTATATATGAAATATGGTATCGTTGCTTTTCCTTCGAAAGAAGTACAAGATTTTGCAAACTCATATCGTATGAGATACGATTCACATTATGCCCAACTACCGCCACATATTACCATTCTTGGTGAAGTGGAAACAGATGAAGCTGGCCTAAAAGCTGCCGCTGACTACCTATTCAATATTACGAAAGATGCCAAAGCTTTTTCTATTAATATCCCGAAAGTTGGTACATTCAAGCCTATCAATAATGTCATTTATTTAAAAGTTGATGCAGATGAAGAACTGTATAATCTAAATAAAGCATTACATGATAGCGATTTTGGTGGCTCATCACAGTACCAATATGTGCCTCATATTACATTGGCACAAGGGATTACAGGCGATGAACTCGACGATATATATGGCCAACTTCGCATGACAAAAATTGATTTCACCGAAGTGATTGACCGCATCCACATCCTATATCAATTAGAAAATGGTTCATGGACAGTTTACGAAACGTATAGGTTGCAAGAGCAATAACTAACATGGCAAATATTCGTGTCAAACTTGTACAAAACGAACAGGAATTAGAGGATGCATTCTCTGTTCGACAAGAGGTATTTGTGAAGGAGCAAGGAATTCCTGCCCCTCTTGAGCAAGATGTATTTGATGCAGTATCACAACATATCGTCGCTTATTGTGATGATCAGCCCATTGCTGCTGGTCGTGTACGGATTGTTGATGATCATGTAGCAAAAGTCGACCGTGTATGTGTTTTACCTGCATATAGACGCAAACAAGTCGGTGTGCGAATGATGGAAAAATTAGAACATTATGTAAAAGATTATCATATAGACGTTATTAAAATCCATGCTCAAACACATGCTGTGCCTTTTTATGAAACACAGGATTATAAAGTAACGTCTCCTGAATTCATTGATGGTGGTGCACCATTTCGTGCGATGGAAAAGAAAATGACAAATGACTAACATGTAAATGAGCATATTATTAGCGAAGAATCGCTAATAATATGCTCATTTTTTACATAATTTATTACACATACGTATTCACAATATTTCCTTTTCCAGTAATTTCTGCAATACTCTTTTCCTTTGGTGGTTGAATAATGATTGGCATCGAATAGGGTAAGTGCAATTGATTCATACGTTCAATTTTTTGTTGCTCACTTGTCGCCCTGTCCAAATGACGTTCTAATTCTTTTTCAAAATGCGACTGTTTTTTCACCCTTTGCAAATGCTCAATATGAGAGTAATTATACGTCCCCATTTGTTGAATTGCAGCATATTGCATTGATTGATAAGGTGTAATTGGTAATATATAGCCCATACGAATGCCTCCTCATGAAATCTATACTCTATACATAGCACAGCTTACAAAAGTGACTTCAAACGATCTATCTACAACAATTTTAACATAGGTACTTCTCTACTACCACTAACGAGCTTCCTTTATGACGTCATTTTTCTGAAAAGACAGTTTATTTTTTTATACAAAATTGGTTCTTTTAAATCACGCCACTTCTTCTATTCGTTAATTTTAGTATGAAATACTGCTATTAAGCAGCGTTAGTAGTGTGGGAAATCTCCAGCAAATAGTAGAGAACTCGAAATAAAAGAGCTTTGCGACTAACTCGCAAAGCTCGAAGGTTTTACATTAATTTTTCGATGAAAAGAGTAGCAATGCCTAGATAGATTAAAATAGATGTAATATCGTTTAGCGTAGTAATAAATGGACCTGATGCTACAGCAGGATCAATTTTTAGTCGGTGCATTAATAATGGGATAAATGAACCAGCAATCGTTGCGACACAAATCGAACAAGCAATTGCGACTGCTACTAGTAAACCTAATAACATTTCTGATTTCCACATATAAACAATTATAAAAGCAACTGCACCACATACCAACCCCATTACTATACCAGTTAGTGCTTCACGTATGAGTAGTTTAAATTTGTTGACACCCGTAACATCACCTGTAGCAATACCACGGACTGCGACTGCTAGAGCCTGCGTACCACTATTACCCGAAGTACCACCAATCAAGGGAATGAATGCTGCTAACAATGCAACTTTTTCTAAAGTACCTGTAAAAAGGTCAACTAAATTGGCGGTAATCATACCCAAAATCAACAGGACAACTAACCATGGTAATCGTTTTTTGGCCGCGATTAAAGGATTGGAATCAAAAGTATCCATATCCGCAACACCAGCTAATTTTGAATAATCTTCGCTTGCTTCTTCATCAATAACATCAATAATATCATCGACGGTAATAATACCGAGCATTTCTTGTTTTGAGTTGATCACAGGAACAGCTAAGAAATTATAATCTTTCATAATATGAGCGACATCTTCTTGATCATCTGTTACAAGAACACTAACGACACGTTCATTCATAAAATCATGGATGAGTGTATCTTCTGAAGCAATGATTAAATCACGTAATGAAATAACGCCAACTAGATGGTTTTGATCATCTACAACGAATATATAATAAATAGTTTCGGCGTCAGGTGCTGCATTACGCATGATTGTCATTGCGGAGCGTACTGTTGAGTTTTCTGGTATGGCTACATACTCCGTTGTCATAATCGAACCGGCCGTATGTTCTTCATAATAGAGGAGATCTCGTATATCTTCGGCGGACTCTTTGTCCATTATTTTTAAAAAGTGACTAATTTTATCTTTATCTAATTCATTAAGTACGTCAACAGCATCATCCGTATACATTTCTGAAATCATCTGCGCTGCATATGAGCTATCCATCTCATCGATAAACGGTTCATAATTTTCATCGTCTAACTCCAAAGCCTCGAAAACAGTTGACATTTCTTTTGGAGACAAGTACTGATAGATAATCGACCTTATATCAGGGCCCACCTTTTCATAAAACTGTGCCTGATCATACGGATGTAGGTTTAAATATTCGTTATGAAACTCATCCGTCGCACCATTTTCTAATAATGATACGAGACGCTCTTCATCAAATTGAACCTCATCTTTTTCCATTCTTTCATCTATCATGCATGTCCCCTCCTCTCGGGCGTAAAAACGATTTTATTTGCTACTATTTGTAATCGAGGAATCCTTAAATCATTTGAAGGATTATCACCCTACTTTTAAATCACTTACTTATAATAGTACCTAATGTAGAAAAAGTGAACCATTTTTTAATATAGTTTCTCAATCTATCGTATCACTATACGCTATTTTTCGACAGTCATTCGCTGTTTTACAAATGTTTCACAAAAAATTAACAGCATTTTTCCCTATTTACATTCTACTAGATCAAACCTGTAAAGCATAAATAAGGCTTGGGCAAAAGGACTTTGTCATATGCCATCGGGGGTAATGTTTGTTACAACCACTCATCGAATCATCAAGAAAAGACATAGTTTTACCTCTCTATATGAATCACCGTCTCTACAATCAAAGAATTCTAACTCGTCCATGCCCTTCATAAAAAAAAAGTCGAAAAGAAAGAAATCTTTTCAACTTTTCTATAGGGAGTGAACGTAAAAATTTTGCAAAGAACCCTTTATTTTATGGATTTTCACACATGTCGCAACAAAAATAATTCCCCATAAAAGCATTGCTTAATTTTTCGCATCCACTATACTTTGAATTTCTGTTGGTAGTTCACTATCCCAAGCCATATGTTGTTGTGTAATTGGATGGGTTAATTTCAGCGACACACCATGCAATGCTTGACGGTTTAAATGCTGTTCTGATGCACCATAAAGAACATCACCTACAAGAGGATGCCCAATATGCATCATATGAACACGAATTTGATGGGTGCGTCCGGTAAATAATGTCAGTCGTACCCTCGTCATTTGCTGATTATCTACTGCAAAACGCTCCACAACGGTATAATTTGTATGCGCAAACTGACCATCTTTCGACACAATACGTTCAATCATACTACCATCTTTACGGCAAATTGGTGCAATAATGTCGTCGTAATCTTTGGCAATATGCCCTTCGACTAATGCTTCATACGTACGGTGTACTAGCTGCTGTTTTTGTTGCTCACAAAGTAAATAATGAATATAACTATGCTTTGCAATGCACATTAACCCCGATGTATCACGGTCTAAACGGTTAACGATATGCACTGTAGAAGCAATATTTTGTTGTGAAAAATAGGCAACAACACGACTAGCTACACTATCTTCTTGATGTAAATAGGATGGTATTGTCGCTAAAAAAGGTGGCTTATTAACAATTAATAGCTCCTCATCCTCATAAACAATATTCAGTGGGATGGGTGATGGATTTATTTTATCACTCGGTATTTCTGGCGGAAAATAACGGTAACTACATCCCCTCGCTCTAAAGAATGTCGCACTGTTTTTTCTACGCCGTTGACGAGCAATTCTCCTCCACGATGCTTAATGGCTGTAAGTCCTTTTTTTGAAATACCATAAATCGTTAATGCCGTTCGTAATAATTGCGGTTCCTCAATCGGAAACTGAAGAGAATATCGATTATCCATTTTAGTCCTTTAAGTCGCTATCAATAAAGGAGTCATGTACTCGTTGCCAAAACGGAAATGCTTTAAAACGAGCAAATCTAACCTTTTCTTTTGCGACGCGGTATTGTATTGATTTAACATTTTTATGCAGTAATTGCACATGATCGACCGTCACCATAAAATCTTCTGCTTTTACGGGTTTTAACACACAGGAGTGATGTGACGGTAATATAAGGGAAGATCCCACGGTTCGAAAGACACGATTATTAATGGAGGCCATTTCAGTAATTTGTAGCGCGTCTAGTGATGGGTGTAAAATTGCTCCACCAAGTGCTTTGTTATAAGCCGTACTCCCTGAAGGTGTCGATACGCATAAACCATCTCCGCGGAAACGTTCAAAACGGCGACCATTTAACTCCACATCCATCACCAATGTGACTTCTGACGACTTCACTGTTGATTCATTCAGTGCTAAATAGGTGAAGTTTTCATCTGATGTTTGGTAGTTAATCGTTACTTCTAATAATGGATACTCAATGGCGCGAAACTCATCCTTAGAAATGGCGATAACTAACTTCTCAAGATCCGCTGGTTTCCAATCTGCATAAAATCCTAAATGCCCCGTATGAATACCGACAAATGCGACATCTGCTAACATATGCGTATAGCGATGAAATGCATGAAGTAACGTTCCATCACCACCAATTGACAAGACAATATCGGGTTTTTCTTCATCAAACGTTAAACCAAAGTCCGTTAAATAGGAAATCGCACGATTGGCAATTTCATTTGATTGTGGATCATTTCTAGATTGGACGGCAAATTTCATACGTTCGATTGCTCCCCTTTCTCACGTTTGGAATGGACAAGTGGCTTTGGTAGCTCCTTATTTTCTGTAAAGTATTTCTGTGCCTCATGTATTTCACTACGAATTAGTGACATTTCTTCGTCGAGTCTAAATGCTGCTTCCGCTGCACTTTGTAAACGTGTCATAATTTCATCTGGAAATTCACCTTTATATTTATAATTTAATGAATGCTCAATGGAAGCCCAAAAGTTCATTGCCAATGTACGGATTTGGATTTCTGCTAAAATGAGCACTTCACCTTTGATTGTAGCGACAGGATATTCTACGATTACATGATAGGAGCGATATCCACTCGCTTTTGAATTCGTTATATAGTCTTTTTCCTCTACAATATTCAAATCATTTCTTTGGCGCAATAAATCAATTACCGTATGAATATCATCCACAAATTGGCACATAATTCGAACACCCGCTATATCTTGCAACTCATGTGCAAGTTTTGTTGACGGTTCGAAGATGAGCCCCTTCTCCATCGTTTTATCATAGATGCTTGCTAGCGGTTTGACACGACCTGTTACAAATTCAATCGGTGAAGTTTGATTAGTTTTTTGAAACTCCGTGCGAATCCCTTTAAGTTTAATTTTCAATTCATCCACGGCTTGTTTATAGGGTTGCAAAAATCGATCCCATTGTCCCATTACAAGACCCCCTAGTGTCTATTAGGCTTCTTCTAAAATAGCTGCGAATACGTTCTCAACAGCTGTTACAAATGTATCTCCGTAATTTGAATTACCTTCTATATTATAAATTAATGACTGTATTTCATCAAAGAATCCAGTAAGTACGATTTGCTGATCTTCTACAACGACAACTGGATCTGTTTCCGATTCAATAACGGCTACGAGCGAATTCCATAGTGGTTGCTTAAAAACAAGATAGCTAAACGCATCATTTTCATCAATTGTATAGATAAATGCCAGATCATCTGAATCTGTAATTACTCTACCTGCAGGCTTCCATGAGCTATTAGGCGTTGTCTTCAATGTGAAATGGATTTTTTGATTGATCATCTTTCCTTCTTCTATTACATAATTATTTCGCAATGCTCATCTTCCCTTCCAAGTATGTCCCATATATTTTATCATAATACGGTAGAATAGTTATAGTATCATTCGCTTATTTCGACTCAGAAAACATTAAAATAATTAAAAGCAGTCTACTCACTGCTAAAGGAGAATCTTTTATATGTCTCAACAACTGGAAATTGAATTTAAAAATATGCTTACAAAAGAAGAGTTTCAACAAATTTGTGATTTTTTTTCTATTGAACAAACAGATTTTCATGTTCAAAAGAATCATTATTTCGATACACCTGACGGTCAACTTCGTGCCAAGCGTTGTGGTCTGCGTATTCGCCAATTACCGACGCGCAACGAACTAACATTGAAGGAACCACAACAAGGAATTGCGCTAGTTGAAACGACGGATTTCCTGTGTGATGACGTCGTTACCACTATTTTAGATGGGCAATCTTCGATTCTTGCTGTCGATGTCCAACAGCGATTAAATGCACTACAAATAAATACGAATGATTTACAGCTTTTAGGTACACTTTCGACAACACGAGCCGAAATAAACTATAAAGATGGTTTACTTGTTTTTGATTATTCTCAATATGCATGTCAAGAAGACTATGAACTCGAATATGAAGTACAGCATGAAGAAACAGGAAAACATATTTTTGAAAATCTATTAAAAGAACAACAAATCCCACTTCGTCCAGCTGATAAAAAACTGGCACGCTTTATGAAAGCAATTAACAAATAAAGGAGTATGTATAATGGATATTTCAGCACTACAACAATTCATCCAACTTCAAGCGATGTCACAAATGAATGCAAGTTCCAATGGCGATTCTACTGCACCCTCTAGTGGTACAAGTGATTTTTCAAGCTTATTATCACAAGCATTAAACGGAAATTCCGGATTACCAAATTCCAATCAAACACTTGGTTTAATGAACGGCGTAAATGACGCAACATCCGCTAATACTAATCCGTTACAAATGTTGTCATCTCTCTTAGGTTCTCTGACAAACACGCTGCCTCAACAAAATAATGAACTCGGCAGTGTTTATGCAAGTTCTCCTACTTCTATGTACAGTAATTATATGAATACTTATAAAAATAATGCTCTATATACAGGCACAGAGGCCGTCACTGCGACAAAATCTACTACAAAAACGCCAAAAACAGCTTATGATACCATAATCACACAAGCTTCCCAAACATATGGGATTCCTGAGAAGATGATCAAAGCTGTAATTCAACAAGAATCTGGCTTTAATGCTAAAGTAACGAGCTCAGCAGGCGCTGGCGGTTTGATGCAACTTATGCCTGCAACTGCAAAATATTTAGGTGTTACTGACGTCTATGATCCTCAGCAAAATATTATGGCCGGCACAAAGTATTTAAAACAGATGTTTGATCAGTTCGGTGACTATAGTACAATGCTAGCAGCATATAATGCGGGACCAGGTAATGTTAATAAATACGGTGGTATCCCGCCATTTACTGAAACACAAAACTATGTCAATAAAATTATGACATCATACAAAGCTTAATAGAACATGCAGTAATCCGCTTAAAAAATGGATTACTGCATTTTTTTATTTTATCGTTCATCGTAGGCTACGAGTGACTTTATAGAGAAAATGTTTACCCAAAAATATCTTCTTGAAACCATTTGTTTGAGAAAAAGAATGCATGTTGCTATTATAGAGTTACAGCTAAAGCAAAGGAGCATTATTCATGACTCAAAAACCTATAATTCCTTTCGAGGAAATCGGTGCGGATACACTGGAAGAAATGATTTCTATCTTTTATTCTAAGGTAGCCAAAAATCCACAGCTAAAGCCGATCTTTCCTGAAGAAATGACGGAAACAGCGCGCAAGCAAACTCAATTTCAAATTCAATATTTAGGCGGTCCAAATGTATATACAGAGGAACACGGTCATCCGATGCTAAAAGCGCGACATAATCCTTTTGAGATTACACCGGCAAGAGCGCAAGCATGGCTTGAATGCATGTCAGAAGCGATGGACGAAGTAGGCTTGGACGGTAAAATCCGTGAAGTTTATTTCAAAAGGCTCGTCCTTACCGCACACCATATGATTAATGCACCGGATCATGACGAGGAGGTATGACAGTAGTGAATCATTTACAATTAGTTTCGGAGCCTGCTTCACAGCCAGCATCTTGTAGCAAGCCAGTTGAACTTTATGTGTTCATCGATTTGCTGCATCCAGATAGTTGGTCTCTCCATTCTACAATTAAACGACTTGAAGTGAATTACGGACAATATTTTTCGCTCCGTTTCATCTTAAGTACGGAGTTATCTTCTTTGAACGTTGCTTGTCACCGTATTAATAATTGTACGAGTCAAGAAGAACTGGTTGATTTAACACATCCAGTCCTCCCTTCAATTGCTGTAAAAGCTGCAGAACTGCAAGGGAAAAAAGCCGGTTATCGCTACTTAATGAAACTTCATGAATATTATACAATAGATGAAAAAAGTGTATTATCTTGTAATACGCTGACTGAAATCGCTAAAGAAGTCTTATTGGACTTGGAAGAATTTGAAACTGACTTCCGTTCATTAGAGGCTTCTCGTTCATTCCAAGGTGATTTATGTATTACACGTGAAATGGGTGTACAAGAAGTACCTAGTTTTGTATTTTTCAATGAAAATATTGAAGATGAAGGCTTAAAAGTTTCTGGAACTTATTCATTTGAAGTATACGAACATATTTTATCTGAAATGCTTGATATCGAATTAATACAAAACCAACCACCCACGATTGAAGAGCTTTTCAATAAATTCCACACTTTGTCGGTGAAAGAAGTCGCTAGTATTTATAATATTTCTGAAAAAGCTGCAGAGCGTGAACTCAAAAAAAATATGTTGCAACAAAAAGTTGAACGAATTAACTGCAAAAACCATTCTCTGTTTCGTTTAAAAGCCTATTGATCTCATATATTCAAAAAGTCCCTTCCAACAGACCTCATGTCTGATAGAAGGGACTTTTTATAATTCTATTATATTCAGGTATGGTGTCGAAACAATTCATGTTTGTCTAGATGTTTCGACATAACAAAAGTTTTCAATTGACAAGTATTGCACTATTTCTGTTAATCATGATGAACATACCTAAAATAAACATAAAAAGGTAAGCTACACTAGATGAAGTCTATTTGGGCAGTGAAACGATGTTTTAGTCTCAACTATTAAAGAACTGGCATCAAGCGATTCAAATCAATTACTGAGAAGATGGGACATCTAAGTTCACCTGTCATAGTCACAGATCGATTTCATTATTGTCGTTCCGTTTATTGGACCTTAGACAAGGTACAACATACCGTTCTAAATGATGGAATCGATTGAGCGCGAAAATAGTATTAATATAACTGTATAAAAAAGTTTATTTTCATCTGTGCTCAATTAAAAAGGTGAATAAAATTGAACACCCAATTTCATTCACCTTCATATTTGATACAGAACCTTTTTATATGTTTTTTTAACTTATAATCATCTATTCGTAAAGAAAATAATCTTTCTTTATGTATACTGTACTAATTAATGAAGTGTTTTTTATAAATACAACTATGGTAATATATCTGTTTTTTAGATTGAATTTCTTTTTATTTATCTATTTTCGCGATAGTTAGCTCTATTATCGTCTGTTTCATTTTTTTACGAATACCGAAAAAATACAAAAAAATAAAATGAGCTACTCTACGAGAGCGCTCATTTTCACAAAGGGGATGGGAGAAATGTTCACGTTCAAACAAAGGGGTGTATGTTTGTTTGTGATGTATTTCACATTTATTACTTTATCACTTAATCCTATATATAGCAACGCTTTTCTAATATGTTCACATATTGGACATATTGAAAGCGATAACAAAATCGCTATTCAGAAAACCTATAAAATCCGACAAAAAATAAAATCCTCCTATTCAAATCATTACCATTTTAAAGTAAAAAATCCCCATTACTTTATAAAAGAGCATAAATTTTTGTCATTCCTCTTTATTCATAGAAAAGCTACTCATTTACTATCATTTCTTATTAGAAAATAATAAACTGTTATATAATCGCTTTCTGTTTTATAACAACAACTTTTCATGTACTCTGTACTAAGTTATTTTCGCAAACAAGTTTCTACATCAAATAGTGAGATGACGTGATTTGACACGTTCAAATCACGTCACTTTTTCTATACTGCCGATTCAATAAAATCTTTGTACAAAAAGCATCAAACCCTCTACATATATTTCATTTTCATGTTTTTTAATGTATGAACTGTTGGCATTATAGGACACCCTCCAACAATTGATAGAAAACTATAAAAAAGAGCCTGAGACAAACGTATTTTCAACAGAAAAAATCCCGTATGATTTTTCGAAATCATACGGGATTATTCATTTCAAACCATGTCCGCTTCGAAAAATACTTTCTGCGCGTTCAATTGATTTGATTATTCGTATTGGAGACAGACTATTTTTGTTCTGTCCCAGACTCTATGGAAATTATTTTGCTAATAATCTTTCTAATTCAGCAAGATTTTTTTCAAATAGCTCAAATGCTAATTCAATCGGTTTAGCTGATTCCATATCAACACCTGCTGCGCGTAACACATTGATTGGAGAATCTGAACAACCCGCTTTTAAGAAATTATTCACATAACGCTCTACAGCTACTTCACCCTCATTTAAAATTTGGCTACTCAATGCGATTGCAGCAGATTTACCAGTTGCATATTGATAGACATAATAATTATAGTAGAAGTGTGGAATACGAGCCCATTCAAGCGCGATTTCATCATCACTTACCATGTTATCTCCAAAGTAGAATTTATTTAGCTCATGGTATTTAGCAGATAATGTATCGGCAGTTAATGGTTCGCCATTACGATCCATCTCATGAATAATATGCTCAAATTCAGCAAACATGGTTTGACGAATAATCGTTCCTCTAAACGAATCTAACCAATGATTTAAAATATAAATACGTAAATTATCATCTTTTACTGTTTTCAGTAAGTAATCCGTTAATAATTCTTCATTACAAGTTGAAGCGACTTCCGCTACGAAGATGGAGTAATCTCCATAAACTGCAGGTTGATTATTTCTAGAGTAATAACTGTGTACACTATGACCAAATTCATGAACTAATGTATACAAATTATCTAGATTGTCTTGCCAATTCATTAAAATATATGGATTTGTGCCATATGAACCGGATGAATAGGCACCGCTGCGTTTCCCTTTGTTTTCTACAACATCAACCCAACGATCTGCAAGCGCTTTTTTCACGATTCCTACGTAATCATCGCCCATCGCTGCAAAACTATTTAACATATGTTCTGTTGCTTCTTCATACGTAACCTTCATTGTTGTTTCTTTCACAAGTGGTGTATAGACATCCCACATATGAAGTTCATCCACTTCCAAAACATTTTTACGTAAATCCAAATAACGATGCATTAAGCCAATATTATTGTGAACTGTCGATAATAATTGATCATATACTTTTTCAGGGATACTATTATTAGACATCGCTGCATGGCGTGCTGAATCATAGTTTCTAATTTTAGCGGATACATTATGGGCTTTCACATTGCCGGATAGTGTTGTAGCAAATGTATTTTTAAATTTACCAAATGTTTCATACATTGCTTTAAAACCCGCCTCACGTACTGAGCGGTCTGCACTATCTAAGAATTGAACATAATTACCATGCGTTAATTGTACATCGTTCCCCTCTTCATCTTTGACGACTGGGAATTCTAAATCTGCGTTATTTAACATACCAAATGTATTAGCAGACGCTCCAGTCACTTCGCTCATTTGAGCTAAGATGGCTTCCTGTTCTGCTGGTAGTACATGTTCACGTTGCTCATTAATTTCTTCCAACTCATGCTTGTACAAACGTAATGCTTCATTTTCTTCTAAGTAATTTTTAATCAAATCTTCAGATAACGATAAAATTTCCGGCGTTAAGAATGATAATGCCGTACTCACTTTCGCAATCAACGAGCGGCTACGCCCTTCCAATCCTTGGAATTCACTATTTGTTGTGTCTTGATCGGATTTCATATGCGCATATGTGTATAAAATACCAATTCGAGTATACACTTCATCACGATATTGAAGCGTTTCTAACATCGCCTGCGCACCATTTTTTAATGTGCCTTCAAAACTTGGTGCTTTTTCTAATAATGTTGAAATTGCCGTGAATTCTTCATTCCATGATGCTACTGTTTGGAAAATATCTTCTAAATTCCAAGTTAATGCTGTGGGAACTTCTTCACGAGTCGGGATTTTTTTTACTTCTGCCATATCATTTTCCTCCTGTAGCCACTATAATATCTTTCTTTACTATTTTCTCAATTATCAAACTTTAATGCAACATATTGGCTGTATATTTCTTCGATAATCGAATTAATTTTAATATCCTCATGAATCAACTGAGGATTATAACATGACAAAAATAATAGATAGGTGCGTACTTCTTGTGCTGTAATCTGGAAATTTTTATGTTCAGATAAAAAAACATCGATAAAATCATGAGGGAGTCGTTGTAAATTACTCGTTGTTTTCTTTAGTTTGTTCACAATAATTAGCTGCCATTCTACGGCATGTTTTGGTCTTTGTTTAAAAGTCGGTATACCAATCCAATTTGGTAGTGCTAACGGCGATTTTTGCGCATCGTAACACGCTTTTAAAAACGGCTCACGAATTCCTTGACGATTATAGTGAATTTTTTGTTTAATATAATGTAGTTTCTCAAGTTGCCATCGATGATAAAAATCATAACAATCTTTGAGCGTATAGTGCTTCATTTGGATAAATGGAAATTTTTGTATCGATGCATGTACAGATTTGCAGTTGGCTAGATAACTAATACCTCTTATCGGAATAATATGCTCATAATGATGAAAATAATTATTTTTTGGTTCGTATGTAATTAAGCGTTGTCCTTCAATAAACTGACTATAAAATGGTGATAGCTGAATTTTTTGTAACCCTTTGTAAAACCTTCCCTTCGATACAGGAAGCCATACTGGTTGTAAATCCACTTTTTTATACCCTTCACTCCGTTTTCTAACCAGACTTTGAGCAATGGACGAACATTGAAATTCAATCGGTGTCAGAATCGCACCATGTTTCACAATTAAATCTGGCCTTTGCTTTATTTCAGGGATAAACTGCTCCAAATTCACGAGCATTGATTGATTTTTCAACCAATTATAGAGCTGATGCTTACCTAAAATATGTTGCTCACTTTCCCCTTCAGCAAATGTAGAACAGTCATTATTTTTTATATGGGCAAAATGGGGTGTTATGACATCTCCAATTTTTAAAGTAAGGGGCTGTTTGCAAGCAGGGCAATAAAAGAATTCCTTATTTCGTAATTCCCGAAGTTTTTCCTTTGAACTAGAATAGGTCAGGCGAACAATTTGTTTTTTTGCATTTAAAGCGGTTAACATTTCCCACACCTCCGTTACAAGTTATAATAAACAATTGTCTCTTTTTTCTCAACGTCAGAAAAACCTTTATTTATGGGATTTGAAGCTCAATTAGTAGGGATTTTCGAGAAATGACTATTAATTGATAGCCCTATTGTAAAAACGGTTGTTTTCGAGAAAATAAATCTGGCGTACTTATAGAAAATTATGTTATTTATTAGGATTTTACTTTTCTTAAAATGTGGATATTCAAGTGGATTAAACAATAATAGTTGCTTTTAAACACAATGTTCAATACAATTCATATACTGTTAGTTATAAAAGGACTTTTTCTTTTCTTTTTTGGCTACTTAGAATTACAATAGAGATAGAGTATAGTACAACATTATCCACAAGGGATTTACTCGATACGAGATAGCCGAAGGGAGTTGTTAAGTATGGATATTGAACGTATTAATGAAAATACCTTGAAGCTAGCGATTTCGTACAATGACATCGAAGAACGTGGCTTTACTAAAGATGAGATTTGGTATAACCGAGATAAAGGAGAAGAACTTTTCTGGGTTATGATGGATGAACTTAATGATGATCAATTTGAGATAAATGGTCCACTTTGGATTCAAGTAGTTGCAAAAGAGGTTGGACTGGAGCTTACTGTAACTGTCGTAAGTAATCCAGGTGACTTCTTTAACGAAGCACCATTCGACGCTTCAAACAAAGACGGCCAATTTGGTAATCTATTTGACCATGAGTCCATTGCCGATATGAAGGCTGAGTTCGCGGAAGAAGAGGCAGTATTACTCGAAGAAATTGTTTTTGAGCTCGCTCAATTTGACGATATGATTCCACTTGCCGCATCCATTTCAGAAAGCTTTGATGCTATAAATGAATTGTATGTAATGGACGACCAATATTACTTGTATATCGATTTACGCTCATTGAGCGATATTGACCAACAACAAGATTATTTAAGCCCAATTCGCGAATTTTCAACACCATCGAAAAAAACGATTCACCTGCTTCAAGAGTATGGTAAAGTCATCATGGAAGTTGATAGCTTCAAGCTAACAAGAGAATTTTTCTAACAAAAAACATGTAGCGCAATTATTGCTACATGTTTTTTTATTGTCTTTTTTAGGGTTCTCTACTGTTTGTTTGGGTTTTCAAGCACTCCATCCTCTGCTCGACGGCTTTTCGCAGGAGACGCGAGCTTGTGGTATGTAACACCAAAAGCACAACGCTTACCGATTCATGGTCGCACCACCTTTAATTAGTAACTACTATTATACAGGATGGTCCGTGACCGGGCGAGACCACATTTTAACCCATGAATAGTACAAGTTGATGGAGTGCAGGCGGCGACTTCTGCGGGAACAGCACGAGCGGAAGCACCCGGACTGAGCGAAGCGAGGGAGAAGGCTGGAGCCGTGCCCGCGAAAAGCGTCCGCCGGAACGGAATCAACGGCTACGAGGAAAAGCGAGGACAGGAACGAAATCCGTTCCTGTCCTCGCTTATCTGTGCATAAGTGGACTTTTTCAGTGCCCTCGATTTGACGTAGAACCTTTTTTAGAAGATCCCCGCAAACATCATTTGCGTTCTCCAAACAATATGAATCATAATTTGTGAGAACATTAATCGTGATTCATGTCATTTTAATAGAACCCTTTTTCATGCTATTGAAATGATTAGGTGGTATTTCACTAACTAGCGATAAAACGGCTAGGCTCAGGCAAAGCAAAAAGCTAGCAATCCTCCAATGGATAGCTAGCTAATTTATATAATAACAGTCATATTAATTGACCATTCTTTGAGCTTCTTGTAATTGGTAAGCACGAACTTTACGAGGTAAGAAACGACGAATTTCATCCTCATTATAGCCTACTTGAAGGCGTTTCTCATCCAATATAATTGGACGTCTTAAAAGCCCAGGATTTTCTTGAATTAATTCATATAACTGCTGTAGTGGCATTGTTTCTAAATCCACTTGTAGCTTTTGAAAGATTTTTGAACGAGTTGAGATGATCTCATCCGTGCCATCTTCAGTCATTTTTAAAATCTCTTTAATTTCAGAAATTGTTAAAGGTTCTGCAAAAATATTACGTTCAGTATAAGCAATATCATGTTCCTCTAACCAAGCTTTTGCCTTTCTACAAGAAGTACAACTAGGAGATGTAAATAATGTTACTATCATAACTAGCACATCCTTTCCAATGTATGAAGCACTTGTAATTCTATTATTAAATTAGAATAAATCTAATAAAGAGGTCTATGTTCATTATACAACATATTTTTTATTTTGAATATACCTTTTGAAAAATTTTTCTTTTGTAATTATTGGTATATATAACGCCAATTACATGTATATATCACTGGCATAAATGTATATTTCCCTTTCAAAAGCATAATTAAACCTATTATTCGAATATTTTTATTCTCATTTAGAGTTCCTTAAATGAAAATAACTTTTTAGATTTTCAGATTAAAAGGCGCTATCACAAGCTTCATACACCCTATTACACTGACCAAAATTTGCTTTTATTCTAAATGTCAGCTATAATTCACTCATTAATATTTAGGTGAAGATGAAGAGTAGTAGGTAATTTATATACATATAGAGAGTCTGTGGTCGCTGTAAACAGATTGTATATAGTATCGAATGGACTTCGGAGCCAGCTTTATGAAATTTGTAGTAGTGAAGCTCGAGTGGCCTCTCGTTATCGAGGTAGAGTGGCCAATTTTATTGGCAAGCTTGGGTGGTACCGCGGATTATTAACATCATTCGTCCCTTTTTTAGGGGACGCATGATGTTTTTTATTTTGAGGAGGAATTTATGATGAAGAAAAAAATTTTTTCAGGCGTGCAACCAACAGGTGTCATTACACTAGGTAACTATATCGGCGCTTTTCGACAGTTTGTAGCGCTTCAAGATGATTTCGATAGTATCTTCTGCATCGTCGATCAACATGCCATTACAATGCCACAGGATAGCAAAGAACTACATGCTAATATCCGTAAACTAGCTGCCACTTATTTAGCAGCAGGTATCGATCCCAATAAATCCACGCTCTTCATACAATCAGAAGTACCAGCTCATGCGCAAGCCGGTTGGATGCTGCAATGTGTTGCTACGATTGGTGAGCTTGAGCGTATGACACAATTCAAAGATAAATCATCAAAAGAAGGTGTTTCTGTCTCTGCTGGATTACTAACTTACCCTCCGCTAATGGCTGGCGATATTCTGCTATATAATACAAATATTGTACCTGTTGGCGACGATCAAAAACAGCATATTGAATTAACACGTGATCTTGCAGAACGCTTTAATAAACGCTACGGTAAAACATTCGTGATGCCAGAAATTCAATTACCAAAAAATGGCGCACGTATCAAGTCACTGCAAGACCCTACAAAAAAAATGAGCAAATCTGATGATAATACAAAGGCAACAATCCGTATTTTAGATGAACCAAAACAAATAGAGAAAAAAATAAAATCGGCTGTTACTGATTCTGAAGGTATTGTGCGTTTTGATGTTGAAAACAAACCAGGTGTTTCAAACTTGCTAATCATTGAATCTTCACTAACGAATAAATCGATTGATGAGGTCGTGGCAAAATATGATGGTAAAGGTTACGGTGACTTCAAAGCAGGCGTTGCTGCTGCAGTAATCGAACATTTAGCACCAATTCAAGCACGTTACAATGAATTAATTGATTCTCCAGAATTAGACGAAATATTAGATGCGGGGCGCGATAAAGCCAATGCGATTGCCTCTGCAACTGTCACACGTATGGAAGTAGCGATGGGCTTAGGTCGCCAAGTAAAACGCAAAAAATAAAACAGAATAAAGAGCCTGAGACAAACGTATTTTCAACAGAGAAAATCCCGTATGATTTTTCGAAATCATACGGGATTATTTATTGGTTCTATTATATATGTTGGGGTATTAAAACAATTCATGTTTTAGACAATTAGAAATAGCGAAAGCTTTCCGCCGACAAGTAACGCACTACTTATTTTCACCGTAGATCAAAATAAAGGATTGCTTACTACTTGTTTTTCGGCAGGAGTCCTCGCCATTTCTTTTAATCACAAAAGTTGAAGAAATCGAGGGCAAGTCTGCTCTTTTATAGAAATGCCAAAGCGTTCACATATTTGTCCAGCTTGCCAGTCCCTTACTTCGAAAGTACATGATGATCGCATACAAAAAATGAACCAGTACTTACAAAGGTTCGGTGATCAAGTAGAAATCGTTGTAATGGATAGGAATCAATGAAACGAAATGCATATGGTTATAAACGATTTGATCGATTGAGAGCGAAGATCTTACTAACATTAAAGTATAAAGAAGTTGGTTTACATCTGGGCTAAATAAAAAAGGTGAATGAAATTGACAATCCAATTTCATTCACCCCAACCTTTGACACAGAGCCCGAAAAACGCTTTCTGCGCGTTCAATTGATGTGATGATTCGTATGGAGGACATACTATTTTTGTTCTGTCCCAGACTCTTTTTAGTTCTACACTACTAGTTGTTGGCGTTTCAAAGACCATCGAGTCATGCGCTGAAAAAAATGAGCCTGATAGAGATGACAACAAAATACAGGTGAATGTAGATCGTTTGATACTCTTTGTATACGGGATAGTATTGAATTAGGCCTAGAAAGAATTAATAGCGTGAGGTGGAAGAACTAAATCACGTCATTTAACATAGCGCCGCTCATCGAGCTATATTTTCTATCTCATTTGCACAACTAGCTCACCATATCTTTTAATTTTTTGCCCTTCCACATAAAAGTAAAAATGGATGTAGCAATGAGTATAATAAGACCGGCAATAAACGGATACAGGATACGAATATCATAGAGCGCTCCTGCTAATAGGGGGCCTAAAATATTCCCAATACTCATATAAGCATTATTCATCCCCATAGCAAATCCTTGTTCCTTACCTGCTAATTTTGATACAAGCGTTGTTAAGACAGGGCGTAGAATGGATGTAGACAAGAAAATAATTAATGAGATTGCAAAAAACATCCTATAACTTCCAGCAATAATTGACAGGAAAAAACCAATAGCTGTAATGACTAAAAATGCGCGTAATATAATTAATTCTCCAAAACGATTTACTAATTTATCAACGAAGAATAATTGGACAATAACACCAACAATACCTGTGGCTGTAACCATAAAGGCAATATCTTGTGGCGTTGCGCCATATTGATCATCCACAAATAGACCGAGAACTGTTTCATATGCCATTAACCCAAAACTCATGATTAAAGTAATAATAAGCGGCACAAAAAATGGCTTTTTCACAGATAATACAATATCTTTTATCATCGATTGATCTGGCCCATCAAAGACCTCAGCATCATCAGGTTTACTCTCCTTCAATGTGAAAAAAGATACGATAAAAGCTAGTAATCCGACGATTGCTGAAACAAGCAATGGCATTTTCAGTCCATACTCTGCTAAAAAACCACCAATTCCAGGTCCTACCACGATTCCTAATGACATGGCTGCGGAAATAAAACTATTACCTTTTGCACGTTGTTTCATTGTTGTAATATCAGACACATAGGCATAGATAGCTGGTATTAAAAATGCACAACCTACGCCACCTATAAAGCGTGAAATATACAGTAATGTAACTGAATTTGTGAAGTAAAAAATAAACATGGAAATAGCTAAAATAAGCAAACCACTATTTATTAACAAACGACGACCATATTTATCGGCCATTTTACCACCAAAAGGTGAAAAGACAAATTGGGCGAAGGCAAAAATAGCAATAATTAAGCCTGCTGCTGTCCCACCCTGCCCCAATTCTTTTAGAAAAGTTGGGATAATTGGAATAATAATTCCAAAACTACCAACCGCTATAAACATATTTAACATCAAGAGTGCTAATTTTTTCTTTTGATCTGCAGTCATTATTTTTGTCCCTTCACCGTCATTCTAGCGTAATTTAAAATTCATTTGTGATTATTTATCGTAACCTGTGAGGTCATTCTAAACAAGTCTTTTCGAAAAAAAAAAGCATCATTAAGAAATGTGAACCATTCCCTAACGATGCTCAATAATCTATTTTTATGCTTCGTATTTTTTAAATACGAGAGTAGCATTATGACCACCAAAACCAAATGAATTACTTAATGCATATTGTAAATCTTGTTTGCGTGCTTCATTTGGCACATAATCCAGATCACATTCTTCTGCAGGTGTTGCATAATTCATTGTTGCTGGTACCACACCTTCTTGTAATGCAAGTACAGAGAAAATTGCTTCTACTCCACCTGCTGCACCAAGCATATGACCCGTCATCGATTTAGTTGAACTAACTGGGATTTTTGTTGCATACTCACCAAATACTTTTTTAATTGCCTCTGTTTCTAACATATCATTATAATATGTACTCGTACCATGTGCATTAATATAACTTACTTGATCCGGTGTAATTCCCGCATCTTCAATAGCTTGAACCATCGAACGGGCCGCACCTTCTCCACCAGGTGCTGGAGCTGTAATATGATACGCATCTCCTGCCGCACCGTAACCAACTACTTCAGCATAAATTTTAGCACCACGTGCAATTGCATGATCATACGATTCTAAAATCACCACGCCCGCACCCTCTCCCATAACAAAACCATCTCGTTCTTTATCAAAAGGACGTGATGCTGTTTTTGGATCTGGATTTAATGATAGCGCCGTACTTGAACAAAAACCAGCAATCGCCAATTCTGTAATCGGTGCTTCTGTACCACCAGCAATCATGACATCCGCATCTCCACGCTCAATTACTTTATAGGCATCACCAATAGAATTTGTGCCTGTAGCACAAGCTGTAACGGTACATGTATTAATCCCTTTTGCACCTAAATGAATAGAGACTTGGCCTGCAGCCATATCAGGAATCATCATTGGTACGAAAAATGGGCTAACACGACGTGGCCCTTTAGTAATTAAATTATTGTATTGCTGTTCAAATGTTTCCATACCGCCAATACCTGAACCAAGCCATACACCGACACGGTGAGCATTTGATTCGTCGATTGTTAAATTAGCATCTTCCACAGCCATTACTGAAGCTGCTAGTCCATAATGAGTGAAACGATCCATTTTGCGTGCTTCTTTTTTAACAACATATTTTTCGATATCAAAATCTTTTACTTCAGCTGCTACGCTAACAGGAAATTTTTCTGCATCGATACGTGTAAGTGGACCAATACCTGAACGTCCTTCTTTAATTGCATCCCATGTTGCATGTGCATCATTTGCTAAAGGTGTTACTGCACCGATACCTGTTACTACTACTCTATTTTTCGTCATTTCAAAAACCCCTTCTTTCTAACAATAGTATTCTCTATTTACCGTATCTAAGTGTAATGGCTCCCCATGTCAATCCGCCACCAAAACCTACCAACACTAATAAGTCATCGTCTTTAATATTTCCCGCTTCTACTTCCTCAACTAACGCATTTCCGATTGAAGCTGCCGATGTATTACCATATTTCCCAATAACCATGGCGACTTTTTCCTCCGGAAGATCTAAACGTTTACGTGCGGATTCTATAATGCGAATATTCGCTTGATGCGGAATTAAATAATCAACATCTTCTTTTGTATAGCCCGCTTTTTCAATAACATTCATCGCAGATTGCCCCATTTGGCGCACAGCAAATTTGAATACTTCTCGACCATTCATCACGATATGTTTATCTTCATTTTCAAATAAGTACTTACCACCTGTGCCATCTGCACCTAATTCAAAAGATAAAATCCCACGGCCTTCAGATACATGACCGACAATTGATGCACAGGCACCATCGCCAAATAATACAGCCGTATTGCGATCTGTCCAGTCAGTAATTTTAGATAATTTTTCTACACCTACTACTAAAACATAATCATATGTAGACGACTCAATAAATTGCTTTGCCGTAACAAGCCCATACATATAACCTGCGCATGCTGCAGATAAATCCATCGCAGCAGCATTTTTTGCTCCTAATTTTTCTTGAATCATACAAGCTACTGATGGAAAAGGTTGATCTGGCGTTACTGTGGCTACTAGAATTAATCCAATTTGATCAGCAGTAATTCCCGCATCCTTAATAGCTGCTTCAGCCGCATGAAAAGCTAAATCTGAAGTATCTTCATCGTCACCTGCAATGCGACGCTCTTCAATACCAGTTCTAGAACGAATCCACTCATCTGAAGTATCCATAATTTTTTCTAAATCTGCATTTGTAACGACGTTTTTAGGCATATATCTCCCTATGCCGACCAATCCTGCTGCCATATTCAGCGCTCCTTTTCGAATACCAATTATTAATACCTGGTACTAATTATAATCGAATAAATTAGTTTTTTCAACATATATTGACAAAACTTTGACAAAATCTAAGAAGTCAAACAAAAGATTCTTTCAATTATCTAGCTCTGTATGCTATTATTAATAAGTACAAATGTAACTTTTAGAGGTGAAATTTAATGAAATATATCGTTTTATTAGTTTGGTCTGCTATTCTATTCTCAGTGTTGAATTATGTTGTTTCGGCAATCAATAACACACCATTTGGTATGGATCAGGTCAAAACAGGTCTATTGTTCTCTCTAGTATTCTCAGCGGTAATTGTCATCATTGGCATGATTATCCCATCTGAGTCTCCTAAAGAAGTAGGCGCTCACAAAGAATAATAAAAAGCTATCCATACGGATAGCTTTTTATTTATGTCTAAAAAACATAAAAGCAAACAACTCTTGGCCTATTTCATACACAGTGAGAATTTTTATACATGGCAATAAAAAACTCCAAATAGGTCACTTTTTCGAAAGTGTCTACTATTTGGAGTTCCGTTCAAATCATTCTGAATGGCTTTTTATGACTTGTTATTTAATTGTAATTTGACCATCTTCCATTGAAACAGTCAACGTACTACCTGGAATAGCATCACCTTTTAACAATTCTCTTGCAACAATTGTTTCTAAATGACGTTGAATAAAGCGACGTAATGGTCTAGCCCCAAATGCTGGGTCAGCACCCTCTTGTGCAATCCATCTAATGACATCGTCTTCTACAACAAGATTTACTTCTTGTTCTGCTACGCGATTAATAAGATGGTTAACATATTTTTTCGTAATTTCATAGAAGTGTTTAGATGATAGTGAGTGGAACATAATAATATCATCTAAGCGATTTAGTAACTCTGGTTTGAAGTGTTGTTTCAACTCTGCCATAACTAAATCTTCTACCGCATGCCCTTCATCCTTATGCATTTCTAGTAAATAGTGAGAGCCAATATTTGAAGTCATGATGACAACTGTATTTGAAAAGTTCACCATGCGACCTTGACTATCTGTAATACGACCATCATCCAATACTTGCAATAGTATATTCGCTACATCTGGATGTGCTTTTTCAATTTCATCTAATAAGATGACACAATACGGATTGCGTCGAACCGCTTCGGTTAATTGACCGCCTTCTTCATAACCAATATAACCTGGTGGTGCGCCAACTAAACGAGATACGCTATGTTTTTCCATGTACTCGGACATGTCTATGCGTACGAAGTGATCTTCCGAATCGAATAATTGAGCAGCAAGTGCCTTCGCTAATTCTGTTTTACCAACACCAGTTGGTCCTAAGAATAGGAATGAACCAATTGGTTTTTGTGGATCTTGTATACCTGCTCTCGCACGCCAAACAGCTTCTGTGACAAGTTGGACTGCATTATCTTGACCTACAACGCGTTCATGTAACGTATCCTTTAAGCGTAATAATTTTTCACGCTCTCCTTCTAGCATTTTGTTAACTGGGATTCCTGTCCAACGGGAGACGATACTCGCAATTTCTTCTGATGTAACATCTTCACGTAATAGACGTTGTTCGCCCGTTTCTTCTTGTTCTTCTAAAGCCGCTAACTCTTTTTCTAATTCTGGAATTTTACCATGGCGAAGAATCGCCGCATTATTTAAATCATAATTTGTTTCAGCTTCTTCTAGTTCATGGCGATATTGATCCAGTTTTTCACGTTTTTCTTGAACAACTTTAATGGATTCTTTTTCGCGCTCCCACTGCGCTTTCATATCAGCAGATGATTCTTTTAATTCTTCTAACTCGGTACGCAATGCATCCAAACGTTTTTTGCTGGCATCATCGTCTTCTTTCATCAATGCTTGTTCTTCAATTTCTAATTGCATTTGTCGACGTGTTACTTCATCAAGTTCGGATGGCATCGAGTCAATTTCTGTACGAATCATCGCACATGCCTCATCGACTAAATCGATTGCTTTATCGGGTAAAAAGCGCTCCGTAATATAGCGATTTGATAATTCAGCCGCCGATACAATCGCTCGGTCATGAATACGTACACCATGATGCAATTCAAAACGTTCTTTTAAGCCACGTAGAATGGATACGGTATCTTCAACTGATGGTTCTCTTACTAAAACTTGTTGGAAACGACGTTCTAGTGCAGGGTCTTTTTCAATATTCATGCGATATTCATCTAAAGTGGTCGCCCCAATACAGTGAAGTTCGCCACGTGCAAGCATTGGTTTTAACATATTACCTGCATCCATTGAACCTTCCGTTTTACCAGCACCAACAATCGTATGAATTTCATCGATGAAAAGAATAATATTCCCTTCTGCTTCTTTCACTTGTTTTAAAACACCTTGTAATCGTTCTTCAAATTGACCTCTATAGCTAGCACCAGCGATTAATGCACTCATATCTAATTCATAGATAATTTTATCTTTTAGACCTTCTGGTACATCACCTTTCACAATACGCTGTGCTAAACCTTCTACAATAGCCGTTTTACCAACACCAGGCTCCCCAATTAATACAGGGTTATTTTTTGTTTTACGTGACAATATGCGAATCACATCACGAATCTCTTGATCTCGTCCAATTACGGGATCCATTTTACCAGTTTTTACATTTTCAACTAAATTTCGTCCATACGTTTCTAAAGGATTTTTGTCTTCTTCTTGATTCATATTCATTTGCATGATCAACATCTCCTTTGACTATCTTTGACTATCATTTGATTCAATTATAATAAGCATTTTTAAATATTTCAAGCAAAAACTCTGACTATCTTTGACTTATTTTATTTTTCCTTTCTACATCATTTTATGTTAAAATTTTCTATAATTGTTAAAAAAGGAGGCGAAGCATTAGATGCAATCCACTCCAATGAATCTCGGTACATTATTCGAAACTAATGGCATCAAGTACAAAGTCACTAAAAATCAACTACTATTTGCTGAAGGAGATCCGGCTGATATGATTTATTTCATTCTGTCAGGAAAAGTTGCCCTAACAAAAGAAACTGCCAATGGACGAGCACTCACTTTACGAATTTGCTCTAAAAATGACTGTATTGCTGAAGGAATACTATTCACCTCTTCTTCTCTTTACCCTGTCTCAGCAAAAGTATTAGAGGAAACTTTTGTCATTGGACTAAAAAAAGGACAATTAGAACGGTTATTAGCTGTACAGCCAGACCTTCTAGTAGACTGTATTGAATGGCTACAAATTCAAAATATGCGTGAACAATCAAAGTTACGTGACCTTTTACTTTATGGCAAAAAAGGCGCGCTCTACTCGACCTTAATTCGACTTGCAAATACGTATGGTGAACTGCAGTCAAATGGTCAAATTGAAATTTCACATTTAATAACACACGGTGAATTAGCTACGCTTTGTGCTACAAGTCGAGAAGTAATCAATCGACTTGTGCAGCAACTAAAAAAAGATCATGTGATACAATATGAACAAAATAAAATTACTATTTTAAATTTGCACTATTTACGTGCGATTTGTGAATGTGATCATTGTCCCATATTTGTGTGTCAAATCAACTAAAAATCTCCTCGCCATCATAGTGATGAACGAGGAGATTTTATCTGTCTAGACACTGCCATTATTTTTCCTTCAATATTTTATCTATTTCTTTCGCCAAAATCGGACCAAAAGAAGTTGAATACGTATTTGTAATATGATCAAAATCTCGATATACGACAATATTGCCAACAGAGAAAACCCCGTATGATTTTTCGAAATCATACGGGATTATTCATTTCAAATCAATTTCCGCTTCGAAAAACGCTTTCCGCGGACATGACTTCAAACGCCTCACCACTGCGTTCCTGTGGGGTTATCTGCGCGTTCAATTGATTTGATTATTCGTATTTGAAACATACTATTTTTGTTCTGTTCCAGGCTCCATTTAATTTTGACCCACTATCTTCTTAGTTTGGCGCTTTATCTACCTGAGTGAATTTTTTCTCTTTTAACTCTAAAATCACATCACACGCATAGGCAATTTCTTTTTCATGTGTAATCACAATGACACATTTCCCTTGCTCATGCGCCAACTGTGTAAAAAGACGAATGATTTCACGTGAGTTTGTTTCATCTAAATTGCCAGTTGGTTCGTCAGCTACGACCAGTTTTGCATCGCAGCACATCGCACGTACAATCGCTACTCGCTGTTGCTGCCCACCCGATAAATGCTGGACATTTTTGCGTGCTAAATTTTCATCAATTCCCACTTTAGCTAACATATCTATAGCGTATGTTTTTCGGTTCTTGTGCTGAGAATTTGTTATTTCGAGTGCCGCTACGATATTATCAAGCGCTGATAGATAGGGTAATAGATTATATGATTGAAAGACAATTGAGACATACTGATTGCGATAATTTGTTAAGCCGATTTTTTTTAACGATTCATTATTATAATAAATATCTCCTGTTTTTGGTCTATCTAGTCCAGCGATTAAAGAAAGGAAAGTTGTTTTACCTGAACCACTTGATCCAAGAATCCCGTATAATTTCCCCGCTTCAAATGCTAAATCAATCGCATGATACAAAGGCTCTGACTTTGATTGATACCAATAATTCATTTTTTCTATTTTTAACATCGTGTTGCCCTCCTTATGAGTTTAATATTTTTTTAGGTTGCATACGCATAATACCTATCGAAGCTAAAATGACAGCTAAAAAACTAATCCCTAAGCCCAATCCACCTAATTGCACTAATTCTTCAATAGATAAATTTATATCTAATTCTTTGATTTTTTCGGCATCCGAGGCATTATTCGCACCAAATCCACCTATACTTGGCCCACCATCTTGACCTCCAGGTCCTCCTTGACCTTGACCACCTGCCCCAGGACCATTTATTGTGCCTGGTCTACCTTGTGATTCAGTTGTAGTTGTCGTCGCAGCACTTGTCGTATTTTGTTGTTCTAATAATTGCTGACCCACATAATTACCAACAAATTGTCCGCTTATACCTGCGATTACGAGAGCCATTACCAGAACAAGTATGAGCTCTGCAAAAAATTGCCCAATTATTTTTAAACGTTTTTCACCAAGGGATAACAGTACACCAATTTCATATTTTCTTTCACGAATTGTAATAATAACAATTAATGCCAAAATAATCGTACCAGCAATCGCCACTAACCAGACGATTTTTTGGGCAAAACTTTCAACATTCTTTAATGGTTCAATCATTTGTTGATAAACTTGATCATTCGTTTGCAGACTATACATATCCGTATCTAAACCTGCTGCTTTTGCTTCCTTAACAAATGACGTCATTTGTTCTGGATCCGTTAAAGTAAACAATACAGAATCGGCTGTATCTTTATATGTTGAACCTTTCACTTTATTAACAAAATCTGTCGCTGTGTAAATTTTATTGTACGGATTTAAAGCTGGAATTTGCATACTCCGCTGATCTGCAGTTTCTGTAGACTCATAAATTCCTACCACTTTTAATGTATAGGCTTGCTCATCTGTATTTTTAATTTTTACTGTGTCACCTACAACTATCTTATTTTCGGTTGCAAGATTTTTTTCAATAACAGCATTTTTTGTACCTGCATCAGCTGACGTAATACCGACACCGTCTGTAATTTTAGCGGTATCATTCAAAAATGCACTTGCTGTTGCACTATCATTTGTACCTGCTAAGCTTATATCACCGCTTGTTTTGCCACCCATCATACCAGTACCACCAAAACCACGACCACCACTCGCCGCATCTTCTTCAGTTGACGTTTCTTCAGTAGCTGTAATTGCTTCAAATGAAGAAGCATTTACCGTTGTTGAGGAAGTAATACTCAATGAGTCAATATTGTCCAAAGCACTCAATTTCCTAACTGTTTCACCATCGATTGAAGGAATCGTAAAATCTCGTTTCTCCTTCTCTCCGTCTTCAGTCATAGATTTTTGAGCATTTTTAAATATATTTTCCATATTCGCTGACAGTGTGACCGTCGCTCCCATACTCTTTTTAGCATTTTCTGTTGCTTTCAGTGATGCACTTTGAATCGTTAATCCGGCAAGAATAAAAATGAGAATAGCTGAAAAAACGACTGTTAATAACAACGTTCTTCCTTTCTTGACCTTCATACTATAAAATGCTCGTTTTAAAAAATTCATCATTTACTCCTCCTGACTTGCTGTCACTACCTTACAAATTGAGTATAGTGTGCCAATGTATCAGGAATAAGTCAGAAAAAAAGAACGGATACTTTTTTCAAAGTATCCGTTCTTTTTTCTTATGATGGATTAGCGTACGCCTAATGCCATTTTAGCGTAGCGTGACATATTGTCTTTAGACCATGCTGGTGACCAGACAATATTAACATCTACATCTTTTACTTCCGGTAATTCAAATAGTGCTGTGCGAATTTGATCGACGATTACTGGACCTAATGGACAACCCATTGAAGTTAATGTCATACGAATCATTGCAACGCCCTCATCATTTAAATCTACTTCATATACTAAACCAAGGTTGACGATATCAATGCCTAACTCGGGATCGATAACATTTTCTAATGCGCCTAGTAAACTGTCTTTCATATCTTGATCTGCCATATTAGTTACCCCTCTCTATACAGTGTTTATCTCATCATAACAAAATATAGGTCTTATAACAAATAGTCTGCAAACCACTGTACATTTGCAAGCATTCCAGTACGATTTACTTGATGCCCTGCGCTTTTAGAAGTCATATGCTGCCAACGTTGTGGATTTGCAGCGTATTGTTCCATACTATTCTTATAAAAGCGATGCGCTGGCTCGTAGGGCACTGTATGATCTTTTTTACCATGCCAGAAAAATACGGGTCTATTCGCAAGCAATTCTGGTTTTTTACTAATATCAAAGAAATCTAATGTTTCATACATCTTTTCAAGTTCCGCTTCGTTCATCGGTAATTTCAATCCCAAGTCAGCTACTTGTTGTAGCTGATTTTTAGCCAATTCAACATAATTTGGTGTACCCATCATCACCGCTGCTGCATCGATCCAAGGATAAACTGTTAAACAGCCTAATGTTGTAATCGCGCCCATAGATGTCCCACTGACACCGATTTTACCGTGTGTATACAACCCTTTATCTACTAATTGTTGTTTAATATAGTTAAGTTCTTCTATATTTGTTAAAACAATTTCCCAAAAACGCATACTTAATTGAATGGCATCTAAATCTTCTGCACGTTCTCCATGTAAAATCGCATCTGGCATAATAACCCGCATACCACTAGTAACATAATTATATGCATAATGCAGATTATGTTCCTTCGCACTTTCAAAGCCATGTAAAAAAATGACAATCGGTGTATTTTCATTTGCTGTTTCTTCATTATATAAATGTAGTAATGGGATATTCCCCCATGTTTCATGGTTGATTTTCAACTATTTCACTCCCTCAAAGAATTCATACTAATCGTATCAGAAAAATACATTCGTTACAAAGTTTTGACGAACAGTTGTCAAAAGGGTACTATTTACTGATAGGGAGGAGTTTTCACATGGTACAACCTCATTTAATTGTTTTGGATTTAGATGGTACATTACTACAAGATAATCAACGTATCTCCCTCAAAACAAAACAAACAATCCAATTGGCGCGGCAACAAGGTCATCAAGTGATGATTGCTACTGGCAGACCTTTCAGAGCTAGTAAAGTCTATTATGATGAACTTGCCTTGGATACACCCATTGTTAATTTTAATGGTGCCTACATCCACCACCCTCTAAAAAGTCAATTTAATGCACTCCATAGCCCGATTGATTTGCATACTGTCACAGAAATCGTGGATGCACTGCAATCTTTTAAACTTTCGAATATTATTGCAGAGGTGATGGATGATATTTATGTAGAAAAGTATGATCAACAACTTCTTTCTATTTTAGGTATGGGTAATCCGAAAATTACTACGGGGAGTATGATTAAGATGCTCAAGGATCATCCAACAAGCATGCTTATTCACTCGGACGAAATGGATGTACCACCCATTCGACAGTTTTTAGCTGATACAAAGGCTGAATTAATCGATCATCGGAGATGGGGAGCTCCTTATCATGTAATTGAACTTGTGCGCAATGGTATCCACAAAGCGATTGGATTAGACTATGTGGCTAAATCACTCCAAATTCCACGTGAACGGATTATCGCCTTTGATGACGAAGACAATGATTTAGAAATGATTGAATACGCAGGCATTGGCGTTGCTATGGGCAATGCCATCGATGACTTAAAAAAGAGTACCCTTCATGTGACGGCGACAAATAATGAAGACGGTATTGCACACTTCCTACTTGATCGACTCTCTTTATAAACTATTACTTACCGAGGAGGTTTTCTAAATGAAAATCTATGCAGACAGTGCTTGTGACTTACCGAAGACATTTTATACAGAGAATTCTGTACATCTTTTTCCGTTGAGAGTTGAACTTAATGGTGAAGAATTTGATGATATTATTGGTGTTGAACCAGAAAAAATCTATGAAGAAATTCGTGCGGGTAAAGCGCCTAAAACATCTCAAGTTTCTCCAGAGCTTTTTTTAGAAGCTTTTGAAGAATTAGCTAAATCAGGCGAAGAAGGACTATATATTGCCTTTTCATCGGCTTTATCTGGCACATATAGCACATCGATGATGATTCGCGAGCAAGTTCTCGAAACATATCCCGACTTGAAGCTGACTATTATTGATACAAAATGTGCATCGATTGGTTACGGCCTTGTTGTTAAAGAAGCCGTGCGCCTACGTGATGCTTCATACTCGTTTGCTGATGTTGTGAAACGTTCTCAATTCAACGCAGAGCATATGGAACATTTGTTTACAGTGGAAGATTTAGATTTTCTAGCACGTGGTGGACGTGTCTCTAAAACGAGCGCATTCATTGGTGGTCTATTAAATATTAAACCTCTTTTACATATGGAGGATGGCAAACTAATTCCTATTGAAAAATTACGTGGACGTAAAAAAGTGTTCAAGCGTATTTTAGATATTATGGAAGAACGTGGGGAACATTTAGCCAAACAAGTGATTGGTATTAGCCACGGTGATGATATGGAAGCTGCCAAAGAAATAAAAGCCATGATTGTTGAAAGATTCCATCCCATTGGCATTGAAGTTCACATTGTTGGTTCGACAATTGCCTGTCATTCTGGTCCTGGAACAATCGCCATATTCTTCTTAAATGAATTGTTTGACGAAGAACAAATTTAATAAAAAAAGTGATTTTAGCATTGAATGAAATCATTCAATTAAGGCATTACCAGCGGGCGTTCCTTTACAGGATACGCATACGGTAATGCCTTTACTTTTGAGGGCGTTATTAGAATATAGCTGATATGTAAGTCTCTCTCGTACTTGCTATGGATTCTATATGCTCTTCAAGTTATTTTCTACCTGCATTCCTTACGCTTATACCCAAAAAAATACACCTCCAAGTTATTTAGGTATGTACTACCTGAATTCTTTGAAGATGTTTTTTTATGTGAGCTAGACCATTGAGACCTTTGTACAAATTGGTAAACTGAAATCCGTTGTTCTTCACGTAATACAAGCCAAATTCACTCTTTATTCTTTCGTTTTTTACCACGTTTTAATACGACGACGATAAAACCGACAAATAATATATAAACGAGCGCCAATGCGATTAGATAGGGTTTATTAAACCCTTTGTTATCCATGACTTGATACACTTCTACGATTTCACGATCCAATCCAATACGATATTCATTGTTGTCATTCATACGCACAATATCATTTTCAAAGCGACCATGTAATTCCTTATTAGTACCGACTTGTTTCTCCGTTAAATTAATCGTCTTTGTTTTTGACGTATTATTGATCACGATGAACCATTTTTCATCTTTTGAAAATCTTTCAAATACGATGAAACCATTTTTATTTTCAATGAGTTTGAAGTCACCGTTGCGCAGCGTCACTGAACCATTGCGCAATGACTGCATTTGACCTATATATTTTATAATATCATCTTTTGTTCTAAAATCCATACTTTGTAAATTTTCAGGTTGCTTCGCACCATTCATTGCAATCTCTGTGCCATAACTCATAATTGGTACACCTGGCAATAATAAATTGGCTCCCATTGCCATCTTCACTCTTGTGGGTGGATACATATTTTCTTCAGCAGAAAAATGAGTGAAACGGGGTGAACTAAAGTGATCAATCATTCTTGTTGTTGGTAAATCAGTTTTCTGTCCTTTTTTTGCTGCCAGAAATTGCGATGAATCAAGATCATTATTTTTGAAAATTTGCTGATTATATTCAATTGAGGTATCATCATAATTTATATCAAAATGAGCGTTAGAGGGTTCATTAGAGATGATCCATAAATTCTTATGTTGTGCCTTTAATTCTGCAATGATTCGATTGAGTACCTCATCATCTACCTTTTGACTATTCGTTAAACGTAACCCATCCACTTTATATTTTGTAACAAAATCGGATGCTGCAGCAATCAACGCATTTTGAACAGCTACATTATCAAGCTTCCAATCGATTGTGCCATCCTTATTTGTAGTAGACCAATCCTTAGAACCTTGTAATTTATTTTTTGCACTAACACCGTTTATCGGAAAATCGGTCATCACTGCTATTTTTGATTTATGTAAACGTTCACGCATTTCTTCATATTCTTTATCCGTACCAAAGCGTTTTTGTAACTTACTATAGTCGATTACTTCTGCACTACGAAAATCATCTGCTTCAAATATTGAACCAATCGATAAAATCGTAAAACCTAAATCGTCAAAATAGCTTGCTTTAGTTGTAATACCTGCAAAATCCCCGCCTGCAAAAGCATTGAGGTCCTTCCCATTGACATCAAAATCATTCGTCGGTTGGCTATTAAAAAAGCGATCCACTAGCACATCATAAATACTTTCATCTTGCATTGTTTTTGCTGTAGCTATAGACGCATGACCAGTCAGTGAAACGGTCGTCGCCAATACGATTGAAGCGACTGTTGTCAAAATCCATTTAGACTTCCGCATGTATATTCCTCCTTCACAGAGCTTTCCATGTTTATATTACCAAAAATATTCAATTAGAACCATAATTTAGATATAAAAACAATGTTAGTCATTTTTCCTATTGTTCACAATTATGTCACGAAGCGGTTTTGTAGTAGAGTGATCTTGTCTAATCAAAAAAGTATGCTAGAAAATCTAATTGATTTTCTAGCATACTTTTTTATTACTTATTTAGTAAATTCATACCGAGCGGTAAATAAAAACCAATGGTCATCATGATTAACATGAGAATCGACATCGCAAACAAATATTTTTCAATCTTCTTTTGCTTATTCGCTCTCATTATTGTCAGCTCCGCCAATAGTAGAAATGATAAACCGAACAGTATTTTCACTAAATAGACGATGGCGTCACTTGAGAACATTTTTTGAATATAAAGCGCACCACCTGTATACATAACGACAAAATACCAAATTCGAATGATTGTATGCATCACTTTTCTGCCAGTTGTTCCTTTATGCATAATGAGCAAAAAGATAAAGAGAAAAATCAAGATAAACCAGGAAAAGATATGCAGTGTCGTTACTGAAAATGCCACAGATGAATCTCTCATGTCATACCACTTCTTTACTTAGAAGAATTTGAAACCCATTTGTAAATGGAAACCTAAGTATAAAACAGCTACTAGGCAGATGATTAAACCAATCCACATACCTTTAGTTGATTTACCTTTTTGACCACGTACTAATACCATTTCCATAAATGCGATTACGCCAAGACCTGAAATTAATTTAAAACCGTATAACATTCCTTGACCAAAATCAAGTGACTTAGCGAATAATAAGCCGCCTGTGATAATGATTAAAACATACATCAAGCGTAAAATCATATGTGTGATTTTACGTCCTTTGGCAGTTGGTGCCATGCTAACAGCTACGAAAAATAATACCAATGCTAAAACCCATGTTGTAATGTGAATATGTGTACTACTTGTTAAAAAATCTGGCATTTTGTTCACCTCAAATGTTATTGTTATTCATCTTCATGTTACCAAAGCAACAAGAACTATACAAATATAAAAAAACCACATTCTGTTGCTAGAATGTGGTTTTTCAGGCTTTTTCATCAATTGCATACGCATCTTCATCTCTTGCCAACTATAGGGAAATAAACGTTTCCGCTTGCTACTTCCTCCTATTTTTCACTATTGAGATGGTAAAAAATATCGCAATTTTCCATATTTGACTAATTTGTGAATCATTTATATGAATAGCTCATTTTTATTTGACCTATTTTCTGCCAAATATATGAACGTGTTTCTAGCGCTCTTATTTGAAATAGTTTACCAATGTGCCAATACCTTCGATTGAAATTTTCACCGTATCTCCTGCTTTTAAGTATTGTGGTGGTGTCATACCTTTACCCACACCTGCTGGAGTTCCTGTTAAAATCACATCGCCCGGTTCTAATGTTACAAGTTTTGATATTTCAACGATAAGATCTTCAACCGTATGAATCATATCACTTGTTGTACCATTTTGGCGTATTTCGTCATTGACTTTTGTTACAACTGTTAAGTTTTGAGGGTTTGGAAGCTCATCCTTCGTTACAAGGAATGGTCCCATTGGACATGCACCATCTAAACTTTTTGCAAGGAAAAATTGTTTATGCTTATCTTGTAAGTTTCGCGCACTAATATCATTGGCAATCGTATAACCAAAAACATAGTCAAATGCTAGAGCTGCTGGAATATTCTTACCTTTTTTGCCAATGACTACTGCCAGTTCACCTTCGTAGTCTAGCGACTGTGTGACATCTGCATGCACAGATAGTGTTTCCTCATCAGCGGCGATTGATGTCGGCGCTTTTGTAAAGACGACTAAATCCTCTGGAGCAGACTCATTGGTCATTTCCTGTGCATGTGCCTCGTAGTTTTTACCGATGCAAATGATGTTTTTTGTCGTACGTGGAATCGGTGCTAACCATTCAATAGCTGTAAATGCTAATTGGAATGAAGCTGGATTTTCTGATTTTTCTGCAGCTTCTACTAATTTACGCATTTGTTCTACAAATTCAAAACCATCTGTCATACCTTCAACAATCGTATTGGAAAATGAAGGTAAAACATTCAGTTCCTGCTGTATTGCTAATACATCCCATACCGCTTCTTGGCGTTTTACTTTTGGCCCGAAGCTAATTACATTGTTGTTGCGAAATGATAAAATTTTCATGAATAGTAGCACTCCTTCTTTTTTTACAATGATACATGATTTGTTAGTGGCTGTCTTGTTTTGGCATTATCAATTTTCCATATGTTATTTTTTTCCATACCATTTCTACTGGACCTTGTTTAAAAAAATTGAGCCAAATTGCGGCAAAAGCAATTTGAGCTACATAAATCATAATGGCAATCATCAACAGTCCGTCTAAACCATATTCAGCATAGAGACCAAAGCCGTAATGATAGAAGATTATACCTTGAATAATGGATTGCATTAAATAGGTTGTCAAGGACATTCTACCGACATTGCTAATTGGTTTAACGATGCGTAATACACCAGGTAACATCGTTAAAATCACAAGTACTGCCACATACCCTACTGCCAATACCAGTCCTCCTAAATAAAAGGCGAAATAATCGCCTAAATACACCCATTGATCGGTATAGGCTTGTGTTTTCAACCATAATCCTAACGGGAGAAATACTAGAAGTAAAATAAACCATAGAATAATGAAGTCACGACATCTTTCAATCAGTTTCCACTTACTTGCAGCGACACCAAAAAGCATATACGGGAAGATTGAAAAGAAACCTTGCATCCACATTACAGGAGAATTTTGTAGCTTTACATCCGTCCAATTTTGTACAAATACATCATACCAACTACCTGCTGTCGCAGCTTCTACTCGTGACTTCATTGCAGCCAAATCACTGAATTCTTCTGTGACATATGCTGTTGGATTTTGCTCCGCGATGACAAAGCTAAGGAAATTCGGTACGGTGAACATTAAAAATAATGTACTGCCGATTAACAATACAATCGATGGCTTATATTTTAAAACAGCCAATACTAGAAAACCAAAAACGGCATACATCATTAATATATCTCCATACCAAATAAACACAGCATGTAGTACGCCAATAATCAATAAAATAAACATGCGTTTGACAGCTTTTTTATAAAAAGGTTTGCCTATCTGTTGTGCATTGTCATATTGCATCGCCAAGCCATACCCAAAGAGCATCGCAAAGATTGGATAAAAACTACCTTGTACAAAAATAGATAAGCCTTTTTCATATTGAAGATCGAGAGGCACTGTCAATATTGTCTTTAAATCCACATATGGAATTGGATAATTAAATACTAAAATATTGACGAGGAGTATACCGAACAGACTACTACCCCGGATAAAATCCAGTGTCTCCACTCTATTTTTTAAAGTCCTGGGCGTCATCTCAGATTCCCCCTATAATTCCAGCCATTTATTGGCATCAAATGCATAAATGACACAATGATCAATCGTAATATGCATAATGTTTTCAAGTGCTTTTTTATATGTGTCCAGCTGAATACCATAGCGTGTCACCATTTCCTTTTTTAATCCTTCATCGGAAAGCATTGTTGCTGTGATTTGATCTGTTTTATAATCTACTAACGTCCATTGCCCGTTTGGTTGCTCATACAAGCAATCTACGATACCTTGAACGATTTGAACATCGCCATCCGCATCTTTGAAGGACATTGTAAATGGCATCTCTCTATGAAGCTGTGAAGCTATTTTAAACTGTTGTCCAATTTCCGAGTCTAAAAAGGCAAGGATATCTTGTGTATTAATCGATTGTCCTTCTCTTTCGGTAATAAGTTGTTGATCTATAAGTTGTTGTACGAATAGTTCTATTTCAGCGATATCAGCAAAACCAGCTTGTGGGATATGTTGCATCGCTGCATGCATAGCCGTACCTTTTTCTGCACTCGTCAACGTAGCTTTCTGTAAAAACATTGGACGTTTCGCAATTTTTTGCGCATTCGATGCAATCGGTGAGATCATAAATTGTGGTTCTTCTATTTCTGCTAATAATTGTAACCGTTTCATTTCAGACACGGATGTTTTTGATTTTTTTTCTACAGATGCTTGGTAAGGATATTGATAATTTAAACGATTTTTTAAATGTTGACTAAATTCCTCATTTTCAGCCGCAGTCACTTCTTGCTCTGTCGATTCAATTAACTGGGCAGCCGTCGTAAACACAGCCGTATCAATTATTTCTAGCTTCCAACGCGAGCGTTCAGTACCCAAATTCACTTCCTCGCCATCCTCTGTGTAATAATCCGGATGACGTGCGATTGCTGGTCCTAACCAATCTAAATAATTTGTCGCTTTTGCACGTTGAAATTCTGGCAATGTTTCACCGATTCCTAAGAGCTGTGCCTCTTCCCATTTTTCTTGTGACTTCTGCCAATTTTTTACAGTACCGACCAAATATAATTTTTCCTTCGCTCGCGTCATCGCAACATAAAGTACACGCATTTCTTCAGCCTTTAATTCCAACATTTTTTTCTCTTTCATCGCTAAAAATGGCAGTGATGTATATTGAATCCTTTTTTCTGGGTCGACCATTTTCACCGCCAAGCCAAAATCGGAATCGAATAAATAGGGGCGATTAAAATCCATACGGTTAAAATCACGTCCAAGACCCGCTGCGAAAACATAGGGGAATTCCAATCCCTTTGAAGCATGGATTGTCATTATACGTACAACATTCTCTGACTGACCTACGGCTTTTGCCGTACCTAAATCATCACCGCGTAATTGCATACGTTCGATGAAGCGTAAAAATCGAAATAGGCCTCTAAAGGATGTTTTTTCATAGGAGATTGCGCGGTCATGGAGCGCTCTCAAATTGGCTTGTCTTTGTTTGCCATTAATCATCGCTCCAACCATTTCATAGTAATTTGTATCAATGTATACTTGCCAGATTAACTCTGCCAAAGAGCCACGCCTTGCCAAATCTCGCCAATCCTCCAACATAATTAAGAAACGCTGCAGTTTTTCTGCAACATCGCTTTGGAGTGCTCTCTCCTCATGTACAAACAACTTTAACGCATCGTAAAAAGGTGCTTTTTTATCCGCTAAACGAATATTTGCTAAATCATTTTCAGTCATACCGATAAAAGGCGATCGCAATACGGATGCAAGTGGGATATCTTGATATGGATTATCGATAATTTTTAATGTGTTCATCATAATCATCACTTCAATCGCATCAAAATAACCTTTGGATAACTCTGCATAAAGCGGGATACCTGCTAGTTTAAATTCTTCAACAAAATCACCTGACCATGTCATTGAACGCATTAAAATAACGATATCACGATATTCAATCGGACGACTCATTGCTTCACCATTTGCCTCTTTTTTGAACGCATCATAGACCAATTGCTCACTAGACAGCAAATGACGGATTTGCGCAATAATATAACGTGCCTCTTGTTGGGACTTTTTCAATTCTTGTTCCTCAACATCAGCTTCTGCAGGCGTAGATTCTGCTTCTTCTTCTGATTCTGAATGAAGTATAGCCAATGTAATTGGTGTGTGCTGCTGGGGGTATGGTGCACCTGCTTTTAATGATGCAGCCTCATCGTAATCAATCTCACCAACTGCTTTACCCATTATTTGTTTAAAAATATAATTCGTCCCATCTAACACCTCATGACGGCTGCGAAAGTTTGCATTCAAATCAATTTTCAAACCACCTTCTTGAGACGCATTACTATAAGCTAAATATTTATTCAAAAACAGTGTCGGTTCAGCTAATCGGAATCGATAAATTGATTGTTTCACATCACCGACCATAAACATATTGCCATCATGTGAATCCCCGCTTTTAATAAGTTGTAAAATCGTTTCTTGTAACTTATTCGTATCCTGATACTCATCGACAAGCACCTCAGCAAAATGCTGCTGATAATCAATGGCGACGCTAGATGGCACTAATTCACCCTCCTGATCCTCCGTTAAAATAGCAAGCGCGAAATGTTCTAAATCTGAAAAATCAATCAAGCCTTTCTCCGCTTTTGCCTCAGCATATTTATCACTGAAAGCATGTGTAATCGTTACAAGCGTCTCAATAATTGGTTTCATATTAGTGATTTCTTCCAGTAATTTTTCTGGTGGTCTTTGGAAGTAAACGCTGATCGAATCTGTCATTAATTTTTTCGCCTGATCCCGTTTATTTTTTGCCAAATCCTTTAACTGCTCGTCGCATGAATCTTTTTTCTGCGAAGCCAGTCTTCCCCATTTAAAACCTTGGAAAAATGTATATGCTGCTTGCCAATCGTCATGTGTTATGAGCGTACGTGCTACGACAAGTTGCTCTAAATCTGCTTGTGCAGTGGCGCCCAATGCATCTGGACCATTCGGTTGTAACGTCAGATGGCGCATGTCTTGAATGAGTTGAATCGCTCCTTCAATGCTATGTAGAATCGCCTGCTTAATCGTAGTTGTTAACGGAAGTTCATCAACGGTCTTTATATCTTTTAAATCATAGTTTTTCGGCAGATTATTTAACCATTTAATCGGTTCTGGATTGACTCTCGCCATGCTATATAACTGTGCAATAAGTACTTCAATCGCCTGATCATCACGATCTGAGGTAAATGCATCCATCAGTCGATAGACATCAGCATGATCCTCTTTGGCATAGGCCTCTTCCAATACTTCGGCCATCATATCATCACGTAATAATGCTGCTTCTGTATCGTTTGCAATGCGAAAACCGGGATCCATATCAAGTAAATAGCTATATTGACGAATAATATTCAAGCAAAATGAATGCAATGTTGAAATTTGCGCTTTATTAATCAAACTTAACTGGCGACGTAAATGCCTTGAATTCGGATTTTTTTCAATAGCCATCTCTAACGCCTTTGCCATACGTTGGCGCATTTCTGCTGCCGATGCATTCGTAAACGTCACGACTAAAAGCTCATCGACATCGATTGGATTTTCCGCATCAATTACTTTTTCAATCATGCGATTAATCAGCACCGCGGTCTTACCAGAACCCGCTGCTGCTGACACGAGTGTATCTTGTCCTTTCGCCCAAATTGCTTGCCATTGAGCATCCGTCCATGTGACATTTTCTGGTTTATTCGGAATCATTGACATGCACCTCCCTTTTCATCTTGTCGATTAGATCGTCTGCTTTCGTCGTTTCCAACGAACGATAACGCTGTTGAACATCAGTCGTATCAAACTGACAAACAGCTTTATGTGGGCAGTAATCACAGGCTGTTCTCTGTTTCATACGGTAGGGACTAATCGCTGTATGACCATCTAATATTCCTTGACCTGCCTCCCTATGTTTCTGACGAATGAACAGACGTAAATCATCTAAATCTGCTTTTTCGATAACCGATGATGTCGCTTTCGACACTTCACCATCCTTTTTAATTTGTACGGGAATCACTTTTGAACGACCACCACTATCTTCCAATGATTCATCCATTTCAAGAATGACATCCTTTTGGTCCAAGAGCAGGCCGTTCATTTTAAATTCTTTCAATATTTCTTCTTCCGATTGATAATCATCAATCATTGTATCTGCCTTAATCATTGGGTTATGCATATGAATGTACAGCACTCCACCTGCCTCCGTATGAACTGGGAGCCACTGTGATGCATTTTCTACCGCAACATCTAAATAAGTTAACATTTGTAAAGATAGACCATGGTAGACATTGTTCAAATCTAGCTTTTGAGCAGATGATTTATAATCAATCACACGCAAATAAGCTTCATCATTAATCGTTGTAGAATCAATACGATCAATACGTCCCCTCATTCTCATTTCACGATTTTCATCAATTTTGATAATCATTGGGGGCAATTGCTCTCCAGGCCCAAAAGCAGCTTCAATGGCAATCTGTCTAAAACCAGTATTTTTTGCATGATTGCTCAGCGATAACATCGTTCTCTCTACAATTTGAGTGAGCTTCCTTAAAATATAGCGATAACGAGCCGTACTCAATAATATTTGGTGATAGAGCATCGGTACAACAAATTCAACAGCCTCTGCTGCCAACTGTTTGCACTGCGGAGGTGATAATTGTCCCCAACTTATATTTTTTGCTGCTGTTTCATTTGAAATCCATTTTAATGCTTCGTGAAAAAGCTCGCCAATTGTAGGTGGTTCCAAGCGATATTCTTGGCGTTCTTGCAACTGTAAGCCATAGGACGCAAAATGAGAAAACGGACATTTATAATAATTTTCAACACGCGTGACACTCGAATTCAAATGTTGTCCATAAAGTTCTGCTGTGATATCGGGCGTCAATTGTTCGGCCTTATTATGCGTTGTGAGTGGTTTCATCAGACGCTGCAAAATAACAGACCATGTGACATCTTGCTCATAATAACTTCTCAATGCTTGCCACTCTGGAGTCAATGGTTTTTTATCGTATATATTTTGGCGGATTTGCCCCATTAAATAGGCAAGAGCTGTGCGCGGATGTGAAATATAGGACCAATCTTCTTCAGAAGTTAACGCTTCATCAGGTGTCATAAAGATGATGGATTCTTCTACGCCCGTCAAATCCTTCAATCGATTTATAAAGAGTGAAGGCAGTACAGACTTGCCCTCCTCATCACTCATTGTATAGCTCACAATTAATTTATGAGATGCTGAAGTAAAAGCAGCATAGGTAATTAGGTCTTCTTCGAGCAAACGTTCCTTGGATGTCGGCGCAATATTATGTCCGAGGCGCGTAAACCATTCACGCTCTGAATCTGCAATAATCCCCTCGTGATCGATGCGTACGGGATAGACACCTTCGTTCATTCCGATGACAAAAACAGCTTTCATCTTAGAAAGACGTGCTAGATCAGCCGTTGCAACCGTCACTTGATCGACGGATGGTGGGATACGTGAGAAGCTCAAACTATCATAGCCCTCATCTAATATTGCGACTACTTCATCTAAAGTCAGCTCTGTTGTACCAAACATCGTCACAAACTGATCAAGTAAATCTACAACACCATTCCAAACCTGATCATGTTCCGTCGCCTCTAATAACTTGCCTTTCTCCATCTCACTATCTTTCATCGTCATCATTTTTTCAAAAACCTGCTGCTGCTCTAAAAATTCAAATAATGCCGACGCATAGTCGATACCTGTCGATGCTTGATCAATTGCTTTTTCTAGTGCAAGTAGCGGTTCTCGAAAATGGCTACGCATTGCTGCAATTTCTGCCTGAATAGCCCGTTCTTCGTCTGTTTGATTAGTTGAATAAAATTCTAAACCACGATATTTTTTGTAAAGCCAACGTCGCTCATCAAACCAACGCTCACCAAATATACCTTGGGCAATGACAAAGTTTTCCATACGATCTGCTCGTTCACGCCAGACCGTCATATTAGCAGCTGTCGGGAAAAATAAATCTGTTTTAATCGCTCGAAATACCGGCTCATATGCCCACTCTTTTTGAATAATTTCTAAAGAGGAGCGGCAAAGTTCAATCAGTGGATGATGGAGCATCGCCTTCGTTTGACTAAGGAATAATGGAATATCATATTCTTTAAACACCGTTTCTAAAATCGGGTCATAGATATTCGCTTGGCGATACAAAATAGCGATATGACGATAACGATAATGTTCCTCTTGTACGAGTCGTCTAATTTCACGTGCAACGCCATGAATTTCTGCACTACGTGAAGTAGCAGCAAAGAGCGATAAACCACCATCTGGATGTTCTTTCATGCGCTCAATTGGGTAGTTGTCCAATTGTTTTTCTATATAAGCTAAATCATTCGATTTAAATTTTAACTGTTGCGTAAGGTGGATCGTTTTCTTCACCTCTACGCCTTGTTGAAAAGCAATATCTTTTAAATGACGTGCTGTTTTAGCCGGTTCGTGAAACAGCGAGTGGTCATCGTCAGCAGCTGCCTCATCGTCGAATGGCAAAGCAACTGTAACATCCTTCGCAACTGTCAATAACATCGCAACCAGCTCAAATTCACGTGTGGTGAACGACGTAAAACCATCGATATAAATATGTGATTGTCGAATAAGTTCAGATTGTTGAACGCAATTGATGAGCAATGGAATATAGCCCTCACTATCAACATAGCTTGTCCCTAGTTTTTCTTCAATTGACTGCATGATCAAGTGAAGATCATGCATTTTATTTTGCAAGGTTAGCGGTGAGTGGTCATCTTCTTTTAATTGACTTGCTAATTCTGCTAATTTTGCACCATCAATGCTATAACGGCTAAATTCTTTCAATAACGATTCAATTTCTTCTGTAAATCCTCGCTTATTTGCTGATTTTTTAAATAATGATAATTCATCCTTCAATTCCAATAATGTATTACGTATGAGCATACGATAGCCGAAGCCATTAATCTCTTCTCTGCTAATGCCGCCAACATCGGTTAATACGCGCCAAGCAAGTCGTTTGAATTTTGTAGCCTGCGCTCGAACCATACCTTCTACGCCTTCCAATTGTGTCAATTCATACTCAGTAGAAAATGACATTTGGTCAGGTACGATTAAAAAAATGGGTGCACCAATGGGCTCTTTCCTTAATGCGTCACCAACCTCCTGCTGAATATAGGTTGTTTTACCCGTACCAGCACGGCCAGATATAATCGTTAATGCCATGTGAACCCTCCTTTTTTACCTCTTTTAACCATTGTACAAAATTCTCCAATAAAATGATAGATTTAAGAACATTCGTTCTCACTTTTGTATTTTTAGTAAAAAAGATGATGCCGGTAAGTTCACCAACATCATCTTTTATGTACTATTTAATAGACGATTGATCTAGTTGCAGCTATTCATCGTCATGTTTTTGCATACTTCTTAAATAAGCTTCCATTTTTTTATTATTGCGTTTTTCGACAAATTTGCCACCAAACCACATCGCTATAATAATCAAGACCATCAAGGCAGTTTTCCACGGTTTTGTAATCAACGATTGTAAATCTGAACCAATCCAACTGATGACCAAAATCATCACAAATTTAGCACTCATAATCGTCAATAAATAGCTTTTCTTTTTTAAATTAGATAAACCAGCGACTACATTAACAAGTGATGAGGGTGTAAAAGGAAAACAAAGAAGAATAAATAACGGTGTAAATCCCTGCGTTTCAACCCAACGAATGAGTTTTTGGATTGCTGGACGGTTCGTGATAAAACCAAAAAATCGATTATGACCGTATTTGCGAATTATTAAAAACACGAGATAGGAACCAAGTACCGCACCTCCCCATGAAAATAGAAAACCAAACCATAAACCATAAGCTGTTGCGTTCGCTACTACAAAAGCGGCAAGTGGTAAAAATGGTAGAAAAGCTTCGATGAATGGTAAAAGTATCGCAATCAATGTACCGATAATACGATGCTGATCCGCAATTTGTTGAAACGATTCAATGCTTAACCAATCCGGCATAACGATTTGCCCCCTTCCGCCAAATATGTCTATCTTATGTATACGATTGAAAATTAAAAAAGTTGCTTCATGAACTAATTATACATAATAATGCCATATCCTTTTTATTATTAGTGTGTTTTTCAAGTATTTAAATACCGCACTTAACTTCTTATTTATTTAAATAAAAAGCATACGCTATTCATGGCTGAAGGGCGTATGCTTATCGTGTTATTTGACAATTAACAAACCAATTCTAAAATGATCATGGTTAAAAATCACATGTTGTCTCAGACGAACTTCGCCATCCGTATCCAGTACCTCTAGCTTACAATGAGCCGCATTACGTTGTAGCGCCTCATACAGCTCCGCTTCGGTATGTACTTCTTCACCATTTACTTTACGTATTACTTCACCAATACGAAGTCCCATCGCCTCGGCTGGTGAATTACTTAATACAGCAGCGATGACAACACCTTCATTTTTCAATGAGACAGCGAATTTGCCCTTGCGTTCTCCAATCGAATAAATGATGGAAATGAGTGCTCTACCGACAATTGCCACGATAATACTCGCAATACCGATGAGTGGATAAAAGAATGCTAATAACCCTTCCACTATAACGAGTACACCGAGTAATATAATTGTTTTACCAATTTGAGGATAAAAATGAGCTGGCAACATTTTTCTAGCCCGCTGTTGGAAACCAATAACAATTGGTAATAAAATCAAGCCGTAGCTCTCTGAACCAAGTGAAAATAATGGCCAATACGGTAAAAAATTATGGATGGTCTCTCCCGGTACTAGGAAAAATACCGGTAACACCCATAGTCGCTTCGATAAAAAAGTAACGGCATTTAAACCACGACCTGTTTTTTGTAGACGAGGTGATGCTAAGTTTGCTGCATGGCGTTTTACGAGCATTCCTTCTACAATTAATAAAATACCAATTAAAAGAGGTATACTCATCAACAGGTCAATATGCATCGTACTTGTATTAAAATCCCACTGCCAAAAATGCCAGCTCCAGTCATTTGTATACGTAAACCATAAAATAAGAAAAGCAATACCCAATGGATAGACTGCTGACGAGAAATGATAATAAAAAATAACGACACATAAAATACTAATAATGGTTACGAGAACTATGTATTCCATTGGCAATACTATACCGGCAGCAATCGCGATGACAGATAAAATAATCGACGGTAACCATCCTTCTTTTAAGAGCATCAGCAACTCTGTTAAACCCCAATGAATACGTGTGTTAAATGATTTTCTTTCTGCCTTCACTCGGCGATAGCCAATTAATACTGAGAATAGTATCGCGATATAGAGCAAAGGGTTGGCAAATAATTTCCCAATACCTTTTAACACTTCAATCACTAGGTCCAAGATCATATAATCCCACCTCTATTCTTCCAATTTATATACGTATTCATAATTGTACCAAAATGATGAAATTTTGAGTAGCGTAAATTATGAGAGTGACATTAAATACTACCCTTTTTTGCCAAAATAAAACAAAAAACAAGATATCAAATAGGCGTACTAGATATGTAATTAGCGCGGCATAACGGCATAACATCAAAAAAACTGTGCATGGCCAACACTTCTCAAGCGCCTTCTGCACAGCTTATTCATTTTGACGTCTCTAATCCAATGATTTAATAATATCCTTCATCTGTTTTTCATCAATAATATTTACTTTTTCTCGAATATAACCTTTCGTATCGACAAAAAAGGATGTTGGTATATTGACGAAACCATATTGTTTTTGAATTTCTCCACGCACATCCAACACGACAGGGTAATTCATTTTATATTCCTTAATAAATTTCTCGACATTTTTGCTCGATGACTCATTACTGAGCAAATTAACTGATAATATTTCGAAATTATCTTTTTTAGCAGCGGCATCATAGTATTTCACCATATGTGGTGTTTCTACTCTACAAGGTGGACACCAAGTCGCCCAAAAATTAATCATCACTTTTTTACCTTTATAATCGGATAATGATTTGTCTTCACCGTCCAATGTTTGCAATGTGAAATCCGGTGCTTTCTCATCTATTTCTATACCGCTAACAGGAAATTCTTTAGTATCACCTGTTGCTAAAAGTGCTTGTTTATCTTCTTTTTTATCGAGCATCGACATCACTGCAAAAATAATAAGCCCTGCTACCAGTAATGTGCCAACTAACGTTTTAATTTTCAACATGATCCCTCCTCTTTACCATTAACCAATATGCTATATTCCATATGAAAACAAACACGACTAATAATGCAATTTTTAATTGATGAATTCCAAGTGGCTCTAGTAATGAAAATAGTGTAACTAGTATTAATAGTAACATTGAAATGATTTGTAAAACATATTGCTTTTTTCTAAATGTAAACACGATGCAAACACCGATTAAAAAATAAAAGATAGTAGAAACGATCATTAACTTCAAGTCTACTTTAGTAAGTATAAGGAAGAAAAAATTGTAGAGAGCAAACATTTCAAAAAATATAAAATAGAATCTTCGGAAGAAACCGTCATGTAAATTCTGTCTATTTTTATACAGTTCATATGCTATAACAACAAGTAACCCACTATAAATCCCCACTAACCCACCATTAAAATACACTACTGCTAAAGGATAATTGATAAATTCCGACCAATTACTACTAATGTAACTTAACTTCCATACAATCACAAATAAAATAATATCATTTAAAAACCCATCAATATCGGTCGTACGATTTACAAGATAAAGCAATACACAAACAATGATGACAGCCGCTAAAAATGCATATTGACTCGCCGGCATCGTTATATTAAAAAATGTATACCACATATTATTTGGCATAATACCCTCCCTTTGTATACCTTATAGGGTATATTACTTCATCCTTATCTTGCAACTAATACGATGTAAAAAAACCGATTATCATCGTATTTTACGATAATAACCGGTCTGTTAGTCAAATCATTCGATTCTTCTCCTCTGGAATCGAAATCACGTGATTTATTGCGATAAAAATTGCATTGGATTTACTGCACCTGTCGCTTGATTAACCCAACTGCCTGTATGAATTTCAAAATGAACATGTGGACCTGTCGAGCGGCCTGTAGATCCCATATAACCGATAACTTGCCCTTGTTTTACTGATTGACCTGCTGAAGACCCCACGCGACTCATATGAGCATAAAGCGATGTATAGGTTTTCCCTTTAATATTATGTGTAATCATCACAACATTACCATATGTTGATAATGGACCTGTTTTAAAAACAACACCATCGGCAGAAGCAACAATTGGTGTTCCTACACTATTAGCAATATCAATACCATAATGATACTCAGCACCCGCACCGATGTCACGTCCTGCAAAACCAGAAGTAAAACGGCCTGCTGCTGGCTTAATCCATGTCCCTGATGTCGCTTTGACTGGTGTACTTGCAGAAGCACTATTCAAACTACCTGAACTTGCTACACTACTTACACTACTTGCATTAGCTGCACTACTCGCTGCCGCTCTTGCTGCTTTTGCTGCTGCTCTTGCTGCTTTTTCTTCAGCAATTCTCTTCGCTTTTGCAATTGCTTTTGCTTGTTCATTAGCAATTTTCTTTTGAACACGAGAACTAACAACGAGTACTTCATTATAATCTTCTTTTAATTTTTTGCGTTGCTTACTTAGTTTGACTTGCTTCAATTCCATTTTTTTAATCAATGTTTTCTTCGTTTGTTTTTGTGCATTCAAAGAATTTTTCAAAGCAACTAATTCTGTTTTACGTGTTTTTTGACCATCTAACTTATCATTCACTTGTGCTTTTTGTTGCTCTACTTTCTCTTTATCAGCTTTTTGTTCATTAATAATTGCTTCATCCGCTTCTACAATTGTATTAACTGCTGACGCACGATCAATGAAATCAGAAAAACTACTAGAACCTAAAAATACATCAATATAGCTAATTTTCCCGTCGCCTTCTTGCATTGCACGTGCTCTATTTTTAATAATTTCGTTACGTTCATCAATTTTCTTTTGTAAGGCTGCAATTGATTTTTTCAACTCTGCAATTTCATGGCGTGTTGCTTCAATTTTGTCTTGCGTTATTTGAATTTTATCATCGGCAATATCGATTTTTTTGTTCAATTTTGTAACCTGCATCGCTTGTTTATTTAATGCTTTTTCATTTGCCGCAATTTTTTTATTTTGTGCCGCAATATTTTTATTGATTTTCGTTTTTTTATCATTTAATTTCACTTGTTTTGATTGTAAATCTTTTACCGATTCAGCACTTGCTGACACTGTTGGAATCAATAATGTCGCTGTTAATGCAACGGCTGTTAATTTTGTTAGTTTAGCCAACTGATTTTACCTCCTCTTATACCTTTAAGAATTTGCGAACCGATAAAAAACTACCGATGACACCGATGAGTACACCCATCAGTAGTAAAAGTGCATCTACTTGTAAGATGAACGGCATAACATCTAATAATTGAGCGATTTCGCCTGTGAGTTTTGGTTCTAATGCACTGTGAATACTTGAGTAAAGTGCAGTAATAATACCGATTGGGAAGATTGCACCAATAACACCTAACCACATACCTTCTAATATAAATGGTGTGCGGACGAATGAGTTGGTTGCACCAACTAATTTCATAATTTCAATTTCAGTTTTTCTCGCAGTAATAGTGATTTTAATCGTATTCGAAATAAGGAAGGTAGCCATTAATAACAAGGCAATAATCAGCACAATTCCTGCATTGCGACCTGTATCAACAAAGCTAAATAATTTTTCGATTTTACCTTTGCCATACTTCACTTCCGAGGCGCCTTCTAATTTCTCGATACTTTTAGCAACTGCTTCTGTCTTTTTAGGATCTGCCGCTTTGACGTACAGTATATTTTTCAATGGATTTTCTTGTTGTGTTAATTCAAAATCTTTACCAAAATCCTTTTGTACTTTAACAAGTTCTTGTTTTTTTGAAGAATAGATAACCGATTCAACATCCGGCATATTTTCAATTTGTTGCTGCAGTTTTAATTCTGTCGTCTCATTTACACCGAGATCAATTAGTACTTTTATTTCGACATCATTTTCAATGTCGGATGCCACCTTGTTCAAATTCAACATGATTACAAGGAACACACCTACTAATAATAATGTAACTGTTACCGCACTAATAGAAGCAAAGCTCATCCAACGGTTTCTTGACATCGTCGTAAAGCTTTCCTTCACATGGCGTTTTGCTGTTTTAAAATTCATAACCGTAATCTCCTCCACGTTCATCACGAACAATTTGTCCGTTTTCAATAGCAATGACTCGCTTACGCATCGTATTAACAATTTCACGGTTATGTGTTGCCATAATAATCGTTGTACCACCCGAGTTAATTTCATCAAATAATCTCATAATATCCCAAGATGTTTCAGGATCTAAATTCCCTGTAGGCTCATCTGCAATAACTACTTTGGGTTTGTTGACGATTGAACGTGCAATTGCCACTCTTTGTTGTTCGCCACCTGACAATTCATCTGGAAACATTCGTGCTTTTTTTTGCAAGCCCACAAGCTTCAATACTTCCATAACACGTTTGCGTATATCTTCTTTATCTTGTTCGATAACTTCTAGTGCAAAAGCAACATTTTCGAAGACATTTTTCCTTGGGAGTAATTTGAAATCCTGAAAGACTACACCCATCGTTCTTCTTAAATATGGTATTTCTTTACTTTTTAAGGCAGTAATATTCGTGCCATCGACTTTTATTTCACCTGATGTCGCTTGTTCTTCTCGATACATCATTTTGATGAAGGTAGATTTACCAGCACCACTTGGACCTACGATGTAAACAAACTCACCCTGTTTAATCTCTATATTAAGTCCCTTCACAGCTGCTACACCATTTGGATACTTTTTCACAACATTTTTCATTTCAATCATGTTTGTACCACCTATTAATTATTTATAGTTTCATACAACGTATTCTACTATGTATCTAAGTTGCTCGTAGTTCACTTGATTTTACTAAGTATAGCATTTTCATATCCAAGAAAAGTTACAGTATCATTTCATTTTCAATAGAAAATACTACAAATATTTCACTTCAATACTATATGATTTTGCCAACAATATCTATCTTTATATCTAGTTAAAAGATAAAAAATGGAAAGAAAGCATGCTAATCACTTATTAAAAATCCTAAATTCCACTACTTTGATATGTATTTACCTTCATTTCATAGTCATATAAAGTCCTTTTATTACCATACCCAATTTATAACAAATAAAAAACATACGATGCAGCCGTAAGACTGCATCGTATGTTTTTTATGCTTTTATAGTGTGTAGCGAATGATAACAGAACCTGTCGTCGTTTCACCATCAATATTTAGGCGTTGTGCATCTGCAATTGTTTTATTGAAACGTAATGATTTATTAAACATTTTATCCGTTTCATGCAATAATTCGACATCTTTTAAATCAACATCCATTTTACCAAATGAGGATACAACCTCACCGGACAACGATATTGTATTTGGAATATACAATTCGATTGAACCAGCAGTCGTATGCGCCTTAATGCGTTCTGCTTCCTGCGAACGCGTTGTTAAAATAATGTGACCGTTCATCGATTTAGCTTCAATTGAACGTAAAGCACCATCCACATAAACACGACCATTCATTGTTTCTGCTTCTAATTCCTTACCGGCTACTTCACGAATCTCGATGCTACCATTTGATGATTCTACCTCTGCCGTATCAAAATTGACATCACTCATATCGATGTTACCATTTTTAGTTTGTACGCGTATGCGACCAATATTTAAACTTTGTACAGAAAAGTTACCGTTGAAAAGACCGGCCTTCAAATCTTTATAGTCACCCTTTGGTAAAAATAGTTTTACATCGATTTTCACCGTTTTTGAGGTGCTGACGATACGTAATGTACCATTATCATTAAATGCTCTAAATTGTTTTTTCAAATCTTCTTCAGTGAAGTTTGATGTTGAAAAACCAATCATCGATGCTGCCGATACTTCGATTGTCGTCGAACCATCTATCGAATCACGAACCGTCAACTGACCATTTGGAATATCTGCACTAATACTACGCACAGTTTCCTCACCTAAATGATCCGTCCACTCAATTTTTTCACCACCTGAAGTCATAGAAGAAAAGTCCATATCTTTTACCTTATTTACCGCCGTACCTAAAAAGTCCATTAGACGGTTACTAAATTGACCAAAATCACGCTTTAAATCTTCAACAAATTCTTCTTCCTTCGAGTGTTTTTTCTCTTCTTCGAAGCTTTCCGATTCGTTATCATGTGATTGCTGTTGTTCTTGTTGCTGATCATTCTCGTTGTTATTACTTTCGACCTTATCTGGACCTCTTTCTAATTTCTCCAGTAAAACAATCGCTTCTTCTGCACTAATCGTACCGTTCTCTACTAATTTGAGTATTCTGCTACGTTCATTTTGCATGTGAATGATCCTCCTTTTGCTTTGTTACTTATAAATACGTTTTAACTGCATGGAAAGTTTCATATTATTTTTGACTTGCTAATTTTACATCAGCAGCCATACGTGCTCGATCTCTGTCTAAAATAGGCTTCAGATAGCGTCCTGTATATGATTTCTCATTTTTAGCAACCATTTCTGGTGTACCTTTCGCCACAATTTCGCCACCTTTGTCGCCACCTTCTGGTCCGATATCAATAATATAATCGACGGTTTTCACAACATCTAAATTATGTTCAATAACCAATACTGTATCGCCATTGTCAACAAGGCGTTGCAATACTTTTAATAAACGGGCAATATCATCAACATGTAAACCAGTCGTAGGTTCATCTAAAATATAAATTGATTTACCATTTGAACGTTTATGAAGTTCCGAAGCTAGTTTTACGCGTTGTGCTTCACCTCCAGATAATGTTGTTGCTGGTTGCCCTAGTTTTACATACCCTAAACCAACATCGACAATCGTTTGTAGTTTACGTGCAATCTTTGGAATATTTGTAAAGAATGCTAAACCGTCTTCCACTGTCATTTCTAACACATCGGAAATAGAGCGGTCTTTATATTTCACTTCTAGTGTTTCGCGATTATAACGTTTACCATGACATACTTCACATGGTACATACACATCTGGCAAGAAATGCATTTCGATTTTTATAATGCCGTCACCACGACATGCTTCACACCGTCCACCTTTGACATTAAAACTAAATCGACCTTTTTTATAACCGCGTACCTTTGCTTCATTTGTTGTCGCATAAACATCACGTACATCATCAAAAACGCCAGTATATGTTGCTGGATTAGAACGTGGCGTACGGCCAATCGGCGATTGATCGATCTCGATGATTTTCTCAAGCTGTTCAATTCCTTCAATACTTTTCACTGCGCCTGGTTTCGCTTTCGCCCGATTAATTTGCTGTGCCAATGTTTTGTAAAGCACTTCATTAATTAATGTACTCTTACCCGACCCTGATACGCCCGTTACCGCTGTAAAAACACCTAGAGGAATATCAACAGAAATATTTTTCAAATTATTCTCTGTGGCTTTTTTAATAGCCAATTTACGACCATCTGGCTTTCTACGCTTCGTTGGTAATGAGATGTATTTTTTCCCACTCAAATATTGACCGGTTAACGATTTCTCATTAGCCATTACTTCCTCCGGTGTCCCCGCAGCAATTATTTCACCGCCATGCACACCAGCTCCAGGGCCTACATCAATTAAATAATCCGCCGCGAGCATCGTATCTTCATCATGCTCAACAACAATTAGTGTATTCCCTAAATCGCGCATACTTTGTAATGTTGTAATCAAACGATCATTATCACGTTGGTGCAATCCGATTGATGGTTCATCTAAAATATACAGCACACCCGTTAAACGTGAACCAATTTGCGTCGCCAATCGAATGCGCTGTGCTTCTCCACCTGACAGCGAACCCGATGCACGATTCAATGTTAAATAATCGAGGCCTACATTATTTAAGAAGCTTAGTCGTTCTAATATTTCACGTAAAACAAGCTTAGCAATCTTCATATCTTTATCTGACAACTGAAGCGTGTCAAAAAATTCATAGCCTGTTTTAATCGAATACTGAGCAATCTCACCAATATGTTTGCCATCCACTTTCACAGCCAATGTTTCAGGTTTTAAACGGAAACCATCACAAGATGGACATGCAGATTGCGCCATATATTTCTCCATCTGCTCACGAATATAATCCGATGAAGTGTCTTTAAAGCGACGCTCGATATTTTTTAGTACCCCTTCAAACTCAACCTTTTGAGAACGTGTTTTACCAAAATCATTCGTGTACGTAAAATCGACTTCAGAACCCGGTACACCTTGTAAAATAATATCACGTTGTTTTTGTGTTAATTTATTCCAAGGTTTGTCCATATCGATTTTAAAATGTTGGCACACAGCTGCTAATAATGTTGGATAGTACTGTGAACTTGTCGGAATCCATGGAACAATTACACCTTCATTTAAGGAAAGGCTCTCATCTGGAATAACAAGTGATACATCAACTTCTAATTTTGTTCCTAAACCATCACACGCTGTACAAGCACCAAAGGGGCTGTTGAAAGAAAACATACGTGGTTCTAATTCATCAATGGAAAAACCACAAATTGGACACGCAAAATTCTCACTAAATAATAGTTCTTCAACACCCATCACATCAACCATCACACGCCCATCAGCTAAACGTAACGCCGCTTCTAAAGAATCGCTTAATCTCGCTTCTATACCTTCTTTTAACACAACGCGATCAATTACTGCTTCTATATTGTGTTTCTTATTTTTATCGAGCTCAATTGCATCGTCTAAATCAACAATATCCCCGTTTATACGTACACGAACATAGCCCTGTTTTTTTAAATCCTCCAACACTTTTACATGTGTACCTTTACGTCCGGACACAATTGGCGCTAAAAGCTGCATCTTCGTACGTTCTGGATATTTTTTCAAACGATCAACCATCTGCTCCACTGTTTGCGAAGCGATTTCAATGCCATGAGTTGGACAAATGGGTTTGCCGACACGTGCATATAACAAGCGCAAATAATCATAAATCTCGGTCACAGTTGCCACTGTCGAACGTGGATTTTTACTCGTTGTTTTTTGATCAATCGAAATAGCTGGTGATAATCCTTCAATTAAATCAACATCTGGTTTGTCCATTTGCCCTAAAAATTGACGTGCATATGCAGATAACGATTCCACATAGCGACGTTGCCCTTCTGCATAAATTGTATCAAAAGCAAGAGAAGATTTACCAGAACCAGACAAACCGGTCATGACAACAAGTTGATCTCGCGGTATTTTCACATCTATATTTTTTAAATTATTAGCTCGTGCCCCTTGCACGATTATTTCTGTATTCTTCAAAATCGTCTCATCCTTCCGCTTTCAGTTCTAACAAGGTATCACGAAGTTCGGCTGCACGTTCGAAATCAAGTGCCTTCGCTGCCTCTCTCATATCTATTTCCATCGATTCAATCAATGCTGCTTTTTCACTCTTCGTCAATTTCTTACCTTGCGTAATTTTCGCAATATATGACTCTTCTTCTTCCGCTACTGAAGTCGCACGTATTAAATCGCGAATTTCTTTATGAATTGTCGTTGGCGTAACGCCATGCTCCTCGTTGTAAGCAAGCTGTATTTGACGACGACGTTCTGTTTCTTCTATCGCTTTTGTCATCGAATCTGTCATTTTATCTGCATACATAATTACGCGACCATTAGCGTTACGAGCTGCACGACCAATTGTCTGTACAAGCGCTCGCTCCGAGCGTAAGAAACCTTCTTTATCTGCATCTAAAATGGTCACCAACGAAACTTCTGGTAAATCAAGTCCTTCTCTTAATAAGTTGATCCCTACCAAAACATCATATGTGCCAACACGCAGCTCACGAATAATCTCAATGCGTTCCAATGTTTTGATTTCAGAATGCAAATAATTGACTTTAATGCCCATATCCTTCAAATAATCTGTTAAATCTTCGGACATTTTCTTCGTTAATGTCGTAATCAGTACGCGCTCATTTACAGCAACCCGTTTATTGATTTCATCGATTAAATCATCAATTTGTCCTTCGATTGGTCGCACTTCAATGACTGGATCTATTAAACCTGTTGGACGAATAATTTGTTCGACCATGACAGGCGTATGTTCTATTTCATATGGTCCTGGCGTCGCAGATACATAGATTGCGTTATGAATATGCTCCTCAAATTCTTCAAAACGCAACGGCCTATTATCCAGCGCTGATGGTAGGCGGAAGCCATGTTCTACAAGAACATTTTTACGGGCTTGATCCCCATTATACATACCACGAATTTGCGGCAACGATACATGACTTTCATCGACTACGAGCAGAAAATCTTTTGGTAAATAGTCGAGTAAAGTATAAGGTGTCGCTCCAGATTCTCGCAATGTTAAATGACGAGAATAATTTTCAATACCCGAGGTAAAGCCCATTTCACGCATCATTTCTAAATCATAATTTGTTCGTTGTTCTAACCGCTGTGCTTCTAAAAGTTTGTCATTGTCACGTAATTCTTTCAAACGAACTTGTAGTTCTTCTTCTATATTGACGATCGCTTTTTGCATTTTTTCATCACGTGTAACGAAGTGGGACGCTGGATAGATCGCTACATGTTCACGCTCTCCAATAATTTCTCCAGTTAAGGCATCTACTTCACGTATACGCTCTACTTCATCACCAAAGAATTCAACGCGAATACAGCGCTCATCTTTAGACGCCGGGAATATTTCTACTACATCCCCACGCACGCGAAAAGTACCCCGGATAAAATTGATATCATTGCGCTCATATTGAATATCTACTAATTTTCTCAATAGTTGATTGCGTTCAATTTCCATACCGGGTCTTAAAGATAATACAAGCTCGCGATACTCTTCTGGATTACCTAAACCATATATACAGGATACTGAGGCGATAATAATAACATCATCTCTTTCGAATAATGATGATGTAGCAGAGTGACGTAATTTATCTATTTCATCATTGATACTTGAATCTTTTTCGATAAATGTATCAGTTGATGGCACATACGCTTCCGGCTGGAAATAGTCATAATAACTAACGAAATATTCCACAGCATTATCCGGGAAAAACTCTTTAAATTCACTATATAACTGACCAGCTAATGTTTTGTTATGCGCGATAACAAGCGTTGGTTTTTTCACTTCTTGAATAACATTAGAAATGGTAAAAGTCTTACCCGTACCTGTCGCACCTAGTAATGTTTGATGTTTTTTACCTGCCTTGACCCCCGCTATTAACTCTTTGATAGCTTGCGGTTGATCGCCACCCGGCTCATATGGTGCTTGTAAATTAAATTCCTCTTTCATGTTGTCGCCTCCTATCTTTTACTACTACTAATTTTAACATACCCTTCTACCAATTACGAACGTACGTTTTATTTTTGTAATAAAAACAAAAATAGATGAGGTCAAAAATATGACCTCATCTTTCAAATTTATACTATGCTATTAATCAATTTCTTCTAAAGATGACTGTAATTTCAATAAATCATAGGTATGTTTCATAAACTCTGTCTCATCTCGCGCATCGAGCGCTTCATCAATTGCTTGTAATAATAATGATATTTGTTGTTCTGCATGAATATGTTTCAAAAACATATCCATATAAATATCATTTAATAATTCTTGACCTTGCAATCCTTGATTAAGTGGATGTTCATTGTTTGGAGAATTCTGCTGTGAATAACGATATTCCATCTTCATCACCTCAAATACCTTTTTGCTATTATATGCAATGTTTCTAGTGAATTGCAACTGAAATTACTTATTTTTTTGATTTTTCTATTTTTTCAAGATAATCTATTCTAATAAAATACAGTGTTTACCAAAGACAGCGTGTTTTATTGTATTTTGTTGCTAATACTAATTATTTCTTTTATACTTCACCTAATACATTATTTCCCAATTCAATACTATAGGCTTCTTAGCTTCTGTTAATTGCTCACTACCACAACATGATTGACAGATTTAACAAGAGAAATACGCATGTATATTTTTCTTGTACCTATAATAAGTAAGGGAGGAAACTTTTTTTGATTGTATACATGAATATACTGGCGGTATAAGCAGTCAAAATAGGGAAAAACATGAAAAAAAATCACTTACCAATAATTAGTCTCAAAGATTTTCAATTTAATGAAGAGATTCAAATATTAAAACCTAAGGCACTAAACGAAAAAAAGCACACTCTTGTCATCGAAAGAAGAACCGAATACTTAGTTTTCGCCTCTGCTCGCCGCGTAGTAAATAAATGTTGTGCCACTTTTGGAACATCGCTAAACGAAGCGCGTGCTTTTTCTAGAACAATAACACAAGCCACCAATAAACTGCCCATTTGTTTAGGTACAACATCTCATCCTTTTGTCTTATTCCCAACCCTATCAGCATCAAAGGAGTCCGCCATTTGGATTTCTTATAATGCTGTCCAATGGTTCCACCCTTCTTCATCTGTAGATTGCTCCATCACACTCTATAATAACCGCTCATTCATCACGAATATATCCACTGCTAGCATCCAAACACAGATGGCTCGCTCCACCATTATTAATCGTTATTTTAAGCAGCTAGATCGTATTTCATCACCGCAAAAATTGACAAGTAATTCCATCATTGCTGAGCACCAGATAATAGAACTACCTTCGAATAATAATTAACCAGTAGTTCTTCCACATGATTACGTAATCTTATATTTGAATATTTCCGCGTGTCTTCCTTGCCTTGTACAAGAAAAATGAACTCAGTAAACAACTCATCCCGCCTACCACGGATAACCTGTAAATTATTATTTTCCATATATTTATGCGTAGCAATTAACTCTAATTTCACCATATTCATAGCTGCTTTAATCAATAACAAATAGGGCCTTTTAAACTTGACTTGACTGACTTCAATCGCGTGATTATCACGCTCAAAAATTATTAATAACATCGGCAAATAGATTTCTGACTCCAATATATCTAAATCCTGCGTAGATGGTAAAGTCATTTTCCACCCCCTAGATACAGAACGTTTGTTCTTATTTATTATAATACATGAAACACGCGTCATAAGCAACCATTAAAGCCATGCAAATTTGCATGGCTTTAAAATGGCATTCACCTCATCGTTTATGGCAGTAAATTGCAGGATTATCGGATTCAAAAAATAAAGCATCTATAGCGCTTTGAACGTTTAACAATCCGCTATTATAAAAGACGAGGACGCCTGCCGAAAAGCATTCGTCCGAAACGATCAAATAGAAAAAGTGGCGTGATGTGAAAAATCTAAATCACAGTATCCCACTAGTTGACGTAGAACCAACAAAAAAGCAACCTTCCTATCTCTAAAAGAGATTGTGAGGTTGCTTTTTATTATAGTTTTGATCGTAGGTAGGCATTGATGAATTGGTCTAAATCGCCATCCATAACTGCTTGAACATTACCAGTTTCAGCATTTGTACGGTGATCTTTAACCATTGAATAAGGGTGGAAAACATATGAGCGGATTTGGCTACTCCAACCAATTTCCTTTTGCTCACCACGAATTTCATTTACTTCGGCCTGTTGTTCCTCTACTTTTAACTGATAAAGTTTGGCTTGTAACATGCTCATAGCCTTCGCTTTATTTTTGATTTGAGAACGTTCTGCTTGGCACGCTACAATGACACCAGTCGGAATATGTGTCAGGCGAACAGCAGAGTCAGTTGTGTTAATATGCTGACCACCAGCACCAGTTGCACGATACGTATCCACGCGTAAATCTTCCGTGCGGATATCGATTTCAATTTCATCTGTAAATTCAGGAATAACATCGCAAGAGACAAAAGAAGTATGGCGACGACCAGCTGAGTCGAACGGTGAAATACGTACAAGACGGTGGACACCTTTTTCAGCTTTTAGATAACCGTAAGCATTATGACCACGAATTGCGAGCGTTACAGATTTAATACCGGCTTCTTCGCCAGGTAAATAATCCAGTAACTCTACTTTGAAGCCATGTTTTTCTGACCAACGTGTATACATACGGTGTAGCATTTGGCCCCAATCTTGAGATTCAGTACCACCAGCACCAGGATGTAACTCTAAAATAGCGTTATTAGCGTCGTATGGCTCGCTTAATAACAATTGCAGTTCAAAGTCTGATACAGACTTACGGAATGCTGCAAGTTCTTCAGTGAGTTCCTGTTGCAGTTCTTCATCTGGTTCTTCCTTCAATAATTCCAATGTCATTTCTAAATTTTCTTGTTCATCTACAAGACCATAGAATTCATTGACAACATCTTTTAATGCTTTTGATTCACCAATGATTACTTGTGCAGCATTTTGATCATTCCAAAATTTCGGATCAAGCATCATTTCATCCATTTCTTGAATGCGAGCTTCTTTGTTTTCTAAGTCAAAGAGACCCCCTAAAGTCAGTAATAGTTGTAGCAGTTTTATCGAGTGCGTTGCGCACGTCTGATAGTTCGATCATTGTAATTCCTCCAGTTAATTGTTGCGTTTAAAAAGAGAGGTGACCAAAGAAAGACTTTGGTCACCTCTCACATTGTTTATTATTCAGTCGCACCATGGCAGTTTTTATATTTTTTACCGCTGCCACACGGACATAAATCATTGCGACCAATTTCTTTTTCTTTGCGAATCGGACGTTTTTTCTTCGCTTTTGGCTCATCATCACTTGGTGTAACTGCTTGCCCCTTCGCTACTTCTTCCCGTTCAAGATTCGAACGAATTTCTGCTTTCATTGCGAAGCGTGCAACATCTGAACGGATTGCCGCAACCATTGTTTCAAACATGCGGAAGCCCTCTTGTTCATATTCACGTAATGGATCAATTTGTGCATAGGCACGTAAATGAATCCCTTGACGTAATTGGTCCATCGCATCGATATGATCGATCCATTTTGAATCGATGGCACGAAGTAAGATTACTTTTTCGAATTCACGCATGCGCTCTTCCGTCATCTCTTCTTCTTTTGCATCGTATGCAAGACGCACTTTTTCGCGTAGCATGTCAATGATTACTTCTGGGCTCTTATGCTCTAAATCCACAACAGATACTTCACCTTCTGGTAGAAGTGTGCTGCCAATATAGGCTTCTAAGCCATGAAGATTCCATTCGTGAGCAGTTTCGTTCGTCGTATAGGTTGCAACTGCCGTTGTAATTTCTTCGTCAATCATCGCTTCCACTAAACCGCGCATATTGTCTGTTTCTAGAACTTCTAGGCGCTCTTTATAAATAATTTCACGTTGTTGACGTAACACATCATCATATTGTAATAAGCGTTTACGTGCATCAAAGTTATTACCTTCCACACGTTTTTGAGCTGATTCAACTGCTTTAGAAACCATTTTAGATTGAATTGGTTGCGTATCATCCATACCTAATCTAGTCATCATTGCTTTCATACCATCTGAACCGAAACGTTTCATCAAGTCATCTTCCAACGATAGATAGAATTGTGTAGCGCCTGGGTCACCTTGACGACCCGCACGACCACGTAATTGATTATCGATACGACGAGATTCATGACGTTCCGTACCAAGAACAGCAAGACCGCCAAGCTCTACAACGCCCTCACCTAATTTAATATCTGTACCACGACCCGCCATATTTGTAGCGATCGTTACAGAGCCTTTATAACCAGCTTCCGCAATAATTTCTGCTTCACGCTCATGGTTTTTAGCATTTAATATATTATGTGGAATTTTAAGTTTCGTCAATAGTGAAGATAATAATTCAGACGTTTCAATTGCCACAGTACCGATTAATACCGGTTGACCATTCGTATGACGTTCTGCAATATCTTTTGCTACGGCATTGAATTTACCTTGCATCGAAGCATAAATCAAATCTGCATGATCGACACGAGCGATTGGACGGTTCGTTGGAATTGTGACAACATCCATATTGTAGATATTGCGGAATTCTTCTTCTTCCGTTTTAGCTGTACCTGTCATACCTGATAATTTTTTATACATACGGAAGTAATTTTGGAATGTAATTGTTGCCATTGTCATCGACTCATTTTGAATCTCAACGCCTTCTTTTGCTTCAATCGCTTGGTGAAGACCTTCAGAATAACGACGACCATTCATAATACGTCCTGTGAAGCCATCAACGATCATAATCTCGCCTTCTTGCACGACATAATCAACATCCAAGTGCATAGAAGCATGCGCTTTTAATGATTGATTGATGGCATGGTTTAAGCCGACATGAGTCAGGTCAAATAAGTTATCGATATTGAAAGCACGCTCTGCTTTTTCAATACCTTGCTCCGTTAATGTAACACCTTTTGATTCAACATCGTAGTTATAATCTTCATCTTGTTTTAAAAGACGAACGAACGCATTGGACTGCTTATAAAGAGCAGCTGATTGGTTTGCTTGTCCAGAGATGATTAATGGCGTACGTGCTTCATCAATTAAAATGGAATCGACTTCATCGATTACAGCAAAATGTAATGGACGTTGAACTTGTTCTTCTTTGTATAACACCATATTATCACGGAGATAATCGAAACCTAGTTCATTATTTGTGCTGTACGTAATATCACAAGCATAAGCTGCGCGTTTTTCATCTTTTGACATATGATTTAAATTTAACCCAACTGTTAAATCTAAAAATTCATAAAGCGGGCGGTTAATTTCTGCATCCCGTTCGGATAAATATTCATTGACTGTTACAACATGGACACCTTTGCCTGTTAGCGCATTTAAATAAACCGGTAAAGTACCTGTTAACGTTTTACCTTCACCTGTTTTCATCTCTGCAATATTACCGCTATGGAGCGCCGCGCCACCCATTAATTGTACATGGTAAGGGAACATACCAAGTACACGCTTAGCTGCTTCACGAATAACTGCAAATGCTTCAGCTTCAATGTCATCAGTCGTTTCACCGTTTTCTAAACGATTTCTAAATTCGTCTGATTTTGCTTTTAACTGCTCATCTGAAAGGGCAGCCATTTCATCAAGGTATGATTCTACTGAATCAGCTATTTTTTCTAAATTTTTAATTTCACGTTTATTTGGATCAAATACTTTATTAAATATGCCAAGCATCTAATTTCACATCCTAAATAGTCTTATATTTCATTTTATCATTATTAATAAACACAGTGCAAATGAACGATGTAGTAATTTACTATTGTTCTATTGAAATAACGTTAAATCGCATTTTATAGTAGTGATTTTGTGTAATTTGGTCTTATAAATACCCTTTTTTTCCACCAAATTAATGACTTTATGATTATATCACTAATCGTTAAAAAAATTATGATAAAACATATATTTCTTGTAATATTGCCATAAAGTCATTCTATTTTGACACCTAACATAACAAAAACATCTTCGATAAGCGAGGAATATCCACTCATTCGAAGATGCTTTAGACAATTACTATTTATGTTTATTCATTTTTTAATTAATTTGTCTCAATTAAGCCGTATTTTCCATCTCGACGTTTGTAAACAATATGTGTTTCACTCGTCTCGGCATCTGTATAGATGAAGAAATCATGACCTAATAAGTTCATTTGTAAAACAGCTTCTTCATCATCCATAGGTTTTAAGCTAAACTGCTTCGTGCGAACGATTTCTAAATCATCCTCAGAATCTGCCGCTACCTTATCGGGTTCAAGTTGGCTATTTGCAAAGTATGTGCCAATTCCTTCGCGATTTCGGAACTTACGGTTTACTTTCGTTTTATGTTTACGAATTTGACGTTCTAGCTTATTGACGATTTGATCAATTGCTGCATACATGTCATCATTGCGATCTTCCGCACGAAGCGTCAAATTTTTCATAGGAATTGTTACTTCAACTTTTGTACGACGATCATTGTAGACCTTCAAGTTGATGTTTGCTGTAGCATGAATGTCTTCATTAAAGTATTTTTCAATTTTTTCTAACTTACTTTCAGCATATTCTCTTATCGCTGGAGTTACCTCAATGTTTTCACCACGAATATTAAATGTTAGCATATTAACTCCTCCTTCATAAGCCTATAACTTATATATTCTACAATTCCCCTCAAAATCCTTTTTTAAACGATTAAAAAAATCCGAAATTTTATTATTTTTTTTAAAAATGAAGAAATGAGTATCGTATATGCGACAGTATAACAAAAACATCTCCAAAGAATTTGGAGATGTTTTTGTGTAATCTATATCGTATGAATTATTTTTTCTTGTTGTTTAGCACTTCTTGTTTTCTGCGCAATTTCAGTTCTTCAATAATAAGTGTCTCCAGTCTTTCTGATTGTTCCAATTCAACACCATAACGTAGTCCTTCAGCAAAATACTTTTTCCAACGGATGACACCTTCAGACTGAATTGTTTTTTTATAAAGAACAAATGAAAAATCCATTTTATCTAACATACTGCTTTCTGGTATTTCTTTTAATGTGAAAAAGCTAATACCACTTGGGCTAATATCGACAATTTTACAAGTAGTCGTAATGGCCACCTGTTCAATCATACACGTAAATTCGACATCAACTTCCTCTAAAAGTATGTGACGAAATGATTCTGCACGTTTATAATCCAATTTTGCCGCCCCCTGTATAAACTCTATTTCTTCCTCATTATATCAAAAAGACACCTTTTGCACCATCAAAATGAAATAAACTACCATTTAAACGTGTAAAATAGATGACTCTCTATTTTTAACATGCATACTAAATCGCGTACTCTTTCTCCAACACTAGGAAATATAAAAAGCATCAACCCTTACAACAATCGAGGGCTGATGCTTTGCTGATTACATTATTTTATATTATTTAAATAATCTTGTACTTTATAATAAGCCATGAAAAATTTGTAACTTGTAATATTTTTAGCATTTACTAAAGCAATTAACTTCAACTTTTCACCTTCAATCGTAAACTCACGGTCAATAAATTTATAATATTCATCCATTTTAATAATGGCATCTATCATCCCTTGATAATCTGGAGATGCTGAGCCAGGAGGACTTTGTATAATATCATCATGATTATTTTCCGTTTCTCCGACAAGTTTTTCAAAGTTCACAATTGCTCTAATCGCTTCTGGTATTGTATCCACCTTGCCAATAATAGCAGGGGCAATACCATAGTCTTTTTTGTACATATTATAGCTTGTTGTTTGCGTAAAGAATTTCAGTTGGAACGGTGTCAATAATTCATAGGATTTCATCGCATCAATCATATTTTTGGCGAATGCTTTATCCCCTTTTTTGATTTTAGCGAATTTTGCATCGGCTGCTTCCGCTACTTTAATATCTGCTTCTGCAGTAAATAAATAACGTAAATCCTTTTCAGAATCAGGGTTTATTAAATCGCCAAATGTTATTTCATTATCCGCAATATATCTCGGATCACGTGCCAATTTTTTATAGAGAGCAATCGCTTCAACAATAGCATCTTTTTCTTGTAATGTGAATTTTGTTTTTGGTAACTTGATTGGTTGTAATTTTTCATTCATTCGCGCTAAATTATCATAGTGCATATACTTTGTTAGTATATTTTTCTCTACGAAGTTTAATGCTACTACTTTTTTCGTTGAATTTGCATACATTTGTGGCACAGCAATAAATTTATATAACTCATAGACAGCTGTTACATCTGTCAACGGAGAAGACGAATGAAGTGCTTCCACTAAACGAGTGAATTCATCAGCAGTCAACTTCGGATTATCCGACTTATTACCAAAGCTACCTCCAAGACCATATTTTGCAATGAAATCTTTGAAAGCCTGATCATATACAGTGTATGCCATTTTTGTATAGTCTGATAACTTATCATATTCCTTATATAGCTTCGCTACTTCGGCTTCAAAATCATCTTTTTTCTGATCGATTGCTTCATATTTTTTATCGACAGTATTTGCTGCTTTTACAACTTGATTATCAGCGATTATTGTGTTCAATAACTGTTTTGTCGCATTATTTTCTGCAGCAATAATTTTCTTGCCATCGCTAGTTAATTTACTATAGGCTGCGTTAAATGCAAGAATATCACTATTATTCTTCATTGATTTAGTCGTTGTAATCGTTTGGAATAATGTATTAGCGGCATCCGCTGCGATATAGTCACTATAATTTTTCAGTAATTTTTTATCGACCATCGTCAAAGCAATTGCATCTAGTTTTTTATACTTCTCTTTAAAACCGGCCATACCAGCAATTTTATCGCTGTCAGGAGAATATGCTTTGATTGCTGCTTCAAAAGCATCCGCTAACGCACGTGGTTCTTTATAAATCCGTTCCACCGCTGCTAATTCTTGACGTATTAATGTATACATTTGAACGGGTATGCCTTTTGAATTAAAGAGATCCACTACTGCCATCGCATCTCGCCCATAGCTTTGGCTATTCGGTTTTAACTTACTAAACATATCTTCGATTGCCATCGCATCTAAGACATTTTGAACTTGTTGATATGTCAGCCATTGTGACGGGTTGTAAATAACTTCATCCGGCAAGAACACATCTGAAAAGCCCATTTCTGGTTTATAACTTGAGATGGATCCATCCGCATTATAAATCGGTATGTTTTCACCTTTCGAATCTTCCATCATTCCCTTATAAGATGTATAACTCGGTGTGTTATTTAAAATTGACATTTGAATTTCATTGAAATTTTTAAATAGTAACAATGCTTTGCGCATATTGATGACGTCATTTCGATGATCCTGCGTTTGGCTATATGAAAAGAACCACGCATCATACTTCACCCAAATCCCATTAATAAGACGTTGATCGTACACGAGTTGTGCAACATTTTGTAAGAAGATTAACTCTAAATATGAATTGTATTTTTTCATCGTTTCTGCAGGAATAAATTGCAGTGCTACAGGTTTTTTTATTTTTAAATCTGTATATTTATTTTTCAATATATGGACATCTTTAATCGCACTTCTACGATTGATAGCATTCACTGCCAACTCAAAAGCTAAAGCCGCATTTACACTATCTCCGTAGCGTATATTTGATTCTTCAAGTACTTTTTTATTGACTACATATTTTTTAATATCAGTCGTTGCTTGGTCATATATTTTAAAAACATTGTACAGCTTAAATTCATAATTTTTCTCGCCGACTTTTAAGGCTTTATAGGCCGCATCAATTTTCTTTGCTTCATTAATTTGAGTTTCATCACCTAGGATCGGCAACTTCACTTGTAATTTACTTTCATTTTTAATGACGTATTTTCCAAAAGCATCCAACTTATTATATGCCTTGATTGCAGCGAGAATATTATCGCGCTCGATTTCCGTTGAAATAGGTGATTTCAACATAAATATAGCATTATATACATCCACAATCGGCGTTAATTTTTTGTAATTTTTTAATGTTTCTGGCTCCAATAAAGAGCTATTTTTCGGATAAGGTTTAATGGATAGTTCGTAGGTATTAATGACACTTTTTATCTCACTGACCGTTCGTTCGTCAATTGGTGTATTCGAGTAAACTTCCTGATAGACACTATAGACACGACTGGCAAAGCCATCAACAATTCCTTTTGAACTTTTGATTACTTCCGCTAATTTAATTATTTTATCCGTATTTAAAATATATTGTTGTACTGTTTCATTCGCATCGATATACATAAAATACACAGTTTGTGCATCTTTCATATATGTCTTTTTAGAAGGCTTCAATTCGGAATATTTCTGATTAACCGCCATTGCCTCTTTAATCTCTTTTTCATGCAAGACGAAATCACTAACACCTGGATACATGTTATCTACAATCACTTTACTTGGTGCGTCTAACTTTTTGTACAATTTAATAATATCTTGAATAACTATTAATTTAGCTTTTGTATAGTTACTTGATGCAAGTACTTTTGGCATCAATTTTTCGATTTCCAATACACCTAGCATCGTATTATATGATTTCAATACTGTTTGATCAATCATTGACAAACCGCTGGGTTTATCTTTAATGATGGATTTATAGGCTGCTAAATTGGCATGAATATCCCCCATTGTTTTCGTGCCATTGATGAGTGCTTCAAACTTTGCAACTTTTGATTTTGCCTCTGCATACGTCGTAGGTGCTACTGCCAAATCGTTGGCATCTGCAACATAGCGTAGTAGACGCTCATCATTTTTAGCTGCTTTTTTATAAGCTTCAAACTGTTTTAAAACCTCTCCTAAATCGTTTTTCTTTAAAGCATCTTCATATTTTTTATTGAGGCTAATTCCTGCTTTAATCGCTACTGCATCATTAATATAATCTTTTTTAGCAGGTATTTTTGCATCAACAATTGTACGTTGTTCGCCAGCAAGCTTCATATAATTTTTAATCGCCTCGTCTAGCGCATTAATATTTTTTGGTAGTGGAATATGCCCTTGCCTAGCAATAGAAGCGATTTCATCTGGTGCAAAACCCGCGTCTTCTAACATCTTTTTACGTTCTGTCGATAAGTTTAGTCCAGTAGCATAGTCTTCCATACCGTTCATCGTTGTTACGACGGTTGGAATATTTTCATATTTTTTATATTCTGCAATAATTTTTTTATCAGCAATATCGATTGCCTTGCCTTTTAATTTTTTACCGTTATACGTCGTTAAGTTAGCTGCTTTATACGCTGTAACTGCTTTTTCAACATTTTCAAATTGAGTCGTTATACCAGGTAGAGCATTTGTCGCATCTTCAAAACGAGTTTTCAAACCAATTTCATCTTGTAATAAATTTTCTAATGCACTAATTTTCACTGCATTTTTTGTAAATTGAGCTACTTTTTTATCCACTGTTTTCTCAACATTTTGATCCTTATACGCAATCTTTTCACTGATCTCTGCTACTGCTTTATATTGATTTAATAGCTCATAGCTATTCTTCAAATAAGAAGACGCTGTTGGATCCAATTTTTCATACTTTGCGTCAAAGTTAGCCGCAGTTTTAACCAATGGCTTAATAGTAAGTAAGTAGTCGACTGCTTCTTTAGAACCACCAAATAACAACTTTTGATTTGGTGATAATTTTTCATAAGCTGTCAAAAACTCTAAAATAGACGCATTATTTGCCACATTTAATACATCAACTACCGCAACAAGTCCAGTGGATGCACTTGATTTTACGAGTTTGACCATACTCTTATTCGTCTTGTTTAATGAGTCATAATACGTCATTTTACTGACGGTAGATTTCGGTACAGTTGCTGCGGCTGCCTTGCTCAACAATTTGTATGAAGAAGATACATGGGCAATTTTCGTTTTATAGTTATTAGCCGATAACGCTGATACATCTTTTTTCAAGCGTTCGACCTTCGACACTAAGGTTTTCACAGCTTTTACATGCTTTGCTAATGTCTTACTGTTTTTAATTGTTTTTTTCTCTTTTTTTGATAAACGATCATAGGCTTTTTTTGTCGTTCCCGTTTTCTTTATATACTGAGCATCTTTCGAATTCAATGCTTTAATTGAAGCAGTAACCGCCTTCGCTTTTTTTGATACCGATACTTTTTTCGCGCTTGCCTCAAGAGGATGGGCCGCCGCAATCCATGTAGGTACTGTTAAAATAGACGCTAAGCCCAACGCTGCTAGCTGTCGTTTCATGAAAAAGACCTCCTTTAAATTTATCTAACCAATTTATCTATATATTGGTTATATCGTCATAAAGCTACAGCCCTTTAGGCTTATTCAAGCGTTGTAAAAATTGTAATATATTTTCATCACCCACCTTTTAATACATGCAAATATGCCGATAGTAGCAGTGAGGTGAAAATTCATGCAACTACGACCTGAATTAAAAATTAAACAATACGATAATTTCCAATGCATTGGTGGTGCTTGTGAAGATACATGCTGTGCAGGATGGAAAATCAGCATCGATAAAAAGAGCTATCAAAACTATAAAAAAACAACAAATACTATATTAAAACCGCTCTTACAAAAAAATCTTAAGCGCAATCGAAAATCAACTAATGACGAAGACTATGGTCTGTTTCATGTAAATGACGAAGGCGTCTGTGGATTACTAGATACCGAGGGTTTATGCTCTATCCAAACAAATAGTGGTCCCGAAGCGCTCTGTACGACTTGCTCTGTTTACCCAAGAGATTTAAAAGAAATAAATACAATCGTTGAAAAAACATTGGATTTGTCATGTCCTGAAGTAGCAAGACTCATTTTACTCGATCAAAATGGTCTCGAATTTATTCAAGATGAAGCACCGGCTCTTTTACCAATACTCGGAAAAATAAATCATTCAAATCAAAAAGCTGATTACTTTTGGACGAACCGTAGCTTCATGATTACCGCACTCCAGTCAAGAAACATAACCATCGAGACAAGACTTATGTATATTGGCTTATATATTCGAAAATTATACGAATTACCTGTGCAACAACGCTTTGAACAAGCACCACTTCTAGCTGAAAATTATTTGAAGAACCTACAATTAGCGGGTAGTGAAACAATCTTTGATGCTATTCCAGCGAACTATACAATGCAAAATACTCTCGTTTCACATTTTTTTAATATGGATAAAATTTTATCCGAACGTTATGTAACTAGTGTACAAAATATGAAAAAAAACCTATATATTGATGACAGTAAAAGTACAGATGGTGAAATAATTAATCATATATTTAATTCAAACTATAAAAATGAGATGATTGCAATTGCTTTTGAAAACTTTCTTGTGAATTTAACTTTTACAAAATATGTTGAAAATACAAATGAGCATTTGCAGGATTTTTATTCAGAGATGACCATTCAGTTTACATTACTTCGATTATTGATTCTCGGTAATTGTGCGACTAAGCCATTATCTGAAGAGGAAATAATTGTTATTTTCCAATCATTTATTAAAAACTTTACTCATAATTCAACCTATGTAGAAGTCGGAAAAGAAATTCTCTCAAAAAATGAATATGAGATCATTAGCCAAGCAATTAATGTTATCAAACTATAACTGCCAAAACATCCTATGAATGACCATTACCATCATTTAAATGAAAAAAACTGCCTTTAAGTTCTGTATTACCAGACTTAAAGACAGTTTTTTATTTTCTGCCGTCAAAATATGTGCCATCTCGATTTTGAAGAGCACTATAAGGATTCACATAGCGTTCTTCTGATTTCATTGATACTTGTAGTTGCTTCATATCAATAACAACTTCTGATTTCCAACTGTGTAATCGATTAATAATTTCTGTATTCAATTGCTGTAATCGATTTTCATGTTGATGGTCTTTTAATGGGTGATTCGATAAAACCAAAAGTTGATCAATGGTTTGCCCTCGTGCATCTAAAAGTTTATTGACTAGCTCAATTTGTTCTTCTCTTTGATTATCATGATCTTCTGCTAACTTTTCTAATGTACTATACAATTTTTCAGATAATAGAAGAAGTTGTTGGATTAAATCCATTAAACTGAATCTCCTGTATATTGTTTTTTGCGATTAATTTGAATAATTTCCTTCCAAGCATCTCGAAATTCAATAACCAGTGCCTCCACTTCATCTAATAGGACTGTTGAATTTTTCATGTTAGCTTGTGATAATTGATAGTTCATATATTCATATAACTTCATCATTTCTTGTGAAATGGCAATATCCATATTCAAGGTAGACATTAATTCTGAAATAATTGCTTGCGACTTTTGAATTGCTGTATTTCTAGCTTCTATATTATTAACTGCTATTGCTTTTTTTGCTTGATGGATGAATTTAATACATCCGTTGTAAAGCATTAATGTCAGTTCAGCAGGGGACGCGGTAGTAACACTGTTTTGTTTGTATGCATTAAATGCATTTTGTACTGACAATCCAAACAACTCCTTTAAATTTAACTATTTATTGAGAAAAAATAGATGATTGACTATTTGCTTTTTGAATGGCATTTTCCATTGCAGAGAATTGTTTCCAATAACGGTCTTCTATACCCTTTAAACGCGTTTTCCATTCTTCTATCTTCGTATTTACAGTCGTAATATTTTTCCCTAAAGAAAATGAACTAACATCCATAGACTCTTTACCAGCCGTTTTTTCGATTGTTGCAACAGCAGCTTTAGCCGTATCACGCATAGAAGAAACAACACCATTATCACCGGTAAAAACTTTCGATAAAATGTCAGGATCTTTTTCAAGTGCTTCTAATAATTTTTTTTCATCGATTTTTAGTTGACCACCATCTGTGTAGGAAGCGGTTGTTGTAATACCAATCTTCGCCAATGTTGCCTTATCTTTATCTGTTGAGTAAATGGATGCGCGTAAATCGGAAACAACGCCACGTAGTACTGAATCACTTTTTAGTAATCCTGCTTTTGCTTTTTCTTCCCATTTGACAATTTCATCCGCATTCATTTCTGCTTTTTGAGCCGCTGTTAACGGTTTAAAATCAATATTTTTCTTTTCGCTTGTTTTGCTATTTAATGATTTAACCAATTCATTATAGCTATCGACAAAAGCTTTAGCTTTATCAACTACAGCTGTTTTATCTGTTTCTGAAGAAATAGTAATGGATGAGCCTGCAGCAATATTATTTGTTAGCTCTATAGAATAACCTGCTACAGAAAACTTATTTGTGCTACTCGTTAATTCAATACCATTTACTTTAGCAGTTGCATTTAAACCATTTGATGCCAAAGCGAAGTCTGCAGAGCCAGCTGTACCAAAACCAAGTGCACTAAACATACCGTTATTGTCACCAGTCACTGCAAGATCAGAAGCTGAATCTGAAGCGCGTCCTGTATTGTTCGCTGTAATTGAAAACTTGCCATCAACTACTAGTGCCGTAACACCCGCTTTTGAACTATTGATTTTATTAGCAAAGCTTTGTAGTGTATCTGTTTCAGAATATTCAATTGTTGCTATATTCGATAATTTACCATCTGCTCCAACAGAGCCTAGTGATAAGGATCCCTTGCCGTCTGTTAAAGATAAACCTAAATCTGCCACTGTACTCTTAGCTGTATATGAACGACTTTCTGTAGAAACAGCTTGTGCAGCATTGGCTTTTGTTGCTTCAGTAATTGTTAGATTACCTGTTGCAGTTGTCGAGGCTGTTGCATTGACACTTCCAGCACCTGTATTAGATACACTGCGAACATTCCAATTTTTTGCGAGGCCAAAATCATCAAACATTTTTTTCTCAAAAGATGATAACGATGTATTTACTTCTCTATATGCATCTCGCTTCCACTCAAACTTATCTTTTTGCTGCTGAAGTTTTTCCATTTGTGCACTTTCAGCCTTCATCAATTTTTCCATAATTGATTCAATATCCATACCGGAAACTAAACCACTTATTTTATTTTTTGATTGTAAATAAGAGTATGCTAAATTGGATGTTGCATTTGAATTATTATTTACTGCTGCCATTAAAACTCCTCCTCCATCTATTTACGCTTTTGTATCAAACATTTTCCCAACTAGTTTTTGCATTTTATAATATGCATCCAACAGCTCTTTTGGTGGGATTTCTTTAATAACTTCTTGCGTCGTCGCATCTACTATTTCAACGTAGTAGCGTTCTAATTCATTATGAAAAATAAATTTCGAATTTTTTTGATTGTAATCCATAAATTCATTCAGCTTATTTACAGCAATTTGATAAGCTTGGGTTGTTGGTTCCCCTCGTTCATCGGTCATCTCCGAAATAGCCTCATTCACTTGACCTAGGACTTGTTGAGGTTGCTCTTTAAGTGACACTTTTTTCGGTGACGATTCTGTCGGTTTTATAATGTCGGTATAATCTACAGGTGAAATTTTCATACTATTCCTCCTTACTCTTCCATACTTTATAGTTATATCGGAGTATTTAAAAAAATATATAGCTTTCACTGTTAATTAGCTTCCATTAAAACATCCAAGAAAATCACATGATTTATTTGTGCACCTTTATATGCTGTGTTAAATACAGTCATTGTTGTATTTTTACATGCCACGTCAAACCATCTCTTATAAGCTACTAAATTTGGTGTCGACTTCACTATAGAACCATCATTAGCAACTACTTCCACTAAATTCCGAATATCTTGTACCGATTTTCCAGATGTGGATGTTTTAGCATGTGTTTCATCCATTGAAAAACTTAAATCCTGCCCAAATAAATAGAGTTCTGCATATTGTAATTTTTCTATATATGAAAAAGCAGTGGTTGCAACAGAACCACCTGTTTCATATAAATACGCTCCATTTTTTTCTGCAAAATTCTCCGCTAAATCAAAACCTCTTTGAAAAATAATTTGCTTGTCACCTTGATGTTTTAAAACCGCTCCATAATTTGCCGTTGATAAAAAAATTAACAACCCTGTATAGTCATATGTAATTTGTCTTTGAATTTCTGCTTGTGCATCGCTAATAAAAACGGCCTTTACATTAATTTGATTGGCTAGTGCGATCGGCAAAGCCGAACCAACACAGTAAATATCAAACTCATCTTCATGCTTTTTCAACCACTTGACGGTGTCAGTTGCTGAAGGGCCTGAAGAAATTAAAGCCGCCTTTTTATGTTCTCGATGCTCATTTACTAGCGGTTTGTATAATTTTATATTTTCATTAAAATTTGCTACCATCTGTCCTTTAAAACGTTCATATGATACTTGACGAATTTTAATATCTTCAATGAATTCGTACAAGGGGTGGGTGTGTTCAATAGCACTAATAAACGGTTGTGGAATAATAAATTGGGCATCTTTACTAAAGTAATTATCATTATGAAATAATTTGACATTATCCCTATGAACTATTTCTTGATTCACTACATCATTCAATTCCTGTTCATCAATTAAAATATATTGAATTTCTACCTGTTCGATTTCATTCAATAAATATTCAATATGATACCCTAAACCCACGCCAAACATAATAAATTTATTTTTTGATAAGTCTACTTCTTTTGACATGAATATTTCCACATCTTTTTTAGGATTATATTTACTATATATATACTTATCATTTAGTTTCAAAGTATACTCCCCGTTTTTAGCAACTTCTTTCGTCCATTTCATTTTTACACCCCCTCTATCTTAAAGACCTTAGTGTAGATATAAGCCCTCACTTATTTAAGTATGACCCCTTAACTATTCTTTTTTGAAGTATTGTACGACATCTTTGATATCTTTGGCAGTCATTTTAGGGAATAGCGGTAGTGTCAACGCATGTTCATACCAATTTTCTGCAATTGGACAAATCCCTTTTTTATAACCTAATTTCTCGTAATATGGATGCCAATATACGGGAATATAGTGTACATGGACACCAATATTTGATGCGCGCATTTCATCGAAAACCATCCGTCTTGTTTTACCTAACTTATCCAAATCTAATTGGATAGAATATAAATGCCAGCCTGATAAAGCGTTCTTATTTTGCATGGGTGGATGGACGAGCTGATTTTCTTTCAATTCCATCGTATAAAGATTCGCTAATTCACGTCTTTTTTCGATAAATTTATCTAATTTTGCCATTTGTGATAAACCAAGTGCAGCTTGAATATCAGTCATTCTATAATTGTAACCAAGCTCTATCATTTCATAATACCAAGCACCCTGTTCTTCAGAATAGGGTGTATGAGTAATTCCATGAGATCTAAAAGACAATAGCTTATCATAATAAGTTTTATCATTCGTCACAATCATACCACCCTCAGCGGTAGTAATCGGTTTTACCGGATGAAAACTAAACATCGTCATATGAGCAGTAGCCCCTACTTTTCTATCCTTATAATCTGCCCCCAGAGCATGAGCTGCATCCTCAATCACGACTAAACTATGCTGCTGTGCGATTGTCATAATTTCATCCATATCAACTGGTTGACCTGTAAAATCTACAGGAATAATAGCCTTTGTATTTGATGTGATTTTTTTTTGAATTTCCAGAGGATCGATATTATATGTTTTTTTATCAATATCGGCAAAAACAACTGTACCATCCATATATCTCACACAATTTGCGCTTGCGGCAAAAGTAATCGGTGTTGTAATTACCTCATCACCTTTTTCTATTCCAGCAGCAAAACAGGCACCGTGTAACGCAGCTGTTCCATTAGAAAAAGCTACCGCATAGTTCACACCCACATAATTAGCTACGGCATTCTCAAATTCTTTAATTTTTGGTCCAGTTGTCAAAAATGGTGATTGTAATGTTTCTAAAACCGCAGCAATATCGTCATCTGAAATAGATTGTTGACCATAGGGTAAAAATTCATTTCTTTTAGCCATTTTCTCATCCCCTATATTAAATCATCAAATTTGATTGGTTCACCAAATTGATAGGATTTTTTCGCTTTTTTCCCTAATAAGATTGGATAATATTTAGGTTCCAACCCCAAACCTGGTCTCACAATTTTAATATTCTCTTCAGTAAAAAGGTCACCTTCCACAATCGTATTTGACACATAAATAGATCTTCTAAATTTCAAAGAAGCTTTTTCTTTTTCAGTAGGACCATAAGTAACTTTGCCTATTGCTTGCCAGGCTCTTTCCGTTTCCTCAACAAGTGCTGTCATTTCAGCAGGCTCTAGCGAAAATGCAGCATCTACTCCACCTTCTGCTCTTGAGAGCGTAAAGTGTTTTTCAATCACGGTAGCACCTAAAGCAACTGCGGCAACAGATACACCAGTCCCCATTGTATGGTCAGATAAACCTACTTGAACATCAAATAAATCTTTCATATGAGGAATTGTAATTATATTTGTATTTTCTGGAGTAGCTGGATATGTACTAGTGCATTTAAGCAATATTAAATCCTTGCACCCAGCCTCTTTTGCCGTTTTAACAAGTTCATCCAATTCTGCTACTGAAGCCATTCCAGTTGATACAATCATCGGTTTACCCGTTTCAGCCACCCTTTTTATTAATGGTAAATCTGTATTTTCAAAAGAAGCAATTTTATAAAGAGGCACATTCAAAGTTTCTAAAAAATCGACTGCTGTATTATCAAAAGGTGTACTAAAAGCAATCATACCTAATTCTTTTGCACGATCAAAAATGGGTTTATGCCATTCCCAAGGTGTATAAGCTTCGTTATATAAATCATATAATTTCCTGTTTTTCCAAAGACTTTCTTGATCTTCAATCATAAAATCAGCCTGTTCACTATTTAAAGTAATAGTATCAGCTGTATATGTTTGGATTTTTAAAGCGTGAGCGCCCGATTTTGCAGCTGCTTCAACAATTTGCAAGGCTCTTTCTAACGATTGATTATGATTACCAGACATTTCTGCTATGATAAATGGTCTTGAATTACTGCTAATTAATTGATTTTCTACTCTAATATTAATTTCCAACAGCTCCTAATGTACTAAGAATTTTCTCTCTTTTTTCTCGCCACTCATACTCAAAGAGACCAAACATATGTAAATCTTCATATTGGCTATTACAATAGACTTGTTTTCTTAAAATACCTTCTTTTTGAAAACCTAACTTTTCGTGAAAAGATAGACTGATCAAGTTGTAATGTAGTACTTCTGCTACTACTTTATCCTTTTTCAACTCATAAAATAACAACTCTATTGCCGTATAACCAAGTAAAGTCCCCATGCCTTTTGGCGCTTCACTCTCCCCTATATAAAAGCCCCACTCCCATACATCTCCAGAGTAGTTTAATTTAGTAAATGTAACAACACCCATTGGTTCATTATTATATTTAAAAATATAGACCAGTATATTTTTATTCAAAAATAACGAATTAAACCATTGCTCATGCTGTTCTTTTTCTATCAACTTTTGATTGAGCATCATAGTTCGAATACGTTCACTATTTCGCCATTCTAAAACTAAATCTTTTGTTGAAGTATTGATTAATTCCATAGAGCATTTATTTATATTTAACAAAATTTAACCACCTCATCAATTTTTTTTAATAGCGGATAGTCAATCATATGTTCTCTTTTTATAATAGATTCCATATTAGACGACCAAACTTCTGCTATTTTTGAGTCGGTAAATACTGCCAATAACTGTTGATAAATATCTTGCCTACTTACTTTCGAATACTCTCCTAAAAAACTGATTGCATTTACATATTGTAAATTTTTGGCTAGTTCAATTTGATTCTCTGCGACGGCAATTACAATGCTTGGAACTCTGAGAATTGCCCTTTCCCATGTAGTTGTGCCACATGCACCAATAGATAAAGTACATCGGCTTATGATTTCAGCCATATTATTGGCTTGAATATGCAAATGACAATTTTTCATATTCATACAAATAGTCTTAATTAGTTCACTATTTTTATTTTGTTGTCCTATTACTACTTCTATCGAAAAATCAATTATTTTTTGCAATTGAATACAGGCTTCCAATGTTTTTTGTGTTTCATTAGTAGCATCTGCTGAGCCAAAAAATATAAATAATACAGTGGAATTAGGTTGTGAATATTGCTCGAAAAATTCTTCTCTTAGCAATGCATAACTTGGTCCCACACATTGAATAGTTTTATCTGCTAATAAATTTGAATACCGCTGTTGGTAATCTTTATAATAATTTTGATCCAGCAAAAGATCACATTGATGATTTCTATTCGCCAAATCATCAATCACCATAATACGTTTCACAACTCTACTTAATTGCTCTTCCCATTTATAATCAAGACCATAATGATCGACTATTAATAAATCAATTCGTTTACTAGCGATGAATTCAATACATTCAGCACTATCCAAAAACCAATTTTCTTGTGTCCATTCTATTGTAGAACCTTGAATTTGCTTAAGTATATGAACTTCAAAACCACGATTAATAATAAGATTGGCTATATTATTATTCAAATCTCTACATAAAAATTCCACATGGTTATGTTCATGAATCAGTTGTTCAGCTAATGTTAAACAGCGCATTACGTGACCTGAGCCAATATCAGCAGCAGAGTCAACTCGAAATAGAATATTCATTTAATCCCTCATATTTTTTTCTGCTCGATGTGAGCGTTAATATCAAACCAATCTGGATTATGTTCCATCAACTTTACAGCATTGAGTAGATTCAAGGGCAACTTTTGTCTAGCCGAAGTTTCGATCAGATTTTTCACTACTAAAAAATCTTCATCTGTATCAACTGTCCAACGATATTTACTATAATCTTTTTGAGCTTTATATGAACCTATCGAAAACAGATTTGCATGTGTATAAATATATGCTGTAACATGCTCTTTTTCACTAATTAAACTAGCCTCATGATAGGTTTTTTCTAAAACGCTACTGGAAAATACTTCCGTATCCATCCCTCTTGGAAAAGTTCTTTCAATTGTATTTGAAACATAATCAAAGCTGTTTTTTTTAAAATACTGTATGGTGTCATCCACAACTTCAGAATCAATAATAGGACAATCTGAAGTGAGTCTAACAATCGTTTCTCCACCATACGCCTTCCATGTTTCATAATAGCGCGCTAGTACGTCATGCTCTGCCCCACGATAGTAATGAATACGATTATGTTCACAAAATTTGACGATTTCATCATCCTGTTCTTCTATAGTAGTAGCAATTATAATACGATCAATATTTTTACATTTTCTTATACGTTCTATTTGATGTAATAATAAAGATTTACCATTTACTTGCTTCATTATTTTCCCTGGCAACCTAGTTGATCCCATTCTAGCTTGAATGATTGCTGTTACGCCCATTTTGTTTACCTCCTAAAAAAGAAATGTAGTCGATTGACTACATTTCTTTTACTAACTCCTGTAGTTCTTCAATCGACAGCCATTGTGCATTCACATTACTAACATAACTAAAATCACTTGCAAGTGATGTAGAACCCACTTTATTTTCTTCTGACCACCAATTAAACTCTGGTTGAATCACATAATAATCATCAAATTCTATTGTGTGTCTAGCATCATCTTCCGTAATCATCGCTTCATGTAATTTTTCTCCTGGTCGAATACCAACAATTTCAACCTTACATTCAGGTGCGATTGCTTTAGCTAAGTCCATAATATTCATACTTGGAATTTTAGGGACAAATAATTCTCCACCCTGCATACGAGCTAAATTATCGATGACAAATTGAACACCATGTTCAAGAGTAATCCAAAATCTTGTCATGCGTTCATCCGTTACAGGTACTGTTCCAGTTTCACGCATTTTTTTGAAAAATGGCACGACACTACCACGACTACCCACCACATTACCATATCGAACAACAGAGAATTTAGTTTTCTTGTCTCCAACATAGGCATTTGCAGCAATAAAGAGCTTATCTGATGCTAATTTAGTTGCGCCATATAGATTAATAGGACTACATGCTTTATCTGTTGAGAGTGCAATTACCTTCTCGACACCTTGATCAATTGCAGCGTCGATTATATTTTGAGCACCATGAATATTCGTTTTAACTGCTTCAAATGGATTGTATTCACATGCACCCACATGTTTTAGCGCTGCCGCATGGATGACAATATCTACACCATCAAAAGCTCTATATAATCTATCCTTATCACGAACATCCCCTATGAAAAATCGAATACGTGAATCTGTAAATTCCTGTGCCATTTCATATTGCTTTAATTCATCTCGACTAAAAACAATTATTTTTTTAACATCCGACTGCAATGCTTTTTTTATAAATTTTCGACCAAAAGATCCTGTACCACCAGTAACTAATACTGTTTTATTTTGCAAGCTATTGTGTACCATTTATTTTTCCACCTTTTTTTAAGCCATTTAGTATAGTTTTTATATCGTCTATCCTAAATTTTTATGAAGTTCTTCCTGTTATATTTAAAAAATATCAATTAGTACATTCGAAAAATGGTGCAATTTCATATTCAAATAAATCTGCAACAAGTACAAAATCTTGGATTTCTAAACCTGAATTAATTTCCAAAAGAAATTCTTGAATTCTTTTAAAATCAATCTTTTCTATTGTCGATACAGCGGCTAATTTTTCATTCACTTGCATAATCCAACCTGTACCTTCTGAAAAATCTTTAATACTTGATAAAGCTCCATGTAAATCACCCTCACGTAATAGTGTCGCAATTGCCAGACAACCTCCCGGTAGCTTTGTTAAATATTCATTATAACTTTCAATAATCTCTTCCATTACAATTCCCCCATTATATATTCTAAGTATGTTTTTGATGTTGTGATATTTTCTTCAAGCATTCTATACATATATTCATTTTGAGTAAATATACGTACATATTTTTCTTCTGGCTTTTCATTTGGTTTCGCTATAAATTTTGTCATTATATCTAAAATGAGCGGATCTAATATTCTATTTATAATTGTTTTTTCTTTTACCTTAACTACCAATTGATCTGCCTTATCTAATTCTTTTAATACTTTTTTATCAAACTGTGGTGCTGCACTATTTTTGGTTAATGCAATTCGAGCAATTTTTATTTGCTTTATAGATTGTTCCATGAACAGTATTTCATCTTTTAGTTTTTGTTCATATAATGCTTTATTCAAATGATATTTTTGCACTTTAGTAGCGCATAAAACTTCTTGTTGCTCTTGAATAACATCATAACAAAAAGAGTGGAAACTAATTTGTGGAATACCATCTATTTTAATGCCGCCTTCTGTACAGTTAAAAATGGTTCTCCCTTGACTTTGTTCTTGATACAATCTTTCAAAGTCATTTTTCATGAGTAAGAATGCATCATCCGTTAAAACTTGGTCTTCATAATAACCATCTGTATAATACATTCCTCTTGCCTTCATATATTGCTCATCAACGATTTTATAATTTTCATTTGCTTCTGCATGTGTTTTAAAATCTGTATAAGCTAAATCTTGTCCGATAAGAGCAATCGGCCCAGTCGTCATTTTTATAGCACATGAAAATGCATAATTCGCAACCGACGCTCCACCATATAGGAGAGGGACTGTTACGCCAAATGTTCTTTCTACATAGCTTTGAAATTCTGCATCTCCGCCATCTAAAAATACATATTTATCATTTTTCCATTGCTGTTGGATTTTATAATGATTACTAAAACTAGAGATTAAAGTCGTAGGTAAATCACTAATATTTTTAAAATGTTCATAATTTATCTCTCCACCATCAATACTGACAATATAATCTGGGATTATGTCATATTTTAATAAGGTATTAATCGTAGAACCTGCAGCAACTAATAGGATTTTTGAGCGGATTTCTTTGACCAAAGGTAGTTGTTTAATCAACGATGGACCACCAGAAGCGATAATAATTGGACAACTATAACTATCCGTCAATGAATCAAAATTCCTTGTATTTTTAAGTTCCAGTAAATTATAGACATAATTTTTTTCCCACATCTCAGAAAAATTTCGTGTCGTATTTTCTAATACTTGGTTCGTACTTTGAATATTTTTTACCTGTTTCAAGATATTTGAATACTCTTCAGCACATATTTTCTCATAGTTTGGAGCGCATATCACTTTAATTTTTTTACTATAATTCAATAATTTAGAGTGAATCAATCGTGCCCATTCTCTATCATTTTTTTCAGACATTACAGTCAGATCTATAGTTAATTGATGATCTATTTTTTCATATAATGGATCAATAATAAGAAGATTGTCATTGTATATTGATAAATTCAGTATTTCCTGTGCTAAATAACCTAAACCATAACCAAATAAAATACATAAACCTTGTGGATCATATTCTTTCTCAGCAATTCGCTGTGCTTCTTTTATAGGGTCATACTTACTATGTAATAAAAAACCATTCACTTCAACTGTCATATTATTATTTCTAGTTTCAACATAATTGATCGCATAATCACTCAAATTATTCACCTCTTAATATGTATTATATCGGTTTTATTTTCTAAAAATAAAGAAAAGCCATGAAAGAAATTAATCTCTCATGGCCTTACTTATTTATTGCGATTCAACTATTATTGTAATAATTGTAGAACGCCTTGTGGTTGTTGGTTAGCTTGAGCTAACATTGATTGTGCTGCTTGAGTTAAGATGTTGTTTTTAGTGAATTCCATCATTTCTTTTGCCATATCAGTATCACGGATACGTGATTCTGCAGCTGATAAGTTTTCTGATGTAGCACCTAAGTTGTTGATTGTGTGCTCAAGACGGTTTTGTACAGCACCTAAATCTGAACGTTGTGCTGATACTTTAGTAATCGCATCATTGATTGTAGTGATTGCTGTATCTGCTGCTGTTTGAGATGAAATAGAGATACCAGAAACACCTAATTTACCTGCATCCATAGAACCGATTGTTAAGCTAATGTTTTGACCAGCATTAGCACCGATGTGGAATTTTTTAGCAGAGAATGAACCATTTAAAAGTTTTTGCGTATTGAACTCTGTATTGTTAGCAATACGAGTAATTTCTGCAGTTAGTGCTTTTACTTCTTTTTGTAGATCACCACGGTCAGAAGTTACGTTTGTATCACTTGATGATTGTACTGCTAATTCACGCATACGTTGTAAAATTGCGTGTGTTTCGTTTAGTGCACCCTCAGCTGTTTGGATCAGTGAGATACCATCGTTTGCATTTTTTGAAGCCATATCTAAACCGTTGATTTGTCCACGCATTTTTTCAGAAATCGCAAGACCAGCTGCGTCATCACCTGCACGGTTAATTTGGTAACCTGAAGATAATTTTTCTAAGTTTTTAGAAGCTGCGACATTGTTTCCTGTTAAGTTACGGTGTGTGTTTAGTGCTGCGATATTGTGTTGAATTCTCATTGTGAGATTCCTCCTTGAATTTGTTTTTTATTCCACGTCCCTGTGGAAGTTGTTTGGCTTTTCAACCTTACACAATATATATCGCTATATTTCTCTATTTGTTTAGCTTTTTTAACATTTTAATTTGGCGAGATTGTATAAAACGATAAATTCTTCGCTACATTGCCTTCTTATTATTACTGTCTACCAGAAATTCAGTGAATTCCTCATCACTTGGCTAAACCTAACAAGTTTTAAGCTTGAAGTGAATGGCTTCGGTCTACTAAAATGTAAATCTTTCTTCTAAATTACAGCTGAAAAACAACAAAAAATTCATGAACAAATCATTATATGATGACATAACTTGAGTTACAAACATAAGGGAAGTGTCTTTTCTTTAATTGTAATCTAAACTAAAGAAAAGCCATGAAAGAAATTAATCTCTCATGGCCTTACCTATTTATTGCGATTCAACTATTATTGTAATAATTGTAGAACGCCTTGTGGTTGTTGGTTAGCTTGAGCTAACATTGATTGTGCTGCTTGAGTTAAGATGTTGTTTTTAGTGAATTCCATCATTTCTTTTGCCATATCAGTATCACGGATACGTGATTCTGCAGCTGATAAGTTTTCTGATGTAGCACCTAAGTTGTTGATTGTGTGCTCAAGACGGTTTTGTACAGCACCTAAATCTGAACGTTGTGCTGATACTTTAGTAATCGCATCATTGATTGTAGTGATTGCTGTATCTGCTGCTGTTTGAGATGAAATAGAGATACCAGAAACACCTAATTTACCTGCATCCATAGAACCGATTGTTAAGCTAATGTTTTGACCAGCATTAGCACCGATGTGGAATTTTTTAGCAGAGAATGAACCATTTAAAAGTTTTTGCGTATTGAACTCTGTATTGTTAGCAATACGAGTAATTTCTGCAGTTAGTGCTTTTACTTCTTTTTGTAGATCACCACGGTCAGAAGTTACGTTTGTATCACTTGATGATTGTACTGCTAATTCACGCATACGTTGTAAAATTGCGTGTGTTTCGTTTAGTGCACCCTCAGCTGTTTGGATCAGTGAGATACCATCGTTTGCATTTTTTGAAGCCATATCTAAACCGTTGATTTGTCCACGCATTTTTTCAGAAATCGCAAGACCAGCTGCGTCATCACCTGCACGGTTAATTTGGTAACCTGAAGATAATTTTTCTAAGTTTTTAGAAGCTGCGACATTGTTTCCTGTTAAGTTACGGTGTGTGTTTAGTGCTGCGATATTGTGTTGAATTCTCATTGTGAGATTCCTCCTTGAATTTGTTTTTTATTCCACGTCCCTGTGGAAGCTGTTTGGTTTTTCAACCTTACAACGTATATATCGCTATATTTTTGTATTTGTTTAGCTTTTTTCTAAATAAAAAAGAACATCTTCATAAAGTTGAAACGACCAACTTGTCCATGAAGATGTCTTGACTTTATAGAAATGCTCATACTTTGAATACGGATTACTGAAGCAACTGCAATACTCCTTGTGGTTGTTGGTTGGCCTGCGCTAACATCGATTGAGCAGCCTGAGTTAAAATATTATTCTTAGTAAACTCCATCATTTCTTTTGCCATATCCGTATCTCTAATTCTCGATTCTGCAGCTGATAAGTTTTCTGATGTAGCACCTAAGTTGTTAATCGTATGCTCCAGTCTATTTTGAACTGCGCCTAAATCTGAACGTTGGGCTGAGACAGTTTTAATTGCATCATTTATAGTGGTAATTGCTGTATCTGCTGTATTTTGAGAAGAAATAGAAATACCATGGACACCAAGTGCACTTGCAGTCATTGAATCAATTGAAAGGGAGATATTCTGACCAGAATTGGCGCCAATATGCAATTTCTTATCAGTAAATGAACCATTCAATAAATTTTGTGTATTAAATTCTGTATTTTTTGCAATTCTCGTGATTTCAGCAGTAAGTGCCCCAACCTCTTTTTGAATATCTTTTCGATCTGATGTCACATTCGTATCACTAGCTGCTTGCACCGCTAATTCACGCATGCGTTGTAAAATCGCATGTGTTTCATTTAGTCCACCTTCAGCTGTTTGGATAAGAGCTATACCATCATGTGCATTTTTCGTTGCCATGTTGAGCCCTGAAATTTGCCCACGCATTTTTTCAGAGATGGCTAATCCTGCTGCATCATCACCTGCACGATTAATTTTAAAACCAGATGATAACTTCTCTAGATTTTTCGATACTAAAGTATTATTTTGTGTTAAGTTGCGCAACGTATTTAACGCTGGAATATTGTGTTGAATTCTCATTTCCGGATTCCTCCTTTAATTTGTCTTCTCACTAATTCTTACGTAAAACGTTAGTAATAATCCTCTTGTTATCTTTTATATCGGCTGATTTTTTAAATGTTTAATTTTTCCATACGAATCTTTTTCTAAAAATTTTTTAAATCTTTTAGCATGTCTATATTAAAATTAATAGCTTGCTCATTTTCGTGTTGAATCGCATTATATACTTCTTCTCGATGTACTTTAATATCTTTTGGTGCTTCAATACCTAATTTAATTTGTTCTCCATCAATGGCAATTATTTTCACCGTAATATCGGAGCCAATTGTGATAGATTCACCAATTTTGCGAGTTAATACTAGCATTAGCGCGTACTCCCTTCAGCTTTCTTCAGTGGATATTGTAGCGGAAATAATGTAGATTCATTTAAAATTATTTGTTTACCAATATTACATTGTGAATTGATTACAATAGGTGCCAATAAATTCATAGTAGATTTTTCCAATGAGTCTTTCAAAGTCAATATGCTATAAATTAATACGGTATTTGGATTTTCTAATTCCAATATTTTTTGATCCTCTTTTGTTAGGTCAAACGCATAATCTTCTTTAAATTCATATGGATACGCCATTATAAAACCAATTTCAGGTGTTTTAACAGACTGTAAAATTATGAAAGGTGAGCTCTCTTGTAACGGGATTAAAACAAATTCTTGCTCTGATTCAAATGCTGGAATACCATCTGGAAATTTTATAATAGCTTCTTCTGCTATGCTTATTTCACCAGAAAATTTTGTTTGAATATTCATGTTTACTCTCCTTTAATGACTGTCGTTTCGACAGTAGGTCTTTGAATTACAGTACCGGATACATCACTTCGTGTAGCTTGGTGGTCGACTCCACCTAATTTTACATCGATTTTAGGTTTATTTGCTTGTATATTTATTTGCAAACTCCCTGCTACGTATTTAATTTTCACTGCACCAACTGATGGTTTCCATTCAATCCCTAATCTTTGTTGCTCAAACGTATCATGTTGTTTCGCAACATTGACAATCGCATTGCCACTATTTTTGCCAATATTCATGAGTGCATTGCCTTCCGATACGCGCCTAGAAACACCTTCTTGTACAGCGATTAAACCATTTTGAGCAAACTGCTGTACAGACTCTTTAGGGCTCAATAAGCCTAAATCTCTGTATGCCTGAGATGAATCCACCAATAATTTGGCATCTTTATGGCTTATTTGTAACGTCGCTGCTGGCTGTTCAATGAATTGTTTAGCTTCTCTTTGCTTGATATATTGTTGTGAATCACTAATCGTTAAATCGATTTTTGCATCCGTCGTTCGAATTTGAATTTGATCTAATTTCATATCTACTCACCTCAAAAATAAAAGTTGTCCATCAGTTAATTTTTTCGACATTAAAGTTTAAAACTTTAATGAAAAAACAACAACGATCTGAACAACTTCTAATTATTATAAGAAATCTACTAATGTTGGTTGAAGAATTTTTGCACCGACTGACAATGCTGCTCGATGGATTGATTCTTCTGTAATTAATTGCGTAATGGTTGCTTCATATTCAACATCTTCATTATTGGACATTGCTTTAGTAACTGTTAATTTTTGAGAAGAAAGTCGATCCATCATCGAATCAACACGATTTTCTTTCGCACCAACTTCTGCACGCACATTTAATACATGATCGGTAATTTTTGCCAGCTTACTAAGCTGATCTCCAATTGCAGTACCTGATGTCGAACCCGCATTGAGGATATCTGGATCTGTCATAGCTGTCTGGATATTTGACATAAAGTCATCAATTTCTTTAAACATTGCTTTGGCATTCGTGTTCATATTAATTTGAATACCATCGTATAATTCGATTGGTAAGTTCTCTGAATTCCCGCCCATATTTGCTTCCAAAATGACTGTACCAGCAGTAGCATTTACTGTGCTATCTGGATACAAAGGTGACAATGTATTTGAACCACTAAAAATGTACTTGTCTCCAACTTGTGTATTGGCTACATCCCTAATTTGCTGGCGAATTTGATCAATTTCTGTACGAATAGACATACGATCTTCATCTGTAGTAGTGTCTGTAGCTGCTTGCACGGTTAATTCTTTTACTCTTTTGAGCGCATCGCCTACTTGTCCTAAAGATGTATCTGATGAATCTAAATAACTCGTCACTTCATTCATATTGCGCGTAAATTGCTCATTTTTAACTAGTGTTGAACGATAGCCCATTCCTTTGATCGTCGCAACCGGATCATCTGAAGGTCTGTTTAACTTAGACCCTGTTGTTAGTTGTTCTTGTAATTTCCCCATTTTATTGTAACTAGCACTTAAATTACGTAACATATTATTAGAAAGCATCGATTGTGTAACACGCATAATTCGTAACCTCCTATAAACCTACTCGGCCCATGCCGTTTATTATTTTCTCTAATGTTTCGTCCATTACTGTGATCATGCGTGCAGAAGCATTGTAAGCTTGTTGATACATAATCATATTTGTCATTTCTTCATCTAAAGAAACCGCACTAACTGATGCTTTGTTATTTGATATGGAGGCTTGAAGTGTTGCAGAATTTGATGCCATAGCTAACGCTTGTTCACCTTTCACACCAAGATCACCAATCATCCCTTGATAAAAGGACTGCGCGGAGGCATTATTCAAACCTGCGATTACTTTGGTTTTTAAATTTGATAAAGCAATGGCTGTTTTACCATTACCTTCCATATCAGCCGCATCTGATGCAGCTACCTTATTTAAGTCCGCTGCAATATCAGGTGACACCATAATATTCGTAGCGCTCATCGGTTTCGTCGCATCTTTCGCCACGAAGAAATCGCCACCGGCTTGTGAAGGAACAACAACGCCATTCGCATCAGTATATGCTAATGTAAATCCACTATTATGGATGGCATTAAATGCATGAGCAAATTCCAGTGTTAACTTATCGAGATCTGCCATTTTTTCAGGATATAGTCCGCTAATATTAATCGTATTTACAGGGAGTCCGCCTGGATCACGCACTGCCGAACCATAGCTATGAACAAGCCCTTGTAAAATACCACTTCCATTATTTAGTTTGGCTAGATCTAACGAAGTTGCCGTACCTGTGGCCCCCATTTTAACTGTAAACTGTGTAAATGGTGTAAATGTTTCCGAATCATCAAAGTCACCCTCAGTATACGTTGTTACACCCGCTGCATCCGTTTGTGAAGAGTAGCCCTGTGCTGTTAAAGTCGCAGATTCCTTGCCTTTGACAACATCCACTTTTGTACCATCTGATAATTTGATGGATACATTATAGATCCCTTCTGCGATATCTTTTGCGTTACCGCCAGACGGAACTTTTTCAATTGTGATTGGAAAATATTGTGCTAGCTGATCTACTAAATTATCACGTGCATCGTAGAGGTCATTTGGTAAATAACCATTGGGCTCTGTCGTACCTATTTGTTCATTTAATTGTGCGATTTTTTTCAAGATTGAATTCACATTTTTAGTTTCTGCAGTGATTTCTGTTTTTAAATTCGTTTGAATTTGCCCAAGCTGCGTTCCTAAATAATTCAATGTATCGGCAAAGTGATTTGACTTTTCGATAGCCACTTGACGCGTTGCACTATTTTCTGGTTTGGCACTTAAATCTTGAAAAGATTTAAATAAACTATCAAATGCTGAATTCAAACCATATGTAGACGGTTCATTCATAACATCTTCCATTTGACTAATCGCTTCTGTTTTTGTTCCCCAATAACCGAGTTTCGTTGTTTCTTGGCGAAGTTGATTATCTATAAACTGGTCGCGAACACGTGTAATAGAACCAGCTTCCGCCCCTGTTCCTAAGTAACCAGGAATTTTTGGTGAGTTCATCCCAATTCCTGGGAATCCTGTAGTTGGGACAATATTAACCGTTTGACGAGAATAGCCGATTGTATTGGCATTTGAAATATTATGTCCTGTCGTATAAAGAGCCGATTGGTGAACACTTAGTCCACGTTTACTCGTTTCAAGACCCATGAAAGTTGAAGCCATTTTGTACTCTCTCCTTTTTATGTACGTTTTGTTCTATGTTCTTTTAATCGTCCTCTTCATATTTTTATGAAGTCTTTCTCATAAAAAAAGGTTCTGCATCAACTAGTAGGGTGGAGTGATTTGGATTTTTCTATTTGTTCGTTTCGGACGAATGCTTTCCACAGGCTTTGGCTGAGCCTCCACAAGCTCGTGTCTCCTGCGGAATCAGCTGAAGCGAGGACCGTGGAAAGCGTCGAGCAGAGGCGCTATTGTTTGAAAACTCCAACAAATAGTATAGAACCTAAAAAAAGTGATGAATGCTCATTGCACTCATCACCTATTTTTTTGCTATGCTTGTGAATCAAACTGACCGCTTTGTATTGTCTGTCTTGAACCCGATGCTGATTTATAATTAATCTGGTCTGGCTGCGGACGTAAAATATCTAAAGTGAAATTGACAAACTGTAAAGACGAGAACATCATTTTTTGATTGAGATCATTTTGATTTTTTAATGTGTCAATCGTCAACAATAAATCCTTACGTCTCTGCTCCAACTGGGCAACTTCCTCAGAAGATGCATGCGTCATGAGCGTCGTAATATTCGTATCTTCCACGACAATCTGTCGATTTTGAAAATATGCTAACACTGCTTTTTGACGCTGGCTCTCAAGCTGGCTTATAGCCGCGATATGCGCTTGTTCATTTTTCATCGTCGCTTCTAACTCTTCAATATTCGACGTTTTCAGCACTTCTGTTTTCGAATATGCGAGTTTTAAAAGGCTGCGATGCATCGTATTCAGCTTATCCATAATCGCTACAATCTGTTCAATAGACATGCTAAATTACTCCTTTATTATGGGCGGAAATTCTTTAAGAGATCATTTGCTAAGCGATCGGCATCTACTTGATAAGTACCCGCCTCAATTTGTTTTTTAATCATATTTACTTTATCTACACGCGTTGATGCGAAGTCTTTGATGCCTTGAAGGTCCTTGGCCTGAGAAGATATTTCTAGCTGATCTGAAAAATTCATCGTCGCCTTCTTCGCTGCCTCCGTTTTAAGTTGTTGATTTTTATATGGATTTATTGGATTCACACCAAAGTTGTTAATCTTCATTTGTTACGACCTCCTATCGATGTTTTCTATACATCTTATTTCGGCAAGTTTTACAATGAATTTAGCCTATTTTTATAATAGAGCCACTTTAACTATTTCGCTTTTTATTACCTAGTTCTATAGACCCTCAATAATTACTTTCCTTCTATTTATATAGTCTTTATACTATTTTTTTGGTCTACGTTCAGATAGGTATGTCGCTTTTTCGCTTTTCTGTACAGCTTCTCGAAATTCCTGCGCTGCTTCAAATTTATTCAAATCACCTTTCAATGATTTTTGGCAATGATCACAGATTTTACCGACGCTTGTTAAGTGACCACAATTATCACATGGGTAGCCCAAATTTGGGAATAACGCTGTTTGTAAACGTCCTTTTCTCACCCATTTATACAGTAATTCTTGTTCCACTTCTGTGGCCTCTACAATGCGTTCAACAGTCGCTGCACGATTTTCACGTTTTCTTAAAAAGCGATAAACAATCTGATACTGTTCTTCTTCTTGTGCAGCACATTTACTACAGATTTCACGAATACCATTATAGTTAAAAAAACCATTACATTTTGGACAGTTTCTTAATTCTCCCATATTTTCACCCTCCGAAAAATCTCTCTTTTCATTAATGTCGGTCTATTTCTTTAGTAGTTTATCATAAAAAGTAATTTAACCTTTAATAAGTGTCAAATAGTGTACAGATTTCACTTGTGCTTGTTGTAAAATTTTTGTCGCATGTTGGATTGTCGTACCTGTAGTCCATAAATCATCGACAATCAGTATACGCTTCCCTGCTATTTCCACTGTTGGCTTCAAACGAAATAAGTTTTCCATTTGGAGGCGCTGTTGTTTATTTTTGTCACTTTGCCGCTCAGTTGTCGTCTTTTCAAGTAAATGTTCAAAAGGAAGATTCGCGGATTTTAATAGCTCGTCGACATGGGCAAACGTTCTTTGTCGTAGTCGTTTCACATGCATCGGAATTGGCATAATAATATCAACTTCGTAGCGCTTAATCGCTTGCTGAAGTTCTTTGGCAAAAACTATTGTTAAACGACAATCTTGTAGAAACTTTAGTTGATGTAAGTATTTCTTCATTGCTTCGTTATAGCGATAAAGACTATTTGGCATTTGGCTTTTTTCGAATAATTCGCGACAATTTGTACAAATACTTTTTGTTTTTTCTCCATGAATTATTTGTTGCCAACTAGCCGTTAACTTCAGTTTACTATCACATAATAAACAGTTTTTCATACTGTATACCCCATTTTATTCGTTTTTTTTATAATGCGTTGGCAACTTGTCATTTTTGTCGTAATACCGTGATGAAAAAAAACCACTTCACCAATAGAGAATTGTTTTGAACGGCCTACACGCCCACTTATTTGTATGAGTGTAGCTGTTGTGAAAACAGCATGTTCTGCACCGACCACCGCTACTTGCAAATTAGCAATCGTAATCCCACGTTCGAGAATAGTCGTCGTTAATAAACCGCTATATTTTTTTTGACGTAATTTCCGCACTTTTTCATGGCGTTTTGGATCGTCAGCATAAACGGAGGCAATTTGCGGTATTTGTTGACTCAATCGCTTCTCTGCTGCCAACATCAAATCGATTGAGGAAAAGAACAGGAGGAATGGTGCTTTGATTGCTAAACATTTTTCTATCCAAATAATTAATTTTTTTGGTATTATATTTTGTCGGATTTTACGCTCATAATTCCATAAGGGCTGTATTTTAGGTACTGGTAGTGCTACACCATGAAAGCGTCTCGATAAAAAAGAATAGGCTGCCTTTTTTTTAAAAGAAGCAATTTGCTGTATCGTCGGGGTAGCTGTCAATAATAGGAGACGGCCTACACGGCTACATGATTTATTTACAGCATGCTGTAAATAATGATCCTTACTGTAAGGAAAAGCATCCACTTCATCGACAATAATCAAATCAAAAGCCTCTTCAAAGCGATACAATTGATGCGTTGTAGCAATGACGATTTGTGCATATTTTTTTGATTTTTTCTGCCCGGCATATAGTGCTTGAACCTCTATTGTAGTGAAAGCTTGTTGAATGCGTGGTACTAACTCTATGACGACATCTGTACGGGGGGTAGCGATACAAATACGCCAATTCTCTATGAGAGCTTGTGCTATAACTGGAAAGAGAATTTCTGTTTTACCAGCCCCAGTCACTGCATGAACGAGATGATTCCGTCCTTTCATCATACTAGATAGCACGTCAATGCTCACCTGCTGCTGCTGAGCGGTCAATTGTCCTTGCCAGCTCATCTTAGGGTGATGTCGAGACACAGGGGGAGCAAGACACCATTTAGCGAGCATCGTGCAACAGCTAATACGTCCTAGTTGCAAACATTGTAAACAATAAAGGCATGAGCCCTTACAGCGTTCACAAGTAAAATGATGAAATTGTTGTTTTTTTGTATTGTGACAACGGCGACAAAATGGTTTATGGCCTTGCTGTATACCTGGCATGATAGCGATGAATTTCTGTGTTATATGGTAGCGTAAAATATCTTGTAGGAAGGGGAGATCGTCGAACTGCCAAAGTCGACCACATAAAAATTGTTGGACTTCAGCATCAAAAATAGGTGTTTTTATCATTTGAGGGGGGATTTTAACGTTTAGAAGTCTCGTCATTCTCTACCTCCTTCTCGGAATGGTAGCGGTCTCCATTATTATAGTTGCCGACAACAAAAAAAGCATCCAAAGCTCGTGGGCTTCGGATGCTTCTTGTAGAATATTGTTTAGTCTCTATAGTTTATCATTATTTCGCCATATTTACTACCATAAATTTCGACAGTCAGTTTTCTCTTTTAAACCAGCCCATACCAATAGAACCTTCGCCTAAGTGTGTACCAATTACGGGCCCAAAGTAACTCAATTTGAATTCGACTGTAGGAAATTTAGTAGCTAATTCCGTCATCCAAGCACGCCCTTCATCTTCGCAGTTTGCATGGATAATGGATGCTTCAATAGCGCCATTATATTTTTCAACAGCCTGTGCCAATAAATCTTCTACACGCTTCATCGCTTTTTTGCGTGTACGAATTTTTTCAAATGGTATGATTACTTTGTTGTCAAAATGTAATACTGGTTTTATTTGCAACAAGCCTCCAATTAACGCGGCTCCAGCAGATAATCGACCACCACGTTGAAGATGTGCTAAATCATTGACGATAAAATAAGCGCTCATCGTATCACGCATCTTCTCCAATTCCGTCACAATTGTTTTCGCTGTTGCACCTTGTTGTGCCAGTTTTGCTGCACGAATGACAAAATAACCTTGGATGGCGCATGCAATTTCGCTGTCAAAACCATAAACTGTAATTCCTTCAACGAGATCCCCTGCTTGAAGCGCCCCGTTATATGTACCACTTATGCCACTTGATAAATGAATTGTGACAACCTCATCATGTTCTTTTGCAAGTTCTTCATACATCGTGATAAATTTACCAATTGCAGGTTGTGTCGTTTTTGGTAGTTGTTTTTGATCGCGTACTTTATCATAAAATACTGACATAGAGATGGATACTTCTTCTTCAAAGCTTTCCTGCTCAATAACTACACTCAATGGTACCATATGAATATTATATTTTTGTCGTTCTTCTGGCGTTAAGTATGCCGTGCTATCTGTTACGATTGCTGTTGTCATTTTTTACGTTCACTCTCCCATTTCTTTTATTTTAAAGTATGAGCTAGTAAAAAGAAACAAAATTACTTCATACTAAAAAACCACTTGCTTCCATATAGCGAAACAAATGGCGATTCTCTATTTATTGTGCATTCGTTGCATTACCAATTGCTTGCAATGATGTCACGCGCCATTGCCCATCTTCTTTGATGAATTGTGTTAATTGCTTGCCCTCGTCCTTCGCTTCATTATTATCTTGTTTTACTTCGATTATAATATCCGCATAGACAAATGCCGAAGTAGCGCTATAGTCTGTGATGGTCACATTTTCAACAGTTCTATGAATATCATAGTTAGCGAAAATTGTTTTTGTACTCGTTAAATCTTCCGCCAAATCAAAGCCTTGTGGGCTTGTTGCCAATACTTTTTCATAGCGTTTAATATCTTTAGCATTAAAAGCATCAATATATTCTTGGAATGCTGACAAAATTTCTTGTTCATCTTGTTGTGGAATATTCACTGCTGCACTAACCTGACCATCAACAACTGAAAAACCACCAGATTCATCATTTGCTTCATTTGTTTGTTGTTTTTGTTTGGTAGTGCCATCTGCTTTCCCACTGCTAACCGTTGATGTAGCATCGTCCTTTTTCCCAATCGGTTCTGTAGTTTCTGTCTCATCATTACTTTCTTGATCAGTTGACTCACTTTTTTGTGTTGATTCAACTGGTGGCGTGACTACTTTACCTTCATCAATTTGCTTCGTTTCTGCCTGCTGCTCTACTTCATTTTTTTGTACAATTTCTGTTGAAGACTTTTCTCCATCATCGATTGTTGAACTACTATTTGTAGCATCTTTTGTAGAGTCATTCCCGCAGCCTGCAAGCATTAGTATACACGCCGCAGAAAAAGCAATCTGTTTAAGTGACATTGACTCAAAACCTCCTTTATATAGTGTAACATCGCAGTGAAAAATAGCTTTTTCACTCATTAATAAATAGGACGTATTAAACATAATGAAGTTACAAACTAATCATTATTTTTTATTATGCCAAATTTACTAAAAATAGTCTTCAATAAACTGTCAAAATAAAAAAACTGTCCTAAAAAGCTACATATTGTAGCTTTTTGGACAGTTTTGAAGTGGATGTAAATTAACGTACTTCTACCCAGCCATTTTTAATCGCTGTAACAACTGCTTGTGTACGGTCATTAACACTCATTTTTTGTAAAATGCTTGATACATGGTTTTTAACTGTTTTTTCTGAGATGAATAAAGATTCTCCGATTGCACGGTTACTTTGACCATCTGTTAATAATTGTAATACTTCACATTCACGTTTTGTTAATAAGTGGAATGGACGACGGATCTCTGTTTGATGGAATGACCCTTTATTTTCGCGTTCGCTTAAACGACGGTATTCAGCAACAAGATTTTTTGTCACTTTTGGATGTAAGTAAGAACCGCCGTTTGCAACGATTTTAATAGCGCTAACAATTTCATCTGCATCCATTTCTTTCAGCATATATCCAAGCGCACCTGATTTAAGTGCATGTGATACATAAGATTCATCATCATGAATTGACAGCATGATTACTTTTGCATCTGGGTATTTTTCTAGTAATTCAGCAGTAGCTTCTACGCCATTTTTTTGCGGCATATTAATGTCCATTAACACAACATCTGGTGAAAAATCTTCATACAATTGAATTGTATCAAGTCCATCTTCGCCTTCTGCAACTACATCAAAAGAATTTTCGAAATCTAAAATACGTTTTACTCCTTCACGGAATAATTGGTGGTCATCTACTATTATAATTTTTGTCATTGAAAATTTCCTCCTCGGAAAACTACTTCATTCTACTTTTATTTTCCAGGCAATAAGGGAATTGTTACTAATACCGCAGTTCCATTATGTTCACCTGAATTTATTTCCATTCGTCCACTCAATAACTCTACTCTTTCACGCATACCTACCAAACCAAAAGAACCCTCTTTACTTACTTTGGTATTAAATCCACTGCCATTATCCTTAACAGAAATCACAACATTGTCTTTTTTCCAAATGAAGGTAACGACAATCTCGGTAGCTTTGCCGTGTTTAATTGCATTGTTTACACACTCTTGAATCAATCTGAAAATCGCTATTTCATAATTTGTCTTAATTCGTATGGCTTCACCAATCGAACTGAAATGAATAACCGTCTCAGGATTATAGTCTTCAACAGAATGTAAGTACTTTCTAAGTGTAGGGACTATTCCTAAATCGTCAAGTGCCATCGGGCGTAAATCATAAATAATACGTCGTACTTCATGTAATGCATCTCTAACCATGCCTTTTAAAGATAATATCTCTTCAAGTGCTTGTTCTGCTCCACGTTCTTTAAATGTTCGGTTGATTAGATCTGTTCGCAGTAGAACATTGGCAAGCATTTGCGCTGGGCCGTCATGAATCTCTCGAGAAATACGTTTGCGTTCTTCCTCAGTAGCTTCAATAATTTTTATCGTAAAATCTTCTTTTAACTTGGCATTTTCTAAAGCAGGTCCTACATGCTTCAAATCATATGTTAAATAGTTTAGAACAACATTTACTTGATTTACAAGATGATCGGCTTTTTCAATAGTATCCAATAAGGCACGAATGCGGCGTTCTAAATCATCTCGACGTTCTCTTAATGTTTTTTCTTCTGTTTGCACTACTGAAAGTCGAATTTGAATTTTATTTGCTTGCTCATAGGCATTCTTCACTTGTTCTTCACTATATACTTTAAAGTTTCGTGACACCTCTGCCAAATATTGTCGAGAACTTTGTGATCTTTCTTCTAATAAATCATTCTCTTCTATGATATTCTTTATTTTATGACGAATATCCTCTAATTCAAGTTTCATTTCTTCAAAGGAACTACGACTTTGCTCACTGATCGTAAAAATATCATGCTTTGATTCATCAATCGTTTTAACCATTCGATTAAACACTAAATCAAGTGACTTTATATCGAATTTATCGTTCGCCATACACATACTCCTTACAATTTATGCTACATTAAAAAACATTACGTCATAGCTATGAATTAGTTAATTATATTTATAAAATGCCGCGCTGTCTATTTAATTATAACATTTTTATGCCAAAACTATATATTAAATATTTATCATTGGTGTGACAAATGAATTATACATATTATTTTTTTACTAAGGAGAGGTTTTTAATGAGAGAAAATTACATAACAATTAAGCAAAAAGGGACTAATGAACTAACTGTTTCAAAATCAAAATTTATAGCCCATTGTTCCCGAGCATCCAATGAGGAAGATGCACTAGTTTTTATCCAAAAAATCAAAAAAGAGCATGCTTCTGCAACGCATAATTGCTCAGCCTATTTGATAGGAGAGCACAATCAACTACAAAAGGCCAATGATGATGGTGAACCAAGTGGCACAGCTGGCGTCCCCATATTAGAAGTATTGAAAAAACAAGGGTTGCAAGATGTAGTAGTAGTAATTACCCGTTATTATGGTGGTATCAAACTAGGAGCTGGCGGTCTAGTACGTGCATACGGTAAAGCGACAACACTCGGAATTGCTGCAGCTGGTGTCGTCGAAAGAAGATTACACGAGCGTATAAAAGTCTCCGTAGACTATACGCTTCTGGGTAAATTAGAAAATGAAATCCGCAACTCTTCCTATATACTACATCATATAAATTATACAGATCACGTAGAATTTATTGTAGATGTTGATCAAACGGCTATTGATTTCTTTACTGAATGGGTGACAAATGTCACGATCGGGCAAGTCAAATTAACTACTGAAAAAAAACACTTCATCGACTTTGAACAATTGTAATATGTTTTTAATTGTACTCATTTTTTATAGCATAGTATAATATAGAACGTTGCCATGATAATTTTTTATCTTTGGTGAAACTTAATTTTTATACCAAGCGTCAATTATATATACAATAAAGCAAATTATAGATAGAACCTAAAGGAGAACAGTTATGTCAGACAATAAAAGTACATCTGTCCGAAAGCCTGTCAAAAAAAAGTCGGGTAAAGTTTGGAAAATAATCCTCACATTTTTACTAATTATATTACTTGCTATAGGCTCATATCTCGTTTACTTATATTTTGTTGGAAAAAGTGCAGCCGATAAAGCATACGATGATAGCGGTCGAGTTAAGTCTGATTTACGTGAAGAACAGGTAACACCGTTTAAAGATAATGTTTCTATTTTATTCGTTGGTGTAGATGATAGTGAGAAGCGCGGTCAAGGAGAAAATAATTCCCGTTCTGATTCACTGATGTTGGCCACCCTCAATAATAAAGATCATTCTGTCAAATTATTAAGTATTCCTCGTGATTCTTATGTAACTATTCCGGCATTTGGTTATGACGATAAAATTACACATGCACACACTGCACCAACTGGTGTTCAATCAACAATTGAAACAGTTGAAAAAATGCTCGATGTGCCTGTCGACTATTATTTCGAACTAAATTTTGATTCATTCATTGAAATCGTTGATGCATTGGATGGCATTGAAGTAGATGTACCTTATGATTTACACGAACTGGATGAAAATGACAAACGTACCGTCAACTTGAAAAAAGGCGTACAAGTCGTAAACGGTCGAGAAGCGTTGGCATTAGCGCGTACGCGTCACCAAGATAATGATTTCAAACGTGGCGAACGCCAGCAAATGATTTTAAAAGCAATTGCAGCAAAAGCAACTTCAGTTTCTTCATTTACAAAATACGATTCACTCTTAACAGCAATCGGTGATAATATGACGACAAATATGACCTTTAAACAAATGAAATCCTTCTTCTCCTACTTACAAGATGGTATGCCATCAATGGAATCATTAAAATTAGAAGGTTCCGATGATATGTCTACTGGCGTTTATTATTTCAAAATAAATGATGAGAGCTTATTATCAACTAGTCAAACACTACAAAAACAATTGGAGCTTCCACAAACATCCGATTTAACACCAGCAGACCCTGAAAACCCAAACGCAGCTACTGATACAACAACAGATCAACAATAACACTTTCTAGACATATTAAAAAAGGCTCTCTATTAGTTATAATAGAGAGCCTTTTTTGGCGCTTTTGAAAAATATGCCACTTGTCCCAACTAGCCTCGATTACTCCTTTAATCGCGGCGTAATCCTTCGAAATCATGTGATTTATTGTCGCGGGCGATGATGTAACTATGATTTTAAAGTTAAATTTTACCGTAAACAGGTGTTACTTACCGCTTGACTCGATTTACTTACCGCTTGACCCATTTTACTTACCGGTTGACTCGATTTACTTACCGGTTGACCCATTTTACTTACCGGTTAGCCAATTACCTCGATTACTCTCTTGATCGCGGCTTAATATTTCGAAATCATGTGATTTATTATCGCGGGCGGTGGGATAACTATAATTTTAAAGTTAAAATTTTACCGTAAACAGGTGTTACTTACCGGTTAGCGCGATTTACTTACCGCTTGACCCGTTTTACTTACCGGTTGACTCGATTTACTTACCGCTTAATCCATTTTACTTACCGGTTGACTCGATTTACTTACCGCTTGACCCGTTTTACTTACCGCTTGACCCGTTTTACTTACCGCTTGACCCGTGTTACTTACCGCTTGACCCGTTTTACTAGTTTTGGTTTCATGAGATTATTGGAATATAAAAAGAGAGCTGCATGTAATCTGCAGCTCTCTTTTTGGTTATTTAGTTGTCTTTGTCGTTATTTTTCATTTTTTTTTAACGAGATTCAGCAGCGGGCGATATTTCGAGCCTGCTAAGCCAATCACTTCTACGAATAATTCAATTGTTAATAGTAAAATAATAACGAGTAAAATAGCACCCCATACTTTTGCCATTGAAAATATAATCGCTGCAAGGCCAAACATAGAGGCGATGCCATAAATAATTAACACCGTTTGGCGATGGGTGAATCCAATACTAATCAGTCTATGATGTAAATGAGATTTATCCGGTTGGAAAGGCGGTTGTTTGTTTAACAAGCGTCTGACAATTGCAAAAAATGTATCTGAAATAGGAACGCCCAGCATAATAATAGGGATGACTAACGATACAAATGTAACATTTTTAAAACCCATTAATGCTAGGACCGAGATGATAAAGCCGAGGAATAAGGCACCTGTATCTCCCATAAATATTTTTGCTGGATGAAAATTGTAAAATAGGAAACCAACTGTGCTAACGACTAACATAAGGGCCATTACAAGAACAAAACTATCATTCATAATAAATGCCATTGCCGCTAGTGTTAAGAGCGCAATGCTCGATACGCCAGCTGCTAAACCGTCTAATCCATCAATTAAATTAATGGCGTTCGTAATACCAACAATCCAAATGAGTGTTAAGGGAATACTTAAGTATCCAAAATCTAACACACCACCGAATGGAATATTAATCGACGCAATTTGAATATCTCCGAAAAAGATGACGATTGCAGCTGCTACTGTTTGACCTAGAAATTTTGCTTTTGCTGAAATTTCAAGCATATCATCTAATACACCGATTATAATAATGACAAAACTAGCGATGATGATTGGAATAATTGCGGGATTTTCAGGTCTATATACGAGAACTCCAATTAAAAATGCAAGGAATATCGCGAGCCCACCAAGGCGCGGCATAATGTGTGCGTGCACCTTTCGATAGTTAGGACGATCGACGGCACCTACGCGATACGCAAGTTTTTTAACAACTGGAGTAAGCAAAATTGAGGCAATGAATGCGACAACTAACGCGAGGTAGTGCATACCTTTCCTCCTTATACTATCTACATTAATTGACTAAAATAATTAGTCAGAAGAAGTTTATATTTATATTCAAATTCACTGTATTATATCATGTATTAACAAAAATTGAATAGTTCTCATGAAATCTTCATTGTTCTAGCTATAAGCTAAGACGTCAATCACTGCAAGAGGTTGCTCTTTTTATTATATTACTATAAAAAAAGAAGACAGCGTAACTATGCCACGGCTGTCTACTCTATCTTTTAGTACCTTTTAATTGTTACTTTTAAACATTGAAACGTTTTGTAGATTTTGTCATCGTTTCAATTTCTAGATATACATCCTGTACCGCATCTTTTACAATTAAACTATAGGCCTTATTTTGCTGTACATGTTGTGAAGTCGCTTCTATTTTTTCTGTATTTTTGTGAATGAAATTACCGAGTTCTTCGATTAATACTAATGTTTTTTCCTTGTCTTCTTCTATTATAAGAATCTTTTCTGCCATGTCTTCAAATTGTTGCTGCGACTTATCCAGTTCCATCGTAATCTGCTGCATGCTAGTAGAGGTAGACGTAACGGCTGCCATCGTCTCATCTGCGCAATGCAAACTTTTAGAAAAAGACATGGCCATGCGATCCCCTTGTAGATGAATTTCTGTTGAAACATTTTGTATATGTTGCGCAGCTTGATTGACTTGTTCAGCTAGACTGCGCACTTCCATAGCGACGACAGCAAAACTTTTACCTGATTCTCCAGCATGTGCGGCTTCGATTTCAGCATTTAGGGCCAACAAATGGGTCTGTCTCGAAATAGCTTTCACACTAGTTGATACACGTAAAATATCTGTCATACGTTCATGTAACAGGCTTCTTTCAGTATCTGCTCCATTAATCAATTGTTGAAGTTGAAGCATTGAATGGAGCGATTTTGTCATGGACTGATTATTCAATAGAGCCTGCTTGGCTGTTAGTTCTGTGTTTGTCGACAATTGTTCAATCGCCTCAATCATCTTGCTGAGACTCTTCGAAAAATTGAGGACAAAATGAACGATGGCATCTGAAGTTGCTGTTTGCTGTTGGGCGTTGGCTAATACTTCATGTAATTCATCTTCCATTTGCACGGCACCATCATATGCATGACTAGCTGTCGAACGTAAGGATGTCGTGAAATTCGTGATTTCCTGTGCCCCTTTTTGAATCATAAGAATCGTTGAATGAAGCTGTTCCTTCATGTCATTCATCGCAATGGTAACATCTCCAATTTCATCCTTCGTTTCTATTTCAAGAGCTGAAACAAGCAGATTCCCCTGCGCAATTTGACGTGCTTTTAGTGCTAATTTTTTTAATTGCTTACCTGCTTGACGATTTGTTAGATATAGTAAAAGACATGAAATTATTAAAGCTAGTAGAAAGGCAGAAATTAAAATGATCATGGATTGTCTTTGTGATGTAGTCATTTGAGCCGTGATATGTGTACGCTTTTTTGATTGTTCATCAATATTTTTAGAAATGAGTAAATCTGCATCACTATAATTTTGATAAATACTATTTAATTGTCGGCGTTTTGCAATATTATCTTTCTTTTTTACGGAAACTTGTAGGTAATTGCTATATGTATGGTTAATCTTATCAGCTATTTCTTGAATAGGTGCTATCTCTAAAAAAGTAATCGTTTGTAGACTCTCCTTTATGCTCGTATTGGCAGTTTGCACATCTTCATTGAATTTTGGCAGTGGATCGCCAGTATAATGGTTAATGGCAATATAAAGCGTAGAAAAATTTTGTGAAAGTTCTTCTAGTTGACTCACTTCGTTTGAAATACGATTGAGTTCTGTAGACCATTTTTTATTGGCAATTAATTGGGCAACAAGCCATGTTGTCATCACAGCAAACAATACAATTGTTACCGCTGTTGCCATCATATATTTTCTATTTAAAGATAATGATAACCATAATTTCTTCAAATGATACACCTCCATAGACAATGTAACATAGGTATTTTAGATTATGTTATGCATTACAAGACGTTTACAAAGTCTTTACTTACACTACATATTATTATTTAAATTCATTAATTTTCTATTTCAACTAGTATATACAGTCATAAATGTTCATTTTATGGATATTATCAAAATTGTTCATTCCTTTTAAGTCTTATTCGTGTTACTATTTGGAGGTTAGTTTTTCTTATTTAATTTGAATTTTCAGATAAAAACAAATAGTTAGATATTATTTTATATAATGATAAATACTAATCACACTTACATGAAGGAGTTCTTACTATGAAAAATCAATCTTTATCACTTTGGGGAAAAGTATCCGTAGGTTTTATGTTATTTGCGCTGTTCCTAGGTGCAGGCAATATTATCTTCCCTCCCGAACTGGGGCAAAAATCAGGGAATGAATTCGTCATCGCTATAATTGCCTTCTTAATAACAGGCGTAGGTCTACCGTTGCTTGGCGTTATTACTGTAGCAAAATCTGGCGGTGAATTGCAGGATATGGCGGGTCGCGTGAGCCCCATGTTCGGTATAATCTTTACCTCAATCGTCTTTTTAGCAATTGGACCATTTTTTGCAATGCCTCGTACAGGTACGGTTTCATATGAATTAGGCATTAAACCGTATTTATCTGAAGCAGTTGCAAATTCTCATTGGCCACTCATTATTTTTACGGTTTTTTTCTTCCTAATCACAAGCTTTTTTGCCTTGAAGCCTACAAAATTAATTGATACAGTCGGCAAAATATTAACACCTGCATTACTCATTGTAATCTCTGCTTTAGCAATTAAAGCGATTGTTACACCAATGGCTGGTCCAGGTGAGGCAGTGGGCAATTACATTGCTAATCCATTTGGTGAAGGTTTTAAACAAGGTTACTTAACAATGGACTTTTTGGCGGCACTTATTTTTGGGATTGTCATCGTTCAAGCACTGAAAGGGAAAAATATTACGCATCATCCGACCATTGTAAAAACGACAATATTTGCAGCATTTGTTGCAGCAGCAGGTCTTGCACTGGTTTATATTTCTCTTGGTTATATTGGTTCATCTTCTGTCCAAACAATTGGCTTTATAGGTGACGGATCAGAGGTTATTACAAAATCGGCAAATGTGTTATATGGTCAGTTCGGCAATATTCTGTTGACGGCTGTTATTATACTAGCCTGTTTAACAACTTCTATCGGCTTAATGACTGCGTCATCCGAGTTTTTCTATAAACTATTTCCAAAAATCTCTTATAATAAATGGGTGTTTATTTTCGCTCTATTTACGACGGTCATTTCAAATTTCGGCTTAAAATCATTAATCAAAATTTCATTACCTGTCTTATACGCTATTTATCCATTGGCCATTGTACTTATGATTCTAGTATTGTGTTCACGTCTATTTAAGGATGCTAGAGCGGTGTATGTCGTTGCCTTAATCTTCACAGCTTTTGTCAGTATTTATGATGGTTTAAAAGAGATGGGTGTTAAATTTAGTGCCTATGAAAAATTCTTGAATGCGATTCCATTGAGCAGTTTAAGCTTAGGTTGGCTCATCCCAGCAATCATTGGTGCACTCATCGGTTACGTAATCTCATTATCCCGAAAAAATTAATAATCATAAGAAAAAAAGACAGTTGCATTGGCACTGTCTTTTTTTACTGCTGTTTTATAGTAAAAATTAGTAGGTTTGAGTATCATTTCATAGCGGAATATTCTGTATATAAAATTCTTTTAAAAAAACACTTGTATCTATCTCAAAACGTGATATATTTAATGCTATATTGATATGTATTCACAATTTAGACATATACAGAAAAGGACGTGTAACCCCATGGATTGGCATGATTTACTATCTGCAATTCTAGTAACGATTATTGCTTTAATTATTATTATTCCGCTTGTTTTTGTAATCGTTTTCTATTTATTAGACCGCAAACAAAAACAACACTCAATACTTCGCAACTTTCCGGTACTCGGACGTATGCGCTATTTAACAGAGAAAATCGGACCTGAGCTTCGCCAATATTTATTTGACGATGATAATAAAGGTCGCCCATTCTCTCGTGAAGAATTTTTACATGTAGTATTACCCGGTAAATATTTGGGTAGTGTCATTGGTTTCGGGTCAAAACGAAACTTTGAAGAAGCCGGTTATTATATTCGCAATGCCGTTTTCACAAAACAAGTTGAAGAACTAACAGTAGACCAAGATCATCTTGTCGCTACTCAAAAATATGTTATTGATTCAGATGAATTATTTTCTCGTAAGGAACATACGGTACAAGTTGATGCAAAACCGTGGTTGCTTACAGATGATAATGCCGTAATTCTTGGACCAAATTGTCGAGAACCCTTCCATGTGAAAGGCATGTTTGGTCAATCAGCGATGAGTTATGGTGCGTTAGGTAAAAATGCCATCAGCGCTTTATCTGCTGGTATTGGTCAAGTACCTGGTTCTTGGATGAATACAGGTGAAGGTGGCGTATCGCCCCATCACCTAAACGGCGGTGCAGATTTAATTGCACAAATTGGCTCAGGTCTTTTTGGTTACCGTACCATCGATGGAGAGTTTAGTTTTGAAAAATTAAAAGAAAAAGCAGCTATTCCACAAGTCAAAGCATTTGAACTGAAATTGGCTCAAGGGGCTAAAACGCGTGGTGGACATGTTGAAGGTGAAAAAGTAACACCTGAAATTGCTGAAATTCGTGGGGTTGAAGTTGGTAAAACAATCAACTCTCCTAACCGTTTCCGTCAATTCAATAGTTTTGAAACTTTATTTGATTTTATTGAACAAATACGCGAAGCTGGTGGTTTACCAGTTGGTATTAAAATTGTAGTCGGTAGCAAACAAGATGCCGATGATCTTGCAGCATATATGGCTTCTTCTAATAAAGGACCAGACTTCATCTCAATTGATGGCGCTGAAGGTGGTACTGGTGCTACATTCCAAGAACTTGCAGATAGTGTTGGCCTTCCACTTCATACAGGTCTTACATTGCTACAAGATGCACTGGTACGCTATGGCGTGCGTCATCGCGTAAAAATCATCGCTGCTGGGAAGATTATTTCTGCGGATAAAGCAGCCGTTATTTTAGGTTTGGGTGCTGACTTGATCTATATCGCTCGTGGCTTCATGATGTCTGTAGGTTGTATTATGGCTCAAAAATGTCATACAAATGAGTGTCCTGCTGGTGTTGCAACGACAGACCCTAAACTACAAAATGGTTTAATCGTCGATGAGAAAAAATTCCGTGTATCCAATTATATTTTAAATCTTCGTGAAGGACTTTTCCGTGTAGCTGCTGCTGCTGGTGTTGATTCTCCTACGAAAATTTCTAAAGAACATATTATTTATAAAGATGAGATCGGTCGTGTCTATACATTAGATGAACTAGCCGAAAAACGCTAAATTTATACCCAAAACGCACTGCCAGAACTTTCTGCGCAGTGCGTTTTTTTAGTTTCTTCTATATTATAGAAAGATTTTTTAATTTTATTACTATATTCAAGATGAATACCCTAAAATCTATTGCTAAATTAAGCCATATGATGGATAATTGTATTTCCTCTTAGAGTCTTTCATCACAATAAGATGGTATTATTATCCATTATAAACAACTTTAGAAGTACAAAGGAGAGTTTCTATATGAGTTTTAAAAAAATTATTAGAATCGCTAGTTTATATGTTTCATTAATTGTTATTTTAAATATTGTTATTTTATTTATGCTTAAAGATAGTATTTCTCAACAACATGATTTTGCTCAAAACAAAGATACATTCTCAGAAGTAGGCTTAGCTATTCAAACAACATCGGAAACAAAGTCTGCTAAAGCACGTATCTATATCGATAATCATTCTGTACGTTTTTTAGATCAGTATAATGAAGCGGTAAAAAATACACCTGATTTTAAAAAATTACAAACTGATTTAAAAAAAGCCCATGTACCAGATCGTATTATTGCACAATCAGAGATGATTGAATCTCAATCTGCCTTTTTAAATACTATCGAAAAAACAGTGCTCGATACAATTCAAAAAGACAATTCAAATAAAGAAATACAAAAACAATTATCTGACGAGCAATATGTGATTGCACGTGATAATGTGACAAATTCCATTAATACATTCATCGCTTCACTAAACAAATGGACGCTTGCTGAAATGGAGAAATCGAATAAAAAAGTGAATTTATATTTCATTTTAATCGCTTCTTGTAATGCCCTATTATTTATCGCGTCACTATCAACATTAGCTTTCCTATCACGTAAAGTAAAACCGGTACATAAATTGATTCAATTGACTAAAGAATTCGCTAAAGGGAATCTACAACATAAACCACAGCGAAAGAAATCGCAGGATGAATTTTCAATTTTAACGAATACCTTTGCTGATATGCATGAACAATTACATGCGACGCTTTTAACGGTTACAGATACGAGCTCTAACTTAGCTGCCTCAGCAGAAGAATTACTTGCTAGCACAGAAGTATCAAATGATGCCAACCAACAAATCACTATTGCTACTGACCAACTTTCGACAGATATGGTCCAGCAAAGTGAATATATTTCCCAGAGTACACGGAGTATTCAATATATTGCTGAGCAAATCCAATTAGTTACGACAACAGCAAACTATGCTTCCTCTTTAGCAACAGACTCAAAGAATGTTACAACGGATGGTGGATTGAGCTTAAAACAAGCTGTTGAACAAGTATATGCGATTAGAAAATCGGTCGAAAGTACACGCCAAGCTTTGGGGCAACTCGAATCACGTACTACCGCCATTGACTCGATGGTTAGTGCCATTACAAACATTGCTGACCAAACAAATTTACTTGCTTTAAATGCTGCTATAGAGGCCGCTCGTGCTGGTGAACATGGTAAAGGCTTTGCAGTCGTAGCCGATGAAGTACGTAAATTAGCTGAACAATCGAATGCATCTGCGCAAGAAATACGCTTGACCATTTCGACAATTCATGAAGATATGACTTCAACCATGCAAGAAATGAGTGAAACCGAAATAAGTGTTACAAAGGGAATCAGTTTCTTTAAAACAACTGGTGAATCCTTCGAAGAAATTTTTAATTCTACTATTAATATGAAATCTAAGACAACTGAAATTACTGATTTACTCCAAACAGTTGATCAAGTGACTGGAGAAATCGCGCAATTCTTTACACGTGTAGAAGATTTATCTGGTCAGACAGCTTCTAAAACACAACAAATTGCTGCACTTACAGAAGAACAATACGCCTCAACTCAAGAAATGCGTGCATCTTCTGAAGAACTAAGTCAGCTTGCTGATGGCCTATCCCATCATGTATCTGCGTTTAAACTTTAATAAATGACGCCAGATAAGTAGACGTAATTGGTCTACTTATCTGGTTTTTTTAGTTTTAATATCAAAAAGGTAATTTTCCTCTAAAATATGTACATTTTATTAATAAATACCAAAAGTAGGTATAAAGTTCATCTTCTTTTAAATTTATCTTTTATTTAATAAATTATGCAAAGCTTTAGTATATCCTTATTAAAATGTTATTTCTCTTTTAAGCAATGTTTTTTAGTTATATACACATAATGAAAATTTTTGTTTTCAAGACTATTTGACTATGATAGACTACAATTAACATTAAGTATTTAGAACTAACTTAGAAACCATAATTAGCCATTTATGCAAGATTACCTTTGCTAGTATTTTCCGAATTTGTTTGAGACATTGTATTAAAGGTAATTATTCAATAAACTAAGTTTTCTAATGACTATAGTATTCGTATTAAAGAAGGAGTGAACATTGTGAAAAAATCATTATACGCCGCTGCCGCACTTGGAGCAGCAGTACTACTTGCAGGGCATGATGACGCAGAAGCCAGTTCAAAAACATATAAAGTTAAAAGCGGCGATAGTCTTTCTCTAATTGCTAGTAAATACAACATGACAACAACAGCACTCAAAAAACTCAATAAACTCACATCCGATATGATTTACGTCAATCAAGTATTGAAAATTACAGGTTCACCAAATTCAACGAATTCGTCTAAGCAAACAACTACACAGAAAAAGCCTACTTCTTCGAGTTCGTCTTCAAGTTATACTGTTAAAAGTGGTGACTATCTATATGCGATTGCTACAAAATATCGTATGTCAGTAGACCAATTAAAAAAACTCAATAAGCTCTCTTCTGATCATATATATATTGGACAAAAACTTAAAATCACTGGCAAAATTACCACAACTTCAAATCCAGTGAAACCAACAACGCCAACTAAAAAACCAGTACCGACAAAAAAACCAACTTCAACAACCGGTACTTCAAGTTATACCGTTAAAAGTGGTGATAGTTTATCTGCTATTGCAAATCGCTATAATACAACAGTTGCTTCGATTACGCAGCTTAATCATTTAAAATCAACTGTGATTTATGTTGGACAAAGCTTAAAACTTACTGGCAAAGTAACTGTCACGAAACCAACAACGCCAACTAAACCTACAATAACCAAACCAACGAAGCCTACTACGTCGACATCACAATACACTGTGAAGAGTGGTGATAGCTTATCTGCTATTGCGAGTCGCTATAATATCTCTACAGCTAAATTAATGTCGTTAAACTCATTAACCGGCCCTATGATTTATGTTGGACAAAAACTAAAAGTATCTGGCTCTGTTACTACTACAAAACCAAATACAGGTAATGGTAATTCAACTGTCAACAAACCCACAACACCAGTTGGTAACCCATCAACATCTTCTTCACTAATCACAAATGCTAAAAAGTACTTAGGTGTGCCTTATGCTTGGGGCGGTACTAATCCAAATGGCTTTGATTGTTCTGGTTTCATCTATTATATTTTTAATCAAAGTGGAAAATCGATTAGCCGCACAAATGCAGTTGGTTATTATTCATTAGCTACACCCATTTCTTCGCCCAAAGTTGGTGATCTTGTCTTCTTCAAAAATACGTATAAAATTGGTATTACACATTTAGGCATTTATATGGGGAATGGCATGTTCATTCACGCTGGTGGTGACCGTGTACAAATTTCATCTGTAAGTGAAAATTACTGGGCCAGTCATTTTGCAGGATATGGCCGTTTAAATTAATAATACTGATAAAAAAGAGCTGAATTCTGCTCTTTTTTTATGTTCATTTTTGTAACTATTACAGACTGTAATCCCCTAAAAAGCTATATATTGTTATATTTCTTAACTTTTTTTGCTATTTGCAATAAATTATTATTAATTAACCTATATTTACAAACTTATTATGTATTTTAGCTCATTTTCTGTAACGCAACTGTAATATAACTGTAATTGAAATACAGTTGATATAACAGCTGATTTTTTATACAGTAGGTATAGAGAAAAAATAACAATTGAACTTAAATGACTAGTACATATAAAAAACGAACTTAACGGAGGAATTTCATTCATGTTAAAGAAACTAATTATCTCAACAATCGCTACAGGGGCTATCGCTTTATCAGCAGCATTCGGATCAACTACTGATGCATCAGCAGCAACTCAACAAAACTACTCAGCTACAAAATATGTTAAATCATATGATGGAACTTTAAACTTACGTAGCTCTGCTTCTGTAAAAGGAAAATTAGTTGGTACTGTTAAAAATGGTGCTAAAGTTAAAACTACTGCTAAAAAAACAGTTTCTGGCACTACTTGGGTTAAAGGTACAGTTTCTGGTAAAACAGGATGGATGAACGCTAACTACCTTACAAACAACAAAGTTAAAAAAGCTTCAGCAAGCCACTCAGGATTAATTTCTTATGGCGCTCAATTCCGTGGTACACCTTATGTATGGGGTGGCACAACACCACGCGGCTTTGATTGTTCTGGATTCACATCTTATGTTTACAAAAATGCAGCTGGTAAAACAATTCCACGCACAAGCGGTGCTCAATATGCTGCTTCGAAAAAAATCTCTAGAAGCCAATTACAAGCTGGCGATTTAGTATTCTTCTCAGCTGGTGGCGGACGTGTTACACACGTAGCCCTTTATGCTGGTAACGGTCAACTATTACATGCAGCTGGTAACTCGGTTAAATATCAATCATTAGCTGGTTACTGGTCACCACTAGTAGTAGGTTATGGTCGTTTCTAATTAGTAAATAAAATATCCTCTAACTTCGTTTACTAGAGACTTTGAGCTTAGCGCTCAAAGTCTCTTTTTTCGGTTCTATTATATATGTTGGGGTATTAAAACAATTCATGTTTTAGACAATTAGAAATAGCGAGAGCTTTCCGCCGACAAGTAACGCACTATTTATTTTAATCATGATAAACATACCTAAAAATAGACAGAAAAAAGCACAGGTTCACCAAATCTTCTCTACTTAAAATGCTGAATAATAAGTAAGAGTAGAAAGGTGAGCTATACTATATGAAGCCTATGATGAATATTCCAGGATTAAAAAATGTTTTAGTCACCAAAACGGAAGAAATTGAAGGTAAGTATGCTCCTTTTATAGAAATGCCGAAGCGTTCACCTATTTGTCCAGCTTGTCAGTCAATCACTTTGTTGAACGCAGATAGATTTGCTGCTATTTTTTAGTTCTATTTTAAATGAAAATAGAACTAAAAAAGACTGTTCGCACAAGCTATACTACTAGCTTGTTGAACAGTCTTTTTTTATTAAGGTGTTACATCTGTCGCTGGTTTTTCTTCTTCCTTATCTTCAGCTGCTTCACCTTGATCAATCGGTTTAGAGGTCGAACCATTTGTATCCGTATCAGCATCATTATCTTCTACCGGTGGTTTTTCTTCTTCCGTTGTACCATTACCTGATGTATCTGTAGACTCGTCAGGGGCCTTATCTTCCGTTACAGGCGGTTCAACTACTTGTTGATCGCCCGTATCTACGCTGTTATTAATAACGATTGAAGAAATCATATATTCACCGAAATCATCAATTATAATCGTATACGTTAGATTCTCTGTTACTGTTTGCTGTTTTTTTGTAGCTGTATCGATATACGTGACAACCGTCTTCATATTCACTGTAGAACTTGCTTCACCAATTGTAATACCTGTCACATTGTATTTAATATTTTTGAATTGTTTTGTTTTAGATGAATACGTATCAATCATCGTTTTAGCTGTTGCCACAGCTTTACTATTTTCCAATAAGTAGGAAGAATAATAATCATGCTTACCACTATTTAATGTTTGTGCAACTAATAAATAATAACTTTCCATGCTATCTTTTAAGAGCTTATTAGAGAAATAGGCTTCATCCGCATGGTTATTATCAAAATCTTCATTATCATCAAAGTTGATTGTCGGGTTTTTAGCTGACCATGTATTAATGAACGATAATACGGAACTAATTGGAATTGCATAACCGACTTCCGGATGATCCTCTAAAATAATGGAGTTAATACCAATAACATTACCTGTTTCAGCATTAATCAATGGACCGCCACTTGAACCTTTATTGAGCTTAGCCGTTATTTCGTATAAATGATTATATGTATAACCATCTACAAATTCCGCTCCAATACTTTTTACAATTCCTTCTGTAGTCGTACCATATTGATCTTTTGGACTCCCAATGGCTACAACCTTCGTACCAACAGCTGCTGTTGCTGAATCCAGTACTAATGGATTTTTTCCCGCTAAATCGGGTACGCGTATTAAAGCAATATCGGTTTTAGTGGAGATCCCGATGACTTCACCTTGAAACTCTTGCCCATGTTGATTTTTAACAACAACGAAACCAGCATCTTTTGCCACATGGGCATTCGTTAAGATATCGCCCTTTTGGTTGACAAGAAAACCAGAACCTTGCTGTAAATCTGTATACACTGTGTAAACCTGTGTTTTAGCATTTGCAATGATTGCATCCTTATCATAGGTAGGCATGACAACCGTTGTTTCAGCTTTGTTTGTCGTTCCTTCACTAGGCTCTGTTTTTGGTGTTTCATTTGTTACTTTGCCCGTTTCTTTGTCAGATGGTTCTTCTTTTTCTTTTCCATCATCCTTGGCTTGTTCATTCGTGTTATTATTTTTTTCCTCATTTTGTACTTTTACTGTGTTTGGTGCATTTTCCTTACCATCATTTTTAGTGAGTAGTGCATAAACTCCACCAACAACCGCAATGATGAGGATAAATGCTACAGCAAAGCGCTTAACCGCAGCCTTCTTTGGCTTGTAACGTTTCTTTTCGCTCATCATACCCACTCCTATTCTATTTTTCTCTTATATCTATTAACGGATTGCACAGCCAAAAAGTTTCATTTATCTTTTTTAAACTGCTGACGAGTGATCGCTTTGAACGCAAATTACATTCAATTACCAATGCCTATCATAGCACATCTTTTCGATATTTTAATGAGAAATTCAACGTAATTTCATAAAATTGATGTCCAACTATTGTACAATGGTCAGAAATCCCTTTTTAGGCATATGAAGAATATTTTTTGTTACCTATAAAATTATATTGTTACGTCCGATAGGCAATCGATGAAATGCAGTAGGTAGAAGTAGGATGATTTTTCTTCAACCGATTAATCAAGTATGGGCTAGATTTTATGCCATTAGCTCATTTTTAAAGTACCTTACCTAACAAACTTACTTTATAGATGCGTATGATCTATAATTTCTTATATAATGAATATATTATAAGATGAAGGATGCGCTCTATTATGGAAAAAGTAACTATATTAAATATACATGTGACAAATACGACGAAACAGCAATTTGTCGAACAAATGATTCTCGAACGAGCACAGCGTAAAGCCCCGCTCAAAATAGTAACAGCTAATCCAGAGATTATGATGTTAGCAAAAGAAAATAATCATTACGAACAACTATTACAGCAATCTGATCATGTCGTGGCAGACGGAATCGGTGTCGTTTTGGGCGCCAAGATGCTCCATACACCTCTGCAAGAAAGAATCCCCGGTTATGAGCTTGTCCATAGCTTTTTAGACCAGGCCCCTGCTCACAATAATCGGTTTTATTTTTATGGGGGAAAACCCGGCGTTGCGCAGGCTGCTGCCGAAAAAGTAAAAACACTATACCCACAAGCTGAAGTGGTCGGTATAGCAGATGGTTACGGCGGCAATGGCGATGAAGAAACGGTCGCCATAGAAATTAGCAAACTACAACCACATTATATTTTTGTCGCATTAGGCGCACCAAAGCAAGAACAATGGATTGCCGATCATGCCCATCGATTCCAACACTGTGTCATGATGGGGGTTGGTGGTAGTTTTGACGTACTGTCCGGCCAAGTGAATCGCGCACCAAAAATCTTTATCAAACTCAATTTAGAATGGTTCCATCGCCTGATCACACAGCCGACACGTGCCAAACGCATGTTGAAAATACCTCAATTCTTATGGGCAGTAAAGCGCCAAAATAAATAGTTCTGTGCGAGTTTTATCTATTTCATATGATAAAACTCGCTTTTTTATACAAAAAATCTCGATTGGTTATTCACCAATCGAGATTTTGAGGGGTATTACAGTTTGTTAATATTTATATTTATTTAATGATTGCTAGGTTACCAGCAGCATCAGCTAATTTAGATTCTTTAGCTAATTCAATTGTAACTTGATCATTTAACTTGAATCCTGCTACAGATTTATTAGTAATTACTAATTGTCCAGTAGCATCAATTGTTAAATCGCGATCAGCAGTTGCTAATACAATGCCGCCCACTTTAACTGTTACACCATCAAAATCAGCTGGTGTTACTAATGCTTCAGAGAATTTCACTGATGCTTGAGTAGTTGAAGATACTGTTGCTACACCATTAGATGTTGACGCTACGTTATCTGTAAGTTCTACTGTCACGACAGTTTGAGCTGTAGAAATTGTGTTACCTTTAACATCTTTGATATTTTCAGCAGTTAATGTACGTTTACCAGTTGTTGCAATTGTTTCTTTTGGTAATGTAATTTCAACTGTATTTTTGTTACCAACAAATTCTAAAGTTGTTCCAGCAGGTAATGCTTCACCAGCTAATTTGTAGTTAGAAGCTAATTTAGCTGAAGCATCTAATCCATCAACAACGCTAGCAAATGCTACTGTAATTACATTTTCTTTAACTGTAGCTGTATAAGTGATTTTCGCTTCAGGTTTTACTTCTTCTGCTGCAATAGTTACTACTGCATTGAATTTATCTTCGCCTAAAGTGAAGTTATACGTTCCGCTATTTAAAGCAGTTGGTAATGTGTAAGTGATTGATTTTTCATCTTGAGATAAATCACCTTTAGTTGCTGTTACAGTTTGATTTTTGTTTAAGATATCATCTGTTGTTCTGTGATCAAAACCAAATGTTGGTAAAGTAGTTGGTACCGCTACTTTATTATCATAAGTTACAGTGATAGTTTTACCATCTTCAGCTACTTTAGCACTAACTAATTTAGCAACTACTGCATCTGCTTTTTGAATTGTTGTAGTGTATTCGAAAGCTTTTTCTTGTTTGTTACCAGCTAAATCTTCAACATCAGTAACTACAAATTTAACATCTTTTAAGAATAATAGAGGTGTAACTAAGATACTTGAAGCATCAATTGTGTAGAAACCATCTTCAGCAATTGTACCTAAAGTTAATGAAGTACCATTAGCTGTAACTGTTGCACCAGTTTTAATTACTTCAGAGAATTTCACTTTAACATTAGTACCATCAGTAATGAATGATGCTGTTGGAGCTACTTTATCTTCTGCAGTAACAATTGTTGTTTCAGCTGTTGCTGTTTTATTACCCGATAGATCTTCTAAATTATTGATTACAACTTTAACTGTTGAACCAGCTTTAATATCTTTAATAACAATTGTATTGTCAGTTGTTAACGAAACGGCTTTAACCATACCATCAACGCTTACTGCACCAACAGATTTTAATTTTTCAGAAAAAGAAATAGTTGCATCTACAGTTTCAGCACCTGTTGTTACTGTTTTAACTTCTTTGATTGTTGGAGCTACTTCATCTTTAAAGTTAACTATTTTAACAAATTTTGGAGTAGAAACTTTAGCATCTGCTTTAGTTACTACTGGATTTACTGTAGCAGTAGCATCTTTAAGCTCAGTAACACCAGTATTTAATGCATAAGTAAGAGTTAAAGTACGACCATCTGCAGAAAGTTTTGGTTCAGTTAATGTAGCACCATCAACAGTTGCAACTGTTGATTCTTTAGTAGCAGCGTCTACAGCTTCAGCTTCTACTGATACAGCTTTGTTGAATTTAACTTCGATTGTAGATTCGTTAATCGCTTCAACTGAAGCTACTTTAGCGCCCACTTTAAGGCCTTTTTCAAATGCTTCTTCTTTACCTGCAACATCAAAAGTACCGTCTGCGATTACTTCGTTATTGTAGAATTTTTCTTCGAATTCTTTGATGCCTTTGTTGAACTCAGCGTCATCGTATAATTTTCCTTCGAATAATGCTAAACCTTTGTTAAGAGCGCCTTTAATGTAAAGCTCTTCTTTGTAAAGACCTGTTTCGACAACTTTTACGCCATCTACATAGTATGCTTCTTCATACGTTCCTGTTGTTACAACTTTTTTACCCGCTACATAATAAGCACCTTTATAAGTACCTGTACCAACAACTTTTTTACCTGCTACATAATAAGCTTTGTTATAGTAACCTGTTGTTACTTTTTTAACGCCGTTTACATAGTATGTTGCTTTGTATGTGCCTGTTGCTAATTTACCATCTTTATAGTATTTAGCGCCGTATAGGCCTGTTGTTACTTTTTTAACACCTTTAACATAGTATGCTTTGTTGTATGTGCCTGTTGCTACTTTGTAAACACCTTTAGAGTAGTATTTACCTTTGTATGTGCCAGTCGCTTTTGCTCCTGCTTTGTAGTATGTTTTGCCTTTAAGACCTGTTAATTTTTTACCGTCTTTGTAGACAAGTTTATTGTATGTTACAAAACCTTTAGCTACTTTACCTGTTTTAGCTACTACTAATTTACCGCTTTTGATCTTGTATTTGCTTGCTGCAGAAGCATCAGTTGCTCCTGGAATTACTGTTGTTGCGACTAGTGATGCACCAAGTGCGATTGCTGCAGCTGTTTTTACTAATTTAAATGACATTATTATTTCTCCCCATTCTTATAGACTAATAGTAATAGTATAGTGTGTGCGAATATTACTAAACAATATTCTACATACGCCCTTTTGTATTACTTGTTAACTATACTATCATACAATTTGATATTATTTTACTCTTTTTCACATTTTTTTATCAATTCTGTAAATAATAATTTGTTTTACCTATTAAATAAATGACAATTATCATTTATTTAATATAAAAATACATAATTATCATTTTTGCATCAAAGTTATCATACTAATCAAATTAGTACTATTATTTATCATTAATTATCAAATCCGTACTATTTGTAAGTACAAAGGGATATAATTAGTATTTTACTCATATTAATTAGTCATAATTTAGGTGTTTATTATGATTTCATAGCTAATAATTAATAAAAATATCAATTTTAGACTATATACCTATTTTGTTTTCGACATTTTTCGACTGTTTTCACTATCATTCTACCACCATATCAATTGAACTACTTACATATGTAAAAGCTTATCATTTTTCTAATTGGTAAATAATTACTTTTGAAAATAAAAAAACAATCGTTCGCGTGATTCATCATCGCTAACGATTGTCCTACTTTATTCATATAACTTAAATTTATTCACTTCTTCATTCAATTGGTTGGCCATCTGTGATAATTCATTGGCAGAATTCGAAATTTCCTCCATTGAACTCGTTGTTTCTTCTATTGTAGCCGTTGTTTCTTCAACACCCGCTGCAGATTCCTCCGAAACAGATGCAATTTGATCAATGGAAGAATTGATCTGATGGGTCGACTTCATAATACCTGTTAAACTTTGTGAAATACTATTGGCATGATCATTCATCAATACTACAGCACTGGCAATGTGATCAAATGTTTGCGCTGTTTCAACAATTTGCTCCGTACCTTTTGATACTTCACTATAACCAGATTGTAGTGAAGTTGTCACTGCTGTCGTGTCATTTTGCATGGTTTCTACTATAGAAGATATATCCGTGACCGATAAAGCAACCTGTTCTGCAAGTTTGCGCACTTCATCTGCTACTACAGCAAAACCTCGCCCCTCTTCCCCAGCACGCGCTGCTTCAATGGCAGCATTTAACGCTAGAAGATTCGTTTGCTCAGCAACAGTTTGAATGACCAATACTAATTTTGTAATTTCTAGCGATTGTGTTTCTAAAAACTCCACTTTTTCAACTGCCGCTTTAACAATTTCATCAATTGACGTCATCTGCGTTGTCGAAGAATCCATTAAGATCCGCCCACTATCTGTTAATCTCTTTACTTCACTCGCTTTTTCAGCGATTAAATTACCACCAGCATTCGCTTCAGTTACTTGAAGCGTGAAGCTTTCAATGACCTGCACTAAATCTGTAGCATGACTTGCTTGATCCTCTGTACCTTCCGCTAATTCTTGCATCGTCATAGAGATTTGGTTGGACCCTTCACGCACTTCCCCTGATGACTGCGCTAAATGCTCGCTCGCCGTTTTCACTTGAGTTGAAATAAGTTGTACAGCGGCAATCATTTCACGTAATTTTGCACTCACTACATTTGCTGCTACTGTTAACTGACCTGCTTCATCATGTGACTTTATAGGTAGGTCATCTTGTGAAATATCACCTGTTGCTATGCGTTGCATACGTTCTGTCACACGCTTAATAGGACGAAGAATAATATTGGATGTAAAATAAGCAACGATTAAGGACAAAATAAACAAGGCAATCGTACAAATAATCATCATTGTTTTCATGGTGCTATTAATAGAAAGAACATCCTGCCCTTTCTCTTCTATTAATTGAAAACGATTTTCCGCCATTTTCTCAAAACCATCTCGAATTCGATTAGCATCAGCATCTAAATTTTGTAAATTTTTTTGTGCCTTTACCTTTTCTCCCTCTTCATATGTTTTAAAAACATTTTCTAACACATTCTCACGCCAATCAATCGAATCTGCAACTAGTGTCATGGCGTTTTTAGATGCATGGTATTGCTCTAATTCATCATTGTATTTTTTAGCTTGCTCCGTATACGCTAAAAACACTTCTTTTTCAGCCTGATCACCTGATAGAACATAACCTCTTGCCGAAGCAAGTCGTACTGCAAAACTCGCTGATAATTGTTGGTCTAGGTTCAATAGATGAAGTTCTGTAGTAATCATGTCCTTTGTCTCTTTACTCACTTTATTTTGTTGATAATACATAAATATATTTAGTAGCAATACGATAACGGCAATAATACCAAAACCCATAATAATTTTCGTACGAATAGATGTATTTTTTTGTTTATTGTTCATAGATATGAAACCTCCTAGTGTAATCATTCTATTTCCTCAAAACCAATGTATATAAACCACTTATCCTATCCAGTGAGGCAACTTTAGACTCTAAAATAAGGAAATTTACTTACAATTAAGACAAACTTTCATAACTTTATAGCTTTTTAAGGCTGTTTTATTCTATTTCGCACTATTTCTAAAAAATAAATACAGACTATTTACATTTATTAATTCCATATAACATTATTTCGATATATTTCCTTCGTGTTACACCCAGCTAACATAATGTTACAAAACACAGCAACAACAAAATATATACTTTACCTATGTTTTAATTAGAAGGTATGCTATTTGAAAGGAGTGAATCCATCGTGGATTCTAAAGCGAGTGGTTTTCAAGTTACATCACTGATTGAAAAGCCACATACAGTACCAACAGCTCAACAATATATACAATTAGCACAATCGATTAATACGAAAAAATATTTTAAACTCTTGAAAGAAGGTACTAAAATACATCCAACTAGTTTAAAAATACAAGCACGGATTATTCGCCACTATTTAAAAAACAACCAACCAAAAACAGCATTAAAACACTTATTGACGAGCAGACATAGATCACGACAAAACAATACATATTTGTTTTACCAACATTGTGCAACTCTTTTAGCCAAAAATGGTCGTATAGCAGATGCCTTACAACTTGTAGCAAAAGGTCTACTAAAAAATGATGCACAGCAGCAATATATTGAGTTTGCCAGTAAATTTGCCTTGCGTCATACCGCTTGGTCATTAGCAGAAACTGCTTTTAAGAGGCTACAAAAATTACAGCCTACTACTGAATCTGCTTATAATCTCGCTGTTTGCTACCAAATGATCGGTAAAACCGATGAGTCAAAATCATTAATCCAATATTGTATCGATACAGATCCTGAAGGTTATGAAGAACTATTCGAAGATCAGTACCGCAAATACACCATCTATACGAACGAACAATCGACTATCGAACTCTATAAATACATCAATCCGTCTACTACAGTCGTTGCAACATTTGATACGATTGATAAAACAATTGACCGTATTCCTTTTGCTTATAATTTGATTAAGAAGAAAAAAATGGATATTATTGCCTTGCGTAGACATTCTATTCATAATTTCCATCAAGATTTAAGCCGTGAAACATATGTTGAAGCTACACAGCTATTATTGAAAGCGTATTCTACAAAATTCGCGTATGGTACAAGCTTAGGTGGTTATAGTGCCTTATATTTTGGTACGACGATTCCAGAAGCTATTGTGTTAGCTATGGCCCCTCGTAACTCGGCTATTGCCGATTATGGCTCAGAAAATGTAGATCAAATCGTGCCACATCAACATATCACACCACATCCGAAAAATACCAATGCTCGTGTTTCTATATTATTTGATCCAAAAAATACAATCGACAACCGCTATGTCAACAATGAAGTACTTGCTTCTTACCCACACGCACAAGTCATACACTTACCTTATGCAGGTCATCGTTTACCAAAGTATTTGGCTCAAACGAAGCAATTAAAACCTCTTGTAGATCGGTTTTTAGCTGCAGAACCTCTACCTACCATCCACTTTGGTGAAAAGCGCTATTTGTCCAATGAATATTTTTGGGTAATGGCCGAAAAATGTTTGGATCATCACCATTTTACGTGGGCACTACAATTCGCTAACCACGCAATTGAATTGGCACCCACTTTTGATCGCCCCCACGCTTCAAAAATCCAAGCGCTTATGGCCTTGAAAAAAATGAAGGAAGCAGTCGCTGCCTGTCACCTAGCTATTGTGGAATTTCCTATGCAGGCTCGCTTTACGATTTTGCTTGCGGAATGTTATGTATTGGAAAATAACCAAGTGAAGGCTGTATCAATAATTGAGCAACAACTGCAACATAATCATTCAAAAAAACTGGCATCTTATTTACAGCAACTCACATTATAAATAAAGGTTCTACGTCAACTATTGAGATGGCGTGATGTGGATTTTTCACATCACGCCACTTTTTCTATTTGTTCGTTTCAGATGACCACTTTCCAGCAGGCGTCATCGTTCTTTACTACACAAATTATTCACCCTAAATGCAAACCAATTTCTTGATCCTGTAGCTTCAATAAAATCTTCGCTCGAAAATGAACAAAGCGTCTACATCCAGATGTATGGCGTTTTAAAACCTTTTTTACTATGAATACTTTCTAAAAAGTTGTTTAAACTCTCTACTTGCCCGCGGATAGCGTCGAGCAGAAGTGGTATTGTAATCGTATAGAACCTAAATAAAGCAAAAAAAGGATGTCACAAAAGCTAATCCAATAGCCACTGTGACATCCTTTAATTTGTTTATTATTGTGAAACGTAGGCGATAATACCTTCTTCATCATGTAATTCAATGCGAATAGCCGTGCCGTACGGATCCAGCTCTAAAAATTCTTCAACCCAAATTCTTAGCGCCGCTAACATATTGCCTTCTTTATAAAAAGTTTGCTGTCCATTTGATTCTGCTTCAGCACCAAAACCGGCATCATCTTCATATGTCAGCTCGACTTGAACATCTTCAGGCATAATCAGCTTTTCTCTTGCATGGTATAAGCAAATAGAATTGATGACATCTTGTTCAGAGATTATTAGTTCTTCCATGCTTTGCGCTCACGTTCTTCTTTTTCTCGTTTGTTGCGCGTAAACATCTGGAATATTTTCACAATTAACATGATGACTACTAAAATACCGACGATATTAACAAGCAAACCAAAGATGCTGCCCATTGCGCCCATACCCGATAGTAGACCACCGAATAGTAAACCAGCTAAACCACCAAGCATTAGGCCTTTCATTAGCCCGCCTTTATTACTTTTTTGTGCTGCTGATTGATTTTTTGTTTTCGTATCTGTTGCTTTTTTTGTAGCATTTGAATTTGTATTTGAGTTCGTATTTGAACTTCTATTCGTATTGAAACCACTCTTACCTGATTTATAACCACGAGCATCTGCTGTAGAAAAATGGTTCACCACTAATGGTCCCACTGTAGCAAATGTCAATGTTGCTGCGAATACTGCTGCGATAATTTTTTTCACTTAAAAAAACCCTCCTAGTAATATGTAGTACAAGTTTATCATTAAATGCTGACATTCTGTAATGAAAGGTACTCACGGTGTAAAATTCATGACAATTTATTGTCCATTTAACGTGTTTGTGCATGACAATTCAATGACAATATAGGTTTTTTATTGAAATCATTTTTTTGCTTTACTATAAAAAGAATTTTTTTTCTTTTTATATAGCTATTTTGCCCATTGTTCCTTATCATTAAATGTACAGATTACACACAACTAGCAGGAGGTATTATTTTGACAACTACTCAATCCATCCAACAATTATTTGAAGCCACAGAGCTTTGGCATAGTGTTGGCTTCCAATATATTCATGCAGAAAAAGGCGTTGCCACATTGCAAGTACCCTTTAATACACATATTACAAATACTGGTGGTTCACTACATGGTGGTATTATTATGATGTCACTTGATAATGTGATGGGCATGGCCGCCATGTCACTTGGTTTCAACCAAGTATTAACGATGCAAATGGAGACACGTTTCCTACGTCAAGGAACAGATGGTATGTTAACGGCAACTGCTTCTGTCGTCGAACAAACGCGTTCCACTTTAATCGTCGAGGGAAAAATTCGTAATGCTTCCAATGAACTCATCGCAATGTGCACCGCTACTTTTAAAGGTTTGAAGTAGCTAGATCAACAGACTAAGATGAGTAGCGCCGACCAAGACCTTGGTTTGTACTACTTAATCTTAGTCTGTTTTATTCGATTATGAGCATATCTTCCTGATCAAATTGCCATGATTCGGCATAGGCCACTTCCCAATCAACACCATCAAGATCGCGAAAATAACCACTATAGCCACCCCACGCAACAGGTTCTGCCGCTTTAAGAATTTTTGCCCCTAGTTTTTTCCGCTAACTGTAGTTGCTCGTCCACTTCTTGCTGTGATTTAGCATTGTATGCCAATGTAATGCCCTTGAATTGTCCTTCCATCGCAGCATCTGGCATGGTAATTTTCATATCTGCTACTAAACCTGCCATTGGAAACAATTCTAATTTCGTGCCCTTATTATTAAAAAATACGATGGGCGGTGCATCTTGTTGCTCCGTCGTTTGAAAACCTAACCCTTTATAAAAAGCCAATGATTTCGATAAATCCTTTACTCCAATAGCAATTAAATTAATTCTATTCATCATGTAACCTCCCCTTTCATCCATACTAGTATACCCAATAATAACATTTCCATGCATGCGCCTAGCATGGCTACTGCATCATGACAAGGACAATAAACCATAGAAAATGTATGACACAATAATATGCACTTGACGACTTGTCATGTACAATATGGAAAAGGGGGCAAAGTTCATGAGTAGATTGGATAAATTACTAGCATTAGGTGTTGAACAACCGAAGTCCGAACAATTATTAGGTATTGTTTTTGAAAGCGCAAATGATGGTCATTCCATATGTAAATGGCATGTTACACCAGCGCATCTAAATGGCGCAGGTATTGTACTAGGTGGTTTTACTACGGCTGCTGCTGATGTGGGTATGGGTTATGCCGTGATGAGTTTAGAAGGAATGGAAGAACACTTCACAAGCGTATCCATTAATACCACCTTCCATCGTCCAGGAAATCCTGGAGAAATCACCATTGATACAAAGGTCATTCGCAATGGACGTACCATGTTATATTTGGAATCTGAATTATTCCAAAACGATAAATTACTTGCTAATGTCACATCAACTATGATGAAACTACCCATCAAAATGACACATTAAATCATGTTAAAATAATAAAACAGCCAAGAAAATACCTATTTTCTTGGCTGTTTCATTATTTTTTAATCGTCACATAGCTATATGCAGCCTGACCTTTTTTAGGTGTCATTTTAATATAATAACGAGTCCCCGCTTTAATACCGGCGTTTGCATGGATTTTCAGCTGTTTAGCGACTGTTTTCTTCACTGTAATTTTACGTGTTGGTCCCCCAATTTGCATCAAATATACGGTAGATGTTGAGAGCTGTGACCAACTGAAAGTCTTCGACGGTTTGATTATGAGATCCTGTGTCTTCACTGTTTGTGAAATAGTTGGTAACTTTATATTTTTCACTAATTCTTTTTTCAAAATAGCTTGATGACTAACAAAAACTTCCTGACCTTTGGCCGTTTTAATATGAGGCGTAATTCCTTTTTTATTAATGGTGAGCGCTTCCTGTTTGGATGATGGTGCAAAAAACTCTGCAATCGTCAGCTTGACATAGCCTTTTTTATTCTTTGTTTGGAAAAAGCTTTGCATAACGCCCTTACCATAAGATTTTTGGCCATACACAGTAGCCAATTTTTGACCTTTTAATGCGCCTGCTGTCATCTCTGATGCACTTGCAGAATTGCCATTAATCAATAGCGCAACAGGACCATTAAATTGTTTTTTTTGTTTTACAGATGGCATATAATACATATTTTTATCTTTGGCCATTTTGAAAAAGTAAGCAATATGCTGTCCTTTAAATAGACCAATTATTTTCTCTGCAGCGCCAACATCTCCACCACCATTATCACGTAAATCTAAAATCCAACGTTTTGCATTCGGCAAATTTTTCATAGCCTTTTGTATATCTGCTGCACTATTGGATGAAAAACTATTTAAACGAATATAACCAACAGCGCCGGCCAATTTTTTCGTCTCAACATTTGGGATTGTGATGACCGTACGTGTAACAACCCTCGTCCATTCTTTTTTAGTTGTCGGTCTATAAACAGTTACCGATACGTTTGTATTCTTTTTACCTCGTAACAAGGTAGTGGCTGCATGAAAACTCATGCCAGCTAAACTACGTCCATCAATTTTTGTAATAATATCTCCTGTTTTCAGCTTGTTTTTTGCAGCTCCACCGCCAACAATAATTTCTTCTATAAATAATCCCCGATCATTCGTTGTTACTGTCACGCCAATGCCCGTAACTGTCATTTCAACAGCAGAGAAAAAATCATCAAACTCTGCATTGGTCATATACATTGAATAGGGATCTAATTTTGACATTAACTGTTTAATTGTCGTAGCATTTTTTAAATCTGTTGTAGAAATACTCGGATAATAGTTGTCTTTCACAAGCTGTTTCACTTCTGCTAAAGGCTCACTGGCTTGCGCGCTCACTGGATACAGAAGCATTGCTGCAGCTGCACTTACTAGCATTATTTTTTGTTTGAACATTTTGTTTGCCCCCTTTTAGAGTAGGATGAACGGCATTTCAAAACATGTCGTGTCATCTATGCTATCCTTATGTATGAGAAGTTATTGTAGAAGGGTTTGGATAGTATGAAAAAAATCTATTATATTTGTATACTTATTATGTTAGTAGTCGTTCTAGCGGCTTGCGATGACGAAATCACCTTAAACGGTCACTATCAAGCTAGTGCGACTAATTATTCTATCGATATGGATTTTGATGCACCATCTAAACTTGTCACACTAGAAAACGATGGGAAAAAGATGACAAGCCAATACAAAATTGAACTGGACCAATTAATCTTGGATCATCGCCCCACTTATCAAATTGTTAAAATAGGTGACGAACAGTATGAGTTATATAAAATAACCGACGAAGGTGTTTCACCAAAAATGGCCTATACTTTATCAAAAAAATAAAGACTGCTCCCCGGATAGGTTCATTGCGCTTGTACTCGTAATGACTCCTATTCTTGGTGCGTAGTCTTTTTATTTTATCATTTTTTTCCAAATGGCTACATTATTTTTTTGTGACTTTTATTTTTTTATAGTCACTCGTCCCAAATTTACTCGTTACACGTACAAAAATAGCAGCATTCAATTTTTGTCGCGGTATGCTGATTGTATATTGCCCCTTAGAATTAGTGAGACCTTTATAAATTTTACCATTGATTTTCACTGTTATTTTACTACTATGAATAGATTGACCCGTCACTTTTTTGCTACCTACTATTACTTTTTTTACAACTGGCGGCGGTGGCAACATTTCTTTTATTTTTGTCGTTAATGTATATTGGCCATAGGTTGCCACATTGCTGTTGACGACAATATAATAATCACCTTTCGTAATCCTTGCTGAATCACGCCAACTTTTTGGTTTTTGTACAGTAGCATGACCGAATAAATTATTACTAAAGTAAATACGCCCGTTCTCATTGACAACTTGCACGCTCATATTAGTAATCGTGGATGTGACAATAACTTCGAGTGTTGCGTATTTTTTAACATTTGTTATTTTATATAGATCTACATTATCGTTCCAACCGATTACCCCTTTAACCTTTGTATTATTTGGTAGTAATAACTGCGCTTTTTTCTGCGTATCATTTGGTTCTATTTCATTGCTTGAAATAGCTTTTTGAGTCGCAGCTATGACAAAATGACCATTTAGTTGCGCTTGATTTTTTATGTGTATCGCGTATTTCCCCGGTTTTAAAATATGCGTGGTTGTCCATGTTTTTGGTTTTGCTACAGTTGCGCCTGCATAGTCCCAATGGACACTCATTTGATCTGCCTGGTTATTCTCCAAACTACTATAGAGATTTGGCAGATCCGTTTTAATTGTTAATGTGACGGAACTCATCTTGCTCACTTCGATGATAAATGTTTTCTGTATGTCACTCGCCGTAATCGCTGAAGTAATTGGGTGATTATTTTGCAAGCGAATCGTCGTTTCAGCAGAAGCCTTATACGTCCCACTAGACAACAAGAGAAACAGTACGATGATTAGCATGGATTTTTTCATTTATGGACACTCCTTTCCTTTATTATCGGTACTGTCTATCGAGTTATTAGTATGTATTGTCCAATTAAAAATAAAAAAAGCTCAGACATATAGTGATCTCAGGTCAGACAAAAAAGGGCTCTGTGTCAAATGTTGAGGTGAATGAAATTGGATTTCTACTTGATCACCGAACCTTTGTAAGTACTGTTTTATCGTATCTTTCCGACGATTTGGCAAGATAGCAATCGGTTCATGTGTTTCTGCATTGGTAATGATTAGTTGGAATTTACCGGCATTTGTATCTCCTTTATATGCATCAATTGCGATTGCTTTTGGTAGCGTGACACCTGACACTAATTGTTGTTCTGCGACTTGATCAAAAAAAAAACGACGAATAACAGTTGAACTAAATGTCCCCATTTTCTCAGCAACTGATTGGAATGTAGGTGATTTAACGCATAGCATTTGAATCGCTTGATGCCATTCTTTTGAAAAGCGTTGATCACGGTTCAATAAAAGAAGTTTTTTCTGAAAAACGTTTTCCACAAGAACAGACATAGCACCGACGCTTATAATACAAAACCATAAGTCGTTCAAACCATTTTATGTGCTTTTTTCTGTCTATTTTTAGGTATGTTCATCATGATTAAAAGAAATGGCGAGGACTCCTGCCGAAAAACAAGTAGTAAGCAATCCTTTATTTGTCGGCGGAAAGCTCTCGCTATTTCTAATTGTCTAAAACATGAATTGTTTTAATACCCCAACATATAGAATAGAACCCCAAAAAAGGAACATCGCATTTACATATACGATGTTCCTTTTAATTTTGGCTAAACTATTGTCCCAGCCGCTGTCCTTATCATTATTTACGAACGACTAAGACATCACATTCCGCTGTTCTCACAATATTCTCTGACACGCTCCCCAAAAATAAACGTTCAGAAGGTGTTGTACCCGATGCGCCGCAAATAATTAAATCAGCATTGACGCGACGTGAAATTTCCTGCGTAATAATCGTGCGTGGTGAACCTGATTCAACAATAATATTGATATTCTCAATACCTGCTAATTCTGCTTCATTATAGCTTTCCATCAAACTTGAAGCGAATAACTCTGAGTCTTTTTCAAGTTTTTTAGCATTATGCGATTCAATATTCACCCATGATCTCGTATCAATAATACTGACGATGTGCAGGCTTGCTTTATTTAGCTTTGCGGTTTGAATTGCACGCTCCAAAGCTAATTCCGCATTTTTAGAACCATCAATGGCTACAATAATATTTTCATATACTGACATTCGACGCCCTCCTCATAAATAATAGTAATCTGTTACTATTTTAACAGTTAATCTTATTTATGCACATTGATAACGTGACAAGACAGCGACAAATTATGCAGATTTCTCAAATGCCAAACGGATACCAAACAATAGTAAAACAACCCCTGTACATCCTTGAATGGATTTTTGTACATGTGGTTTTTTCAACCACTTTGCAAATAACTCAATTAAAAAAACATATAATAAAAACCAAATGATTGTCATCACTGCATAAGTGAAGCCCATCAATGTAAATTGCATCATATGATTATAGCCGGGCTGAACAAATTGTGGCAGAAAAGTTAAAAAGAATACCGCCACTTTTGGATTTGCCGCACAGGTGATAAAACCTTGTAAGAAAAAGGATTTTTGTTTACCTGCTGAGATGGTTGCATCTTGTGCAACTGGTTTGTCTTTTAAAGATTTTAATGCCATAAATCCTATATAAATTAAATATGCTGCGCCAATATATTTTAATAGCGAAAAAAGTAAAGCCGATTTCATCAGAAGGGCAGACAAGCCTAGAACGGCTGCTGCAGTATGAATAAGTAGACCTGAAACAGATCCTAAAACGGTTTTTACACCAGCTGATTTTCCGTGCATAATCGAATTTTGGATGACTAATCCCGAATCCGGACCCGGTAAGATAATTAATAGGAAGGACATTAAAATGAACGGACCAATGACGGACATTTCATTTCCTCCTGCCTTTATTTTTTCACTATAATATCATATTTTTTTCGGTAAATGAGCTTTTTGAGGAAAGTAGTTTACTTAGTAGTTTGATAGCATGCTAAAGCATTGCAAATCTATTTTAGCCATGTTATAGTGGCACTAAATCTAAGAAAGTACGAGGTAGAGGGCCATGAATAACTAATCTTTTTCTAATCAAACTTTATTGTGCGACCACGAAATTGGATTAGTCTGTTCACCGCCCTATTTTCACTACTGATAGGACTTCTTTGTGTACAATCTGACTAATCCTTGCCATTTATTTGGGAAGGGTTTTTTTCTGCCTTCCTTTAACAGAAGGGGTGATTTTATGTCAACATTTATAACGATCCATTCATTACAGGTTCACGCACTTTTTTCAGCCAAGCACTTAACGGTTCAACAACATGCCGTCATTGGTGTCGTTGGTAAAAATGGTGCTGGTAAATCCACTTTACTTCAACTGATTACTGGTGATTTACAACCGACTGCAGGCATAATTGATCGCAAATTAGCACCTAATCGTATGCATCTGGTCCATCAAGACCTTGTATCCTTTACTGAACAAGCACCCGCCAACAATGATTTTAAAACATGGACGAGTTGGTATACATCTGGCGATTTCCACTCTTTGAGCGGCGGTGAACGATTAAAAAACAGACTTGGCGCTGCCTTCACAAGTCACACGGATTTACTCCTACTTGATGAACCAACAAATCATCTTGACGAAAAATCCGTTGATTTATTAATTTCAACGATTCACACAACAAAACCAACACTGGTCATTGCTTCACATGATCGCTATTTTCTTGATGCCGTTGCAACAGAAATTTGGGCCATTGCTGATGGCATCATCACAGTTTATGCAGGAAATTACAGCGCCTATGAACAACAGCTCGCATTACAAAAGAAAACACAACAGAAACTTTTTGAACAGCAGCAAAAAGAACAGCGCAAAGTAAAAGAACAAATGCAAAAGCTGACAAATTGGTCCGCCTCCGCTCATGCACAATCGACAAAGCAGGAATTCCCTAAAGAATATTATCGGTCGAAAGCAAAACAAATGGATAAGCAAAGAAAGTCTGTAGAGAAACGATTAGCTGCAAAACTGGAGAAGACCGGTGTCACAAATAGTACAGATGACGATACTGTTCACTTTGTCTTACAAGCGGATGCCGTAAAATCAGGTACGCTTTTTGAACTTAAAAATACCGCTAAACACTTCGGAGAAAAAACACTCCTACACCCGACGAATGGCAGTATTCCATTTGGTACTAAACTTGCTATTACTGGAGCGAATGGTAGCGGTAAATCGACGTTGCTAAATATGTTGCTCCAACAGGTCTCATATGATGGAGAAATTTGGTCTTCCAGCTTTGCCAATATCGGTTATTTAAGCCAAGATGTCTTTGATTTGCCACTTGAAAAAACAGTAAAGACCTACTTTGATCTGCAAACGGAGGACGTCGGTCCTTTTATAACGATGCTCGTGCAACTTGGCTTTCTCCCTGAACACTATACGATGCAACTTGCACAACTGAGCATGGGCGAACGTATTAAAATTAAATTATTGAAATTAATTGTCGAGCAAAAAAATGTTCTCATTCTTGATGAACCGACAAATCATCTAGATTTAGCTGCACGACAAGAATTAGAAACTGTCTTGCAACATTATAATGGCACACTTATTTTTGTGTCACACGACCGCTATTTCAGAAAAAAAATTGCCACAATGACCTGGCAGTTACATGAAGGCATCTTATCAGAATCACAATTCATTTCGACTGTAGATAAGACGAATAATGACTTATTACTACTGTCTTTACAAAAGGATCAGTTACTTAGTGAATTATCATTTGAACCTTTTGGTAGTGACAAGTATTGGGCGCTTGATGCACAATTTAAAACGGTACTAGCGACAATCAAATCCATCGAAAAATGATTGCCTCCGCACAATAAATGGTCGATACAACTCTTGCTATCCGTACTTCTCCTACCAAGCACAAATAGAGGACTATTTTTTAGTGCGTCACTTAAAAAAGACAAAAAAAACATGATGCAGCCAGTTTTCGATACTTTATCGGAGACTGGTTGTTTCGTTAGCGTGGAAGGCAACAATTCGATTGCGCATTATTAACGAGCGTTTTTTTCTTTAAATCGCTCAACTACATCAACCACTTCCTCGTCCTTTTAAAACACCTCCATTTATTGTTTTAAAACTCAATTCTCACATTCTAATTTTTGTATAATGGAAAGGGGATCAAACTTTTGTCCACAACGAGAATAGATTGTTTAAAGCGCTCTTACTCTCCCTATTTTAACTAGTTAATTCATTAACGTTTGCTCGCTTGGAACACCAGACAGTATCATCTGAAGAGCTGTCATTTTAATTTCATACGGATTACGTATACATGCGCATAAAAAATACACCTCCAAAGAATTAGAGGGCGCTATGCCAAAATTCTTTGAAGATGCTTTTTTTATTTTGTCTAACCTGAAGCGGTCTGTTTATTGCCGAGGCAATACTTTTTATCTGAATCAACTTTTCACATATTTAGTAAACTAAATATAATCTGGTGCTGCCTTCACTTTTTTATGCGTCACTAAACTGACGATGACAAAAGCGATGAATGAAGTGAGTACAGGGAAGGTGACACTGTGCACACCGTAGATATTCGGCGCAAATTGTGTGATGGCAATATACATGGCTAAACCAATGAGCATAGCCGCCAACGCCCCATATTTATTGGCCTTTCTCCAGTACAGACCAAGAACGATTGGCCAGACGAATACCGCTTCTAGGCCTCCGAAGGCAAAAAGATTCAACCAGACAATGACTTCCGGTGGATTAAATGACATGAATACGACTAAAATACCAACAACTGCTGTAGATAGAAAGCTCGTCTTTTTAATATGGTTTTCCGTCGCATTCGGTTTAATATAATGTAAATAGACGTCTTTGACAATCGTCGAACTGACCATCATTAACAAGGCATTTACCGTAGACATAATAGCCGCCATTGGAGCTGCTAATACAATCCCCGCCAAAACAGGTGGTAACACTCCCATCGTCAATGTGGGCATTACTTTATCACCTAGCGCGATTCCTGGAATAACTGCACGTCCGAAAATACCGACTAAATGCATACCAAACATGATGGTGGCAATCCCGATTGTACCAATTAAAATAGCGCTATGCATGCCTTTAGCGTTTTTATAACTCATTGCACGCACGGCAATTTGTGGTAAACCAATAACACCAACACCGACTAAAATCCAAAATGAGGATACATAGGCTGGTGAATAGACATGACCAACACCAAATGGCGATACAAGCTCCGCATTTTCCGTGACAAGTTTGCCCATAATCGCGTCTATACCACCACCTGCGATGACTACGCCGACTAGGAGGATAATTGTACCGATGACCATAATCGAGCCTTGTAATGCATCTGTCAGCGCTACTGCTCGGAAACCGCCGATAATGACATAGATTAAGACGACTGCAGCAAAAATGAATAGGGCTGTCGTATAACTCATACCAGTCAGTGATTCAATTAACCTAGCACCACCCACCCATTGCGCGACCATCGAAGCAAAAAGAAAAATAATAATACTCACTGCTGAAATAATCACGACACTATTGCTATCATAACGAGAACGTAGAAAATCAATCAATGTAATCGATTTTAATTTCCTGGTGACAATCGCAAACTTTTTACCAAGAATCATCAAGACAAAATAACCTGCTGGCAATTGGGCCAAGGCTAATAATACCCAACCCAAACCGGTATTGTATGCGACACCTGGGCCACTTATAAAACTCGATGCGCTACCATATGTAGCCATCATCGTCATCGCCAGTAAGAAACCACCCATCTCCCGGCCACCTAAAAAATATTCGGATAAAAATGAATCGGAGCTACGCACAAATTTATTCGACCAAAAACCAATTCCAAATATAATAATGACAAAAACAATTAACGGAATAATGACTGTCCAATGCACTACTGTTCCTCCTCCTCAAAATCAACTTCTTTGAAGAAGAACTTGATTACGATGAAAATTAAAACGATCATAAAACCTGTTCCTGCTATACAACTATAGAAAAACCAAGCTGGAAAACCTAGAATATATGTATAATTTTCAGGGTCTCCACTCCCTAAACCATAGGCAAAACCATACCAGATTGCAAAATTGATTATGACGAGTCCAATACCAATCAATGCTTCACGATTGGCGACACGATATCGTTTATCCTTCATGTGGCTCCACTCCTCCATATTGAATATATTTATTTTCTACTATTAGTGTAAATCTCTTTTTAGTTTATGTAAATTTCATTATAATAAACATTAATGAAGTTTACATTAACTAAGGAGAGCAAACAATATGACCATTGAACAATTAAAGTATGTCGTTGCTGTCGCTAAATATGGCACATTAAAAGTCGCTTCTGAAGAATTACATATCACGTTATCTGCACTTAGCCAAGGACTCAATAAGATTGAAAATGAATTAGGTTTACGGTTATTCCAACGCAATCGCACCGGCTCGACCATTACAAAAGAAGGCAAAGTCATCGTAGCACAAGCCCAAAAAATACTCTTTGCCATTGACGATTTATATGAAGCAGCGGAAGTATTACAAAATAATTTAACCGGTATTTTAAAAGTCGCTTCGATTCCCGGTCCATTTTTTCAATTATTCACCTCCGCACAATTGATGAAATCCGTTTACCCAGATATTAATATTCAAATTCGCGAACAAAACACGCAAACGATGCTCGACGAATTGCAAAGTGAAAAAGTAGATATTGCTCTTGCAGTATACAATAAAGAAGATTTGGAAAAATATCCAGAACTTTCTTTTCGAAAAATTAAAGATTGTGAGATGCTTGTTGTCGCACACAAGGATTCCCCCATCATTCAATCAAAACGCGTAATGACAGAAGAGCTTGGTCAACAACCCGTCATTTTATTTGATGATAAAATCGTCATCGCAACGATGAATGAAATCAAGCGCATGTTTGGTCGCAATGATATTGTCATTAGTGTCAATAACCCGCATATCGTCCAACAATATGTTGAAGAAAACAAAGCCTATACGGTCGGACTTGATGTGACATTCCACCATTCTCAACGGTTTATGCAAGATATGCAATTTGCAAAAGTTGATTTTTTAACGGAAATTCCGACGACGCACTCTTTTGGCATTGTAATGAAGTCCAATCGTCATGAAACACAGCTAATGAAGGAATTTGCCTATCGTTTGACGAAGGATTTCCAAGAAAAAAACAGTTTATAACATCCATCATTCAGTAGATGTAAAGTCTGATTAACTTTCGATTAACTAAGAACATAAAACATGCAACTCGGTCTAATCACCAAGTTGCATGTTTATTTTATAGCTGCAACGACACCAAACCGCCAGAGCCGTACATCATTAGAAGGCAGAATAGGCGACCTGCTAGAAGCTAGCTTTTTTCTTCACGAATAGCCGCTATATCAAACGGTTCGATTGTTTCTATATATTTGCGATAAGGATTTGCGGGTTGACCACTAACTGACAAGGAATCTGCATGGCTATACGTAAAAAGATGAATTTTATGCTGACATTTTTCTTCTATCACCATATTTTTAAATAGACGGAGCGCGTAGTCAAATTGTTTTTTCGGTATATAGGTTGGCCGATCTCCCCATGCTAAGATAAAGACCGTCGACCGTTTTATTTGTTGGCGGATGGCTTTGTGATTTTTTCGCAGCACCTCCGCTAAAGTGCTTTCACTAATTAAGTGATATAATTCTTCTGCAATTGCTACTTTGTAGGGGAAATAAGTGAGGATCGTGATCTCTTGATAATCTTTTTTACTCAAAAAGCGAATTAATTGATTTGTGAGGGCATCGGAAGTATGACGGTTTGCAGCGCTCGGATGCATCAATAATACAGAAGCATAATACTCTGAGTTACTCGACATATTATCGAGTGTTAAAGAATAACGCACATCTTGCTTTTTGCCAAAAATAGCAATTGTTGTCTGGTCAATGTAATCGACAAAAACATTAGCAGGATATTTTGACATGCCATCTTCTCCTTTCGAAAACAGTATACCAAATAATGACAAAAATTCCACTTGTGTAAATGTGATAAATGACTCCCTTAAGATTACTCTTTTCGGAATGAGGCCCTCCTTTCATAGCCAAAAACAAAAGACAGCCTTTTTTACATTTGAAAAAAAGTAATCATTCCTTCACGAGGGCACTGAAAAAGTCCTCGCTTTTCCTCGTAGCCGTTGATTCCGTTCCGGCGGGCGCTTTTCGCGGGCACGGCTCCAGCCTTCTCCCTCACTTCGCTCAGTCCGGGTGCTTCCGCTCGTGCTGTTCCCGCAGAAGTCGCCGCCTGCACTCCATCAACTTGTACTATTCATCGGTTAAAATGTGGTCTCGCCCGGTCACGGACCATCTTGTATAATAGTAGTTACTAATTAAAGGTGGTGCGACCATGATTTCCAAACAAGAAACCCTTAACTTAAGTCCCTATATGGCACTATATGATTTAATCATTCCAAAAGATAATATGCTTCGCCAGATT
>NZ_QFVR01000069.1 GCF_003143975.1 Kurthia sibirica | reverse complement strand
GTCAACTGGAATCGCGGCTTGAGCTTGTTGTGTTTCTGTTGCGTTTGCTGTGGGCATGTGGGCAATGCCTTGGCGTTGTCCAAGCGCAGCGGCATGTCCACAGCGTCACGGGCTCAGGTCTTTCGGGCGGATTGCCGGGTTCGGCGCAGGCTCTCGCCAGTAAGGTCGAGCCGATGGGCATTGTGGACGAGGCGATCGAGCACGGCGTCGGCATAGGTAGGATCTCCAATGAGCACATGCCACTGGTCCACGGGGAGCTGGCTGGTGACGATGGTGGAACGATGACCATAGCGATCTTCGAGGATTTCCAGGAGGTCGTGACGGGCACCAGCGTCGAGCGGCTCGAGCCCCCAGTCATCGAGGATCAGCAGATCGACACGGCCGAGCCCGCGCAATAGGCGCGGATGGCGACCGTCGCCGCGCGCGAGAGCGAGGTCATCGAACAGCCGCGGAACACGTTGATAGAGCACGGAGCGATTGTCACGGCAGGCCTTGTGGCCGAGCGCCGAGGCGAGCCAGCTCTTGCCGACGCCGGCCGGGCCGCAGATCAGCAGGTTGGCATGGTCATCGATCCAGCGGCCCTCGACAAGCTTGGCGAACAGCGGGCGGTCGAGGCCGCGCGGGGTGCGGTAGTCGATGTCCTCGACGCACGCTTGCTGACGCAGCTTCGCATAGCGCAGGCGGGTGGCGAGCCGCTTATCGTGGCGCAGTGATGCTTCACGTTCGAGCAGCAGCGCGAGCCATTCGGCGTGACCGAGGCTTGCGGCCTCGCCGGTTGCTTCGATATCGACGAAGGCATTGGCCATGCCGTGGAGGCCGAGGGCGTTGAGGCGGTCGAGGGTCGGATGGGTGAGCAAGGGATGGTCTCCTAGTTGTAGTAGCGCGGTCCGCGGATGTTGGCATGCAGGATCGGCGCATCGTCCGCGGAGCGCTGATGAGCGGGACGCCGATCGAGATTGTTGGCGAGGATCGATTTGACCGAGCCGTAGGTGCGCGCGCCGATGTCGATCGCCCGCGCAGCCGCGGCGTCCAGCCGTCCGCGCCCATAGGAGCCGGCGAGCCTGAGGATGCCGAGGCAGGCGCGGAAGCCTTGCTCGGGGTGCGAGCGCTCGTCGAGAATGAG
>NZ_QFVR01000068.1 GCF_003143975.1 Kurthia sibirica | reverse complement strand
GTGAGTTGCCGCAGGCCCCAGTTGCGCCATCAAGCGTGGATGCACTCGCAGATCGATCGGAGCTTGTACTGGGCCTTGCCCGGCTCGCTTGCCATCCGTGCCCGCCAAGCCAACACGCCCGGGCCGTCGCCGCGCCGCGGCAGGTAGGGATCGGTACCGTGCTTGGATTGCGTGGGCGGACAATAGACCTCAACCCCTTGATCATGCGCCCACTCGATGTCCTCGGCACTGCCAAAGCCGCCATCAACGAGATGGCGGCCCGGAAGGCGGCCGGTCCGCGCGCGCAAGCGATCTAGCATTGGCTGCATGAGGCCGCGATCGGAACCAATATTGGTCACGTCGAGCCCGGCCACGATCTGCTCGCCGGCCGCGCTCGCCACCTGCACATTGTATCCTGGCCGGAAGCCGCCGTCGGCCATCTTCATGACGCGGGCGTCGGGGTCCGTCGTAGAGGCGCGCGGCTCCTTCGGCGTCTTGCCGTTGTTGCGCTTGTCTTCGCGCGCCTGGCGCTGCCGCTTGATCTCGGCGAGCGCGGCCTGCGCTGCCTTCAGGCGTTCGGTGCGCTCACGCGCCGCTCGCTCCTTGGCCGCCTTGATGCGCTGGTTGCTGGCATCGGAGCGCGCCTCGACCTCGCGTTTGAGCTCCGCCACGATCGTCTGCGCGGTCTCCAAATGGTGATCGAGTGTCTGTTCTCGCCGGAACGAGGCGGCCCCGGCGCTCGCCCGGATCCGCACGCCGTCCTGCGCCAGCTTGCTGAGGTCGACCAGGCCCACCTCCGCCAAGGCCGCAAGATGTTCGGCGAGCAGCCGATCGAGCAGATCGGCGCATCCGACCCGGAAGTCCGCCAGCGTATGGTAGTTCACCGAGACCCCGCCACACAGCCAGCGATAGACATCGTGGCTCTCGCACAGCCGCTCCAGGGCGCGAGCGCTTCCTACCCCGTCGCTGGTCGCATAGAGCCACAGTGCCAGCAAAAGCCGTGGCGACGTCGCCGGATGACCCGGCCTCTCGCCCCGCGCCTTGATCCGATCTTCAAGCTCGCGCAGCTCGAGCCCGTCGACATAGCACCAGATCACCCGCGCCGGATGATCTTCCCCGATCAGGCTATCGATATCCACCGCCCGCAGTTCAATCTGATCGCGCT
>NZ_QFVR01000067.1 GCF_003143975.1 Kurthia sibirica | reverse complement strand
GTTCGATCTCGATGGTCTCGCCGGTCGCGGCAAATACCAGTTGCGGGCTGCCGAGAAACATCGCGCCCTGGTCGCGTACGATCACCACCTCGTCGCACAGCGCCGGAATGTAAGCGCCGCCCGCGGTCGAAGGGCCGTGAACGACGGCGATCTGCGCGATATTCTCGGCCGACATCTTTACCTGATTGTACATGATCGATCCGGCCTGCCCTTCGTCCGGAAAGATATTGGCGATGTCCGGCAGGAAGCCGCCACCTGATTGCACCAAGGTGATGCAGGGCAGCCGGTGTTGCCACGCAAACAACTGGGCGCGGGTATGCTTCTTCGTTGTCATGCCGAACAGCGTCCCGCCCTTCACTGTGGCATCGTTGGCGATAAGCATGCAACCGCGCCCGCAGACCTGTCCGACGCCCGTGATAATTGTCGCGCCCGGCGGCACGCCGTCGTACATCCCCTCGCCCGCCAGGTGGCCGAACTCGAGAAACGGCGAACCGGGATCGATCAGCGCCGCGATGCGTTCGCGCGGCAGCAGCTGGCCGCGCGATTTATGCAAGGCGCGAGCCTTGGCGGAGCCGCCCTGATTGGCCTCGGCCCGACGCCTTTGGAGATCGGCGATCCGCGCCAGATAATGAGCGCGATTGAGCTTGAACTCGTCCGACCCGGTCGCGACAGCGGATTTCATCGCGGTCAATTGGCTATTCCCCAAAACTGATCACAAGCCAGGAAATGCGGGCTCGACGGTCTTCATTATTTTCTAACATTCGTTCGTTTTCGAACGATTGTTAGGTTGAAATCCTAGCCGCTTCTGCCTAAAGATAGCAAGCAATTGATGCTGCCGACCGACAGCCGGCCGCCTCGCAAACAATAAACTCGACGGTGTTCCCGAGAGGGTTTCGAATTCTCAACTTAGAACAACGCGGTTTCGGCCGGCGGCGGAGTTCCCACATGGACTTTGATCTTACGCACGAGCAGCGGCAAATCTACGAATACGGCGATATGGTTGCGAAGCAATTCGATCGCAAATACTGGATGGAATGCGCCGACAAGCACGTATTCCCCCAAGCCCTTTACAGCAAGGTTGCGGAGGATGGCTTCGTCGGAACGATGGTGCCTGAGGAATACGGCGGCTCGGGACAAGGCATGGTCGAGATGCACCTGTTCC
>NZ_QFVR01000066.1 GCF_003143975.1 Kurthia sibirica | reverse complement strand
CGGCTACTGTAATAATATCTCTTTTGAATTGTTTCCCCTTAAAATGAGTCATTTGAAATCTCCTATCGTTTATTTTCACTTAATTCTACCTGATATCATGCTAATTGAGAAACTTTGCAACAGAACCCTATGCCATCATGTATAATTGGGGTGGTAAGAAGTATATCGAATTAGAAAAACGGTATTTGACAGATGATGAACTGGAAGAAATCAATGGGAAATTGATTGATGAAAAAGAGGTAGATTAAGATACACTAGATTTCAACAAACGGGCCATTATCTCGGGAATAAACAAAAATAGTATACTAAATACAAAGGGAGTTTTTTTATTGAAACAGGCTTTACTAGTCATTGATGCACAACAAGAATTGATTGACGGTAATGAAAAAGAGAAGAGTGTCTTTAATAAAGATAATCTGTTGGATAATATTAATTCAGTGTTGAAAAAGGCATTAGACTCAGAGAGTTTTGTTGTTTTCATAAGAGATAAAGATGTTGCAGAAGGCCATGGTAAAGGATTCGAGATTCATTCCGATATTGATATACCTAAAGAGGTAAAGATATTTGATAAAGAGGCAACAAATTCGTTTTACGGCACTCCATTATTGGCTTTTTTACAAGATAACATGGTTGAACATCTGGTTGTTATGGGTTGCAAGACAGAGCATTGTATTGATACAGCAGTTAGAACAGCAACAGTAAATGGTTTCGACGTGACCTTAGTTGGAGATGGTCACTCAACAACAGATTCCCAATCTATAACTGCAGAGCAGATTATCGCCCATCATAATGAAGTCCTACATGGACATTACAATGTCGATAATTTTTCAGTGGTTAGAAATGTGAGTGAAAATTTATTTATACCTAGTCACGATGATTATCGATGAATTTCAATAAAATGATCTTCCTCAATCGGGTGCGATTGAGGAAGATCATAAATATTTTAGAGGTGGCAAATTTGCCATCTCTTTTTATTTTCTTCGGCCAAAAGCGAAACTGGCTGCAGAAGAAAATACGTGGCAATTGTCAACGGTAAATGTCTGACTGAAGCGATAGCGAAAGGAATTTAAGGTTCTGTTGCAAAGTTTAAAATAACAAATGATTTGCCATTAGGTTTCGCCCTTTAGGCAGAAACTCCGAGTAGTTGATTTATTTCTCGTGTCACTGAAAAACCAAAAAGATTGAATTCTTTTCGGC
>NZ_QFVR01000065.1 GCF_003143975.1 Kurthia sibirica | reverse complement strand
CGTCCTTGTCCACCTCGACCTGGGTCAGCAGGCTTGCCACGTGTCGCTGGTTGCCCTGCTCGCGCAGCGCATTCTCGATCGCCTGCATCAGGAGATAGCCGATGCCGCCTTGGCTGTGCGCGACGCAGATGTCCATGTCCATCGGCGGAATCCGGCTCATCGTCAGCATCTGGCGCATCATGATCTTGCCGACCACCGGGCCGTTGCCGTGGGTGATGACCAGCTCGTTATCGAGCTGCGCCAACGGCAGCAGCGCTTCCGCGGTGATCTGCGCGACCGACTTCTGCTCCTGCGACGTACCCCTGATATCCTCGGGGTGAACCGCATTGCCGCCGATCGCGACCACCAGGCGACGCGGTACGTCATTGAGTGTACGCATTTCCCTATCTCCCCGCATTCTGCACGATGGCGACAGCAAGCTCGCACGCCTGCGCGTTCGACGGCGCAACGACGAATCCTGCCTGCTCGAGTTTCCTGACCTGCGCGGAGCGCCCTTGCGGATCCTGTTCCGTGCCGACGACGGACGCGACCAGGACAGGTGCATCCTGCCCACGATCGGCAACGATCTTGGTCAGATGCTCGGCGGGATCGGCGTGCGCGCCATAGCCGAGCACGAGATCGAGCAGGATCACCGAAAGATCGTGGTTCTTGAGCGCGGCGCGCAACGCATCGTCGCGCACCGACGGGTCGATCATCGGATGCGGCCGTCCCACCGTGAATTCGTCACTGCCGAGATCGATCGCGGTGTGTCCTTGGCTCGCTTCCACATCGGCCAGACGGTCCGCCTCCGCAAGCGGCGCGTTCGACCGGACCCGAAGGCCCGCGGCGCGCCAAATGGTCTGGGCCTCCGAGCAGAACGTTCCGCCGGAATAGAGCCCGCGCAGATTGCGCTGCGAAGGCGCCAGCGACGCACAAACCCGCGTTGCCAATGCTTCGATCGACTGTTCGTCACCCCCGGGTTGGCGCGCTCCCGCAAGCGCGACGGCCTGCCGCGCCGTCTCCTCGAGCGACGACGCGCGATGAACATTGCCGGCCGATGCCGCCGGATCGCCGCCGAGGAAGCAGATCACGACCGGCTTGCCGATCGCGCCGGCGCGCTCGATCACCCGCTTCTGCACATCGGGCGCAGGAGGCTTGGAGACGATGGCGACGACCTTGGTCTGCGCATCGGTGGCCAGCAACTCAAGGCCCTGCAACATGGTGATGCCGCCG
>NZ_QFVR01000064.1 GCF_003143975.1 Kurthia sibirica | reverse complement strand
AGGAATTCGTCGCCTGCCTGACGGCCGAACCTGTCGTTGATCTCCTTGAAGCGATCGAGATCGAGCAGCAGCACGGCGAATTCCTCGCCGGAGCGCGCCAGCCGGCTCAGCGCGCCGTTGAGCGCCTCGTTGAAGGCGACGCGGTTCGGCAGATGCGTCAGCGGATCCTGCCGCACCGTCCGCTCCGCCTCGTGCTGGGCGATGATGCGACGCCTGAACTCGAAGGCATTGACGAACACGCCGCGCAGCAGCACCGAGCCGTAAACCAGCACGAGGACGGCCATCAGCAGATAGATGAAATCGCCGTCGCGGCCGAGGCAGATGGCGATGCCGACGAAGATCGGCGCGGTGAAGGCAATCGCGGCGATCGGGATGGTGGAGAAGGCGAAGGCGCCGCCGGCGAGCATTCCGGCGCAAAGACAGGTGATCACCAGCTGGGCGCCGCTCGATGCGTTGGCGAAGAAGGCGACCGGGACGACACCCCAGGCGGCGCCGAGCGCCAGCGCATTGCGCACCAGCCGGTACATGGTCCGGCGCGAGACGAATTGCGGCTTGGTGATGCGGCGCGAGGCGCGCGCCTGCAGGCCGAAGAACAGCGCGGCGCTGCCGACTGCGGCGGCCCACACCAGCGCAAAGGCCCAGTCCGCCGATTGCCAGAGTGCAATGGCGAGCACCAGCGCGTTGCAGGCGTTGGCCAGCATGATGCCGAAGGAATAGCCGAGCACGAGCGACACCTGCTCGGCGCGGATGTGGCCGGCGAGCGCTTCATCCGTCGGTGGTGCGCCGAGGGCCGCGAGGTCACCGGCGAACAGGGCCGCGAAATATGATCTGAGATCGATACGCATCTCACCACGTTGCCTGCGCGTCGTTACGTCGCCAGTGCGGTTGGCCATGGCGCAACGACCAAGAATTCTATGCAAACCTTTGACAAACTATGAACTATTGGCGCGAACCCGGCCACCGCGGCACGCGGCGCGGCTGCACCAGGGGGATTGCTCCCGGATCGATACACTGCGTGATGTGATGTCACGGACTCGGCAAGAGCTGCCGGGCGAAGCGTGGCTTGATCGGCAGTCGGTTTTTCGCAAAGACTTGGGTCCCAGCGAATGAAATCAGGTGCGCATGAGCCTCCCGACCACGAACCACGATCCCGGGTTTCGGATCACGCGGGCGAGCCATGTCGTCCTGACCGTGCGTGACCTCGCAGCCAGCCGGCAGTTCTACGAAAAAGTGATCGGGCTGATCCTGACCGCGGAGGAGGGCGACGCGCTCTACTTCCGCGGCGTCGAGG
>NZ_QFVR01000063.1 GCF_003143975.1 Kurthia sibirica | reverse complement strand
AAGCTCCAGCGTGTGGAGCTGGTCAGGCGTGAGAGACTTAACGTAGTCGAAGTACTGCCTCTGATACTTCGGCTTTAAACCCGTTGAGCGATAAAGGTTTACCTCGCTAATGAGGCCTTGGCGAAGCAACGAGTCGAATGCGCGAGCGAAAGAGAAGCCGTACTTCGACAGCTTGATTTTTTCTTGTGGGGGCGGTTCGCCTCCCGGTGGTCCGCCGCGCTTCTCGAAGTAATCCGGGTTGCGGCCATGCACCAGCGCCTTCCATCGGTCGTAGCTACCGGCTGTGTAAATGCCGAGCTGCTCTAGTCTGAAGACGGTAGCCTCTTGGCTTATCTTCAATCGACGGGAGGCCCATTTGACGTCTTCGTCGTCAGGCTGAGTTGTGGTCGGCCCCTTCAGGAGTGCCTGAACATACAATTTGGGTACGAGGAAGCTTCCTGCGAAGCGATTGCATATCCGCTCGACTGAGTTCCTTGTGATGAACGGGTCGGAGATGCCGGTCGACCGCATGAGGACATGCGCAAGTTCGTGGATGAGAGTGAAAAGACGTCGCCCCTTCGTCTGCTTTCGGGTGTTGACCACGATCACTGGATGGCGAGGGTGCGAGAGACAAAAACCGCTACCATCCTGTTCAGGAAAGCTGTCGTGGAGGACAAAAATCCCGGCGTCTTCAATCTTCTTTCTGCAGACAAGATAGAACGCGTTTGCGTCCTTTGCGTCGAGCTGATCTTGAAGCGAAATGCTCAGTAGCTCGCGCGCCGCCAGAGCGAACGCGTCGACCTCGGCGTTGCCCTTTGCTGAGAACTGAGGCAGGTCAAGTTTCACCCAGAACTGTTCGAGAGCGCGCTGGACACCTTCAGCAAATTGAATGGATTGGACCGTTTCTTTCATCTTGGCCGCTGGCTTCGCGGTCGAGGAGCGAAAGTCAGGCAATACATCATGGAGCGCGGGTGCTTTCTCCATGAAGAAAGAGTAGGGCGGTACCCCAAGCTCCTTTGCAATGCGATTGAGGATGCCTTGTCCCGGCTCAGGTTCTCGGTCAAGCTCGCGAGAAAGTTCAGCGGGTGCAATTTGAAGGCGATCAGAGAGTTGCTCGGTACTAAGAAACCGAGTGCTCAAAATCTTTGAAAGAATATTTGGATTGTAAGCCACGAAAAGTCCTTGGGGAGTCGGACTTATGAAGTATGGGGATTTTTCTAGCGTCGTGCAACTAGGGGTAGGCCTCCATGTAGGGACTGTCGTTCTCCAGCTTTACGGGGACATCGGCCTTCAGCCTCTAAACCGCGCCTTGGCT
>NZ_QFVR01000062.1 GCF_003143975.1 Kurthia sibirica | reverse complement strand
CCGCGCGCGTGCCACGGGCTCGGGACCGGGCGCACCATCGGCGATCTCGAGCAACCCGTCGACTTCGGCGGCGCTCAGAATCCGGCTATCGGCGTTACGTAGGCGATCGCGCGCCGCATTCATGGCGACGCCAAAAACGTAATTGCCGGGATTGCCGACCACACCAACCGAATCCGCCTGGGCGATCCGGAGCCAGGCGTCGTGCAGCGCCTCACCCGCGAGTTCGGACGATCCCAGCCGTCGTGTCAGCCGGCGCTTGAGCTCATCATAGCGCTCCACCAACAGGCGTCTTATCACGGCAAGGGACGTTTCAGTCATGGCGTGCCGGAGAACCGTCACAGCCCATCGTGATGCCGGATCCCTGCGGGACCACCACCAGGGTCACAGGCTGGGCAAGGCCTGCCGGCGGCGCCATATCGACCTGCATCCGGCGCAGAGCATGATCAATACCAGCATCGAGCGAGGCGCTGCCCGCCGAGCCCAGTCGCTCGAACCGTTCGACCTTGCCGGCCGGATCAATCCAGAACTGCAACGCGATCCGGTAGCCGCCCGGCCGCGCATCGGCCTCCGCACACAGCGCGGCCCGAAGGCTGGTCTGTAGTCGCGAATAATAATGATTCACCGGCGCCGGCAGCGCCGCCTGCGCCATGGCCGGTGTCGGATAGAGGATGAAAGACGTCTCTCCAAGCACGCGCGCCGACAGGCCGGTGCCTGCAAGCAGGCGCGCGAGCGCGATGCCCGCGGTCATGGGTCCCCGCACGGCGCTGGAATGCCGTCCGGCCGTCAAGTTGCTGTTGTAGAGCACGCTCCGACCAGCCACGTCACCATACTGCTCCAGCGCGGCCGCCAGCGGCTGAGCTGCGATATCAAAGTCGATTTGTTTCCCTTCTGCGGATGCTTCCGGCGCCGCCAAGGCAAGACAGGCACCGAACATCAGCGCACGGCACAGCCGGGCGCTCCGGGCTTGCGCTGGCGCATCCGGGGTCAACTCGGCTCCTCGCGTTACAAGATTGTCATGGTCGGGCGGAGACCATAGGCAGGCCGTGTAACAGTCTCATGTCAGGACGATCGGATGGCCGGCATGGCACAGACGAGGCGCTTGCGCATATCGTCGGTGAGCTCGCCGAGATGATTGTGCAGCACCGAGCCGGCATTGACCGGATCGAGATGGGCCGAAATGAAATCGGCGACGTCAGGCCCGTTGGCACCGACGCCGATCAACACGCTGATCGACGCGCCAGATCAAATTCAGCGGTAGCCATATTCGACCGCGAGCAGCAGGATGGCCAGGCACA
>NZ_QFVR01000061.1 GCF_003143975.1 Kurthia sibirica | reverse complement strand
ATGCGCCAGCAGCTTGGTCATCGAGCGGACATCGGCGAACACGCTGCCGGCATCGGGAAATCGCTCCGCCGACAGCCAGGTGGTGGAGACGCAGATCGGAGTCCGATCCGCGAAGCGCACGGCCTCGATCCGGATCAGCGGCGCGCCGGTCTTCAGGCCGAGGTCGCGCGCGAGTTCGCGGTTGGCGAGGTCGCTGCTTGCCTCGATCAGCTGGCCGCGCGGTTCGTGACCTTCGGCGCCGACGATCTCCGAAAACCGCGTGCGTGAGCGCAGCGGATAAGCGAGGCGCTGGGCTTCGACATAGGTGCCGCTGCCGCGCTCGGCGCGCACCAGGCCGCGCTCCGCGAGTGCGGCGAGCGCCCGCCGCACGGTGTGGCGGTTGACCCGGTAAGTCTCGGCGATCTCCATCTCGCCCGGCAGTTTTTCACCGGCGGCAAAGCGGCCGTCAGCGATGCCGCGCTCGATGCCGTCGGCGACCTGCCGCCACAAGGCGACGCCGGAACTCTCCTGCATGCTCATCGCGCGGTGATACCAGAAATCTTCGGTTTGTCACGAAACAGTCATGGCGCTCGGCTATCAAGTTGTCTATTATCATAGACAACTTGATGCAAGCAAGGTTGCGCATGAGTTCGACCAATTCGACCGGACCAAACAGCAAGCAGGCGCAGCGCAAGGCCGCGATGTCGGTGCTGGCGCACTCCGCCGCTAGCGACATCGCAGGCCGGCTGGCGGCGATCACGTTGCCCGGGCATGAGAACCTGCGCGAGCCCGAGAACGGCCTCGTGATGATGCGCGGGCGGGTCGGCGGCGACGGCGCGCCGTTCAATCTCGGCGAGGCGACGGTGTCGCGCGCGGCGGTGCGGCTTGCGAGCGGCGAGGTCGGCTTCGGCTACACGCTCGGCCGCGATGCCGAGAAGGCACGGATGATCGCGCTGTGCGACGCCATGGTGCAGTCGGCGGAGTTGTCCGGCGAGGTGGAGGCCAAGGTGATCGCGCCGCTGCGGGCCGCCATGAATGCCGAGCGTAGCCGCAAGGCTGCCGAGACCGCGGCGACGCGGGTCGATTTCTACACGATGGTGCGCGGTGAGGGATGATGCAATGACGACGATTGCCGAAATGCCCGCAGGCTTTGCCGACAAGGTGCTGTCGGCGCAATCAACCTTCCGCTCCGTGATGGATGCGATGGCGCGCCCGGGCAGCGTGCAGCGCGTCGCCGCCAGCGTCGGAACGCCGGCCGGTCTGATGCGCGGCGCGGCCGCGATCGCGCTGACGCTGTTCGATCACGATACGCCGATC
>NZ_QFVR01000060.1 GCF_003143975.1 Kurthia sibirica | reverse complement strand
CGCTATGCCGACTGCATGCTGGCGCAGATTTTCCAGTCGACCGCCTGCAACGCGATCCATTCGATCGAGCAGCGCGCCGCGAAATGGATCATGTCGGCGATGGAACGCACCAATGGCAATGGCGTGGTGCCGCTGACGCATGAGCAGCTCTCGACCTTGCTCGGCGTCGGCCGCAGCTACACCAGCCGGGTGATCCAGAACTTCAAGGCCGAAGGGGTGCTGGATACCCGCCGCGGCGCGATCGTGATCCGCGATCCCGACAAGCTCAAGCTACGCTCCTGCATGTGCAACGAGGCGGTGAAGGATCACTTCGAGGAAGTGCTGCGCGGGGTGTATCCGAGCGAGGACAACCCGGCCAATTGATGCCAAGCTGACCTCTCCCCGCAAGTGCGGGGCGAGGGGGAACATCTATCGCGGGCCGCGAAAATCACGCTACACTCGCCTGATGAGCGGGGCTGAACTTCACGCGATCTTCGACATCGCAGCATGGGGCGCGGCCGCGATCGCCATGTGGTGGCTGTCGCGCCGGCCCGGGCTGCAATTCCCGCGGCAATCCTTCGAGCTGCCCTATATCGCCGCACTGGTGTTCGGCGCCGGCATCGGCGCCTACATCTTCGGCACGTTGAACCTGTGGTTCTCGGGCATGTCGGGTATCGCCCGCTCGGTCGAGGGTGCGCTGGCCGGCGGCGTCATCGCGATCGAGCTCTACAAATGGCTGCACGGCATTGCGCTGCGCACCGGGGCGCGCTTCGCACTCCCGCTCGCGCTCGGCATCGCGGTCGGCCGGCTCGGCTGCTATTTCGCGGGGCTCGAGGATTTCACCTACGGCACGCCGACCACGCTGCCCTGGGGCCACGATTTCGGCGACGGCATCCTGCGCCATCCCGTGCAGCTCTATGAAAGCCTGGCAATGGCGGCGTTCGCGGCCTTCTACGTCTGGGCCGTATTGAACCGCAACGCCGCTGTGATCACCAATGGATTCTACCTCGTGCTGTTCTACTATGGCCTGCAGCGCTTCCTGTGGGAGTTCATCAAACCCTACGGCACGCTGATCGGCCCGTTCTCGCTGTTCCACCTGCTGTCGCTGTTTGTCATGGTCTATGCCGCCGTCATGCTGGCGACGGCGCCGAATGTGAGTGTGAAGCATGAACGCGCCGCTGCGTAAGGCCCGCCCCTACATCTTCTGGGGCCAGACCCAGTCGCTCTGTGAGACCTGCCTGACATTGGTGCCGACCAAGATCCAGATCTCAGGCAACGAGGTCTGGTACGAGAAACGCTGCAAGCAGCACGGCGTGCAGTCGACGCTGGTCTCGACCGACCAGGCCTATTGGCGGCTGTGCAAGGACTTCATCA
>NZ_QFVR01000005.1 GCF_003143975.1 Kurthia sibirica | reverse complement strand
CTAAATGAAAAAGAGTAAGAAATAGACAATAAAATAAGGCACTTTCTGTTCAAATCGAACAGAAAGTGCCTTATTTTTATCTAAAAAATCAACTCGTCATAAAAAACGTAAGTTTTTCAGTGCCCTCGCATCACCTACGGTTTTATATGAATTATTTGATTGCCTATTGGCGTTGTAAGCGTCGTTCACTTCGTTATGTGAAAAAGTGTGTATTTACGAAAATGAAATCGTATTAAAGGTATAGTAGGTATATTTTAATGCTATACTCAAATGATTCAACTAGCAAATAATCTAATCAATATTAAATACGTCAGTCTCAATCGCTTCATGTGTTTTTGCATCAGCAATTGATTTGAATAGAGGTGATTTAACGGATCAGATTTGATGAACCTGTGCTTTTTTCTGTCTATTTTTCTAAAATGTGAATTGTTTTAATACCGCAACATATATAATAGAACCCAAAAAAATCAATAAAAAGAGCGTAAAGAAATTAATCTTTACGCTCTTTTTATATAAGTATTATTCAAAAAATGCTTTGTCTGGATTTAATTTCGAACGTAATTTGTTAACCATATACGTTTCATAAATTTCACGTTCCATTGCATCTTCAATAACGAAAACTTCAATTTTAGCGACTTCTTTACGGTGATCCTTAATAGGTGAAACCGTATCAGAGAAATGTTTTTTTAGTCTTGGGCGTAATTTACGCGCTTTACCTACGAATAATAAATCATTGGCAGCATTAAAGAATAAAATAATTCCGCCTTTATCACGTGGGATCTCATGGAAATCGATGAAGCCAAAGATTGGAGAAATAACAGCTTCGCCCTCTTTAAGTACTTGTTCACGTTGACGAATAACTACGTCTGGTTTTGGTAATTCAATTTTAATCAAAAAGTTCACGTCCTCTTATTCAGATACATTTAAATATAACATACTTTTTCGTATTAATCGACTATTGCTTTGATTTTCGTTTTTTTAAAGCGTTTAGTTCTATCCAAATATCAATAAGCAATATTAAAATAACAAGACTGCCTCTTAATCCTTCAAAAAACTCACCAGAAAAGAAGTAGGAGCCGATTGCGAAAACGAGTATGACATGGAGGTTGTTTTTATTGAATGGTCTTTTGTTGTCGATCATTTGTAGGAAGACAACAATATAAACGATGATACTTGCAATATTTAATAACAAAAAGATATCCATTTGATTTATCACCTCTGCTAGTAGTATAGAATGAAAAAGATAAAATCTATAGCTTATTTATGAATAAATCGATGAGGATTATAGAAAAAAATAACAAATTCATAAATCTGTCATATCTATTTTGAGAAAAACACAGAAATCTCACAATTTTGTTAAAACTGTGCTAAAATATTGTATTTGTAAGTGCTATATTAATGAACGAGGATTTTGCGTATCATTGCGATAGATTGGACAGTTAGATAGAGAAAAAAACGGTAATCTAAGTATTGTACTTTATTGAATAAATGAATATAAAATTATTAAACAAAAGGAGGGCTTGATGAATGAATCATTGGCCAGAGGGAGTAGCTCGACCTGCGATTCGTGCACTGCATACTGCGGAGTTATACAAATTAGAAGATCTACAATATATCGATGTAAAAAGCTTACAACGCTTACATGGTATCGGCCCAAAAGCATTGGCCGCTTTAAAAAAAGCAATGGAAGAACAGGGCTATGTATTTAAAGTGGAATCTGATTAGCTTGTATATGGACAATCAAGTATCGTACTACATTGAGCTCACTAGATAAAATAATATTTTTCATTTACCTCTTTAGCAGTCAGTTGTACTTGTCGAAGGGGTATTTTTTTATTGAAAAAGGTCCTTCTACTTTCTAATCAAGTAGATTTCGCTTTTAAAGTATGCCACGTACCTATTACTCAAGTGACGATTCTATATGGAATAGGTGCGAGCTGTAACGAATAAATAACTTTGACTATGCTGATTAAATATTTTTTCAGTATAGGGTCAAGTGTATAGGACACATGATTTTGCCCTATATAGCGCTTTTAGAAATGATTGACTATCAAGGGCACGCCCATTAATGGATAGCATCTCTTATAAATTTCATGGAAACCTGTAGCTCATAAGGCAATTTTTATACGTGGATCACCTTAGATTTTATGCGTTGGGTGAATCGCTAAAATAAGGCTCTTTTAAAAGGAAATCAACCTGTTTATGTTAGTCTGCTGTCTCTTATGTAACGATATTATTTGAAGATGAACGATTCATTCTAGTCATAAAGAAATCCCATTTAAATAGTATGTTAACTACAGATTATCGTAGTCTTTTTAACAGTATCTATCAAAAGGGGATCTTTATGCATTCTTTTCTTAACATCATTTTTTATTATTATTTATCTTCAAAATGGGACATATCAATTTCCTTCAATGCACTATAAAGTCGAGCAGCATCTGCAGAAATACTGGTGCTGATTGGTTCTTGATCTGCCGCTTTTAAAATATTTATTTCATCATTGAGCGATTCCATCTTCATATCAAGTAAAGCGGCAGTTTTTGCGGCTTCGAGTAGTTCATCGGTTAAATGTTTTGGAATTTCTTTTTTATATTTATAGTATATTTTATGTTCTAAACTTGCCCAAAAATCCATAGCAATTGTGCGGATTTGCATTTCTACAAAAACGCTCTCCTCACGATCAGATAAAAATACCGGCACGCTTAAAATAAGGTGTAAACTCTGATAACCTGATGATTTTGGCGTTTTAATATAATCTTTGATATCGATAACCTGTATGTCACTTTGTTTAGAAATCATCTCTTGAATGCGATAGATATCGGACACAAAAGAACAGGTAATACGAATACCCGCAATATCTTGGATGTTATTTTTAATAACATCAAGATCAAAGGATAGATTTTTACGTTGGATTTTTTTGAAGATGCTTTCTGGTGTTTTTAATCGACTATTAACATGTTCAATAGGATTGTAATCATGAATTAAATGAAATTCCTCTTTTAGTATTTTGACCTTTGTGCCAATTTCATCAAGTGCAAAACTATAATTCATCATAAAGCGAGTCAATTCAAGTTTTAATTTTTTGGTTTGATCTCGAATATCCTGTATATTAGCCATAAAATCACCCCTATATCATATCGTAAAACAAGTATAACGAAAGACCGGCAGATTTTCTAAAGAAAAGGAGTAGTGTATATAAAAAATAGGGTTCTGTTGCAAAGTTTAACAGCGTAAAATAATTGTCCTATGATTTTGTGCTGAATGCCCATCAACTACTTTCACTCTTTTGATTGTAAATGAAACTGTGCAACAGAACCAAAAACTGTACCACAAGTATTAATACGCCTTACATAGCTGTAATAGCGTTAATACTTGTGGTACAGATCCTCGTAAATTTATTTGCCGAAATTGAAAACTTCGGGATTTGAACCATAATGGAAATCTTCGTTTAACGCATCGATTGTAGCCATATGTTCAGCGCTTAATTCAAAATCAAAAATATTTAAGTTTTCAGCGATACGAGAAGGAGTCATTGATTTTGGAATGGTTACAATACCAGATTGAATGTCCCAACGTAAAATAATTTGAGCAGCTGTTTTATTATACTGCTTAGCGATGCTAGTTAGTACGTCGTTATCTAATAATTCACCATTCATCAGTGGTGACCAGGCTTCAACACGAATAGAATGATTTTCACAATATTTGCGTACAGTTACCTGTGTAAGTTTAGGCGATAATTCAATTTGGTTAATGGCTGGAATAACTGTTGTTTGACTTAATAAATTTTCAAGATGACGGACATGGAAATTACATACACCAATTGCTTTAACGCGGCCCTCTGCATAAATTTTTTCAAGTGCTTTCCATACCTCAATATAATGATCATCCTGTCCTGGCCAATGAATCAAATAAAGATCTACATAATCTAATCCAAGTCTTTTTAAAGAATCATCATACGCTTGAAGAGTCTCGTCAAAAGATAGACCGTCATTCCATACTTTTGTCGTGATGAAAAGTTCCTCGCGTGTAACGATACCTTCTTCAATGGCTTCACGAATCCCTTGACCGACAGATGTTTCATTTTTATAAATAAAGGCAGTATCAATGCTACGATAACCTTCCTTGATTGCTAATTTCGTGTTGGCGGCTAAATCCTGACCTTCTTGGGAACGGAAAGTACCGTAACCAATCGATGGAATTTCAATACCGTTGTTTAATGTAAATGATTTGGACATGATATGTACCTCTTTTCAATATGAATTTCTGCCATTTAATAGCACAGTACCATAATTATTAACTATTGGGATTTATTTGTATAGTATTTTGCATTGGAAATAAAAAAACATGCTCATAAAGGACTGAGCATGTTTGTCGTATTAAGCTGTTACATCGCGTTTATTAAAGATCAAGAAACTAACGATGATAAAGATCACTGCATAGATGGCCATGATTGTTAACGCAAAACCAATCGTTAAGCCAGGAATGAAGGAAGTATCTGCTAATATACCTGATAAATCTGTTACGCTAAACCAGAGGTATTTAACGAATGTATATTGACTTAATAGGGCAATAAATGTTCCAGATGCAAATGTGATAAATAATGTTAAACCAATTGCTAAAGAACTAGAACGGAATAATGTCCCCAGCATGAAAGCGAATAGCACAGACATTGTAATTTCACCATATGCCAAACCATATTCTTTTAGTACATCAAATGCTGGACTTTTCTCGATTACTTTATTGCCAACAACTGTCAGTATCTGACCTTTTTCGCTGAAAAATACAAGGCTAGAAAGCAAGCTAATCACATAAGTCAGCAAACCTAAGGTAATAGAAAAAATAAAAGTTGTCAGTAATTTTGACAGAAGTATTTTCCAACGAGCAATAGGACGCGTTAAGAGCATTTTGATCGTTCCTGTTGAAAATTCAAAGGATACGATACCTGCCGCAACAATCACGGAGAATAAAGAAATAAACATCACTAAAAATTTGCTATTACTAAGGAAACTGCCACCAGTATTCATATTAGTATCATCGATGTCATGCTCCAATTTATAGTGAGCTAGTGTCAGATCATCTTTGTACATTTTAGCTTCTTTGGCATCTAATTGCCCACTATCCAGTTCTTTTTGCATTTCGTTAATAGTGATTTGCTGGTTTTTTTTCCAGTCATTTGTATTGTCTAAAGAAGAAATCCATTTCATACCACCTAATAGTATGAAGATAGATAGAATGGACATAATGAGCATAACCCATGTCGCTTTTTTAGCCCAAAGTTTTACCCATTCATTTTTGATTAGTTTGATCAATTTGTCCGCCTCCAGTCATTGCTAAGAATTGGTCTTCCAATGATTCGTGGAAAGGAATAACACTGAAAATAGCCAATTTATGATGTGCTAATAACGCGATGATTTCGGGCACTTGAGCACGTTCTGTTTTAACTTTATAAATGGACTGATCTAGCGTGAACTCATAGTTATTTTCCGTTAAAATTGTGGAAGCATCTTCTTGAATATCAAAAAGATAGTAGCTTTCTTCAGGTTGATTCATCTCACGTATATCTGTTAATACGCCATTTTGAATAATGGCAATTCTATCGCACATTAATTCAATTTCAGATAATAGGTGACTTGAAACAATCACGGATACCTGTTCTTTTTCTGCAATTTGACGTAAATAAACACGTAATTCTTTAATTCCAGCAGGATCAAGTCCATTGGTAGGCTCATCTAAAATTAGAAATTTTGGTTTATGTAACAAAGCTTGCGCTAAACCAAGACGTTGGCGCATACCCAATGAATATGTGCTCACTTTTTCATTAATTCTTTTTTCTAAGCCTACTTGTTTAATCACTTCATCAATACGTTGTTTTGAAATATTCGGGTGCATATTGGCAAAGTGCTGTAGGTTCTTATATCCCGTCATAAATTTATACATTTCAGGATTTTCTACAATTACACCAACTTGACTAATGGCTTTTTCATAGTTTTTAGTGATCGATTGTCCATCGATCATAACATCTCCACTAGTTGGGGCCATCAAACCAGTCATCATCCGAATAGTTGTTGTTTTACCAGCACCATTAGGCCCTAAAAATCCAGTGATTTGTCCTGGATATAAAGAGAGATTGACATCTTTGATAATATGTTTACCTTTAATCGTCTTGTTGAGATTTTTTAATTCTACGATTGCGTTCATTTAATCAATCCTTTCGATATTGTTTTTTCATCCATGAAACGGCATCTTGCTGCCATTCTTCGCGGATTTCTTCTAGTGTATCAAAGGCGATTACTTTGCTATCTTTCAACAGAAGCAAGGCATCTAATATCGGTTCGACTTCGTATAGCTCATGCGTCGACAAGACAATGGTCTGTGTCTCAGCATCAGTATACTTGATTAAACCTTTAATCAACGATTCTCTTACCATTGGATCAAGGCCAGAGAACGGTTCATCCATAAAGTAATACGGTACTTCGCGACCGAGCGTAACAGCCATCTTCAGACGACCACGTTGCCCTTTTGAAAAAGTGCTGATCTTTTGTTGTAAATTAACTTCTAAAAAAGCAGCAATTTCATTGGCCTTTGCGATATTAAAATCAGCGAACTGACTTTGATAAAATTGGAAAAGGTGGCGCCCTGAAAAATACGGATAAAAATCATCTGTATCAGGTAAAAAAGCGATAGAAGTAGCATTTTGATGTGTTAATCGCTGACCATCTAGTAGTATCGAACCTTGATCGGCTTGTATAATACCTGCCATCAAACGGAGTAATGTAGACTTACCAGCTCCATTTTCCCCAGCCAAACCAATGATCTTCCCAACAGGAATATTCAAATTAATAGTATTCAAGATAGCTTTGTTAAGAATTTTGTAAGAGACATTTGTCATGCTAATCATCAAGTTCACCTCGATACTTTTGTAGTTCAAATAATATTTCATCATGACTAAAGCCATGTTCTTCGATTTTTCGCACAAACTCTTCGGTAATTTGTTGTTTAATTTTTTCCCTTAATGCAAGTAGCACCGAGTCATCTGTAGTAATGAAAGTACCTTGTCCACGTTTTGTTTCGGTTAAAGCCATTTGCTCTAGCTCCTTATACACCCGCTGTACGGTATTGACATTGACGCCAACTTCTAAAGCATACTCACGTACTGAAGGGAGTTTATTGCCCGGTAATCGCTCATTGCGTACAATTTCACTACAAATACGATTAACAAGTTGACTATAAATAGGTAAATCACGAGTGAATTGTATTGTCATCGCTTCAGCACCCTTTCCAACCATTGAACGCCAACTAATAAACTCACAATAAAGAGGATGAAATTAAAAATCATTTCAGACAAATAAAATTTAGTAGCAACGTTAAAAGAAGCATCAAGACCGAGATCAATTTGAGGAAATGAAAAATCAATATTCATATAATAACCATGCTCAAATAAGTTTTTATAAAACTCACTTTCAGAGAAGGAGCTAAAGGAAATAACAGCTGCCAATAATACGACAAAGATAATTAAATATGCAATGCGTCCGACATAACGTCGTAATAGCAATAAAATACTTAAAAGAATAAGCATAGTAGAAAAAGAAGTAAGTAATAAAAATAATAAGAAAACTAATGTAGCAAAGTAAGCTGGAATATAACAAATAACGGATTCATCAAGTATTAAATGTGTGGCAATGAGTAAGGTAATACCAATAAACATCAATTGTAAAAAGGCAATGAATAAGAAATAAATCACTTTAATACCAATTAATTTCCAAAACGGTTCCGGTGTGTGTAACCAAATATCAGCTTTTTTACTATCTTGATAGATGCTAATTGTAAATAAAAACGGTAATACAAATTGCATCAAAACGAGCATAAACATGGCTTGTAAGATTACTAAAGATAAATACTGTAATGAATCATCAAACCAGCGTGTACTAATGAATGGAATGATTAAAACCATCGTTAGCAAAATGATTGCATTTATGTAAAAGCCTTTAATCTGTTGCAGCCATTCACGATGAATTAAGCCACAAAAACGTCTATTCATTTGTTTTTCACCTCAAAATAATAGTGTACTAGTTAGATAGTACACTATTACTCTATTTGCTGCAACACAAATTTCATGTATACTGATACGCATTAGGAGTTGAATTATAGTGCTATATAAATATTTGCTTTTTGATTTAGATGAAACTTTATTTGATTATCAAGCTGCAGAAACCGCAGCATTGAACCGTGTTTTACAAGAATATGATGTTGTGGAGTACGCAGAGCAATTTAAAAAAACCTATCACCTGATTAATAATAAGCTTTGGTCAGATTATGAAAAAGGACTTGTTCAAAAGGACGAAATTTTGGCAACACGTTTTAGTAAAACAGTCGCACAGCTAAAACTGTCACTTGATGGTTCAAAGATGACAGTTGATTATCAATTATTTCTAGGGCAGGGCTATCAATTAATAGATGGAGCCATTAAATGTTTAGAAAAATTACGTCAGCAAGGTTTTAAACTATATGCTTTGACGAATGGTGTTGAAAGAACACAATTGTCTCGCTTAAGTGGTTCATCTTTAGACAGGTATTTCGAAAAAGTATATATTTCGGAACAAACAGGTTCACAAAAACCATTCCTTGCCTTTTATGATTTTGTCTTTAATAATTCACCAGAAATTGAAAAAGAATTTGCATTAATGATTGGTGATTCGTTGACATCAGATATTCAAGGTGCTATTAATGCAACCATTGATAGCTGTTGGTATAATCCTCACCAGATTGAAAATAATTCAGGTATTCAAGCAACTTATATAATTGGAAATTATGATGAATTAATAAATATAGTATCAAAATGAAAAAAAGTGTGCCTATCCGTTGATGGGCACACTTTTTTATTGGATTTTTTAACTAGATAAATTGCGTTAAAAAAGCCTTTAAATAGCATATTTCAATGATTACTAGCTTTTTCGATAGAATATTACTATTTTATATGGAAATAATATGTTAAACTTTTAATAGTTCAAACTTTTTATGGCAATTGTAACGTCTACTAGTTAAGAAAACCAATTGTAAATTAAAATTGGAAATGATTTTTAGATAGGGGATTTGAATAGTGTGAAAACATCATGGAAAGTAATTACAACAGGGCTAATTGTATTAGCCATTATCGTCGGAGGAATTATTGGATTTAAGGTCGAGCAACAACAAGCGGTATTAACGGAGTCAACCGAAGTAGCACCAGTAGTAAAAGAACCAAGTAAAATTGTTGCACCACGCAATGATAAGCAACACTATCAGCGTCAGGCGACACACAAAAATCCATTGCCAAAAAACGAAAAGATTGTCTATTTAACTTTCGATGATGGGCCAAGTGAATATACTGCAAAATTAACAGAGATTTTAGCGCAGCATAATATTCAAGCAACATTTTTCATGCAAGGTGTGAATTTGAAAAATAAAAAATTTACTAAAGCGGTAAAACAAGCTTCTCAAGAAGGTCATTATATCGGTGCACACAGCATGACACATAACTATAATTCTCTTTATGTGCAAAAGAATTTTGTTGCTGAGATGAACGAAACCATTCAATTAATCAAATCAATCACATCCAAAGATCATCGGTTAGTAAGAGCACCATATGGCTCAGCGCCAGGCTTACAAAATAAAGAATTACTAAATGAGGTAGTTTCTGCAAAATTAAAAGTTTGGGATTGGAATATTGACTCAATGGATTGGGCAAGAAACGCCACACCAGAGAGTATCCTATCAACAATAAAATCTGAAACTACTCAAAATACTGAAGTTGTTTTAATGCATGAAAAAGCAGTGACTGTAGACACATTACCGCGCATTATACAATTTTTTAAATCGCAAGGTTATTCATTTGAAGTGTATGGTACATATGACCATTTTCCAATGAATTTTGCTCACTCTAAAAAAATATAACCAAACTAAAAGCAGCCCTATTCAGGGCTGCTTTTTATTAGATTCTGAGAATATGCCAACCAGCAAGTAAAAGAGTACAACTGGTAAGTAAAAGAGTACAACCGGTAAGTAAAAGAGTACAACCGGCAAGTAAAAGAGTACAAGCGGCAAGTAAAAGAGTGCAACCGGCAAGTAAAAGAGTGCAACCGGTAAGTAACACCTGTTTTCAGTAAAATTTTTATTTTAAAATTATATTTCTAACATAGCATACAAATATAAATTGCGTGAAAATGAAAAAGCGTGTCGCATTCAAAGGCGTACTCTATGTTATACAGGTCAATCGAAAAGTAAGTGACTGAGTAATGGATGATGAATGAAAAGATAAAAAATAATGAAAAAACTATTAATTTGAAAATAAAGTACAAATAAGAGAAAATATGCTACTCTAGTGATAGAAAATATGTTCTTAAAGGAGATTGTTACGAGTGGCTATTAAATTAATTGCAATTGATATGGACGGTACATTATTACATTCAAATCATAAAATTTCTGTAAAAACGAAAAAAACATTACAAAAAGCGGTTGATGCAGGAATAATGGTAGTTCTTGCAACTGGTCGAGGTATGGCTAATATTCAATCTTATAGCGAGGACTTGAATCTACAGCAGCCCATTATTGCAGCTAATGGTGCCGATATTTATATAACTGCACAATCAGAAGGTATCAAAACATACTTAAAAAAAGAAGATGTTGATTTATTACATGATTTAGTGAATGAATATGCTATTGATTTCTGGGGTTTTACGCGTGACGCCTTATTTACAAATCGCATATTGACGAGTGAAGAGCGTCAGTACTGTCTGAAGTTTGGTGTACAAACAATGGATGAAGAAAAATTAGCAGCGTTCAATGATAGGATTCAAGGTATAGATTCTATTGAAATTACAAGTTCGTCTACCACAAATATTGAAATTAATTATAGAGGTGTAACAAAAGCTTTTGGTGTTCAAAAACTATGTGATCACTATCAAATTTCGATGGAAGACGTTATGTGTTTAGGTGATAGTGCCAATGATTTGAAATTATTTGAAGCAGTCGGTTTTCCTGTCGCAATGGAAAATGCCATAGCATCTTTAAAAGAAATTGCGCAAGCAATCACTGTATCTAATGATAAAGATGGCGTAGCAAAAGCTATTGAAAAGTATGCTTTGTCCAAATAGTCTCATACACTTTAATTTATGACCTAATTGAAATAACATTAGTAATGACAAAAAAAGATACATGATGTAAGTAAAAAAAGTTTGTAATAGAAAAAGGTGATAGTTGTGAATTTGGAATTTATGTCAACAGAGTTTGAACATTTAAAAACGGCGTATTACGATGATTTTTTCTTTCAACATGTTGAAGTAATTAATCAAGAGAATAATTGTAGTATTTTGGCATCTGATTTTCAAGGGAAATTTTTACAACTTATTTGGGATGCTTTGATAGAATTTTCTATGGAAGAGAAAAACATGACTTCTGTAATCAAAAAATTCGGCAAAAACAGTCCATATACGCTCTCAAAAACTAAAAATATTCTAACCATTTCGGAGTCAAATCAACAAAATATTTCAATTGATTTACATGTTTTTTTTGAAGCATATTACGAAGCAACGAAACGCTATTTGAATTTTATTAAAAAAGAAAATCCTCGAGTTGTTTATCAAGAGAATTTTCAACAACTATCTGCTAGTTGTTATTATTATGAAACACATCATAATACCAAATTGGTACAAGCTGATTTATAGTCATAATTACAATCGTTCTGTATGATAGAGTAGAATACATATTAGAATGGGGTTTATGATGACATATAGTGAAGTAGCAAGTAATTTATTGCAGCAAGACGTCCCGGCATTACAAGCTTTTTTTGCCGAAGCGCAAGAAGATTTTTTAGATCAAATGATCGAACATATTGGGGTTGAATCCCCGGAGGTTCGAGATTATATTAATTTAAGATTGCTGATAAAGGCTCAAGAGTGCAATGCACTAACTAGTGAACAACAGCATTACTTAATACGCACGATTATTGAGCAAGAATTACTTATTTTTAAACTGAATACAATTTCTTCAACCGCTGTATTTACACGCTCATTAGCAGCGGAGTGGGTACGAATACTTTTGAAGGATAATGTGAATATGCTCGAAAACGCTGTATATACAACGGTACTTGTCCAAGCTGTTTCATTACTAGAGAGAGAACGAGATTTACGTTCATATACGGAGCAGGGTTTAGCGTATTCGATTGTCAATAGCTCTAATTTGATAAAAGTACTTATGGAACATTCAACTTTTTCAGAAAAAGATTGTCCGCTGATTTTAGGTGCTGTATCCGCTAATTTCTGGAAAAACACAGTATTTATTGATAATGAAGAAGAGGTAATGATTGATCTCGTGCAAAAACTACTTACGTACAATTTAAAAGAAGAGCTGGTTATTGAGTGGGTAGAACAAATATTTGATAAACTCAATACGATTCAAGCAATTGAAGGCTATAGTGAATTATTTTTACACGCCCGTACATTGATTCTAAATTTCATGAAATCATTTTATTTTGTCACAAAATTCAATAATGGGTCAAAAAAAATACAAGCCGTATTAAGCCAGTTTATTAACGATTGGCACCGATTATAAGAACCCCTACTAATTAGCCTAGGATAATAGGTCTAGTTAGTGGGTTTTTTTGTCTTCTATAGATAAAAATAGGTATTTTTACATACTTTGAATGACGATTATAGAAATAGTAAAGATCATTTATATTTAGTTTCATACGCTTTAATCCGAATAAGCGAGTGAAAATTTCTTGAAATAATCGTAATATTGTACGATTTGTGATAAATTATTATGAAATGAACGACTTATTTCAAGAAAGATGATTATTTTCAGAAAATAATGTTTAATAAAGTTATAAATTGGATATAAAGTAGTAGGTATGTATAATACACTGTAACTACATTGGGGATATTGTACTTATAAGAGAATCAACTATCTGATGAGGTGAATAAAGTGAAATATACATTAACTAAAGATGCGTCATTATTTTTTATTGATGGCAATCAATTTGAAGAATTTTCTCAATTGATGAATTATACATGTGAATGTCATCGTTTCGAGCAAGGGTTGCTTGAGGTAGAAGATGTCGTACATAATAGCTTCAACCTGTGGTTAATGATGCAACCTGTATCAAAAGAGGTTATGGAGTCTATGGAAAAAACGATGTACTACACAGGTGATTTCCTTATTTTTGATGCAATTCGTAAGCATAAAATTTTTCACCAATTGCAGAAAAGTGTTGGAAACGATGAGGTTCGAAAGTGTAAAATTGCAACTTGTTTAGCAAATCAGCTAAATATTTGGTTGTTAGAAAAAATGGGTAACCTAAAAACATTATCTATTTTTCAAAATCATTCAACAACTTATTTTTTATTGTATAAACGCCATGATCTTTGGGAAAATCGTTTGTTTTTAGATGAGATAGCATTGTATACAAAGCACATTACAAGCGCTTTATCGGATCAATTAAGATTTGAACAGATCTTTATACGGGCAGCAAGTCAACTTGAACAATTGACTAGCTTTGAAACCGAAACAAAGCGTGCGTAGTAGCTATGTCTCTCTATTAGTCAACAGTTACTAGTATTTTAAGATAGCATCATCTCTTGACGGATCGTGTGGCGGGGGATGATGTCCATTTTTTTCAAATGTATACGAAGTTGATTTTGGGCATCCCATGCATGTTTGTATGTCTTTTTTTATTTGGCAACAAATCAAGTAAAAAATAGAAATGAGGAGAGGATTGTATGGTGAAGTTTTTTCAGACTTTTTTTATTATCGTAGCCCTATTAGTTGTTAGTTTTTTACTTTATAAACTAGATTCTACATATACAGTGATTTTTGGTTTGATTATGCAAACCATTGGTGTGCTGATTTGTATTCGATTGTTATTTATTGATAATCGAGAAACACCAAATAAAATTGCTTGGATTGTTGTTGTCGCAGTAATACCAGTAATTGGAACAATTATGTATTTATTTTTTGGGCGAAATCCACGTTCAAGAATCTTTTCTAAACATCAAATAAAAGAAGTGGAAAAAATTTTACAAGCAACAATTGCACAACAGTATATCTATGAAAAAAGCCATAGAAAAGAAAAGCCAAAAGTAGCATTAAGAATTGAGAAATTATCGAAAATGTTAGCTTTTGAAAACAATAAAATTAATATTTTGACAAATGGCGATGCCACTTTTAAACAAATTTTTGAGGATGTAAGAGCAGCTCAAAAACATATTCATATACAATATTATATTTATAAATCAGATGAACTTGGCAGTGAGTTATTGGATTTATTGGTCGAACGCGCAAAAGCCGGTGTGGAAGTGAGGTTTCTTTACGATGGTTGGGGATCCAGTAAGTTACCTACTTCATTTTTACAACCGTTAATAGATGCTGGTGGTGAGGTGAGGGCCTTTGATCCTGTATTATCACCGTGGATTGTCAGAACAGCGAATTTAAGAAATCATCGTAAAATAGTTATTATTGATGGAGATATTGGATTTACGGGTGGTTTAAATGTCGGAAATGAATATATTTCGAAGACAGCTGATTTTAAAAAATGGCGCGACACACATTTAAGAATGACAGGTCCTGCTGTATTAGAGCTACAAACATCATTCATCAGTGATTGGGTGTATGTATTGGATCGTGAAAATAGCTCAGAGCCATTTATTTCTAAAGCTGGGCGTGTAAAATACTTCTCACCCAAAGCTATTGAAGGTGATGAGATTGCGCAAGTAATTTGGGGTGGACCGTATGATACAGAAAAAATTATTCGAGATGGTATTTTAGATTTAATTGAATCATCACAGGAACATGTTTATATTTCCTCACCCTATTTTGTGCCGGATGAGGAAGCATTATCCGTTGTGAGAAGAGCAGCTTTATCAGGAATCGATGTACGCATACTCATGCCAGGTAAGGGAGATTCACCATTATCTTTCCATGCCTCTAATTCGTATAGGAAATCGTTGTTAAAAGCAGGAGCACGCGTTTTTAATTATGATAATGAATCATTTATTCATAATAAAATTATTATGATCGATGGTGAACGGGCGGCTATTGGTACGGCAAATTTTGATATAAGAAGTTTTCAATTAAATCATGAATTGATGGTCTTTTTATATGAAGGAAGTCCATCTGTCAAACATGTAGAAAAGGATTTTCATCATGATTGTTTAATGGCTGTTGAATATACGATGGAAATGGAAGAAAATAAATCAATTTGGCAGCATGTAAAAGAATCAATTTGTCGATTATTTTCACCGATTTTATAAAAGAAATTAGTTGGAAAATATTATATTATTAAATATATCCATATAAAAAGTGAGAAGTAGGCGCAGTTTAGCTAAGCCGTTTCTCACTTTTTTATATATGGTAAAGTTAATAATTATGTTGCAAAGGCTTCACCTGCCTGCCAATGGTTGCATAAAAGAAATCTGTCTGTTTAAAAAGCAGTAGCAAAATAGCGAACACAGGCCATGGCTATGATGCCAACCATAACTGTAATAGACAAGCTTTTTGTCCAAAGAGCGACGATAACCGTTGGAATAAATGCGAAAAATAAATCCCAATGTAATGTGACAAAGCGGCCATTATTGTGAAAAAGATTGGACAACACCAGTGCGCTTAATATACAAATGGGTATATAGGATAACCAGCGCATGACGACTGTCGGTAACGTAATGCTCCGTACAAAAACAAATGGCAGAATTCTTGGTAACCACGTGACCAGTGCACAAGCTACAATGAGTAAAAACATGGTTGCTGACATCATTTTTTCTCTGTCACCACCCCAATTGTTGCAACTAGCATTGTCGCGACTAATACGGCAATATGTGAAGGTAAGAAGTAACTAAGTATATACATAATCATCATCATGTAACCAATTAGTAGCAAATAATGTTGTAGCATGGCATGCTTTGCAGCGCTTAAAGTTAAGACTAGCAATGCAACAAACATCGCTGTTAAAGCAAAATCTAGACCCCATGTTTCTGGACTAGGGATCCACTTACCAATGACGGTACCCAGTACAGAAGCAGCAATCCACGCCAAGTAAGCTGTAATATTTAAGCCATCCATCCATTTTGCGCCAAGAACGGTCGTTTGAGCGCGTTTAGCAACCGCTACTCCAAATGTTTCATCTGTCAGTAATGTACCGAAACCAATATTGCGTAATAAGCTATTGTTAGTGAAGCTTGGGGCCAAGGTTAGTGACATAAGCAAGTGCCGTAAATTAACAATGAATGTTGTAATAATAATAATCGAAGCAGGAGTGCCAACCAAATACAAACCACAAAAAATAAATTGTGAAGCACCACCATATATGAGAACAGATAATAATGTTATTTCCACTAGTGATAAATGGGAAGCGACACCAACGACACCAAAAGCGATTCCGATGCTAATATAACCTAGTAATGTCGGTAAGCAATCGCGTACGCCGTATATAAAACGATCTTCTTGTTGTACGACCGAAGCCATCCATACACAACCTTTCAAATTTAAAGAAGCTCAGCGCGCAACTGTTGAGGTGTTTTAGGTGAAATAGCGCTAAAGGGTACATCAAATACAGAGAGTGCACCAAATTGTCCCTTTTGTGCAAGACGATGGGCGGCACGTGCATAGGCTACAAGAACGCTTGATGTAAAGTATGGATTACTTTCAAGTTTTAAAGAAAACTCCATAATTTGTTTGTGGCCTTCCACGGATTGACCGCTACGAATTACGAAACCACCATGAGGCATGCCGGTATGGTTTTCTTCAAACTCTTCTTCTGTAATATAGTTCACTGTCGTGTCGTAATCTGCAAAGTAGTTAGGCATCGTTATGATGGCTTCTGTAATGACAGATTGTGAGGCATGATCATCTGTTACGATATAGCAAACACGCGTATGTTTTTCACGAGTTGATAGTTCAGGTGATTCACCATTACGAACGCGATTAACAGCAGCAGGGACGGGCAATGTGTATTGTACTGCCTTTTTCACGCCAGAAATACGTCTGATTGCATCTGAATGCCCCTGACTTAACCCATCGCCCCAAAATGTATAGGTATCCCCTTGCGGTAACACAGCCTCTCCTAATACACGATTTAATGAGAAAAGACCAGGATCCCAACCTACTGAGACAATGGAAGTCGTATTTGCTTGTTGCGCTACTTGATCGACCGTTTCATAAAAAGCGGGTATTTTGGCATGCGTATCATAGCTATCAATTGTATTGAACCACTGTGCAAAATAGGGTACTTGTTCAGGTAAATCAGTTGCAGAACCACCGCATATAATCATTACATCAATTTTACCGATGAAATTTTCAACATCATCGACATGATGAACCACAGCGTTTGAAGCAGTTTGTAATTTTTCTGGACTTCTGCGAGTGAAAACAGCGACCAATTCTAAATCATCATTTTGAGCGATTGCTCCCTCCACACCGCGACCCAAATTACCGTAACCTACAATACCAATTTTTGTTTTTGTCATCTTGAAATCCCCTTTGTATTACTATTGTTATACTCAAAGTTTAAGTGTAAATGAATTTTAAAACAACAATTGTTTTGGAAAAAAAAGAATATTACGACTAATTAGTTTGAAATAATCTAAAAATAGAGGAAATAAAGACCAAAATGAGGTTGTATAAGTTCTTTTACTATGGGTATAATAGTAAAAAAACATTATTTGGAGGATTTATGAACAAAAAAACATCAGTATTTACAAAAATATTACTATCAGCAACATTATTAGTTAGCACAGTAGCGATTGCGTCACCAGCACAAGCAGCGGTGAAAACACATACGTTAAAAACAGCAGGTACAACAACAATCACACGTTCATTGGATAAAGAAGGTATGGATATCTTTAAATTTGATGTGACAAAGGATGGCGCAGTGAAAATTGCGATTAAAGATGCCAAGAAAAAAGGCTTATCATTATCTATTTTTACAAATATTAATGAAAATGCAATGGATGATATTTTAAATAAACCTTTAGGTGAATTAACATCAAAAGAGACCGATAAATTTATGGATTTAATGTCAAAAGTTAAAGTAGTTGATTACTTAATCAATGATACAATGTCAGACGGTATGCTAGAAATCAACAATGTACAAATGGGTCTTAAAAAGGGTCATTACTATGTGCTTGTTGCTTCTGACTCTACTGGGAAAAAGAATCGTGATTATAGCTTAACAATGACTTCTTCAAATAAACTAGTGGAATTGGAATCAAATGACACAATGTCAATAGCAACTGCGATCAAACGTAGTAAAGTGTATGCAGCCTCGTTAAATATGATTGATGAAAAAGATTATTTTAAAGTTATTGTACCTGAATCAGGTAAGTTAGTAGTCAAATCAACAACGACTAAACGAGCAGATATGACGTATAATTTCTATGATAGTAAAAAGAAAAAAATGGCCAAAACAGTGAAGCGTACTGGCAAAAACTATCATGCTGAAACAACTGTTAAAAAAGGTGTTTATTATGTAAAAGTCACGGGTGATGCTATGTTTACTACAGGTGATGATCGTGTTAACTATTCGATGAAAGCATATGTAAAAACAGCAGCACCAAGCGTACAAGTAACGAATAAAAAAGGAAAAAGTAAAGATACAATTACCGTCAAAGGTTTACAAAAAGGTGCACAGGTCAAATTATATAGCGATGCGAAAAAGAAAAAATTAATTACTTCTAAAAAAGCGACAGCATCAACAATGACAGTAAATACAAAGAAATTAAATGAAGCGGGTTCAACACTTTATATTACTGTGAAAAATAAAGGTCTTTACACAAGTACTATAAAAGCAGTAAAATATAGCAAGGCAAAATAACAAAAAAACCTACATGGTTCAGTCATGTAGGTTTTTTTGTTATTTAAAAAGACTGAATTTACAAATTATTTACAATATTTGCATTGAGTAAATGAGGTACTTCCGATATAATGGATATATAAAGGAGGGGTAATTGTGAATTTAACTGATTTTTTAAGCCAAGTACAAATCATTACTAAAGGTAAATACGGTGTGAATGACTTGTTATCTGATGATTTTTTAAGCCGTCACACACCGTTTGATTCTGCTGAAGTCTTGTTTAAGAGTTTACCTTTTGATGTAGACGAAAAGCTAATAGAAGGGGAATTTTCAGAGAGTGAACTAAATGAGTTTATTAATAGAAACACACAATTTGACAGTTGGAAAGATTTATTAATCGCAGCTACAAACTATTTATCCAACGAATGAATGGAGGAATTGCGATGATCCCAGTCGTCCTATTATTGGCAATAACCGTTACGGTGATCAAATTGTTGAAACTGTATAAAAAAATGCCGCTCAGCTATGAGGAAGTGCTTAGAAAAGGACTTGTACTTGATATCATTTCAATGAAAACACAAGCGATTGATGCCTATCAACAGGCGTTATACTCGATGGATCTATCTTTGGAAGAAAAAAATAATATTCATTATTTATGCGGTCTTTTACTTCAGAGTAAAGGCATGGAACAAGCAGCCATTAAACATTATGATGAAGCGTTTCGCGTAGAGCCAGATTATTTGCAATACCGAAAAGAATACCAAACTATACTCAATGCTTATTGTCATTCCGAGACCGCACAACGCGAACGAATTACAATTTTGTTTAAAAGGCATAGTGCAGATGATATCCGGTTTGCAAAATTAACGTATCCGAAAGTAGGAAGATGATAAAATGAGCAACAATAAAACTGCATACAAATAGGTCATGATTTATGCAATCCAAACATAAATCATGACCTTTATTTGTGTATTACCCTAAACGAACGTAACGGTATTTATCTTTAATAAAGCGTTTGAAATAAATACCAAGAGAGTCGGAGGCTAAGAATTCATCGACGATTCTTTCAGGAACGCCATAGTATTCAAAGACGCCATCGCGGAAAAATTCAATTTTTAAAATCATTGCACTTCGATCAAAACCAATCGCATCAATTTTTGATGAACGTACTTTTTCCATGATCATAACCATCTCTCCAATCGTAGTAGTGTAAACGTTTTCATTTAGTATACTTAACTTAACGCGTAAACGCTAAAATGTCAACGAAATTTAGCGAAAAAACGTATTCAAGTATAAAATTTTTAAAAAACGACTCAAATATATATGTATTTGAGTCGGCATAGGTCTATTCTTTACTGTAAAATACGATCTTTTTCGATAACTGCACTAACGGCCTCATAAATGGTACTTGCAAAATGGTTATTTTGTAGTGAAGATACACCTTGAATTGTCGTACCACCAGGTGAACAAACTTGATCGACAAGCTCCCAAGGATGTTCAGCTGATTGTAAGACCATTTTCGCACTGCCCAGTACAGAGTCGGCTGCTATTTGAAGAGCGAGTTTTTTTTCCATTCCTTCTCGGACAGCTGCACGCGCTAGGGAATCAATATACAAATAAGTAAATGCTGGAGAAGCACCTGCGATTGCTGAAAATATGTCGAATTGAGACTCCGGAATCATAATAGTAGAACCGATGGAATTGAAGATTTCTTCAATAATCGCATATTGCTGTGTTGTGAATGAGTCGGCCGCTGCAAAGCCTGTAGTAGATGACCCAACGATTGAATTTATATTGGGCATAACGCGAGCAACTAATGGATGCTGCAGTGCAGAACTTATCGTATGAATAGATTTTCCGGCAGCGATGGAGACAATAAGTTGTTGCGTTGTTACTAATTCACGTAATGATGGATAAAGTTGTTCAAGTTGTTGCGGTTGGACACCTAAAATAATAACATCTGCGGCAGATACTGCTTCTTCTAGCGACTTGCAACCTTTGATCTGTAATTTGTCTTGTAGAATGGCTGTTTTACTATACGTACGATTAAAACCATATATTTGTTGTGGCTGGAATTTCCCCGAAGTAATCATACCTGCTATGATTGCTTGCGACATATTTCCTAGGCCAATAAATGCGTAATTCATTACATAAAACCCCTTTCGATTCACAAGACTTCATTATAAGGAAAAATAAGCATTTTGCAAAGAGATATACTTTCAACTGTCAGATCACAAAACATATAATATAACCTTAGTGGTATAAGCATCAGTGATTTTCTAATTAAATAAGGTGATTACATATTTTTTAGATAGCGTATAAAAAAATACGTTGATTCGTTTGATTTCTATGATTATGGCAGTGTGCACAACTAAATTCATCTTTTTTACGTATAAAATATTAAAATTATTTTCTTTTTCGTCTTTGTTCGAGTTGAAAAGGGGATGAATATAAGTAAATATCTCTTTTTTTTAAATCCTAGGTATAAACATTGGTATAAAGATAAAAAAACCATCAATAATTTGTGAATAATTTCGGAACTATTATGTATTTATATAATAAAATAATGATTTTATGCTCAATATTGAAGCATAATAAAACAATGAGAAAACGAAGTATGATATGATATGAGTACTGAAAATATAGTGTATATATAGGATTTACTATTAATTTATAGCTGTCGTTAGCTATGTAAAGGAATGATACATCATCATATGCAAACAGAAGAAAATGTGAAGCATGAGCAATTAAGCGAAATGCCAACAAATGCAAGCTTGTCTCAAGTTCTAGCGCAAACTGTAAAAACAGGGATTATCAAATCAAATTTAATTCCAATGATCGCTGGACTTACATTAGCATTATATAAATATGCTTTGAATCCGCTTGATATGTGGGTCAATATTTTAGGTGCCATCATTGGTAGTGCAGCTGTTATTGCATCTGCTGGTGCTTTTAATAATGTTTATGATCGCGATATTGATATTTTAATGGAGCGTACGAAAAAACGTCCCACTGTGACAGGTGCCATCTCTGTTAAAGCAACATTAATCTTAGCAATTGTTTTAGCAATCGTAGGGGTAGGTGCACTTTATCTTGCAACACCACTAGCGGCATTACTAGGTTTTGCAGGCCTCTTTTTATATGTCGTACCCTATACGATGTGGACAAAACGCCGCACAGTCTATAATACGGAAGTGGGCAGTTTATCGGGAGCAATGCCACCGCTCATCGGTTGGGCAGCCATTGAACCGAATATTTTACACCCTGCGATTTTAGGTTTATTCGTCATTACATTAATTTGGCAAATGCCTCACTTTTATGCTATAGCTATTCGCAAAATGGATGATTATAAGGCAGCAAGTGTACCTATGTTGCCAGTGGCAAAAGGCATGAGAAGAACATATATCACGACAAATATTTACTTAGTACTGTTATCAGCAAGTTGTTTATTATTAGGCACACTCAGCTACGGATTGATGCTTGTAGCGCTATTATTAAGTATCGCGTGGTTATTTATGAACGTCTATGGTTATCATAAAAAAGACCCTAAAAAATGGGCAACTCTATTATTCGTCTATTCGCTTATTCATATGACAGTATTATTTTCAACTGTCATCATCTACTCATTAATTGGCTTATATTTAAAACTACGTTAAAACAAAAAAGCGTGTTTGATTGGTTTTTTCAATCGAATACGCTTTTTATGATGTTATGCTACTAATGATTCAGACACTGAAAAATACGCAGATAGAGACGTTAACTCGCTTTCGTTTAGGCTATTCAAATGCAATGGATGTGGCTTTAGACGGGTGGCTATTTTTTTGTTAAAAAAAATAAGGGTGCATGCATACGAAACGAATGAATAGAAAAAGTGGCGTGATTTGAAAGAAACAAATCATACCACCACAATATGTGACATAGCCCGTTTTTATTACGTTAAATTTTCCCTTCAGATGTCGAGTTGATAATTTCAAAACTAATATGTTCAACATTATAATGGTTGATTATAAAGTCAGTAATTTCATCTACAATGAACTGACTCCGTTCAATATTATTGATGACAATTTGACACTTAATCCCAAATAAATTTGTGGAAATCGACCAAGCCGAAATACCTTGAACACGCAACACATGATCAAAAGCTTGCAAATCGCTCGTCAATTGTATAAGGTCTAGTTTTTGTGGTGTACCCTCCATTAAGAAATGACAGCTTCTTTTCATAATGAGCCAACAATTTCTCAATATGAAAAGAATGATTAGCAATGTAGCGAGCCGTTCGAGAGTAGGGGAGTTATGTGTAGTAGAATAGATGGCTACAGCTGCTGCTATAAAGGGTGGAATCATGCTATAAAACGATTTTAAAATTTTGTTTATGCGTGTTTGTTGCTGCTTAATAAAAGCAAAGGACATGGCTACTGCAACAATTACTGCAGTTACTATACTATATGCCAACAATTCATTTGAAGAATTTGTAGTTACTTGTTGAGGTAAAACTAAAAAAAGCATATACAGTCCAGACACAGCTAAAGTAATGGCTAAAATTAAGGCGGTTAACACTTCAAATCGAAAATAAGAATAACTACGTTTCAAAGAAAATGCACGCTCAACGACTGTTTCAATTGTATTATTAGCATACATTAATACAATCATACTAAAAAGATAGGCAGTCACTACAATTTGGGTAATAGATTGGCTTTTTGCTGCGCCAATCCAAGAGAGAATCATAGCAATAAATAATAGTGACAAAGCTATTTTAACAAAATGATTATTCGATTTACTCGTTTTCTTAAAATCTAAATCAAACATGTATTTCACTCCTATCGTTCTTCAATAGTGTCATCCGACCTAAGGACGATATACAATAATAGTGTAATTAAAAAAGCTGGAATAGCATAAATTTGAGCAATCAAGCATTTCCAAAGTAATGTTGAGTAATTGGAAGATGTCGGTAAAGTCATCGCAAGGATGAACGTGATAAAATATACACTAGAAGCAAGTTTAAAGGACTTCATAACAACACCTCGTTTTGTCAATACAGTTAAATACCCATTTAAGACTTAAAGTAATCCGCAAATGAGTTTTTAAAGGTTATTAATAAGATATAATCGAAATAATCAGTTAATAGTATCGTTATTCTTTTATTTCATTTATAATGATAAAATAGGGAAATAATTCTTTTTTTTCAAAAGGATAGGTCGTTTTATTTATAAATGAGAGGGGTGCAAAACAATGTCATTTGTCGCGTATCTAGGTCTTAATTATCCAATAGAAAATGTACGATTTCATAACGAATCTTCTGTGAAAATTACAGAAAGGTATTCGACTCAAGAAAGTTCTGCAGCTGTCTTGCAACATCATCTTACGACAATGTACATCGTTGAAATTGAATTAGAAAGAAGTTTGGATGATCTAAACCCACAATCCAAGATTGAAACACCAGTAGATTACAGTGAGGCAAGACAAACGTTATATGCGATTATTCAATTTTTACGACTCAATTTACAAGTAGGCGATTATGCGCAAATTTATTATTGTTGGACAGGTGAAGAAGCAGAAGATTCTTTGGGGATGGCTACTGTATTATTATCCGAATTACCTATTCCAGATATTCTCACAGAAGAACGGTTTTTGATTACATTTATAAATGACTAATGAATAACTATTTACGAATTCTGTGCAAAATAGTTCTACGTCAACTAGTGGGGTGATTTGAATTTTTCACATCCCCCCACCTTTTCTATTTAATCGTTTCGGACGAAGGTTTTCCTCGGCTAAACGCGCGGAAAGTGTTTTTCGAAGCGGATATGGATTGAAATGAATAATCCCGTATGATTTCGAAAAATCATACGGGATTTTTTCTGTTGCGTTAAAAGTTAGGCGATGATTTTTTTCATCGATACGATGTCAATAGCGACACCTTCTTCTGTCGTAATTGTCTCTTGATCAAAAATAGAATAGCCCTTTGATTGATACAATTGTAAATTGCGTAGTACACTAACGCGTACACGGCAATTAATGGTATCGACATGCGCTGCTTTTGCGATTCTTTCCAATTCATTAATGAGTTGTTTAGCTATGCCAAGTCCTTGCATTGTCGGTAAAACAGCCATTCGAAAAAAATGTAAACCGCTGTCATCAATTGAAAAACGAACCATAGCGATTGGTTGGCCTGCGATACTTCCGACGATTGCTTGTTGACCATTTAGTAATGCTTCACGTACTGTTGTAACAGTCTCACTTAAAGCGCTTGATGGTGCAGCGTCATGGGCGTATTCTGCATAAGCCTTTATCATAATTTTATGAATAACTTTGGCATTTGTTGAAGCTTCAATCTGACATTCCACTAAAAAAAGCCCCCTCTACAAACATAATCAGTCTAAAACGCTTACAATAAAAGGTGGAGAAATACACCTTTCATATATTAATACAATAATTGAAACAGTCCGCACTACATATGATGGTGTTTATATTATTTATACTATAATAAGGTCATAAGATTATAGTACAGTTTATTAGTAAAAAAGTAAACAAAAAAACCATGAATGGCAAGTATCATTCGTGGTTTTAATCGGTTCTACACCCAAAATGTCTGTGAAGAAAAATAGGAAGTAAAGAATTTTTATTTTCTTCACATGCAAGTGGATGGTGTGAATTTATTTGGCAAGAAATTTATATTTTGTTCAAACTGCATGAGCTTTCATTCAAGATGAGAGAAAGGATGCAGTCATCTAGCCTAATACATTCCTCGGAGTAGTAAATAGGGAACTATAGGGTGCATCTTATGAATCAACTAAAATAAGTTTACCTGGATTTAAAAGGTTCTGCGGATCTAACGATTTTTTTATTACTTGCATCACTTCATAGGCAGGACCATGTTCAAGTTTTTGATACTTCAATTTGCCAATACCTACGCCATGTTCGCCAGTACAAGTACCACCGAGCGATAGTCCAAATTCAACGAGGTCAGCATTAAATTCCACAGCATTTTTCACGTCTTGTGTATGATCCATATTGACCATCATCGATACATGGAAGTTCCCATCTCCGACATGACCGATAATACCACCAACAATATTTTTCTTGTCCATATTGTCACGCGCAAAATGAATAGCCGTTGCTAATGATGATATTGGTACGCAAACATCGGTTGTCATCATTTTTTTATCGCGATAACTATGAATAAAGGCGTACGCTAAATTATGGCGTGCCTCCCAAATAATATTACGTGCCTTCGTATCTGATTCGACAACAAAATTACTGCAGCCATGATCTTCCATAATTTCTTTCGTAAACTCTAAATCTTGTGCTAAGCCAGCTTCATTACCATGAAACTCTAAAAAGAGTGTTGTTTTCATCGGGAAATTTGTTTTACTATAGGCATTTAAATGCTCAATAGAACCCGCATCAACAAGTTCAACACGCGCAATAGGGATGCCAGCTTGACGAATAGTCGTTACAGCATCTATAGCGGAATCTACCGTTTCAAAGTTCACGCGTGCTGCTACTTGAAACTCAGGAATACCAAAAACACGCAAAGTGATTTCAGTAAAGGTTCCTAGCGTACCTTCAGAACCTACGAAAAGACCATTAAGGTGGTAACCAGAAGATGATTTAGCGGCGAGGTTACCTGTATGAATAACAGAACCGTTCGCTAAAACAACTTCCAAATCACGTACTTGATCACGCATCGTACCATACTTCACTGATGTCGTGCCACTTGCGTTTGTTGCCACCATGCCACCAATAGAAGCATCAGCACCTGGGTCAACACTAAAAAATAAGCCATGTTTTCTTAATTCATTATTTAAATCAATGCGACCAATACCCGGCTGAACGGTTACAAGTAAGTCTTCCGCTCTAATGTCAATAATTTTATTCATCTCGGCAAAGTCGATTGTAATAGCGTCTCCGATTGGGATAATATGGCCTTCTAGACTAGAACCACGCCCATAAGGTATGACCGGAATATTCATTTTAGAGGATACAGCCATTATATGAACGACATCTTCTTTGCTACGTGGATAGACGATGACTGTTGGATTTTTACCCGCATGATAGGATTCGTCTTTACTATGGTTCAATAATTCTGTTTCACTATGTGTAATTTGTGTTTGATCTAAAGAAATTAGTAATTGTTCAATTAGTTGATTAACATGAATGGACATTCTTTTCACCTCATAAAATATATTTACCTAATTATAGCATTTTCATGATTAATTATCTAAAAATTGGGAATATTAGTAGAAGGAGGTGCAAAAATGACGGAGATTGATGTAAAATGGCAGTCAGAATATGCCCATTTACTACAAGTAGTTGTATCATTTAAAATGTACTCAAACAAGTACCATATAACACTACATAAAGAATTACCTTACTTGGTTTTGAAAAGAATCTAATGAAAAAATGACAACAAAATTAGAGATGAGCAAAAGTTGCAGTCGTTTGGAAAATAAAAAACAATGTCTTTTTAATTAGTAGGTTAAATGACCCTAAAAAAATGAATTATACTATATCAAAAGATGCTAAAATAGCGATTTATCTAAAATATAGTTATTTTCTCATCATCTTCTTATATTTAATTGGTAGTATAAATATACTTAAAAACATATTATATTAAAGGATGGAAGTCTATGGATACTCAATATAATTTTCACTTAAAGCAACAAAATAGTAATTTTAAAATATACATAAACAATATGAATGAAGCAATATATGAAACAATTTTATTGAAAAGTAATCATCATGAAGTAACGGTACCAATTATTAATCAGGAAGCATGTATTACAAGTGTGCATTTAATGGAGTGGTTTACGCATAATAGTCAAGCCACTATTTTTGTTTATTTGACTTATTTATTTCCAGTAGAAGATAGGAAAGATGAGCTTGAGGACATATATGTCATGATAGATCATCAATTATATGAAAAAAGAAGGCGCTTAATTAAACCGCACCGTATGCATTTACTTGTTGAAGGTTTGCAACCATTTTCGTTAGCTGACGATACTATTTATCCTTATTTTAATAATAATGGCATATTTGTCTTTGCGAAAAATCAAAGTATTCCTCGCAAAGCCTATTATATGAATCGTCAGTTAACGAAAATAAAAATTGCAGATAAACAATTTAAATTACAAGGGAAGTTATCACTACGAAACTTAGAAATGACTTCCTTAGAACTAGAGTTACATTCGAGAAATACAGGCAATAAAACAATTGTCGCAGTACCATTCGATTTAGTAAATCGTATGAAATCAAAAATGCATATTAAATTTGACTATATCTATAAAATCGATGCCATCGCACAAATTCGAGAAATGATGCTAAATGTACGTGATGATGAAGATGTATGGGATTTATTTTGGATTATTAAACAGCAGGGAAAAAATGACGAATTACGTATTCGTTGTGGAATGCCAAGAATTATTGTCGAACAATTAATGCGTGGTGAGATCAATTTAACAGAAGGTGAAAACATTCATAATGCAGTCCCTTATTTGACAGTTAAAGGAAGAAATTTATCTTTTTTCTATAATAAATACACATTAGAAGAATTTTCAGCGTATAAAAAGGTAGTCAAAGCGGGCAAACGAAAATCATCAAATAATATGAAACCTGTATGGATCGTAGGTGAAAGACCTTATAAAGCACAGGATAATGGCCTACGATTTTTTGAATATTTACGTAGTCATCACCCTGAAATTGACGCTTATTATGTAATACGTCAAGATTCTGCTGAGTTAGAAAATGTTAGCGCATGCGGCAATATTGTCTATTATAAATCTGCTCAACATTTTGAATTGATGGCAAAAGCAGATTTTATTTGTGGAACGCATCATCCGGATTTTTTATATCCGAATCGTTCGAAAAAATTCACAAAAATTTTACATGCTAAACAAATATTTTTACAACATGGAGTGTTAGGTGTAAAAAATATCACAGAATTTTACAGTAAAAAAATAAAGGATTTTAATACGGATTTATTTATAACAAGTTCAGAGCGTGAAAAAGAAATTGTTATGAAAGATATGGGCTATGAATCCTATGAGGTCGCTGTTACCGGATTACCACGTTTTAAACGCTTATTTGATGGTGAGATACCAGTTAAAAAACAGATTCTCATTATTCCATCATGGCGTGATTGGTTAACAAATGAAGAACTTTTTTTACAATCGGACTATTATGAACGTTATAGTAGCCTATTGAATAATGAACGCTTATTGGCATTGAAGGAGCAGGGGGTCGATATTCTCTTTTGTTTGCATCCGAATATGCAACGTTTTACACATCTTTTTACCATTCCAAAAGAAATTACAATTATTTTACAAGGAGAGCGTATTGTACAAGATTTACTAAAGGAAAGTGCACTACTAATTACAGATTATTCAAGTGTCGCTTTCGATTTTAGTTTTCTTCATAAACCCGTTATTTATTACCAGTTTGATCGTAGCCGTTTCCTTGGTAAATATCCATCTCATTTGGATATTGATAAAACATTGCCAGGCTATATTTCCAGTTTAGAAGATGAAGTGGTCGACGAAGTTTGGTCGAGTTATAGTAGTAATTTTGAAATGACCGATCATTATAAAGAATTGGCAAATAGTTTTATTAGTCAACGAGATGATCAATCAAATGAACGTATTTTCGAAGCAATTATGGCTATTCCGACATCGATTCCTAAATTGGATCAGTTAAAAAATAATACACTTTATACGATTGCAACAAAAAAAATACGCAAAACAAAATATTATTTTCCATTGATGAAGAAATTTTATACAGTAGCATCTGCAACGATGAAAAAGAACCCAAAACTCATTCTTTTTGAAAGTAATGTCGGAAAACAAATTGCGGATAGCCCAAAAGCAATCTATGATGAATTAATTGCGCAAAATGCAGATTATGAATATGTGTGGGTGCATAATGGTAAAACAATTTTAAATAATTCCCAAACAAAGATTATTAAACGTTTAAGCCCAGAATATTTTTATTACTTGGCAAAATCTTCATATTGGATTAATAATCAAAACTTTCCATCTTATTTAAAAAAGAAAAAAAACCAACAATATATTCAAACTTGGCATGGTACACCACTTAAAAAAATGCAAAATGATGTGCAACATTTTGCCGGTAAAGATGAAGGGTATTTAAAACGTGTCAATCAGAGTGTTAAACAATGGGATTATTTAGTATCACCAAGTCCATATGCTTCAAGTGCATTCAAATCAGCTTTTTTATTCAAGAAAGAAATTTTAGAAGTGGGCTATCCACGCAATGATATATTTTATGCAGACCTAGCGAAGCAACAAGCAATTATCACAGAAGTAAAAGAAAAATATAGAATTGATAAAACAAAAAAAATCGTCTTGTATGCTCCAACGTTTCGTGATGATGATGTGAATGATAAGCGTAAACATGAAATTTCTTTAAAATTAGATTTAGATCAGCTGTATGCTGCTTTAGGTGATGGTTATATAATTTTAATTCGTGCGCATCTGATTATTGCAAATAAGTTAGTCATTCCAAAAGAATATCGGGATTTCGCCATTAATGTGTCGAAATATCCAGATATTCAACATTTATATTTAGCAGCGGATATTTGTATGACAGATTATTCATCTGTTATGTTTGACTTTGCACATACGAAAAAACCGTTATTGTTTTTCACCTATGATTTAGAACATTATCGAGAGAATTTACGAGGGTTTTACATCGATTTTGAAAAACAAGCACCGGGACCTTTATTACTTAGTAATGATGACATTATCGAGGCTTTAGTAAACATAGAAGATGTCACAAATCGATATAAAGAAAAGTATGCTGCTTTTTACGAAGCGTATTGCAGTAAGGAAAACGGTACGGCGGCAAAACAAATAGTCCAACGTTTTTTTGTCAATAAAACAACGGCTTAAATCATCAAAAACAGCAAATAAACGACTGCGGTCGCGAATTTGCTGTTTTATTTGTAGCGGCCCCTATTTCAGTCATTGATTATAAGTTATATGAATATAAAACAACCACTTCATACTATTTAGTGTATTTGTCAATCATGCCATCTTTACTCGACACCTTTTGTAAGAGAAGAAAGCATGCTATATAGAGAGGACGATCTATTTTATTCGTCCAAAACGAGCATATAGAAAAATGATGTAATTTGAAAGAGCCAAATCATGCGGCCTCAATAGTTGATGTACAACAAAAAAACACCCATGTCATTGTGAACAGTGGTGTTTAAGTATGGGTCTGGTGGGGATCGAACCCACAACCCCCTGATTAAGAGTCAGGTGCGCTAGCCAATTGCGCTACAGACCCGATAAAAAGTAGTTATTTATATCGTACTTACACTTTTATTATAGTACTAGAATACCAAAGGGTCAATGCTTTTTGTGACGGAAAATGATACATCAAGTACTGTAAAAGAGCTTATTCGACTGTTCGAGAAAAAGATAAGGGTAAGGGAGCAAAGACATGATTAAATAAGGGTTCTGTGTCGAATGTTGGGGTGAATAAAATTGGATTTTCAATTTCATTCACCTTTTCATTTACACCGATTTCTACTTGATCACCGAACCTTTGTAAGTACTGTTTTATCGTATCTTTTCGACGATTTGGCAAGATATCAATCGGTTCATGTGTTTCTGCATTGGCAATGATTAGTTGGAATTTACCTGCATCTGTATGTCCTTTATATGCATCAATTACGATTGCTTTTGGTAGTGTGACACCTGACACTAATTGTTGTTCTGCGACTTGATCAAAACGACGAATAACAGTTGAACTAGATGTCCCCATTTTCTCAGCAACTGATTTAAATGTAGGTGATTTAACACATAGCATTTGAATCGCTTGATGCCATTCTTTTGAAAAGCGTTGATCACGTTCAATAAAAGAAGTTTTTTCTGAAAAACGTTTTCCACAAGAACAGACATAGCGTCGACGCTTATAATACAAAAACGTAAGTCGTTCAAACCATTTTAAATGGTTCATTTTTTGTATGCGATCATCATGTACTTTCGAAGTAATTGACTGACAAGCTGGACAAATAGGTGAACGCTTCGGTATTTCTATAAAAAGAACATACTTGCCCTCGATTTCTTCAACTTTTGTGATTAAAAGAAATAGCGAAGACTCCTGCCGAAAAACAAGTAGTAAGCAATCCTTTATTTTCACCTACGGTGAAAATAAAAAGTGCGATACTTGTCGGCGGAAAGCTTTCGCTATTTCTAATTGTCTAAAACATGAATTGTTTCGATACCCCAACATATATAATAGAACCTAAATAAGTAAAGTAGTTATGATGAAAAAATTAATTAAGATTTAAAGAATAAGGTTTCTGTTTGATAGTATACTAGTTTTGTTAAAATGTTTATTTCTTAAAAATATGGAAATAAAATATAATAAGTGTTTTAATTATAGAAGATATGCTTAGTCATAGAGGTCCAAGGGGGTGTTTGAAATGAAGTTTATTACGGTTTTCATGAGTATCTTTTTACTAGTAGGGTGTGTAGCGAAACCACAAGAAGAAATCCACTATAATTTACCTAAAACAGCAAATAAAACAGCTCTTTTTATAAATGAGTATTTGGTAGCTGATAATGGATTGATTAAAACAAATTTAAGTGATCGGGAAAATGATTACTTATCTGAATCGATGGGCTTATGGTTATGTTATTTAGAATCATCAAATCAGCAGAAAAATTTTAAACTGGCTGTGGATGCACTGACAGCTCATATGTTATTGAAAAATAATTTAGTGTCATGGCAGGTGAAAGGTGAAGAACAGGAAAAAACAAATGCCTTTATAGATGATGCACGAATAGTCGGAGCATTAGTTGCAGCCAATAAGCGTTGGGGCGATAACTATTATATGGACATAGCCCAAAAAATAATGGCTGCAAATATTAAATATACGATGAATGGCGATTTTTTTGTTGATTTTGCATCAAAAGAACGTAGCAAAAAAGCTACAACAATTATGATTAGTTATTTGATGCCACAAGAATTGACGGATTTTATGGAGGCTGGTCAACTAACTTCTGCAAAATTGGCTGCGAATTTAGCTGTTCTAAAAAAAACACCAACTGATTCAACGGGTTATTTTGCGAAAAACTATGATGTTACCAATGATAACTATCATTTTAGTAAAAATGTTCATATGGTGGATCAATTGTTGACCGCTATTAATATAGAACAAGTAAAAGGCAATACGACTGCTTTTGACAAAAATATTCGCTTATTAATAAAGCGTGATGGTAAACTATATGGTCAGTATAAGCGTGCCAATAATCAGGCAACGGTAGCGTATGAATCACCTGCTGTATATGGCTATGCATTACAGTATTTTCATATGAAAAAAGAGGAGGAAATGGTAGGTAAAATACATCGGAAATTACGTAGCTTACAGCAGCTCCAGAAAAAAGACAAATATTATGGTGGTTTTATCGATACTACAACGAAGGCGACTCATGCTTTTGATAATTTACTGCCATTATTGACAGAAGGGAGTTACATCGATGAATAAACAAATAAGAAAGATTATTACATTAATAATCATTTTGCTGATTGTCATGCAAATACCACTCTTCTTATTGTATCAGCGTGATAGCCAAGAATTACTACTAGCTATTTTTTTGATTGCTTTAGTCATTATAACGCTTAGTTATGGAAGCGTTGTGGGATTATATAGTAGTTTACTTTATCTTTTTATTATTGGTTCGACAATTTTTTATATTCAACTGACAAATAATCTAAATGCCTTCATACCAATGAGTTTGAAAATGTCTGAATTCTTTATGTATGGTATCAGCATTATTGTTGTTGTTTTGATTGCCGGTAGAGTAAATGAGTTATTTAGAGAAAATGCGAAAGAAAGAACAGAACTAAACGAAAAAATCAGTAAGTATGTAGCAATTGATGTTAACAGTGGATTTGACAATCGCTATCGCTTAGAAAAGGATATTATGGCGGAAATAAAAAGAGCAAATCGTTCAAATACGACATTTGTTTTTGTGTTACTAGAAATACAATATTTTAAAAGTTTTCAACAATTATATGGTGACAAAGAGACAATCTATTTAATTCAAGAATTAGCCGTTAATATTAATAAAATCATGCGCTTTACGGATAAAAAATATCGCTTTGATGATGATCAATTTGCACTGATTCTACCAGATACTTCAAATGAATATATTCATGTTATTTATGATAAGTTAGCTGAAAATTTAAAAGTGCATCAGTTATTAAATGGTAAATTAGTGACATTAACATTTAGAGCAGGACATTATATTTATCAGCCAAACAGTGAAGTAACCTTCGATGAAATGATCGGAATTACGAAAAATGAGACGATGATTAATGAAATATAAAGTGCAGGTTTTATTTGCCATAGTCCTACTCTTAATAGGTTGTGTTATTTTAGCGCAAAAGGCTGAAGCCGCAAAAGATAACCACTTTGTCATTACCTATTCAATGGCTGATCAAAAGGATGAAGCAATAATACGTAAGGTTCAAGCTATGTTTTCAGGTTATGGTAAAACGACACAAATAAGCTTAGATGAGCTTACAGAAGAACAAATGAAAGAAGCGAGTCATGTTATTTATATTGGTTTTACAAAGGATCTATTAGCTAAAAATAAATTAGCTTTATTAGAAGACAGCCATTTACCCTTATTACTAATGGGGCAAAATGTCCAACAGTTTTCAGCGTTTAAAACAATAGAACTAACAGGTAGTGGGAAAATATCTTCTGTAAATCATCATAGTTTAGATAAACAAGTTAATTTATTGAAGATAAAAAAACATGCGGGTGACGTAAAAAGTACGGGTCTACAATTTGATAAAGAATGGCCACTTATTATTCAAGGGAAAAATGCTGTTTATTGTGCCTTAGCAGACATTAATGAAGAAGTACAACAGTATATCCAACCAATCTTGTTTGACCTTTTACATGTTAAAACAACAAATGAAAAACAAGCATTTGCCGTTATTGGTAATATTAATCCACAAACACCAAAAGCAAATTTAAAAAAGAAAGTCCATATTTTACGACAGCATAATATCCCATTCTTACTTGCACTCACACCAGCAAGTGTAAATAGTGGTAATAAAACAGTAGTGCAATTTGAAGATAAAAAACCATTAAAAGACGAACTTTTGAAATTACAAAAAGAGGGAGTAGCATTCATTGCAAGTGGTTATTCAGGGGAATATGAGAGCGGGATTTCACAACAATCAATGGAGTTTTGGAACGCGAAGACAAATTCACCTATCACATCATTAGAGCCTTATAAGGCGCAAAAAATGAAAACACAACTGGCTTTTCCAAGTGAAAAAACATTTGATGCATATCGTGTGGAAATCGGGGCTATCGAAAGAGAATATACACAGCAACGTATTGAATCATCGGTCAATAGCTTAACGAATAACGGATTATACCCAATCGCTTTTTCTATTCATAATGGAGCAGGTAGTAGCTATGTCTATCAAGAAATAGCACAGCATTTTTCCACTTATTTTGGAGAAGTATCTTTTAGTGATGAAAATGACCAAAATCGTATGGTGCAAAGTACCATCACACGACCAAAATTCATGGGTGGCATAACGGTTTATCCTTATAATTTACAAGTTATTAATCGCGTAGATTATCATGCTGCGATGATGAAGACGATGCTTGATCAGCTAGTAACGATCGACCAATCGGTTGCAGGGCTGTTTATTGATGTGTCGGATGACTATAAAGATTTGGAAACCAGTTTATCGATTATACGGCAATATCCTCAATTTACATGGTTAGATGGGCGCAATATTACAGCGAGTGTTCATACTAAACATATAACGATTAAACAAAATAAACGAGGTGAGCAGCAGTTAGATTTACAAAATAAATACATCTATAAAGTGAAACAAGAATTACAAAATAAACCATTTGAATTTGTTTTATGGTGCTTATTCATTCTTGTATTATTATTTGTAATTATCTTTTTTATCAATGTACTACGTTTGAGATTCACGTTGAAAAAACGTTTGTTTGAGGAGAGAAAACCACATGGCTAATATTTTATTTTATACATCACTCATCCTCATTTGGTTGATGCTTCTCTATCATATGTTTTTAATGCAAGGCGGTTATCGTCATTTTAAATCATATGAAAAAGTAATTCCTGAGTGGGAGAAAAAAATGATTGATCTACCGACTGTAAGCATCTTTATACCTGCGCATAATGAAGAAGTAGTAATTGAACAAACACTTGTAGCGATGTCACGATTATATTATCCAAAAGATAAGTTAGATATTATCGTTATTGCAGATAACTGCTCAGATAGAACGGTAGAACTTGCATCAAAATTCACCGAAAAATATCCCTTTATTCGGGTTCTTGAAACGAAACCGCCTAATAAAGGGAAGGGAAAATCGTCTGCGCTAAATGAAGCGTTAGCCAATTCGACTAGCGAAGTAATCTGTGTCTATGATGCCGATAATACACCGGAGAAAAAAGCGGTATGGTACTTAGTAATGGGCTTGATTAATGATCCGAAAGCGGCTGCAATGGTCGGTAAATTTCGTGTCATTAATGCAGCTCAAACATGGTTGACACGTTTTATTAATATCGAAACAATTTGTTTCCAATGGATGGCGCAAGGGGGACGTTGGAGATGGTTTGGTGTGGCGACAATTCCAGGTACCAATTTTGCGATTAGAAGAGCGATTATTGAACAACTAGGCGGCTGGGATGTGAAAGCATTAGCCGAAGATACAGAATTGACGATTCGTGTCTATAATATGGGGCACCATATTCGTTTTTTCCCAAAGGCTATTACATGGGAGCAGGAACCGGAAACACTTAGTGTGTGGTGGAAACAACGTACGCGATGGGCAAGAGGTAATCAATATGTTGTCTTGAAGTTCTTAAGGCACTTTACGACATTAAAGCGTAAACGAATTATCTTCGATTTATTTTACTTTTTCTTTACTTATTTTTTATTTTTCTTTGGTGTCATCGTGTCGAATATCCTATTCATCGTCAATCTCTTTTATAATCTGCATTTGTCGATAGGCAATGTGGCAATCGCCTTATGGATATTGGCATTTTTATTGTTTTTAGGCGAAGTGATGATCACATTAAGTATTGAAAAAAATGAAATGAATCGAAAAAATTTTTTCTACGTTATATTCATGTACTTTACTTACTCTCAAATGTGGATTGTGTTAGTCGTCTATTCACTTTATCAAGAAACAAAACGTATGATTTTTAAAGAAGAAGTAAAATGGTATAAAACAGAAAGATTCAGTCAAAAAGACAAGGGGGACCATAAAGATGACTAAGAAAACCACATATCTGCTATTCGTTATGTTACTGTTGGTAACTTCTCTGGTAGTTATGAGTAGGGATGCACAGGCTGCCGAAAAGCTTTCAATTACAGAACAAAGTGTTAATTTACAGGGACCGGATAGTGTATTTAATTATAATTATTATTTACCTGAGCAAGCATCGGATCAAGGCAATGAATTGACATTGAATATTGCGCATTCAGCCTTACTTATAAAACCATCATCGTTAACGATTCGCGTGGATGGTGACAATAAAAAAACGGTGGCTTTAAAAGGTGACGAAAAGCAATCAACTCTTACAATTCCCTTAAGTGGTAAAGCGTTGAAAAAAGGTACACATATGATTACGATTGCATACTATGGCATTATAAAAGAAGGAGTTTGTGTTGAAAATAACACATCGGGTAACTGGTTGAGAATAAATCCCGCATCCTATTTACGAATAAATGGTAATGCCACTTCTTCCACTGTTACATTGGCAGATTATCCAACAAAATTTACTGCTTTTGAAGCGAAAACTTCGGTAGTTATACCAGAGAAAGCATCTACAAGTACAACAAATGCGGCGTTAAAAGTTTTGAGTTATTTGAAAAAACAAACGACAAAACCACAAAATATGATAATTACCACCGATCGTCGTATAAAATCTGGCAGTGATCACCTTATATTTATTGGGCAAACTGCAGCATTCAAATCTGCAGATGCCAAAAAACTTTTAATGCAGGCACAAGCACCTAAAAAGGCAGATGCTTTAAATTTGAGCATATCGCAGCAAATTTCTCCAAAAAACAAACGCATTATTATGTCGGTAACAGCACAAGAAGATCAGATTTTACAAAAGAAAATTTCCGTTTTAACAGATCCACGAATTGTGAAGCAACTTGCGAACAAAACAATGTCCGTGTCATCGTTGCCGGAAAAAGAGAACAATGATTCTGGTACGGTAACATTTAAAGAAATGTCGATTGAAGATTTTGAATTAAGTAATGCGCTAACAAAATCACCACATCACTTTTACTATTTACCTCAGAATTATGATCATAGTCAAGATGTATCGATCACCTTATTATTAAAAAAATCAGTGATTTTAAAAGCGGATAAGGCTGAATTAATCGTCATGGTTAATGATATCCCACATAGCGTGTCACTAAAAAATATGGATAAAGAAGATGGGTTTTTTAAAGTGAGATTAACGCTTGAGAAATCAGCATTAAAAAATCAAAATCTTGTTGATTTACAATTTGTTTTAAATGGTTCAAAAACAAATAATCCATGTACAACAAATGACGAAAATAAATGGTTGTTTTTTTCTGAAAATAGTACGATTAACTTTGCTATATCCGATAAACAACAGCCAACAGAGGTTAGTTTAACAGCATTTCCATCTATATTTTCCAATGCAGATAAATCGACTGCTGTTGTAGTCAGTCAGCTAGATGACAAAACAATTGCAGATTTAACGATCCTATATAGCGCAGCTACAATGGGTACAGAAGCGCCTCATTTTGAATTGTATGATGCGTCCACAATTAATCCTGATGAATTGAAAAATCGTCATAGCATTATCATCGGAGATGTTGCAGCATTAACGGCAGATCTTCAGAAAAATGATCAAATGACTTATGTTGACAAAAAAATAGATTTAGCAAAAGAAGGCTTTTTAGCTGAATCTGTCGCGCGCTATGCGACAGTGCAACAAAGTCCATGGGATCACACGTATTTGACGATGACGCTAAATAAGAATGAAGAGAATGAAGCAAATGTCTCAAAGAAATTATTAACGACGCTGCAGAACATGCAAGCACCAGCAACAATCATTGTACAAAGTAAGGATCAACAATTATTTACAAATAGTGATCGCTATCAAGCCGAAAAAGCAAATAGCGACACTAAAAAAACAGTCACGTCATCTCTATCAACTAACACAATCGTATACTTCATTGTGTTACTTATAATTGTCGTAGCTGTACTCATTTTTGTGTTACGTAAAAGAAAAAAGTAGCATAGTAGATTAAAAACCACTTCAAGTCATTAAACAGACTGAGGTGGTTTTTATGTCTCTAAAATCGGGAATGTATGACAAACGATAGGAAAAATAAGAGGAGGCAATAAAATGGGCTTAACACTCGGCAATAAAGTAGTTTTAATCGGAACAGGTTCAGTTGGTTCAAGTTATGCGTTTGCTTTAATGAATCAGGGTTTATGCGATCATTTAGTACTGGTTGATTTAGATGCGGAAAAAGCGGAAGGTGATGCGCTAGATTTGGAGCATGGTATTGTCTATGCACCTTCTAATCTACAGGTGAAACAGGGTACGTATAGTGATTGTCATGATGCGGCAATTGTTGTTATTTGTGCTGGTGCAGCTCAAAAGCCTGGTGAAACACGCTTAGATTTAGTAAATAAAAACGTTGCTATTTTTGAAAAAATTGTTGGAGAAATAATGAAATCTGGCTTCGATGGTATTATTATTGTTGCAGCAAACCCTGTTGATATTTTGGCGTATGCAACATTAAAATTCTCAGGTTTGCATAAAAGTCGTGTTATTAGTTCGGGGACAATTTTGGATTCTGCTCGTTTGCGTACGGTATTGGGGAACGAATTTAATACATCACCGACGAGTGTTCATGCTTATATTATTGGCGAGCATGGCGATTCACAGTTACCTTATTGGAGTGCGGCAACTTTATATGGCCAACAAATTGGACCGATGTTAACGCCACAACGACGAGATGAAATCGCAGTTGAAGTTCGTGACGTGGCTTATAAGATTATTGAATCAAAAGGTGCAACATTTTATGGCATTGCTATGGGGCTAGCTCGAATTACAAAGGCAATCTTAAAAAATGAACATGTTGTGCTACCAGTTGGTGCGATGCAATCAGGTGAAAATGGTCATAGCGATGTTTTTACAGGTGTTCCCTGTTTAATCAATCGTCAAGGTATCGAAAAAGTGTTTGCTTTAGAGCTCGATGATGATGAGCGTCAAAAATTTGATGCATCCGTGAATACTTTACAAAGTATTCAACAATCAATATGGTCATAAATTTGATGGAAGCAGGTGTAATTTATGCTCGTCGACAGCTATAATCCTTTTGATAATATAAGTATTTCAGCGCTAGTATCTGCTATTCCTATTCTTTTGTTTTTACTCTGTCTTACACTATTGAAGATGAAAGGAATCACAACAGCGCTATTAAATTTGGTCGTCACATTTCTACTTGTTGTTGTGTTCTATAAATTACCGATCGGGGATGGTACAGGGAGTGTAATTCAAGGGGTCATTCAAGGCTTGGTTCCAATTGGTTACATTATCGTTATGGCTGTTTGGTTATATAAAATATCCGTCAATTCAGGGAAATTCGATATTTTGAGAAGTTCAATTGCGGGTATATCACATGACCAACGCATTCAATTATTGCTTATTGGTTTTTGTTTTAATGCCTTTTTAGAAGGAGCAGCCGGATTTGGTGTACCTATTGCGATTTGTGCTGTTTTACTTATGTCATTAGGCTTTGGACCGCTGCAAGCAGCGATGTTATGTTTAATTGCTAATGGCGCATCTGGCGCATTTGGTGCCATCGGTATTCCTGTAGGTATTATTGACACATTCAATTTAGAAGGTGGCATTAGCGCTATGGATGTATCAAGAATGACTGCACTGACTTTACCGATTATCAATTTAACAATTCCATTTTTATTAGTGATGCTAATTGACGGTATAAAGGGTGTGAAAGAAACATTGCCTGCTATTATTGTTACAGGTGTAACCTATGCGGGTTCTCAAGTACTGCTTACTTTATTCGTTGGACCGGAATTGGCAGATATTATCCCACCAATTCTAGCAATGGGCGCTTTAGCTTTACTTTGTAGAAAATGGGCACCAAAAAACGTCTTCTTCTTGCAAGGTCATGATTTAAAATATGAAAAAAATACAACGAAGGATATTGTGTTAGCGTGGTCTCCATTTTACTTGTTAACATTTTTCATCTTAATTTGGAGTTTACCTTCGTTTAAAGCAATGTTTGCAGAGGGGGGAGTACTTGCGTCGACAGTGATGAAGTTTGTCATACCAGGCTCACAAATACCAGTGTCCCTCGACATCATTAGTGCTACAGGTAGCGCGATACTTGTTGCCGTAATTGTGACGATTTTAACGACACATGCCATCAATTTTAAAACAAGTGGTCGATTATTAAAAGATACTGTGAAAGAATTTTGGATACCGATTATTATGATTTGTGCAATTATTGGTATTGCAAAATTAATGACATACGGTGGTATGACAATGGCTCTAGGTGAAGCGGCTGCAAAAACGGGTTCTGCTTTTCCTTTCCTATCACCAATACTTGGTTGGGTTGGTGTATTTATGACAGGTTCAGTTGTTAATAATAATACACTCTTTGCACCTATTCAAGCTTCGGCAGGTAATATGATGGCAACGAACTCAACGCTTTTAGTTGCCGCGAATACAGTCGGTGGAGTTATGGCAAAACTTGTATCGCCTCAGTCTATTGCTATCGCTACCGCGGCAGTTGGTAAAAGAGGTCAGGAATCACAATTGATGAAAATGACGCTTAAATACAGTCTTGGTTTACTGCTCTTTGTTTGTATTTGGACGGTTATACTATCCTTTATTGTGTGATCCAACAAACCGCGCCATACCGCGTCATAGTTGGATGGCGTCAACCGATAGCAAAAAAGCTTGGAAATCATATGATTTCCAAGCTTTTTTGTCTTAAACAGTTTCAGCGACTTCCACTTCATATAAAATTTTTGCAAGACGCTGGATTCCTTCACGAATGACCTCAGGAGTAGCGTTCGTATAATTTAGACGTAGTGTATTAACATTTGTTTTGGAAGCATAGAAAGGATCACCAGGTACGAATGCCACATCAACAGCCATTGCTTTATGGAAAAACTCTAATGCGGACATGCCATTATTTAATGTTGCCCATATAAACATGCCACCTTGTGGACGAGTAAATGTCACATTTTCAGGGAAGAATTCTTCTAAAGCAGCAAGCATAACATTCGCCTGTGATTGATAAAGATCAATAATTTTTTTCACATGTGAAGTATAGTCATTGTGCGTTAAGTATTCGTATATTGTATATTGAGAGAAAATATTGGAATGTAAATCAGCTGCTTGTTTAGCTGTTTCCATATGTGACATAAACTCTTTGTTTTTACAAATAACAAAGCCAACGCGCATACCAGGTGTAACGGTTTTAGAAAACGAACCGAGAATGATGCTCTTATCCGTTTTACCTGCAGCAATATAGGGCAAATGGTCGCCTTCAAAACGTAATTCTCCGTATGGATCATCCTCAATGATGAAAATATCCTCGTTTTTAATAAGATCGTAAATTTCTTGGCGGCGTTCCATTGTATAAGTAAGCCCTGTCGGATTTTGGAAATTTGGCACTGTATAAATGAACTTGGCGTTGGGCTTTACTAACGCCTGTTGTAATTCTTCGATATTAAGACCATCTTCTTCTAATGTCACGGGATAGAAAGTAGGTTCGCTCATTGTAAATGCTTGAATCGCACCAAGATAGCCTGGCTCCTCCATGATAATACCATCACCTTTATTAATGAATACTTGTGAAATTAGGGAAAGAGCTTGTTGTGAACCAGTTGTCAATAAAATGTCATCAGCTGTTAAGCCAAGGTTATTGAGACGATTATATTTATCTGCAATATATTGACGTAAGGGTAAGTATCCTGTAGTAGACGCATATTGAAAAATTTTTGCGCCGTTGCTAGAAATTGCGCGCTCAACAGCTTCTTGTAGTTGATTTACTGGGAATGATACGGGGTTTGGTAAACCGCCAGCAAAAGAAATAACATTCGGTGAATCAGTAACTTTTAAAATATTTCGGATGAATGAAGATGGTGTTTTAAGTACTCTATCGGAATATTGCATAGTTTATCGTCCCTTTTATCTGATTTTTTAAAAAATTATAGCATTTAATATCATGTCGTACAATAGGAATTAAAGGTAAAGTAGTAATAACGGTATTCAACTAGCGATAATCTATTCAATAGAAGGAATACTCTACATGAATTATCTGATAATTCCGTCTAAAATACAAATTTTAATTGTTATATGCTTTAACTTGAACTCGTTTTAATGTTGATGTATCCTCAAAAGTATGTTGAAAAGAAGGACTGAATTACAGATGAAAAAATTGCTGACAATTGGACTAATTATTAGCGCATTTTGTAGTTTTCTCTATTTAAATAATAGTTGGCTACAAGTGTCAAAATACAATGTTTCCTCGAAAAAACTACCGAAATCTTTTGATGGATTGAAAGTTGTTCAAATCTCTGATCTCCACGATGCAAAATTCGGTAAAAATCATGAAAAACTGATTCATCAAGTTGCGGAGGCTAAGCCAGATCTTATTGTGATTACTGGCGATTTAATCGACAGCAATAACTATAAACTACAACGTAGTTTAGCCGCTGTCAAAGGCTTTGTCAAAATAGCACCAACTTATTATATTGATGGTAATCATGAAATCGCAATTAATAAAGTAGCTGAGATTCAATCTGCAGTTGAAAAAATAGGTGTAACCGTCTTGAATAATGAAGCAGTGCCACTTCAAAAGGGGCATGAAATGATTACAATCGTTGGTATAAGCGATCCACTTTCCGGCGAGAAAACAGAAGATATGCTCGCTCATGCCCTCCATCAAACCACGCCGCAATCATTTAAATTATTATTGGCACATCGGTCAGAATTTTCGCGTGTCTATGCGCAGTATGGCATCGATTTAGCCTTTACGGGTCACGCGCATGGAGGTCAGGTTAGAATACCTGGTGTTGGTGGTGTTATTGACCATCAGCTCAATTTATTTCCGAAACATTTAGAGGGTGTGGAGCATACTGGTGGGCTAACACAAGTGATTAGTCGGGGATTGGGCAATAGCCTATTTCCACTACGTATTTTCAATCGACCTGAAATTGTTGTGACGACACTGCATACGAAGTGAAAAAGTTGTCCATTTTAAATGGGCAACTTTTTCTATATAATTGAGATTGTGCATTCGGTTAACACTACCATTTATTGTAATAAGATCCTTCTTTATTGTAATAATTGGAAAACCCATTTTCTTTTGCAAGCTTGGCACTTTTAGCTGCATCACTAAATGAAATCGTCAATACATGTAAATTGTTTTTTCGTTGTAACGTGTTTAATAGCTTCATTTTATTCTTAGCCCATGCATCATTACCAACTGTTTTATATGAAAAATCTTCCCATAAAAAATAATCAATATAGGACTGTGTATATTTTTCGAGTGCTGTAAATCCCCAGTTTTGTGCAATCGTTAATTGTGGATATTTAGTCTTTATATCTTTGATAAAAGACTGTAGTGCTTGCAGTTCTTTTTTTTGTTCTTTTTTAGGTAAGTAATCTTCAATATTACCAACCGTATCTAAAAATACGCCATCTAGCCCACGATCGACGATTAAATGCTCAATTTCTTTCATGAGTAACGAGCGGTAATGTTTGCTACTCATGCGCATTTGATAAGAGTCCCATTGTTTAAAATAAAGACGTTTACCATTTTTATCGTGATAAAAATCACTTTTTTTGAATTGTTGAAAAAGTTTCTGATTCCATTGATCGCCTTCGGTTGAATTAATATAACCAAATACCTGTGTATTGTTTTTTTGTGCAATTCGAATATATTTTTTTTGCATCTCAATAGGTTCAACGATGACGATATCTAGTGCAGCCATTTTTTTAGCAATAGCTGGACTACCGGCATCCAAATAATAGTTGAATTTTGGTGGAGAGGCTTCTTTTGCACAAGCACTCAATGGTGAACTGAATAGAAGTAATGCAATTAATAGGGTATATTTTTTCAATATAATACCTCTTTTCTTGTGTTAAGTATACAGGAAAAAGAATGCATATTGTGATCAAAAGTGTTTTACGGTTTCCGAAGTATTTGAAAGGAAATATGCTATACTAAAATGACTAATTGAGAATACATTATCAATTGAATAGCCAACAGAAAGGGATAAACAGATGTATAAAAAATTTTTTAGTTACTATAAACCGTATAAGAGATTATTCGTCATCGATTTTGCGAGTGCCATTATTGTGGCCTTACTAGAACTAGTATTTCCTGTAGCAGTGCAGCGCTTTATTGATACATTGTTGCCGACAAATAACTGGTCGATGATTACGAAGGTAGCGATTTTATTATTAATTATTTATTTAGTAAGTACTGTATTAAGTTTTGTTGTGAACTACTGGGGACATAAGTTAGGGACAAAAATAGAAACAGATATGCGTGAGGAATTATTCCTACATACTCAAAGACAATCCTTCAAGTTTTTTGATAATACAAAAACGGGTCATTTGATGGGCAGAATTACGACTGATTTATTTGACATTGGTGAATTTGCTCATCATGGACCAGAAGATTTATTTATTGCCATTATGACATTTATCGGAGCATTTATGATTATGTTCACGATTAATCCAATGTTGGCTCTAATCATCTTATTATTCGTACCACTAATGATTTTAGTTATTACTATTGCCAATAAACGTATGCATAAAACATGGGGTAAATTGTATGCTAAGGTGGGGGATATAAATGGTCGTGTAGAAGATGCCATTTCTGGCATGCGTGTTGTCAAATCGTTCACCAATGAAGAACACGAAGCACAGCGTTTTAGAGAGCAGAATCGTAGTTTTTTACGTGAAAAATTAATCGGTTATAAAACGATGTCTTCAACAAACGCTGCAATTTATATTATGACGCGTCTTTTAACATTAATCGTACTAATTGTCGGAACGTGGATGACATTTCATGAACGTATGACAGCAGGAGAACTAATTTCTTTCATCCTTTTTACAAGCGTGTTAATTAAACCAATTGACAAGATTTCTGCTTTATTAGAGCTTTATCCAAAAGGAATGGCGGGCTTCAAACGTTTTAGAGAGCTAATAGAACGTGATCCAGACATAGTTGATGCACCGGACGCCGTTGACGTGCCACTATTAAAAGGTGATGTTGATTTCGAACATGTTACGTTTAAATATGATACGGGTAAAACTATATTAAATGATTTAACTTTCAGCATTCGTTCTGGTGAAATGACAGCTTTTGTTGGTCCATCTGGTGCTGGAAAAACGACAATTTGTTCATTGATTCCACGCTTTTATGAAGTGGATGAAGGTGCCATTAAAATTGATGGAATTGACATTCGTCAGATGACTCAAAGTTCACTACGTAAGCAAATCGGTATTGTCCAACAAGATGTCTTTTTGTTTACAGGTACAATAAAAGAAAATATTGCCTATGGTAAATTGCACGCAACAGATGAGGAAATCTATGATGCGGCAAAACGTGCCAATTTAGAAGAATTTATAGTTGATTTATCGGATGGCTATGAAACCCAAATAGGAGAACGGGGTATGAAGCTATCAGGTGGACAAAAACAACGCCTCGCAATTGCGCGCATGTTCTTGAAAAATCCACCGATCCTCATCTTAGATGAAGCGACGTCGGCGTTGGATACACATACAGAATTGATTATACAAGAAGCATTGTATGAACTAGCAAAAGATCGTACAACACTTGTCATTGCCCATCGTTTAGGCACGATTAAAAATGCGGATCGTATCGTTGTTGTGACAAAAGACGGTATTTCAGAAGATGGTAAATACGATGAACTTGTATCAGCAAATGGACGTTTTACTCAGTTGCATAACAGTCAGTTTAGAGTATGATTCACTACTAGGAGGCGAGTGTAATGCCCGTTTTACCACCCATTGTAGAAACAGTTTATCTAAAAGCGACTGCATCCGAAATATGGCCTTATTTAGCGACACCTGAAGGTTTAAATAAATGGTTTATGCCAAATGATTTTATAGCACAAGAAGGTCATGAATTTACATTACAATCACCATTTGGTCCAGCGCATTGTAAAGTACAAAAAGTGATAGAGCATCAATTTATATCATTTTCATGGGATGTAGATGGGTGGTTTATCACGTTAGAACTCAAGGAATTAAAAGATAACACAGCTATTATCGTTACACATGATGGGTGGCCAGACAGTGCAACAGTTATCTCACTAGCGCAATTACCAGCTGGTGTTATCCATGAGAAAATGGTTGCTGATTGGCAGGAAATTGTTCAAAATAAACTTCCAAATAGTATGAAGTAAATAGCGTCACTAAGCATCTTCAAGAATGGACAGTGTACCTGTCCTATTCTTGAAGATGTTTTTTTGTCAGATCATCTCCCAATTAATCGCTGTCAGACTAAATGAACAGCAACCAACTAAAATTCTTTTGTAAAAAGAGATTAAGATGCATTAAATATGAAAAAATAAAAAAAACATCTTATAAGTAGTAGCTTATTTTTCTGTAAAGTGCTATCGTATAATTACAAATTGAACATTCCTTCGGGGTCGGGTGAAATTCCCAATCGACGGTGATGAGCGCATGCTCTAAGCCCGTGAGCTTTAACGAGCAGGACTTGGTGAGAATCCAAGGCCGACAGTATAGTCTGGATGAGAGAAGGGCAAGTTTGTTTAATTCGCATAGCGAGTTAGGCTTATTTTTTCAACCCTTTTCTTAGACCCTCTTTTTTGATGGTCTTTTTTCTTTGTAAAAATTACATAGATAACCTTCGGGGTCGGGTGAAATTCCCAATCGACGGTGATGAGCGCATGCTCTAAGCCCGTGAGCTTTAACGAGCAGGACTTGGTGAGAATCCAAGGCCGACAGTATAGTCTGGATGGGAGAAGGGGAAAATTGAAAAAACACTGTTTTTTCAAGCTTATTTACGTATGCATTTTTCCTGATGAACCTATTCAGCACTTTAGCCGAGTAGGTTTTTTTATGTAAAAAATTGAATAGTCTTTCGGGGTCGGGTGAAATTCCCAATCGACGGTGATGAGCATATGCTCTAAGCCCGTGAGCTTTAACGAGCAGGACTTGGTGAGAATCCAAGGCCGACAGTATAGTCTGGATGGGAGAAAGACGAAGAAAATGAAGAACTTATTGGAAAAAAACATATTTCAATAGGCTTATTTCTTGCTGCCGTTTTCTAAACTCCCAACTTCCGAAATCTATTGTTCGGGAGTTTTTTCTTGTACAAATTTTGTGGAAAGAAAGGAGAATAGCTATGTTTACAGGCATTATTGAGGAAGTAGGGCAATTACAAAATATGAGAAAAATCGGCGAAAAAATGCGTGTTGTCATTTCAGCGCAACATATTTTAAGTGATTTAAAGTTAGGTGATTCAGTGGCAGTCAATGGTGTATGCCTAACAGCAAGTAAAATTACAATCAAGTATTTTGAAGCGGATATTATGCCGGAAACATATCGTCATACGACGTTCAAGCATCTAACTGTACAACAGCCAGTCAATTTAGAACGTGCAATGCAGTTAAATGATCGTTTTGGTGGTCATATTGTAAGCGGTCATGTTGATGACATCGGCAAAATTATAAAAATAAAAAAAGACGCACAACAAATTTTATTGACGATACGCGTCACATCGAATATTGCGCAACAATTGATCGTCAAAGGGTCGATTACAATTGATGGTATTAGTTTGACGATTTTCTATGTGACAACGACTACATGTACTGTTTCAATTATCCCACATACATTTGCACAAACTATTTTACACGCTAAAAAAATGGGAGATGAAGTGAATATTGAAGTTGATTATGTCAGTAAATCTATTCGACAAAAAAGCGTAGTAATCGATGAGGAATTTTTACGAAAAAATGGATTTTAGGAGTGAGGAAATGACAATAGAAGCAGCTATAAATGATTTGAAACAAGGGAAAATGATTATTGTAACAGATGACATTGGGAGAGAAAATGAAGGTGATCTCGTGGCGCTCGCAGAATTTGCTACGACGGATACAATCGCTTTTATGGCAAAGGAAGGACGCGGTTTAATTTGTACGCCTGTCTCTGCACAAATTGCCCATCATTTGAACTTACATCCAATGGTCGAAAAAAATACTGATAATCATGGTACAGCTTTTACCGTGAGCATTGATCATATTAACACAACGACAGGAATTAGCGCTGCAGATCGTTTATTGACAATACAAGCATTAATGCAGCCACATAATGCAGCCGATCACTTTAGACGCCCAGGTCATGTTTTTCCGTTAATAGCAAATGCTGGAGGGGTTGCAGCGCGTGCTGGACATACGGAAGCTGCCATCGATTTTGCAAAATTATGTAAAGCGCAAGAGGTGGCTATAATCTGCGAGATTATGGGCGACGATGGCATTATGCTTGCAGGAGATTCACTGGCTCTTTATGCACAGAGCCATAACTTAACAACGGTGACAATCATCGAATTAACAGCATTTTTGACAATAACTAAAATAGAAATGGGGAAATAATAATGGTTAATATCATTGAATCACAATTAATCGGAACACAATTGAAAATAGGGATAGTAGTGGGGCGTTTTAATGATTTTATTACTGCGAAGCTGCTTGATGGAGCAATCGAAGGTCTGACGAGACATGGCGTGAAAAGTGAACATATTGACGTGGTGAAAGTACCAGGTGCTTTTGAAATTCCTTATATGGCAAAACAACTTGTTCATTACAAAAAATACGATGCCATCATTGGTCTTGGGACAGTCATTCGAGGAGCAACATCTCATTATGACTATGTTTGCAATGAAGCAGCAAAAGGAATTGCGATGGTAGCTTTAGAGCAAAACTTACCAGTTATTTTTGGCGTTGTCACGACTGAAAGTATTGAGCAAGCAATTGAAAGAGCAGGTACAAAAGCTGGCAATAAAGGCTATGACTGTGCAGTATCTGCTATTGAAATGGCTAATCTGCAAATAATATTACAAAAAAGTGATTGTTAGTATTTCTATTAATTACCCGACTATTATTAAGTTCTATATGTCTATAGGTGCGAGTGTAAGGAGAAGATATAGTGATAATATAACTAATTAAATATTTTTGTCATATACCTTTAGTTCGAAAGTCCATCAAAAGTATATAAATGCATAATTTTTCAATATATAATCAATATTTGTAAAGAAAAGCAGTATATACAAATTAATGGAGGACTAAAGAATGAGAAAAATTGTTATATTTTCCACAGCTCTAACTTTGTCAATTGGATTACTTCAGCTATCGGATACGACTGTTTCAGCAACATCTACTGCGCAATACGTAAAAGTAAGTGGTATGGATTTGAATGTCCGTCAAGCAGCAAGTATAACATCAAAAAAATTAGGTGTTTTAAAAAACAAAACAAAAGTTACAGTAATTTCCACGAAAAATAATTGGGCTAAAATAAAGTTTAAAGAAAAATATGGTTATGTATCCACAGCTTATTTAACAACAAAAAATCCACTGGCTCTCACCACATATTATGTGAATGCTGGTGCTAAAACACCGTTAAATATTCGTAAATCAGCATCAACTTCATCTCCATTACTTGGTAAATTAAAATATGGTGAAAAATTACAAGTATATAATGTAGGGAAAAGTTGGACTAAGATCAAATATAAATCGAGTACAGCCTATGTTTCAAGTAAATACATTGTAAAAACAAACCCTGTAAAAGTATTAAAACCATCAGAGGTATTACCAACGAAAACCTATTATGTAGATGCCGGAAAAACCCCGCTCAATGTCCGTAAAAGTGAGTCGACATCATCTGAATTATTAGGGACAATTAAATATGCGGAAAAAGTTCAGGTCATTACCTATGGTAAAACATGGTCTAAAATTAAATATAAATCGAGTACAGCTTATGTTTATAGTATGTATTTGAAAAAAGAAGATCCTAAAAAATCTACGAAACCAGCTGTGGTTCCAGTAACAACCTATTATGTAAATGCTGGTGCTAAAATACCGTTAAATGTACGCACATCAGCTACAACTGCTTCAAAATTATTAGGCACGATTCCTGATCAAGGAAAAGTGGAAGTTGTTTCCTATAAAAAAGATTGGTCTAAAATAAAGTTTAATAAAGGATATGGCTATGTTTTTAGTGCTTATATTTACAAAAAAACATTAAAACCATCAGATACAGAAGTAGTGTTAAAAGGTGATTACTATGCAATTCCTACATTATCAACAGATTTGAATATTAGAAAGTCAGCATCAACTTCATCGCCACTTTTGGGTAAGATTGCTCAAAATAAAAAATTAGATGTAATTGCTCAAACAGCAACTTGGACAAAGATTAAATTTAATAAGGGCTATGGTTATGTCAGTAATGACTATGTATCAAAAGCAAAAGATGTATCGTTTAAGCGTGATACGAATCTGAGTTATACCGTTTTTGATATTGACTATGGTTCATTAAAAACATACTTCCAAAAAAACGAAAAAAATATCGTTAAATGGGGAAATCCAGCAAAAGGTTTTACTCATAGTGAAACAATCACAAATGATAGCTATGCCTTCATTAACTACGATAATGGTTACGGTTACTATTTAGAAGGACCAATCTTTAAAGGGGCAACAGATGGTTCATTAAAAGAAGGTTATTCAAGAATCGCATCAATTGACTATAAGGCAAAAGTAAAAGCAGGTACATTTGACAATACGGTTGTTCAAAAACATTATAACCACTTAGGTAAACTCACGAAGACCGTTTATTTTGCACCGAAATACGGTGTTATTAAAGTGATGACACCAAAAGAAACTTTATTTGAGTTATGGAGTGTAAAGTAATAAAAAATGTGAGAGCTTGACAAAAACATGTAGTTATGAGAAAATGTTCATTAGGGCAATAACTGATTGTAAATTTTGGCAATTCTTATATAATTTTTGAGGATACTTATTCACACTGGCGTGACTATAGGGTCACAAGGACGTAAAAGCAGGTAGGGTTTACGTTGCTTAGGTTAGAAAAGGACAGTGGATTTTTACCGCGGCAAGTAAAGAAGTTTAAATATTCCCCGGATGATCGGGTTGAGATTAAATTAAAATAAAAAAAGCAGTTAGTATGTCATATTAAGAGGGCTTCATCCAATCGGATGAAGCCCTCGTCCAATTCACGCACTTTTTGTCAAATGAGTGAAACGAATAGATTGTGTTAACTATAGATTATTTAAGTGCGTGCTTTTTTACTAGTTATAGTAATGGCCTATATTAGTGGCTATGGTTTTTTCTTTGTTCATAAATTAACAGATAATATTGACAAGAATAGAATCTTCACCGATAATTGATTTAATATACTAGTGTACGGAAGAATAGTACAGATCATTACTTTTTTGTAGAGAGTTCTCTCCATCGGCTGAAAGGGAGGATATAAAAGCGATCTCGAACCTACTTACCCAGCTCCTATGCAAACATAGGCGCAGACTCAAGCGTTATGAGATGAGTGGAATAATAGCTATTATTCAACTAAGGTGGTACCGCGAATAAGCCCTTTTCGTCCTTAAATATGAGGATGAAAAGGGCTTTTTATATTATTTGGAGGATTGAAAAATGGAGAAAAATCGCATTGTAGTAAAAATTGGTAGCAGCAGTTTAACGAATAGTAATGGCGAAATTGATTATGATAAATTACGCGATCATGTGGCAGCAATTGCGGAGTTGAAAAAACAAAGAAGAGAAGTTGTACTCGTCTCTTCAGGGGCTGTAGCTTGTGGTTTTAAACAGATGGGGTATACACAAAAACCAGTTACCTTAAAAGGCCGTCAAGGCGCAGCTGCTGTTGGTCAGGGCTTATTAATGCAAGCATATGCCGAGGCGCTTGCTATGCATCATATTACACCAGCACAATTGTTGTTGACACGTACAGATTTTCAATCACAAGTGAGTTATCAAAATGCGCAACAGACAATTGAAGAATTATTGGAAAGAGATATATTACCAATTATTAATGAAAATGATACTGTATCAGTCAAGGAATTAACATTTGGTGACAATGATATGTTGTCGGCCTTAGTTAGTGGTCTAGTCCATGCAAATCAGCTGATTATTTTGACTGATATTAATGGCTTATATAGTGCTAATCCTAAAAAAGATGCATCGGCGATTCGCTTTGATCATCTGACAGAAATAACGGAGGAATTATTAGGCTATGCTACGGCCGAAGGTTCAAAAATGGGTACTGGTGGGATGCAGTCTAAATTATTTGCCGCTAAAACTGCATTTGACCTTGGTGTAAAAGTGTTTATTGGTAGTGGGTCTGGTAAGGGAAAACTACTGGAAATTTTATGTGGTGATGGGGACGGTACATACATTGAAGCGGCACACCAGCAAGCATTATCGTCAAAAAAACAATGGATTTCATTATTTTCTGAATCTGTTGGTGCTATCTATATTGATCGTGGAGCGGAAGAAGCTTTGTTGGAAAAAGGGAAAAGTCTACTACCAGCAGGTGTGTATTTAGTGCATGGTGATTTTGAAGCTGGAGATGTTGTAGAAGTCTATCGAGAAAGAGTATTACTAGGTAAAGGGGAGACTTTATATAGCGCGCAACAATTACAACAGGCAATGGGGAAAAAAACGCAGGAATTAACCCAAATCAATACCGTTGTGATTCATCGAGATCGATTTGTAGCCACTCTAAAGGAGGAAATCTAAATGTCAGAAGTATATGAAAAGGGTCGTATAGCAAAAAAAGCAAGCTTTGTCATGAATAATTGTACGACGGTGCAAAAAAATGAAGCTTTAACAAAAATTGCTGACCAGTTACTCAAGGATGAACAGTTGATTATTGAAGCGAATAATTTGGACCTACAACAGGGGCGTAACAAAGGATTATCTGAATCGATTTTAGATCGCATTATGATTAATCATGAACGCTTAGTTGCTATACATGATGCGGTATTATTACTCGTTGATTTACAGGATCCAATTGCTGAAGTGTTGGAAGAAATCGATAAGGAAAATGGTCTGCATATCGAAAAACGTCGCGTACCTTTAGGTGTTATTGGGATGATCTATGAAGCGCGGCCAAATGTTACTGTCGATGCAGCAACACTTGCACTTAAAACGGGGAATGCCGTTGTGTTACGTGGCAGCTCCAGTGCAAAACAGTCGAATATTGCTATCGTGAAGTCCATTCATCATGCTCTAGAAAATTCAAGCCTACCAAAAGAAGCAGTACAATTGATTGAAGATACATCACGCAAAACAGCTGCTGAACTATTTACACTAAAAGAGTTTTTAGATGTGTTAATTCCTCGCGGTAGTAAAACTTTAATTGACACGGTAGTTGCCCAATCCACAGTGCCGGTATTAGAAACAGGGGCGGGGAATTGCCATGTTTTTATTGATGAAGATGCGGATTATTTGATGGCAGAAAAAATTGTCTTAAATGCGAAAACACATCGAACATCCGTATGTAACGCAGCGGAAAGTTTATTGATTCACTCGCGCTGGAATCAGAATTTTACAGCACAGCTAGTCGCACAACTTTTAGCAGCGGATATTACACTATATGGCGATGAAATAATTTGCGGGCTGTCACCACAAATTATTCCTGCTACGGAAGAAGATTGGTCGACAGAGTATTTGGCGATGGCGATGAGCATCAAAGTTGTCGATTGTTTAGATGAGGCAATTGCTCATATAAATCAATATGGTACAAAACATTCAGAAGCAATCATTACCCCCTCTGTAGAACATGCAACCTATTTCACAAAATCAGTTGATGCAGCAGCAGTCTATCACAATGCCTCTACACGTTTTACAGATGGTTTTGAATTTGGATACGGTGCTGAAATTGGGATTAGTACACAAAAACTACATGCACGTGGACCAATGGGGCTAACAGCGTTAACATCAACGAAATATTTTATTGAAGGAAATGGACAAATTCGTGAATAACTACTTAAATACATGCAATTTTCTTGTATAACTACTATAATAGAATAGAAATTACATTAGAGAGAAAGTAGTGATTTACAATGGCATCAGCATCACATAAAACATCAGTAGCGGTAAACCAACAAGAAGTTTGGGCATTTGTTAAGGATATGGAAAAATGGGCAAAATTAGTGCCTGGTTATAGAGAGCATAAAATGATTTCAGAGACACAATCAACTTGGAAGTTCGCAGGTAGTGTTGGGAAAATTTCAAAAACAGTGGAAGTTCAAATAGATATAACTGCTATTGAGGAGCCAACAAAAATTTCATTTAATCTAACAGGTTTATCTGATAAATTTGCTGGAACTGGCTATTTTGAGGCGACTGCAATTGATGCTTCAAACACAACAATGGAAGGCCATTTGGATATAAAGGCAGGCGGTATTGCCGGTGCAGTATTGAATCCACTCTTTTTAGCGGTCTTACCAAAAGCAACGTCTGTATTAACAGAACGTGTAGCAAATAAGATTGTAGCAATTACAGTGTAAATCATAAAAACACTTTAAAAAGGGATCACCTATTGGTCCCTTTTTTTAATAAAGGCGGATGCAATGAAGATTTATAAGTATGAAGTAGATGGTGTTTTGAAAAACACAGCGACGCGTGATATTTTTTGTAATGAAATAAAGGTTGGACAATTCCAGCGAGTATATAGTAATGTATTAAAAAAAATCATTGATGCAAGTTTAGATTATAAGTATTTTGTTCGAATCGATGCACAAGTAGATGGCTACCCGATTGCATCATGTAAAAAAGTACAACGCAAAGGGAAAATCTATTTTAATGCCATGGAAGAGGGCAAGCCATTTTATAGAATTGCGTATGTTGGATGGAAGGAATTAGTACCAGATTTAGCTATTTCAAATAAAGAGCAAATGATGATGTTGCATATGAATCGCGAGGGTTGGTCTACTTTTACATTTGAAAATAACGAAGTGGCACGTTGGCGAGCCGATTATAATGAAGAAAGTGAACAATTTTCAGTGGAACTTCAAATTGAGGGGGATTGTCCGTTTGATAACCCCGCGCTACTTATCTCAATTAGTCATGCTATTTTGTTTATCGGATCATAAGTGTGACGATACTCTGAACTTTTGTTGTAATCATTAAAAAATGGCACCTAGAGTCATGCAAGATTGTGAAGGGTAGTCTATAATAAATGAGGAATCTATGAATCGCATAATGTATGTTAGGACGTGTTTACAATTAAAAAACTATTACCAGTACTACTATTACTAACTTTAGTATTAGCAGCATGTACAAGCAAAGAAGTCAAAACAACAACAGTACCAGATGCTTCTAAATTTAATAAGATGGTCATCCAAACAATTGTTGATAATAAAGCTGTGGATTCAAAAACAGTTACGATTAAAGATGACAAGAAAATTAAAGAAGTGTTAGATGCTGTAAACAGTAAAAAGACAAAAGAAATTACCATTACTAATACAGAAAAAGAGATGGATCAAGTAGATTCATATTTCGTTTTCTTTGATATTAAAGGTAAAAAACCAGTAGAGCAACAAGTACCATATAGTTTCTTTATCACGACTGAAGGTGTACTTTACTATACACATATTGAAATCAATAAAATGATGACACCGCAAAAAACAATTGATGCACAACCAGAAGCACTTAAAACGATTAAAAAAGTAGCAGGCATTAAATAAGAAAAAGACGGAGCTTAATTTCCGTCTTTTTTTAGTAGGAAAAAAGTTCTGTGTTCTTTTTTGAGTCATGAAATATCACTAAAAAACCTGGAAAACGATCTTTTTATATTACTAGCTAGTCTGTGTTGTCAAAAGTATATGCTAATCGAATTCAAAAATTACTGCGGTTACAAAGTTTCATCTGCAGCCTATGAAAGTAATTTATGATATTTTAGTATAAAATATGAAATAATGGACCTTTTATTTTGCTTTTTTCAAAACTTGCAACAGAACCCAAAAAGGTAATGCATCAAGAGGAACAGATAAAGAACTAATCAATCTACATCATCCAATCATTTTCATAGCTCTTCTATAGCTATGAAAATGATTGGAAATGGTAGATAATAAATAAGAGGTGAATTAAATGGGAAAATATGAATTAATAAAAAACAACCTATTAAAATATCCAGATGAATTAGAATTTTTTCCAAATGTTACTCAAGAGTTGATTGAAAAATTTGAAAAAGAACTTAATATCGAATTAAAAGGTAGTTATAAACAATTTCTTTTAGACTTTGGTTATTTATCGTTTGGATCATTAGAAATATTTGGAATACCAAACAAAAAAGTAGTAAAACAAAATGAAGATTGCACTAATGCTTTAGTATGTACAATGGAAAGCAGAAAAGAAATAAATCTAAGTGAAAATTTATTAGTAATATATAATTTTGGCAACGGAGAACTTTATTGCTTAGACATATCGTATGAGACGCCAAAAGTTGTTGCTATATGGGATGAAATATCTGAGGATATGAAGAATCCACCAATAACAGAAATAGTCGCTGATTCATTCGAAGATTTCTTGGAAGAATATGTGAATGAAGAAATAAAAGATTTTACATAATAAAAAAGAGACTCGGCTAATTCGGAGTTGCTAAATAGTTAGATTTTTCATTATATTCCTTAAATTCTTGTGCTATTAATTGTTTTCACAGAGTATTATAGTGTGAAGCGTATATTTCATGACTCTTCACTTGATACTTGACGATCTCCAGCACAGTTTCATACCATGATTTTGCTTATGTATATCCACTTACATGATACTTTCATCATCATACATTCAAAATGAAATGAAAGACAGCGTATTGACGACTAGAATTATAGGGGGAAAGAACAAATGATTGACCAAATTAAAAAGAAAATGCCAAGCCGTTTATGGAGTGTCATTAAAACGTCAATACCTGTTTTTGTCACATGCTGTATCCTAATACTCATCTCTTTGTCAGTTGTATTGGTTGGCGATTACAATCAAGTGAAAAGTGGTGTTCATTCAACAAACTCACACATCATATATATTGAAAGAAACGATGGTTACAATGAAGAAAATAGCAAACTATCCACCGCTTATTTCAATATTATTCGCATACCTAAAAAAAATGATAAGCAAATAATGCAACTTATACAAGATAGTCCAAAAGTGCAAAAAAGTTATCTTGGGTCCAACGTCTATCGTATGATGACGATCGTGGACCAAAGTGGTCAAAAACAGCGCTATAAAATATATAAAAATGCTGGTTCACAACAATATTATATGGATCAACTTGCAAATCATACAACGATTAAAGTACAAATGACAGAGCAAGAATTGGCAAAAATCATGCGATTCAATGCTGTTAACTTGCCATCAATTATAGTAGTAATTTGTTTACTCATGAGTATAGCATACCAGTCGATTTTCTATAAAAAAATAAAAAAAGAGCGAAGCGACCCACGTAATAGAGTGTATTTAATCGCCATTGTCATCTTGTTACTTATTAGTGTTTACAGCATGACAAATGTGGATAGCATTCCCTTTATAGTAGTGGCCATTAGCCTGTATTTACTAAGCTTTTGTCTAGATAAATATGGTTATTATAAAATACGTCAAACTTTACCTATATGGAAACTAATCAAAATTAGTTATTTTTATATCACTTTAGTAGGTTTGTTCTTATTAGTTGGTCAACTACTCGGTGAACAATCATCACAAGATTATAAGATGTATTGGGGTTATACACTTAGTGTTCAAGGTTTAGCGCTGTATATAGTAACAAGAAAAATAACCGCAGTGCATTGCCCAAAATGTCGAGAAGAAATTACCTATCGGCATTGTTTTACGTTATGTTATAAAATTATAAATTATAAAAAATGTCCGAATTGTACCCAAGAAATAGTCGGATCAACCCAAATTACCTTTGTAGAAACGAGTGCATTGATGAGTGTCATTTTGTTACCAGGGATACTGACAAAATTTTTTGAAGTACCGGAATATATGCATGTTTTATCTATCGCTTGTTATATCGTCATACTGATTGTTATTTTGCCGTTAAAGGTGAGCTACCAGTCGACAAGTAGACTAGGGGCGTGATTCATTCGAAACGAAGAACGCCTATTTACAAGCCCGTTACTATAACCTAGCAAACGGTGCATTCTTAGCAGAATATCGACAAAGAACCGCATGTCTTGTACGAAAGTCGATAGAACTCACATCGTGTGAGGCTCACATCCAAAGGGTGATGACGAACCATTATCTCAGAATGGTTATAGTTATACGAATGGCAATCTCGTGATGAATGTGGATCTGAATGGAGAATTCGTACAATTTTTATTATAGGAATTTATTATGCACACGTTGTTTATAAAGTTAGAAAATATGTTAAAATTGTAAATTGACTTAAAAAGTACAAAACTGTAACTAAAAGTGTTGCCATATCAAAAGGTTAATAGTAATTAACGGGCCTACTAGATAAATACCTACTATAAATTTAAATTATCAATACTTGACAGAAATTTACTTCATAGATAATATGTATCTATGAAGTACTTTATGTGGGAAGTAGGTGAGTTATTTGAAATTCTCCAGAGGAACAAATTATGCTTTGCATACAATGTTACATCTAGCATTAAATTCTGATAATAATAAGCCTGTCGGAGTTCAACAATTAGCGGAACAGCAATCAGTTTCATCAACGTATTTATCTAAAATATTGACGAAATTAGTTAAAGAAGGTTTGATTATTTCTGTATCAGGTGCAAATGGTGGTTATTCTTTAGCACATAATTGGGCGTCTATTTCTTTTCTTGAAATTATACATGCAATTGAAGGTAAATCTTCATTATTTGATTGTCATTTCAATCATGGCGCTGGTTGTCCGATTGAGCAAGTTATGTCATCGGCAGAGAAGAAGATGGAAGATGAACTTATGCAAACTACACTATCAGATTTACTAAAAGATAAAGATACTGCTTCTAAGTAATGCAGTCTTTATTTTTGAAAAAATCATAGATATAATAACTCTATTATAGTTACGAAGCGAAGGAGATAAAAATGGTAAATCAATTGCAAGTATTTAACCAACAATATTGGGAGACAGCATGGAGAGACGACCCTAACACCTCATTGAAAAGGATGAAAAAGGCTGGTCTGGGTTCAAATCAATCAGAAGGATTTGCTAATTGGGCAAAAAACTTTGATAATAGTTCGTTTAATAAAGAAGGCGTAAAACGAACAGAACGAATTATAAAATGGGTTGAGAATCAAATTAACTCCTTTGAAGGTTTATCTGTATTGGATATTGGAGCTGCTTCAGGTGTGTTTAGTATCCCTTTTGCAAAAAGAGGAGCCATCGTTAGTTCTCTAGAACCTTCTCCTCTTTTAAGTTCTATGTTGAAAGTGAACGCAAATAATCATTCCGTTGACGTAAATATTATGAACCAACCATTCGAGGAGCTGAACTCCATTAATAGCGAGCGTTTTGACCTTGTTTTTGCTTCGATGTGTCCAGCAATTACGGATTGGGATGCAGTAAAAAAAGCACTACGTCTTTCAAAGAAGTATTTTTATGTAAGTCTTATGGCTGGACCAAAAGAGAATCAATTAATAGAAGAATTGTTGTCAGCCCTTAATTTAAAAGGAGAAAACACTTCTTCTGATATGTATTACTTATTGCAACTCCTATATTTAAACAACTATACTTATCAGACTCTAATTGAGAGACATCAAAAAACGGTCAATATGACTATAGATGAGGTAGTTAATAATCTGGAAATATGGTTCGTTGATTACAATATAGAACTTAACAATGATCAAAAGGATGAGGCAGTAAACTACTTGACTCGTACCTATGGAAAAAAAATACCCGTAACCACTGGTGGAAAGTTCGGTAAGATACTCGTACATTTATAAGTTAGCATTTATAAAGACTTTAACTACAAATAATAAATAGAGAATGATTTATTTTAGGAGGATATTTATGCTATATGATTGCATTATTATAGGCGGTGGCCCAGCTGGACTAAACGCCGCATTAGTTCTAGGGAGATCCAGAAGAAACGTTTTAATTTTTGATTCAAATGAACCTCGTAATGCAGTGACAAATGAATCTCATGGCTATCTTACACGAGATGGTATAACGCCAAGTGAATTTAGAGAAATTGGTTATAAAGAAATATTGAAGTACCCTACCGTGGAACATAAATCAGAAAAAGTAACGGTAGTTGAAAAAATAGGTAATCATTTCTTGATCGTTACTGAAAATAATACAGTCAAAACACGTAAGGTACTTATTTCTACAGGCTTAAAAGAAATTTTGCCTGATTTAAAAGGCTTGAAAGATAAGTATGGGAAAAGCCTGTTTTACTGTCCATATTGTGATGGTTGGGAACTGAGAGATAGACCATTAATCGTTATTTCAGAGAATCCAGGAGTACATCACCTCGCAAAATTACTCTATAATTGGAGCAAAGATTTAATTGTCTGTACAAATGGTCAACAAAACATTTTTTCCGAAGAACAAGAGCAGCAACTGTCTTCTAAGAATATTCGCGTTATAACTAAAGAGATAGCTGCATTACACGGAGATAACGGACAACTTGAAGAGGTAGAATTCTCCGACGGTAACCGAATCAACAGAACCGGCGGATTTATTATTCCGAAATGGTTTAATCAATTAAAATTCAGTGAAAATCTTGGTTATGATGTAAATGAGCATGGCGCGATCCTTACAGATAACTTTGGTACAAGTACGGTTCCAGGGTTATTCGCAGCTGGAGAAGCAGCTACAGGAACTCCAACTCTGTTAATCATATCTGCTGCTTCAGGTAGTATTGCTGCTGCTCGCATCAATCTAGAATTAACAGAAGAAGAGTTCAGCTTATAATAATTAGTAAAACAGTTTGGTGAACCGAGGGGACTAGTGCTTTTAAACAACTATAATCAGAAGCCATGTTTGTTACAACAACTCATCGAATGAATAAATAGCTGAATACTATGATTGAACAACATTCTTGAGTCATCAAGAAAAGACATAGGTTTTATCAATCTATACGCCGCTACCTCTACAATCATAGGTCTCGAAACCGCCCATATCCTCTATAAAAAAGTCGAAAAGATGTCCTTCTTTTCGACTTTTTTTATAGAGGGTGAGACCTCGTAAATGCTTAGGTTGGAAAAGTCGCTATGAAATTTCCTTTGAGAAAGCGGTGCGCTTAATTTGACCATTCAAGAACCGTATGACAGACGTTTAGGTGCAATAACGCTTTATGGATTGGTAGCGCAAGTTTGTAGCTCAGCGTCGTTACGATTGAATGGAATCGACTTATATAAAATCTAGAAATGCTTGTTCTCCTATAGCCTTCAATATGGCTTGTATGCTATGCTATTAACAGGTTTAAGGGGGAAAAAAATGAAATATATTAGAGAATTTTTAGCCTATGTTTTAGTATTAGCTTTGCTCTGTTTAGATTTTTTTAGCGACTGGCATATTTGGTCGGTTATACCTAAAAAAGTATTGATTATTATCTTTATTATTGGATTATTTGTTTGTTTTGTACCGCTAAAAAAATTAGATACGATGGCTAATTTTTGGATGCAATTACGTGTGATTGTCTTTTTAATCGTCATGATTATGGTTCTACCATTATTTGGCGGTAAATCAGATATAGGCTTATCATTAAGCCAACCATTTTTTCTGATGATTATCGCATTGACAATATTCCAGTTACGCATGCAATGGAAACGAGCGAAGCATGAAAAAGAACAAGAAGAAGAATTGAAAAAACAACAAGAAAAACAACAAGGTAAGCGTAAAAAATGAAAAATGATCACTGGTATATTATCGATTATGCATGGCATGGGCAACAAACACTCTTTGTTGACTTACAAGGAACAGCTAATGGGCAAAATTTTACTGGAATGGTGAGGATTGTTGACCGTCAAATCTATGGAGATCTCGTAAATCCGATGAGAAGCAACCTCGATCAACAAACAATCGATAAAATCCTCCTTTATTTACAAGAAAAAATAGAAAAAGATTTTTTTACACCATCATCTAAATAATAAAAAGATTGAGCATCAACTTCGTTATATGCAGAAGTTGATGCTTTTTTGTCTCTGATAATCTGAACGAACGAAAATAACGCTTTTTAAAAATGGGTTGTCACTACGCAAAAGAGAAATGTCAGATGTCACGCAACATACGCATTCGATGAAATGGGTGATTGAATAGTTCATATTTCGTTAGCTCAAATTCATATCATCAAAATAGAAAAGGCTTTTCATTGATTAACTGAACAGGAGATGGTGCAATCAATTTAATAATTAATCCAATATACAATCTATTTATACAATAAAAAAATAAATGATATGTTAAAAGTACCTTTAAAATGGTATAATAAAGAAATTATTGGTTATAAAAAACGATAAGGAGATGAGGATATGTCAATTGGCAAACAATTTACCATTGGCTATATTGTGTTGCTTGCTCTTACTGTTTTTGTGATGCTTATTAGTTATTTTAGAATGGAAACGATTCAAGATCGATTAAATGTGAATGTACAAGAAAGTATTGATGGTTTGGGTTTAGCTAGTGATGTAAAATATAATATTGCGATGCAAGGACTCGTATTGAGAGAATATTTATTTATTCAGGACAGTGAAAATATGGCTATAGTAAAAGAGAGTGAAAATATAGCGAATGACAGTATTGAAAAACTGATGAAATTCAAAAGTGATGAAAAACAGAAAGAATATATTCAGGAATTATCTACCATCAATGCTGAATTTAATAAACAAACAGCATTGCTTGTTGAGGCGGTAGGTAAAAAGCTTTCAAAAGGTCAAATGGATGTGTTATTGGGCGAGGCGACACAATTGAATAATGATACGGTAGCAGCATCAGAAAAAATTATAGATAATGAATTAGACATATTTAATGCGACAAAAAAAGAATCATTACGTTTTGCAACATCCTCAAAATACATATCGTTAGTAGTGGGAATATGGTCGATAGTAATAATTATTTACTATATATTATTTGTCATAGTATCAATCGTAAAACCAATCAATAAAATGACAAAATCTATTGAATATTTAGCGAAAGGTGATTTTTCACAACAGGATTTAATCATCAGATCAAACAACGAATTAGGTATGTTAAATAAAGGGCTAAATAGGATGAAAGTGGATATTAAGAAATTGGTGGAAGGTATTGCTACAAATGCTACTCAATTGAATAGGGCCATTCGAGATTTATCATCAAACACATCGGTCGTATCAAAGTTTGCCAATGAAATTTCACAGCAAATTGAGGTAGTATCTTCCAGCACGCATGAATCATCAGAAAATGCCAGTGATAGTTCAATTGCAATGACGGAAACAGCTATCGGAGTGGAGCGGATTGCCAATACATCTTCGGAGCTTTTTGATTTCGCACAAAACACAAATACGCTGGCTACCGATGGAGCTAAAATATTATCGATTGCGAAGCAGCAGATGGCTATTATTTCACAGTCAACACATAATTCCAGTCAACTTATTTCAAAATTGTCTCAACAAACAGCACAAATTCAAAATATGTCGAAAATCATTACTGATATTACAGAACAAACGAATTTATTGGCATTAAACGCAGCAATCGAAGCAGCAAGAGCTGGAGATCAGGGTAAGGGATTTGCTGTTGTAGCAGAAGAAGTGAGAAAGCTTGCAGAAGAATCAAAAGCCTCCGCGAGTCAAATCGATCAATTGACATGGACGATTCAATCAGATACGGCAGATGTTGCCAAATCGATAAAGGATGGCCTAGAGAAAACAACAGAAGGTGTATCGATTATTGAAAAAGCTGAAATATCATTCAAAAAAATTGGCCAGTCTGTCGCCAATATGACGGAGCAGTTGCAAGATGTTACAGCAACATCGGAACAATTATCAGCAAGTACACAAGAGGTAAGTGCTTCAATTTCTGAAATTGCTAGCCACTCGCTGACTTCCGTGACAGAAACAGATAAAATCGTAACGGAATTAGAGCAACAACAAACGAGTCTTTCGACGATCGATAAAACATCAAATGATTTAGCAGAAAAAGCACAATATTTAACAGAATTAACACAGCAATTTAAAGTGTAAAAAAAGCCATTTATCCCTGTATATAACGATAAGAGGATAGATGGCTGGGCTTTTTTTAAGACTGTTTTTGTAATTTGCTTTTTTTAAAGATAAAGAAAAGGCGGAAGATGACACAACATACAGCCAGTGCTAATATACACAGTAAAATGGCTATGTAGAAAGGTTCGTAAGTCATATAAAAAAGGATCCGGTTTACTATAATTAATAAAAGGATAACGAGTATGGTGATGAAAAATGGATTGGCGAATTTTAACATAGACAACCCTCCTTATGGAGATTATAGCATATAGTGGTAGTTGAAATTTTCCCTATTCATGAGATACTATATTGTATAGAAATGAGGTCAGTATTTTGGACATTAAATTAGTTGCAATAGATATGGATGGCACTTTATTGGATCCATCCCTGCAAATAACGCAGCATACGATTAATCAATTAAACGACATGATGGAACGACAAATAGAGGTGGTTGTATGTACAGGTAGGACAATTTCGGAATTACCAGAAGAAATGAAACAGATGCCAGCCATAAAATATATTATCACAGCCAATGGCGGCGTGATATGGGATCGACATGCTTTAAAAATCATCTATGAAAATCAAATTCCGCATGATAAAGCGATGGAGATTATTGAAATTCTACAACCATATGATATGCGAATTGAAGCTTTTGCCATGGGGCGCGTGTTTATCGAACAAAATTGTTATGATCATTTTAAAGACTATGGTGGTGAAAATTTTGAGGATTTCCTTCTAAATAGTAGAACGCCAATCGATTCGATGTATGAATTTATCAAAGCATATGATAAACCAATCGATAAATTTAACTTATTTTTTAAAACGGTTGAAGAACGAAAAGCAGCTTGGGATACATGCGTTGCAAATGGCTTCACGGTCACATCATCTTTTGAACAAAATATGGAAGTAAATGCGGCTACAGCAAATAAGGGGATGGCATTAAAGGCACTCGCTAGTCATCTTGATATCGAGCAACAACATGTCATGGCAATTGGTGATCAATTAAATGATATGTCGATGCTTAGCTATGCGGGTTTCCCAGTCGCAATGGGCAATGCGATTACCCCAGTTAAAAATATTGCATCGTATATTACGAAACCAAATTCAGAAGATGGCGTAGCCTATGCAATTCAACATTTACTAATTGAAGGGGATTTATAAATGGAGATCTATTCATTTAGTGGACCTAGCGGTACGGGAAAAAGTTGGAATGCCTTAGAACTGGCACATAGATACAAAATTGAGGGGATTATTGATGATGGCTTATTAATCATCAATGGAGAAATAATAGCTGGTAGTTCAGCAAAATTTGAGAAAAGTATTTTTAAAGCAGTAAAGCGTGCTATTTTTCATGATGAAGAACAGGCTTATGCAGTTAGAACGGCGATTAAAGAACAGGATTTAAAACGTCTCTTAATCATCGGTACATCAGATAAAATGACAGAGCGAATTGCCCGGGAATTACAGCTTGGTGAAATTGATCATTATCATTATATTGAAGAATTACGTTCACCAAAAGAAATGAAAATGGCTCAGTTTATTCGGAAGACGGAGGGCAAGCATATAATGCCTATTCCGATGATGCAGGTACAACAAAATTTCTTTAAAAGACTTGTAATGAAGGGGTTTGAAATATTTTCAACAAAGCGTGAAAAAATTGGTGAAACAACCATCGTTCAACCGGATTTTCACCATGAACTTGTATTGTATCAAAAAAAAGATTTCCTGGATGCAATAAAGAGGAGTTGCTTAGCGCAATCAGCCGTTTTAAAAGTAAATAAAGTACAATTTACTTTATACCCCCTCCCAAAGGGAACAGTTACTATAACATATGATGCAACTAAAACAGCCAATTTGATAGCAAATATCACTATATTGCAACAGCAAATCAACACAGATTTTGATGCTCAATTCGCATTAGAGTTTGATCATATCAATATCGAAGTGCATTATTTAGCAGAAAAAGAAACGATTGAAGTGTTAGAAATACATAAAACCGTTCTTCAGTAACATGAACTGAAGAACGGTTTTAGATTAATTTCTAGTGAAATGGGGTGGGCGTTTTTCTACGAAAGCTCGAATACCTTCAGGGAAATCTTGTTGATCTACGAATGGCGTAGACCCTTGCCATAAATCAGGTACGGACTGGATACATTGTTGTACGGATTTTTTCACCGCTACTAAAGAGGCGGGTGACATGGAAGCAACTAATTTACCAATGCGTATGGCATAACGATCTAAATCTTTAGCTGCCACTAAATAATTTAACATACCTATTCGGTAGGCTTCTTCAGCTTTTAGCATACGTCCAGTAAATACAAGATCCTTTGTCATTGACGGCCCTATTAAGCTGACGAGACGTTGAGCAAACTGATTATTTAATGTAATGCCTAATTTACCTACGGGTATGCCCAATTTAGCTAAATTACTTCCTATTCGAAGATCACAAGCAAGAGCCAATTCAAGTCCTGCTCCCATGGCTGCACCATTTATAACAGCAACTGTAGGAAGTGGGAGATTTTCAATTGTAGAGATTGTTTTTTCCATGTGAATAAAAGCTTGTTCAGCCTCCTCCAATGAAATTGCATGAAATTCTTTAATATCGGAGCCAGCGGTAAATTGCTCACCATAACCACGAAGTAGTAACACTTTATTTTTGGGGTTGTCGAGGACACCAAGGGCAATGCGGCGTAGTTCGTCCCACATATTTGCGGTTAACGCATTTTTTGCTTGAGGTCGGTGAATCGTAATGATTGCCAGCCCTGCTGTCTCTTGATAGACAATTTTTGCGTCTTCTTTTTTCAGTTTTGTTGTCGTAACACGCATCATATATCGCTCCTAAGTAGTTGATTATTCTATTATAGTACAGTATTCATGTGCGTCATGGAAATAATATGATTGATCAGAAAAATTATCGCTGAATCGTGATATAAGTGACATTAGTCGCTTAGAGATATACAATAGGTATCAACAGATGATTTGAAAAATGGTGAAAGAGGTGTTTTGGTGGAAGCAGTTAAGCAGATTATGCTATATGTTAATGACCAACAAGCGACAGCAGATTTTTGGGTTGAAAAATTAGGTTTTACAATTGTAGCAAATGAAAAAAATGGAGGATTTCATTTCATAGAAATGAAACCGAACCCTGCTTCAGAAACGTCAATCGTTTTGCATAATAAGGAAATGATTGCTAAAATGTCACCAGAAATGAATGTAGGGACACCATCGCTGATGTTTAGCGTTGCAGATGTTTCTGCAGAGCACCAACGTTTAAAAGAAGCGGGTGTTAAAGTAGGAGAACTTACTCAAATGCCATTTGGTACAGTTTTTAATTTCTGTGACAATGAAGAAAATTATTTTGCGGTTAGCAGTAAATAATTCCTTTGAAAAATCAATTTTAGTACAAGCACTTGAAGACACTATAAAAAAGCAACTGGTTTTTAGAGATACTTGGTCTTAAGCAATCAATCCAAATCACGGATGAGTGCTTGGGATTAAGAACAGACTTCTCCCTTGGAGAGTCTGTCTTTTTTTGTTCTATTATATATGTTGTTATATTAAAACAATTCATATGTGTAGACATGTAGAAATAGCGAAAGCTTTCCATCTACAAGTATGGCACTATTGCTTTTAATCATAGTGAATAGCCCGAGATGAAAAAGGTTCTGTTGCAAAATTTCATTTATAGTCAAAATATGCGATTTAAGTAAGCTATACTCCTAGTAGTCGTTGGCCAGTAATTTCGGTATAACCTAGTCTACCGGATGTTTCAGAAATTCTAAAAAAACGTGAAATGGATGCCTATCTCATACAATTGTCTATCGTTGAGTCCAAGAATAGAGGCAACTGATTTATTGTTTATGGAAAAAGCGTAATCGTAGGATAGGAGATTTCTGGCAAATTGATGAAACCTACATAAAAGTGGGGAGTTCGTAGTGTTATTTGTATCGCGTCATTGATTCTTCTGATGTAATGGTCTACGCAAGAAACGTAATCAACAAGAAAAGACATATGTTTTATCGATTCATACAGATCATCTCCTCTATACTCAAAGATCTCGAAACCGTTCATGCCCTCTATGAAAAAAGTCGAAAAGAAGGAAATCTTCTCGATACGGAATAAATGTCATAATGGGGATTTCAGCGTAAATCACAAAATAACAGGAAATTTATTGTGCTTTTTTAAACTTTGCAACAGAAACGAAAATAGTCTTCCCATGAAAGTAGAATGATTGGTCAGTTTACCCCTTATAAAAATAGACAACAACGAACCAGAGGATCAACTTGTAGAGTTCATTTGTCCATGTAAAAAAACTGAATAAACTGGATCAACGAATAAATAAAAGAAATAAACATGTTTCATTCGGTTTTTCAAATCATCTCAACTGTACTATAATAGGTATTTTCATTATAGTACAGAATATAACAGATGATTTTTAAATTATATTAAAATTATAAAAAGCAGAAAAGTGATAAAAATAAGCAGGATTCCTGTTAGTAATTGATAAGAAATAACGTAGCTGAACAACTATAAAGTAACAACTTGTTAAAGTGAGATAGGTTTTATACCAAATAGACATAAATATAAAATTGAAAATAGTAGACAAAAATAAAAGTGTGTGAATATATTCACGAACGTTGATATAACAGTATTTTTATGAATCCATGCGTATCAAACCTATTACAAAAATGCATAGAAAATAATAGGATAATATACTGTACATTATTAATCGGAGATGTTAGAGTGAATGTAAGTTAGAAATGTGAACAAAAATTGTAAGTTGAATTGATAAAGATTAGTATTATGGTCTATAAAGACATTAACTAGTAAATTTGCATGATATGTGAATTTAAAACTTGTTTAATAATTACAAAGGAGCCCATTCAAATGAAATTACTTGCGCCAAAACCCTTTACAATCGAAGGTGGAAAAAGAGCTGTTTTACTCCTTCACGGGTTTACGGGTAGTACGAAGGATGTTAAAAAATTAGGTCAATTTTTAAATAAGAAAGGTTACACATGCCATGCACCAATGTATCGTGGACATGGAGTGAGCCCAGAAGAAATTCTTCGTTACGGAGCCAAGTATTGGTGGGAAGATGTTACGAGTGGCTACCATCATTTAAAAACATTAGGATATGAGGAGATTGCCGTAGTAGGTATTTCACTTGGAGGCGTATTTACACTTAAAGTAGGTGCTGAGTTTCCTGTAAAAGGTGTAGTATCAATGTGTGCACCTATTAAACGTAAATCAAGCAACGGGTTATTTGAACGTCTTTATAAATATGCAGAAGTATATAAAAAGTTTGAAGGTAAAGATGACGCACAAATTGCAGCTGAACTAGTTGATTTAGAAAATATGGACCGTCATGCAATTACTGAAATCCAAAAAATGATTGAACATACAAGCGATGAAATTGAAGAAATAGATGCACCAACTCTTGTCTTACAGGGCAAACTAGATGATAAACTATATCAAGAATCTGCGCCATTCATCTTTGATACAGTTGAGTCAGGTGATAAGGAAATTATTTGGTATCCAAACTCTGGTCATATTATTACACTTGGTCAAGAGCGTGAACAAGTTTTCCAAGATACAGCAAACTTCTTAGATCATTTAAACTGGATTGCTCCTGCTTTTGAAGAACAGCCTGTCGTCCAAGCACTATAAAATAAAAACAAGCCTGAAACTGCAATCGTAGTTTCAGGCTTGTTTTTTAATTCGCTGCTACCTAAAAGGTGTATTGTGGGTGATTTGACCAAAATATTATGGTTCTATTATATATGTTGGGGGATTAAAACAATTCATGTTTTAGACAATTAGACATAGCGAGAGCTTTCCGCCGACAAGTAACGCACTATTTATTTTCACCCACGGTGAAAATAAAGGATTGCTTACTACTTGTTTTTCGGCAGGAGTCTTCGCCATTTCTTTTAATCATGATGAACATACCTAAAAATAGACAGAAAAAAGCACAGGTTCACCAAAACTTCTATACTTAAAATGCTGCATAATAAGTAACAGTAGAAAGGTGAGCTGTGCTATATGAAGTCCATCATGACTATTCCAGGATTAAAAGATGTTTTAGTCACAAAAGTTGAAGAAATCGAGGGCAAGTATGCTCTTTTTATAGAAATACCGAAGCGTTCACCTATTTGTCCAGCTTGTCAGTCCATTACTTCGAAAGTACAGGATGATCACATACAAAAAATGAACCATTTAAAATGGTTTGAACGACTTACAGTTTTGTATTATAAGCGTCGGTGCTATGTCTGTTCTTGTGGAAAACGTTTTTCAGAAAAAACTTCTTTTATTGAACGTGATCAACGCTTTTCAAAAGAATGGCATTCATATGATTGGAAACGTGTGAAAAGAATGCGTCACGTATTTTATAAACGAGAAGCACAATTAAATGAAAAACAATTATGGGAATTAAATCGTTACCGTTCACTATCCTCTCAATTAAAAATGGCACATGAATTAAAAGAAGCTTATTGTGAATGGTTTGATTGGGCCAAAACTTCGAATGGCTTTTTAGAAGGTATTAATAACAAAACGAAAGTAATGAAACGACATGCATATGGTTATAAACGATTTGATCGATTGAGAGCGAAGATCTTACTAACATTAAAGTATAAAGAAGTTGGTTTACATTTGACACAGCGTCTTTAATGCTAGCCTATTATGTTAAAGCACGCTTTTTCGAGAAGGCGAATGAATAGTACTGCTCTTTATTTATTCACGGGGAGCGTATTGTTTTTCAAAAATAAATTGAGTATATATGCTACCAGAGCGCAGACAAAAATGACTAGGGCCATAGGAATGGCAGTATCTTCACCGGCTATTCCAACAAGTGGTGATACAATGGAGCCCCCAACAAAAGCGAGTAGACCCAGTAAAGCAGATGCACTACCAGCTTGTTTCCCTTGGTTTTGCATGGCGAGGGAGAAGGCTGTTGTTGTGACAATGCCAACAGCAGCAACAATTAATAATAAGGACAGCATTAATAACCAAATAGATAGGCGATTCACGGCAACGATTAACAATAAAGTACTACCAATGGTTGCAAGTAAAGTGCCAAAACGTAGTAAACTTTGTTCTGCGATTGTCGAAGCAAGTCGAGCGGTTATTTGTGTCGCGATAATAATACCAACGCCGTTAATGGCGAATGTTGCTGAGAACTCAACAGCAGTTAAACCATACATTTTTTGGAGTACGAAGGGCGAACCAGCTATGTATGCAAAAAGGCAGGTCATTATTAACGCCTGGGATATAGCAAAGTTCATAAAACTTTTATCTTTTAGTATTTTCGGGAATGATTTATAAGGAGCGAGTATATTTCCTTGTACACGCTCAGCCACAGGTAATGTTTCTGGTAGTTTCCAAATAACGGCTACTAACATAACTAAACCGATAATAGCCAATGTATAAAAGACAAAATGCCATTGTGCAAATGATAAAATAATGCCACCAAATAATGGCGCGACAATGGGGGCAACGCCATTGACCAATGCCAATAAAGCGATGAATTTTGTCAGGTCTTTTCCACTATATAGATCTCTTGCTGCCGCTTTTGAAATGACAATGCCAGCAGCACCAGTGAATCCTTGTATGAAGCGCATTACAATTAACAATTCGATTGAATTGGCTAGCCCACATAATAATGAAGCAGTGGAATAAAGAATTAAGGTAATTAACAGCGGTTTGCGGCGACCTATTTTATCACTTAAAGGACCAAAAAAAAGTTGTCCAAATGCTAAACCGAGTAGGCACGCTGTTAAACTGAGTTGAGCGGTTGAAGTCGTTGTATGGAGATCTGTTGCTACTGTTGGTAAGGAAGGTAAATACATATCCATGGATAAAGGTCCAAAAGCAGATAGCGATCCTAAAATTAACACAAGCCATACTTTTCCTTTGGATATGAGTGTTGAATCGGTCATAAATAAGCTCCTTTCACTAGTTGTCGAAGTGCACTAATCATAACAGAAAAAACAATGATTTTCTCGGAAATAAATTATTTCAATACTATTTCAAGTGACTGTGATAAAATAGTACAATAATTTATCTCACAATCGTTAGGATTAGTTGAGTTGAGCAGAGCAATGGAGGAATAGTATGAATGAGAGAAAAGGGCAATGGTCTTCAAAATTAGGCTTTATATTGTCATCAGCAGGAGCAGCGATTGGATTAGGTGCAATTTGGAAATTACCATATGTTACAGGTGAGAATGGTGGGGGTGCATTTTTCCTATTATTTGTTATTTTCACATTGATAATAGGTTTACCTATGTTAATTTCAGAGTTTATTATTGGACGTGGTACCCAAAAAGAAGCCGTATCAGCATATAAAAAATTAGCCCCGAACTCACTATGGATTTGGGTTGGTAGACTTGGTGTAATCGGTTGTTTTTTACTCCTATCATTTTATAGTGTGGTAGGTGGTTGGATTACAATTTACACAGGAAAAGCAGTTATAGGTAGTGCGATCAGCGATCATCTCGATGCGGCACAATTGTTTAGCGAAGTGACATCTTCACCATGGCTTACTATTTTAGGGTTAGCTGTTTTTTCAATCATCAATATTTTGGTCGTCTCTTTAGGCATTCAAAATGGTATTGAAAAAGCAAATAAAGTGATGATGCCACTGCTATTTATATTTTTCACTATACTAGTTATACGTGCTTTAACGCTTCCGGGCGCAATGGCAGGTGTTGAATTTTTCTTAAAACCAGATTTTTCAGCGATTACAATGAAAGCAGTCATATATGCTTTAGGTCAAGCATTCTTTGCTTTAGCAGTTGGTTTTTCATGTATGATTACCTATAGTTCTTATCTGAAAAAAGACGTCAGTTTACCAAATGCCGCTGGTTCGGTTGTCCTGATGAATATCTTTGTATCTTTACTTGCAGGTTTAGCTATTTTTCCAGTTGTTTTCTCTGTAGGGCTTCAACCAGCAGAAGGCCCAGGTTTATTATTCATCGTATTACCAACAGTTTTTGGACATTTACCATTTGGAGAAGTATTCTTTGCATTATTTTTACTGTTGTTCTTATTTGCTACATTAACTTCATCATTTAGTTTATATGAGATTATTGTAGCAGCGCTATCAGAAAAATGGCCGGGTTTCCGTAAAACAATTACATGGATTGTCGGCTGTATTGTCATAATCGCCGCAATCCCAGCAGCTTTATCATCAAGTTCTTTAAAAGATGTCAAAATAGCTAATCGAACATTTTTTGATGCAACAGATTTCTTAGTAAGTAATATTATGCTACCAGCAGGTAATTTACTCATCGCAATCTTTATCATGTATAAGGTAGACCAAGCATTAGTGAAAAAAGAATTTTTGGCTGCTAGTAGATTATCTGAGAAATGGTTTACTTTGTGGAGAGTTCTAATGTACACGGTTGTACCAATTGTTATCGTAATTGTTTTATACTTTTTAGCCTTTAAATAAGAGTGAAAAGCAATCCTATAAAATGGATTGTTTTTTTTGTAGGTGTCATATGAAGTGGACAATTAATCTCTTTCATTCTATTTTTGGGGATTTTCAAACAATACCATATCTGCTTGACGCTTTCCGTCAGTCTCGCACTTCAACTAAGTTTGCAGTAGACATGCGCATGTGGATTTTGTGTATCAAAAAGCATAGCGTGAGCGATTCATATGCTGAAAAAGGAAATAGATAGAAATATTGACTAACTTTCATTCGAATAGAACAGTGACGTGGTTTGAAAAGAGCGAATCACATCATCTTAATATGTGACGTAAAGCACTCATAAATAAGGTGCTTTTTAATTGATGGGAGGATTATTATGTGTCACCACAGGAAGTGAGCGTATGATAAAATTAATAGAGTATAGATGAATGTGACTAAAGGAGTGCAAAATAGATGAGAATTTTACATACAGCAGATTGGCATTTAGGGAAGGTTGTACAGGGTGTATCTATGTTGGAGGAACAACGTTATATTATGCAACAGCTTCTTGCAGCAATCGATGATTTAAAACCGGATGTCGTTATTGTTGCAGGTGATATTTATGATCGTTCTATTCCACCTGTTGAAGCAGTGAAGTTATTGGATGAGACATTCAAGGCAATTGTTAAAGAACGACATATACCACTGTTAGCTATCGCAGGGAATCATGATAGCACGAGCCGCATTGATTTTGGCTCGGAACTATTCAAAACGAGCGGTCTTTATATGCGTGGCAAATTAGACGCGCAGATGCCTCCAATCATTTTACAAGATGAATTTGGTGAAGTTGCCTTTTATTTAATTCCTTTTGCCGACCCACAAGAGGTGCGTTATGTCTTTAACGATGACGCGATTCGTTCGAATGAACAAGCAATGGCTAAAATTATGTCTGCTATAGACCATAAATATGCTCGTTCTGTTTGTATTGGTCATGCTTTTGTTACCAAAAATGGTGTGGAAGAAGAAAATCCAGATGATGGAGAACGTCCGCTTAGTATAGGGGGATCAGAATGTGTTGATTCGAATCTCTTTATGCCATTTAGTTATACAGCATTAGGGCATTTACATCAGGCTCATTTCGTGCAAGATGAAAAAATTCGCTATAGTGGATCACCGTTGAAATATAGTATTTCAGAAGAAAATCACAAAAAAGGTTTTTTACTAATTGATTTAGCGGCAGATGGTAAAGTGACAATAGACAAACAGTTCGTAAAGCCACTACGTGATATGCGTCGTATTGAAGGGAAGATGGATGAGTTATTAGCGATGACACCAAGCGATGACTATGTGTACGTCACATTGTTGGATGATACAGTAATCATTACACCCATGGAGAAAATTCGCACGGTATTCCCAAATGCCATGCATATTGAAAGAAAGATACTTCGTGGAGAATTGGAAGTTGTTCATCTAGGTGAAAGCCGCCAAGCGATGGATTCTCAAACACTATTTACTGCTTTTTATGCTGAAATCCTTGGTGAACAACCAGATGATGCTATGCAAACATTATTTAATGAACTACTACAAGATGAATTGGATGAGGAAAGAGAGCAGGGGGGGCAACGCCGATGAAACCTATAAAATTAAGTATGACAGCTTTTGGACCCTATCGCGATGAAGAAATAATCGATTTTACGAAGCTTGAAGACAATCAAATATTTGTAATATCAGGACCGACTGGAGCAGGGAAAACGACCATTTTTGATGGGATTTGTTTTGCTCTCTATGGCAGCGTAAGTGGAGAAGAACGTGAAAATGCGGGGAATGTGCGTAGCGACTTTGCGGATGATACACTTCATACTGCAATCGAGTTAGTTTTTGATATGAAAAATAAAAGGTATCGTATATTACGTCAACTTGCCCATATAAAAAAAGGCAATAAAACAGCGACAGGTGATAAAACGGAATTTGTAGAAATTACGGAGAATGGCGAAGAACCAATATTAGATTCTCATAAGATTAAAGATCTCAACAATAAACTTGAAGAAATAATTGGTTTAACACAGGATCAGTTTAAACAAATTGTCATGTTACCACAAGGGGAATTTCGTAAGTTGCTAACCTCTGATTCGAAAAATAAAGGTGATATATTACGGAAAATTTTTAAAACAGAAAATTTTAAGCGTATGGCAGACCGCTTAAAAGATAAAAAAGACTATGCTGAAAAAGAATTACAGCTAGTACAAAATGAACAGGCTATTTATATCAGCAAGATTTCTGAATCATTTGACCAACGACCAAGTGAATTATTTGAGGTGCTTGCGAAGACGTTTAAATCCACCAGTCAAATTATTGAAGCCTTGCAGTTGGAAAAGATTTTTTATAAAGATCAACTAATACCATTAAAAGAACAGCAAGTAAAACAGCAGTTTGAACTTGATATAGCGCGTAAAAAATATACGAATGCGGAACATTTTAATCAGTCATTATCGGGATATAAAGCAGCTGAATTGCGCTTACAACAATTAGAAATACTTGCGCCCGACTATCTAACAAAAGAACAACGTATAGCAAAGGCCCATAAAGCAGAACATATTATTCCTTATGAGCAGTCTTATCGTAAAATACGTCAACAACATAGCCAATTGACTACCGAAGCGGCAGATGCTTTGCAGGCAATCGAAAAAACTACACAGTTAGTGGAGCAAGCACAACAGCAATTTAATGAAGCGAATAGTAAAGAACAGCAAATTGAAAAATTAAAAAACGAAATGAATGAGTGGCAAAAAATTCTACCAATGTATGAAGAATTGACAAAATTAAAAGCGAAATTTGCTGAAATTACAACAACAACTCTCCATGCTGAAAAGAATTTGAAACAAAATGAACAGCAATTTATGACGCTTCAAAAAGCTTTACCAGAAGAAGAACAGCGATTTGCTTCACTTCAATCACAAACGGCTAATATCGATGCCTTACAAACACAGTTTTATACATTAGAAAAAGTAGCTGTACAGTTAGATAGTCGGCAGTCAGCTATAAAAACTATAGCTGACAATGAAATAGCAATAGCTAATGAAAAGAGGATTTTACAACAAAAACAAGCAGATTTTGAAAGATTAGAAAATGCGTGGTTATCCAATCAAGCCAGCGTGTTGGCGGCACAATTAGTAGCTGGAGAAGCATGCCCTGTATGTGGCAGTACAACACATGAATCAAGCACAATAGGGATAGTTGACATGACAGTAAATCGCCAGGATTTACAAATAGCACAAAATGACGTGAAGCGAGTAGAACAGAATGTCTATTCTTTACAAATAGCTATCAAAAATGCACAACAACAAAGTAAAAATGCGACGGATTGTTTAGCAGAATTTAAAACAATAAAATTTGATGAAACGACGATTCATGAAACAATTTATGACTTAAAACGTCAAGTAACTGACAAAATTCAATTGAAAAAGAACTGTGCTACTCTTGAAGAAAAAATCCATAGGATGCGTCAGCAGTTAGAGCAAAATCGGATGACATTGCAAAACCTTGAAAAAGCGGTGGGTGAATTACAGTATGAAAGACGTGAAATCGAACTGCTTATTCAAGAAAAAACCAAATTATTACCAGTCCAGTTTGCTACGCAACAAGAAGTTATTGCGGCGATAAAATCGGCAAGTTCGGCACTTCAAAATTTCCAACTGATCTTAAAGAAATCGATCGAACAACTTGACAATACCAAACACCAACAAACGATTGCTGTGACCGCATCTAAGGCCAAACAACAGCAGTTGGCAAGTGTAGTATTGGCGTTAGCAGAAAGTGAAGACCTGTTTAAAGCAAAAGTATTAGAAGCAGGGTTCATGGATGGTAGTGCGTATATAACAGCAAGAGTGGATCCGCAAATACTAGAATCATTAAAAGAAGATCTTTTACAGTATAAAAATGAGTGCTACGCGAAACAACAGCAAATTACAGACGATGCGCAGCTCTATGCAAATAAAGAACCATTCAATTTAGTCGTTCTTCAAGAGAATATTGATCTTTTGTCAACTGAATTTGAAGCAGTAGCCACGACTATTCGTAAAACGGAGCAAATAATACAAATGAGCGAGCGCATTGAAAATCAACTGCAAGCAACAAATGATAAAATGGCAATTTTGGAAAAACGCGCTGGTCATATTATTAAACTCTATGATGTGTTAGCCGGTAAAAACAATTTGAAAATATCTTTTGAACGCTATTTACAAATAGAGTATTTAGAACAAATTATCCACGCTGCCAACGAACGATTATTACCACTGTCAAATGGACAATATCGCCTGTTACGTAGCGAGCGACTAGATGGTAACGGTAAGCAATCTGGCTTAAGTTTGGATGTCTATGATACGTATACAGGGCAAGAGCGCGATGTCAAAACATTATCAGGTGGCGAACAATTTAATGCATCGTTGTGTTTAGCGCTAGGTATGAGTGATATTATTCAAAGTTTTAAAGGAAATGTTCATATGGATACGATGTTTATCGATGAAGGTTTTGGGACTTTAGATGAAGAAGCCTTGAGTAAGGCGATTGATACTTTAGTAGAATTGCAAAAAACAGGTAGAATGATTGGTATAATTTCACATGTTAGCGAACTAAAAGACACAATTCCTGCTACCTTAGAAGTAAATAAGACAAAGGAAGGCTATAGTCATAGTCGTTTTGTGATAAAATAAGATGAATGACGACGAAATAGAGTATTTTCATCAGTCACTGAAACATTGTATGAAAAAGGGGAATAATTTAGAATGAAAAAAGCATGGCGCAAAATAAGCACGGCGTTATTCGTGTTATTTGTTATGGCCACAGGGTCAAATACTGCATTTGCAGCTTCAAAAACAGCTATTGAACAAACTAACTATGAAAAAATTTATTTTGGAGCAGCAGTAGGTTGTTTAGTGCTTGCACTATTTACATTTTTCTTTAGAGCGAAACACTATAAAGAACAAATTAAATAAAGAATGATGGACCAATAATTTATTCATCACGATCTACCAGCAAAATAATGTATGGTGTATCGTCATGGAGATTATTGGTTTTTTTGTTAGGGGTAAGCGTTGGCAACAGCCATTTTTAAAGGAAAATGGTATAATAACAATATAATAAAAAAACAGTAATAACAGCCCAATTAGGTTGTTACTACTGTTTAGAGTTATTTAGTAAAGCGATTGTCAGGCTGTAATACTTCGCGAGATACAGCAATCGCCCCATTTTTTCGTAAATAAATGAGACACGCTTCAGATGCGTTAATCACTTGGTTAACATAGTGATCTTGTTGCGCTAATTCAATACCCATCCCTTTAAACTCATCGCGGAGTGCATATTCATATACTTTCTTTTCATGATCGGTTAATTCTTTAAATAGGGCCATAGTAATAACTTCCTTTTCACTTAATTTACTAATCTATAGTATGATTATACATGTGAAGAAGGATAAGAACAATTGAACAGGTTATTTAAGACTTATAGAAAGAGGTGTTTCCATGCTGTGGATTATGATCATGGTGATTGCAGTAGCAAGTATGGCTACAAATACGTATCAATCGCGCTTAAAACATCTAGAAAAAAAATTAAAATTAGAGCAAGAATTAATACAAAATCAAATAAAATTAGAACAGATTAAACATGAAAATTATAAATTAGAAACGACAAGATTACGTTTAGAATTACAAGATGACCTTAATAAAGCGCCATCAAAGACAGAACTATTGGATTATTTTGAACAACATAATAAAAAAAAAAGTAAGAAGAAAAGGTCTTATGGAGTTGACTGAAAAACCTTTATTTTCAATTTTGGATATAGAGGTCTAGTCACTTTAAGAGGCTGTTTTCGAATAAGGGTGTTCAGCGTGAGGTGGACCTCATTAAAGTACCTATAAAAGTATCAGAATTCACTAACAATATACAAAAATGTATATTGTTTTTTTGTATAGTAAATTGGGGTATAGAGAGTAGTGAGGGGGAGTAGTATGTGACAAAGCGACCAATAGTAAAAAAAATAATGCCTAACTCAAAAAGATGGATCTATACAATTCGATTATTTTTAGGCTATGGTATTGCTGCTGCGATACTCGTTATCTTAACAAATATAGTTTTAAAATTAAAAGGGTTTCCTGATGGAAATTGGTTTGCTGCAGATGAAGGGACCTGGCTCACTTTTTATGGAGCACTAATAGGCGGTTTCATCACTTTACTTGGCGTAAATCAAACGATTCGATTTACTCAACAAGAAGATCAACGCATGCAACAAGCGGAGGCGCTTGAAGAACAGAAAGAATATGATTTAACATTAATACAGCATTTATGGCAATTAGAAACAAGTTATCATCATCTAGCAAAAGAGTTCCAAATTATGCATGCCAAAATCAAACGGATTACAGCAACAGAGCGAGATGAAATACAACGTTTAATAAATACAATGCAAGAAGATTTGCTCCAACATGATTTTGTTAGTATATCTTCTAAAATAAATTGGGATACATATCATAAAGTAATGGGGCGTATGAAAAGAATACGCAACTATTTTATCGATATAGAAACTCAATTATTATCGTCAAATGAAGCAGCAACAACAATGGCAATTAAAGAAGATTTATTAACTATGCTTTCCAAGGAAATAGTGGAAATTGATTTAGCAGATGCAGATTTTGAAAGTCAACGAGTAGCATTGGAAGAAAAACATTTAAATACTAATTAATGGGAGTGTTAGCGTTATGGAAAATATAATTGTTAGTTATAATAGTGTAGAAAGTGAAGCTTTTCAAACATTTACGGAAATAAAAAATAATTATTTTGACAGAAAAACGACAATTATTTCACAAGCGGTATTATTAAAGAAGAAAGATGGTAAGATTACATTGCTTGATTCTTTAGATACTGGTGAAACGACAACAGATGATACATTAAAAGGTGGATTAATTGGCGCGTTAGTCGGTATTTTAGCAGGACCTTTTGGTTTATTATTAGGTTTTGGTGTTGGTACGTTTATCGGCTCATTTGTTGATATGGATGATATTGAAATTGAATCATCACTGATCAATGCGATGACTAATCGCTTAAAAGAGGGCGATATGGCGATTATTATTCTTGCACAAGAGGAAGATGAATCGCTACTTGATGAGTTACTAAATAAATACGACACATTTATTACACGTTATGATGCAGCATTTATTGAAGAAGAAGTTGAAAATGCGAATTTAGTTGCAGCAGATTTAAAACGTCAAGCGAAGGAAAAATTGTCAGAAAAGCGCAGTGCGGAGCGCAAAGAAAAAATTGACAATTATAAAATTAAAATGAAAAATCATTTTAATCAGTTGAAAAAACCATTTTCTTCATGATGCATAGTTAGGAGTTATGTATGGAATTAAACTATCAGCAAATGATCTTTCAATTTTTAGGCGGGCTTGGTTTATTTTTATTCGCCATTAAATTTATGGGGGATGGCTTGCAAAAAGCAGCAGGAGACCGTTTAAGGTCATTATTAGATCGCTTTACAACAAATCCCATAAAAGGAATTTTAGTCGGGATATTTGTTACAGCATTAATCCAATCGAGTTCGGGTACAACAGTAATTGCTGTTGGTCTTGTTTCCGCTGGTTTTATGACCCTGAGACAATCTATAGGTGTCATTATGGGAGCAAATATTGGTACAACTGTGACGGCCTTTATTATCGGTATTGATGTAGGTGAATATGCCTTTCCGATTTTAGCATTAGGAGCGGTCATGTTATTTTTCTTCAAACAAAATAATGTGCAAAATATCGGCCAAATTATTTTTGGTTTTGGTGGATTGTTTGTCGGACTCAATTTAATGAGTGACGGTATGGCACCACTGAGAGATGCACCAGTTTTTACTGATATGATGTTATCAATGAGTGAACATGCAACACTGGGCGTCGTCGTCGGAACCGTGTTTACATTCATCGTACAGTCTTCGAGTGCAACAATTGGTATTTTACAAGGTTTATATGCCGATGGCTTAATTGATTTAAAGGGTGCATTACCCGTTCTTTTTGGAGATAATATTGGTACGACAATCACGGTAATATTAGCCTCTTTAGGTGCTAGTATTTCTGCGAAAAGAGCTGCGGCAACACATGTGTTATTTAATGTGTTTGGTACGATTATTTTCATGTTATTATTAACGCCATTCATAGCGTTACTAACGACACTGACTGCTTCATGGGCATTGGAACCTAAAATGGAAATCGCTTTTGCACATGGTATATTTAATATTGTTAATACGCTAATTCAATTACCACTTATTGGTGTATGGGCCTATATTGTAACGAAAATTATACCAGGTAAAGAAGATATGACAATTTCGATGAATGATCAAAATTTTGATTACTCAATTATCGAAAAATCACCTAATTTAGCGTTAGCCCAAGCGAAGGATGAAATCGTTAAGATGGGGAATTACAGCGTCGAAGGGTTGCGTCATGCCCGATTATTTTTACAATCGAAAAAAACAGAAGATGCAGCAGCAACGATGCAATTAGAGGTCGCCATTAATACACTAGACAATCGAATAACAGAGTTTTTAGTCGCCATTTCAAAACGCTCTTTATCAACGGCCGATTCAATTGAACATGTTATGCTTTTGGATTTAATTCGTGATTTTGAACGTATAGGAGATCATGTAGAAAATCTTGTTGAATTAATTGAATATAAGGATCGTCATCGACTCGTATTAAGCGAAGTAGCGAGAGAAGAGATTTACGAGATGTTCGATTATACAATTGATACGGTACTGGCTGCAATTGATGCCTTTGAAAATACTAATATTAAAGCAGCGTTAGAAGTGTTATCAATGGAAGACAATATTGATATGCTTGAACGTAAATTACGAAAACGTCATATCCATCGTATGAATGAAGGGCTATGTACACCAGCTGCAGGTATAGTTTTTGCTGATATTATTTCAAATTTAGAACGCGTTGGAGACCATGCATCCAATGTGGCAAAAGCCGTTTTAGAATACAAACAAAAATAATAAAAATAGACTAAGATTAGTAGCACAGACCAAGACCGTGGTTTGTGCTACTATTTTTTGTGGTTTTCAAACAATACCACCTCCGCGGGCCTCGTCGCTTCAACTGATTCTTTGCTTTTAAACGCAAAAAAGCGTCATGCCACCGAGTCATTTATACGTGAATTGTGCGCCATTACAGTTTATATAGCACTACCTAAGAAAACGCCTATTTGTTCATACTGGTTAAATAAAAAAACTAACCTACCGAATAAGTGGATTCAAAAAATAAAGCTTCTACAGTGCTTTGCTCATTTTCGAGCGAAGATTTGATTGAATAGGAAGGATCAAGAAATTGGTTTGCATGTAGGATGAATGAGTTGTGTAGTAAAGAACGAGGATACCTACCGGAAAGTATTCGTCCAAAATAAACAAATAGAAAAAGTGGCATGATTTGAAAAATCCAAATCACGCCACTTTTTCTATTTGACGTAGAACTTTTTTGTAGTGAAAATGAAGAAAAGTCGGCGGGGCTCTGGGATTATGTGGGTCCGCCATCTAGTTGCCCCAGTCACTTGTTTAAAGGGGCATAGAATAGGTTTATTGCACTTTTGGAATAGATAATGTTTGCCAATCATCTTGCATGACAAGTTTACCAATATACATCATTTGCCCAATATGACCGCTATAATGAACGATTTGTGTCACTAAAGCCTCCGTTACGGAAAGTGTAGCTCCTTTCAAGGACACCTCTCTGTCAAAATCATCATCACTCAAGTTGTTTACTTGTGCAAAAAACTGTCGCCATGCGGCTTCCCAACAAGCGATAATTGCTTCTTTAGAAGCATAATCTGAACGGAATTCATCATCGCGAACACGGTTTGCTTTTTCACCGTCGGTTGTTAGAAAATCTGTACTTCTTGAGCGAATATTTCCTTCGAGGTGTTTTACTAAAATTTCAATACTATTGGAATTTTGATCGGGCTGCCATAGTAATTGCGCTTCAGATAATTGCGCTAATGTACCATCACCTTGTTTCTTGATTTTTGCCATATTATCGAGCATTGCTTTTTTTATTAAAATCATAATCGAAGCCTCCATTTAAATTATTTGAAGAAATCATACGCATTTTTTGTTAATAAAATAACGGTAACAATGATAAAGATAATACGCACAAAGCTCGAACCACGCTTAATAGCAAACCTGGATCCGATAATAGCGCCGAAAATTTGTGCAAAAGCCATTGGTATACCATAAGAGTAGTTAATTTGACCGAGAAAAGCAAACATTAATAGTGCTGCTAAATTACTGCCGAAATTGAGCAGTTTGGCATTTCCTGCTGCTTTCAAAAAATCTGACCCCATCGTTAAAAAAGTAAAGATGAGAAAAGAGCCTGTACCGGGTCCTAAAAATCCATCATAAAATCCGATTAAAAATAAGATCATAATAAAAATGAGCATTTTATTGCGAGAATGTACATGTAAAACTTCTACGCTACCCCAATCTTTTTTTAGAATTGTGTAAATAAGTACGAGAACGAGCATAATGAGCATGACAGGTTTTAATAATTCTGGATTCATAAGATGTACCGACCAAGCGCCTAGCAAACCACCTATGAAAGATAACGGGAAATAGCGTAGCCCACTTTTAATATCTAATTTCCCTGAACGATAAAAAGTAATCGTAGAAGTGAGAGAACCAACTACGCCAGCAAGTTTATTTGTTGCAACGGCAGAAGATGGCGTCAAACCTAAGAAAAGGAGTGCTGGTAGGGTGATTAAACCGCCTCCACCAACTACTGCATCGATAAAGGCTCCTGCAAATCCAGCGATGAGTAAAATAAGTAATAAGTTCAAACTATAGTCAATATCAAATGGCATTAGATAAGTCCTTTCTTTAGGTACTACCATAATAGTAACTAATAGTGCTATAATTGTAAATACCCATTCAATTATTTTTAAATAAGGAGGTTTCCATGCAAATAATTATTGATAAAATGAAAAGTACAGGTTATACAGAATATGAATCGAAAGCGTATATTGCACTTATTCAACAAAGGGACGTGACAGCCTATCAAATTAGTAAAAAGTCCGGTATTCCCCGCGCTCGTATTTATGATGTGTTAAATAGCCTTGTTGCAAAGGGCATCGTATCAAAAAATGAAAGCATAGATAAAACGACATATATCCCGATTCCAGTTGATGTATTTTTACGTAAATTAGAAACAAAATGGCGGGATGATTTTTCAAGCCTTACTGCATCATTGGAGGCACTTGAACAAGCAGAGGTAGATAATAAACCTACTGTTGTGATGATTGAAGAGGCAGAAATGATTCTAAGTTATTGTCGTACACTTATTCAATCAGCTAAAAAAAAGATTCTCGTTTCATTATGGGATGATATGTATGATTTTATAAGAGATGATTTAACAAAAATAGGTGAAAAAATCGCTATTCATGGCATTACCTTACATGTTGTTGACCCACTACCGTCCATTGATTTACACAGAACAACGTATTTCACAGAGCGTAAAACGAGCAATCCATGGTTTATTATCTCTATTGATAGTGAAAAATTAATCTATGGGCCGTCATTACAGGAGAGGGAAATAGCGTTTTATACGGATGATCCAATTCATATTCGTTTATTGGAAGATTATATTTGGCATGATGTACTCGTTAATCGCATTGTTAATCGGAGTGATGAGTTATTGGAGGATTGGGTGAAAGAGCAGCGTTCAGCTTTTTTCTTAGATGGTCGCTAACTAAAAATGAATATGAAAAGAGGTTGTTCAAAACAACTGCTTCCTATTTAAGGATCAGTGTTTTCGAACAGCCTCTTTCATTTATACCATTTGATGCTATTTGTTGGTGTTTTATGTATGAAAAAATACAGCGTCACTGCTTCGTACGTTGAAAATTCGGATGTAGATGGCTTGTTTGATCTGATTCATTTCGTTTGAAATGAACGAATCGAAAAAGTGACGTGATTTGAAAGAATCAAATCACGTCACCGTAAGATTTAGCATAGAGCCATTATGATTGTGCTTTATTTTTTGTCAGCATGATCATCAATTTTTCTTTTTCTTTTAAATATTGTTCTTGTGTGACAGTTTGATCATCAAGCATTTTAGCTAATCTTGCTAGTTCTTTCATAATGAGCATTTTATCTAATTCATTCATTTGTGACATAGGAATCGCTCCTTTAAATATAGATTAACTCTATTCTACTATTGACACCTATATGATGTCATCTTATATTTTAAATTGACGTACTGAATTATTTAATGTAGAGGCCATAGTAGCAAGTTCTTCAGCGTTTGCAGCGATTTCTTGAATTGAGCTAGATGTTTGTTGTACAGTCGCGGTTGTTTCTTCAACCCCAGCGGCTGATTCCTCTGACACAGATGCAATTTCATCTACTGCCAACTGAATAGAATTAGAAGATTGCTCAATATCGCTAAGGTTAGTGGAAATTTCTTTCACACCCTCCGCCATAGACTGCACAGACTCGTTTATCAATTTGAATGTTTCATTCGTTGACATTATTTGTGAAGTCCCTTTTGTGACTTCGCTATAGCCTTTTTCAAGCGATACAGTGACTAAACCGGTATTCGATTGAATATTTTTTACGATGACTGAAATATCCGTAACAGAAGTAGAAACTTGTTCGGCTAATTTGCGAACTTCATCTGCAACAACAGCAAAGCCCTTACCTGCCTCACCTGCACGAGCAGCTTCAATTGCAGCATTTAAAGCTAATAAATTAGTTTGGTCGGCAATAGAATTGATAACCTGTACTAAAGTTGAAATATGTTCCGATTCTTTGTTCAATTCGGCCATTTCGTTTACAGCATCACTCATAATGCGATCAATGGATGCCATTTGATCAGTGGATTGTGTCATCATTTCTGAACCATCTGTTGATAAACGTAAAACAGCAGTTGATTGATTGTAAATGGTCGTTCCTTTTTCGCTTGCTTGTCGAATTACTGTTACAAAATTTTCTGTAGTTGAAGATAAATCACTAGCGTGAGAGGCTTGTTCCTCTGTCCCATCGGCTAATTCCTGCATCGTTGTTGATATTTGCTCTGAACCGAGTTTTATTTCTTCAGACGACTGAGCCAATGATGAACTATGTGATTCAACATTTTGTGAAACATCTTGTACAGTTGTTAACATATCACGTAGTTTGGTCGTCAATTCATTGGTTTGTTCGCCTAATTGACCAATTTCATCGCGTGCAGTAATGGTTTCAATAGGTTGAGTTAAATCACCATCTGCTAAGCGTGTCAGACGTTTTGTAACGGAAACTATAGGTTTTGAAATAACACTAGCAGTGAAAAGTGCAATAGCTATGCCAAGTAATAGTACAAAAACGCCGGCGAAAAAGCCGAATAATTGTGAAAATTTCGCTTGCTTAATTAAATCCACACCTTTTTCATTAATAATGGCAGTTCGATTGTTTGCTAATTTTTCATATCCGACACGAATTTCAGTACCTTCACTATCAAGTGCGATTAAATTTTTTGTAGCTTGTTCTTTTTTACCTGCTTGAAAGGGTTTGATAACGTTCTCTTCAATATTTGTATGCCATGCCTCCGTTAAATTAGCTAAATCATCGGAAGCTTGTTTATCACTATATTTATTAATGATTGCGACATTTTTAGTTCTAATATCATTATATTCATTATAAATATCTAGATATTTAGTAGTATCTGATAATATGTATCCTCGAATTGCGGCAATTTCGACTGTGAAATTAGATGCAGCTTTTTCGTTTGCTACTTGTAACTTTAGTTGTTTATTCATTATATCTTCCGTACTAGTTCTTACGTTTTCTGCATTGCCGGCTGTATACAAGCAATATGCTGTAACAATTGCTAATACAATGATAAAGCTAGATAAAATTTTCATGCGAATGGTTTTGAATGTAAAGTTCTTCATGACGTGCCTCCAAGTTTTTATGATAGCTGTATTATAATATAATACAAAAAACATTTCTGCTATTTTTTTGCTATTTCACATAATAATGATAGAAAGTAAGGAAATATAAAAATGAGCTAGAGTAGTTGACAATACCTTGTGGGGTATATTATATTGTGTATAGCAAATGAATGAAACATTTTATTTGTTTTTTTTTACTAAAAATATACCCTACTAGGTATAGGAGGTTTGTAAATGGCGGTTGATGAAAAATTAGACGTAAGCGGTTTGGCCTGTCCAATGCCGATTATTAAAACGAAAAAAGCAATTGCTGCGATGAAAATCGGTGAAACTTTAGAGATTATTGCAACGGATGCAGGCTCAAAAGCTGATTTACCTGCATGGGCACAATCAACAGGGCATCATTATGTAGGATTAATTGAAGAAGGTGCGGTATTAAAGCACTATATGAGAAAATGTGATGTGACGATGACAAATGAGATGCATTTTAAATCGACAATTACAAATGAAGAATTATTAAAAATCTCACCTAAGCCAAATATAATAGATGTCAGAGAGTCGATTGAATATGACTTTGGACATATAAAAGGTGCAGTATCTATGCCATTGGGAGAACTAGCATTAAAATTAGCGTCGTTTGATCAAGAGCAAACCTACTATCTAATTTGTCGCTCAGGTACACGTAGTGATTTAGCGTGTAAGTTGATGGTCGATCATGGTTTTAAACACATCGTTAATGTATTACCTGGCATGCAATCGATTACGACAGATTTAGAGAAAAACATTTAACTAATTGGAGGAAATAACAATGACAAACAAAGTAGCAATTATAGCAAGTAATGGTGGTTTATTTGATGCATATAAAGTATTTAATATCGCGACTGCAGCTGCAGCAACAGAAAAAGAGGTAGCCATTTTCTTTACCTTTGAAGGATTAAACTTAATTCATAAAGAGGGGATGCATCATTTACAAGTCCCAGTAGGTGGAGAAGGTTTTATTGAAGGTTTTTCTAAAGCAAATGTGCCAACAATTCCAGAATTAGTCGATATGGCTGTAGAATTAGGTGTCACATTTATCGCTTGTCAAATGACGATGGACGTCATGGGAATTACGGCAGATCAGTTACTTGATGGTATTTCAGTGGGTGGAGCAGTCACATTTTTAGAATTTGCTAAAGATGCAGCGCCATCATTAAGCTTCTAATTTAGGACTGGAGATGTTGACATGATACAACAATGGACAGCGAAAAAAGTAGCCTCTTATGCAATTAATAAGAAAAGTTTACTTGTTTTGGATGTTAGAAATAGAGATGCGTTTGAAGACTGGAAAATCGAAGGACTTTCTTTTGAATATGTAAATATACCGTATTTTGAATTATTAGATGGTGTAGAACAATTGTTACCACAGCTAAAACAAGCACAAGAAGTATTAGTTGTGTGCGCCAAGGAAGGTTCTTCGATCATGATTGCTGAAATGATTGCTGAAGAAGGATTAGAAGTAGGTTATTTAGTAGGAGGGATGCAAGCATGGAGCAATTATATTTCACCGAAAAAAATTGGTGATTTACAAGGCGGCGGAGAATTATATCAATTTATCCGATTTGGTAAAGGATGTCTTTCTTATATGGCGCTGTCAGAAGGGCAAGCGATTGTCATTGATGCTGCCCGTTTTACAGATGTCTATAAAACCTTTGCTCAAGAAAAAAATGTTGCGATTACAGCTGTGATTGATTCGCATTTACATGCAGATCATATTTCTGGTGGTCGTCAATTAGCGCAAGAAGTTAAGGCAACCTACTACTTATCGAGCAAAGATGCTACTGAAGTTATTTTTGAATATTGTAATTTGGATACGCAAACAGCCATTTCTTTTGGGCAGTCTTCCGTACATCTACAGGCCTTATACTCACCGGGGCATACAATTGGTTCGACATCCTTTATAATCGATGACCGTTACTTATTGACCGGTGATATTTTATTCGTCGATTCTATTGGTAGACCGGATTTAGCAGGCTTAGCAGAAGATTGGGTAAGTGATTTACGTGAAACATTATATGATCGTTATCGTAAATTAGATGAAGCATTAATCGTTTTACCAGCACATTATATGACGATGGCTGAACTGAATGCTGATGGCAGCGTGTCAAAATCATTAGGACAATTAGTAGCTGATAATCATGGTTTGAATATTAAAGATACCGAAGAATTCAGACATTTGGTGACAGATCATTTACCACCACAACCAAATGCCTACGAAGAAATAAGAAAAGTGAATATGGGGATAGTAACACCCCAAGAAGAAGAACAAGCGACGATGGAAATTGGTCCAAATCGTTGCGCTGTTCGTTAAAGAAAAGAGGGTATTATATGCGTGTAGATAAAAAATTAGATGCCACAGGATTAGCGTGCGCAATGCCAATCGTCCGCACAAAAAAAATGATGGATACATTGCAAGAGGGGCAAATTTTAGAAGTTGTTTTAACAGATAAAGGTGCATTGCTTGATATACCTGCATGGGCATCGGCAAGTGGTAATACGGTTTTAGAGCAACAAGATGATGGTCAACTAATTACGTTTAAAATTAGAAAAGGATAATTGAAAATGATATAAGACGTTTTTAGAGAGAAGGGTCTAATATGACATTATCTTGGATACTAATGATTTTTTTACTCGGCATTATTGGTAGCATGATATCAGGGATGCTAGGGATTGGTGGCGCAATTATTAAATTCCCAATGTTGCTCTTTATACCGCCACTCTTCGGTTTTACTGCCTTTACTGCCCATGAAGTTTCCGGTATCAGTGCAGTGGAAGTGATGTTTGCATCATTAGCTGGTGTATTAGCCTATCGTAAGAGTAACTTGTTGTATAAACCACTTATTGTGACAATGGGGTCCGGTGTGGTGCTTGGTAGTTTAGTAGGTAGTTTTGCCTCAAGTTTATTTGATGAAAGTGCTGTTAATATCGTTTACGGTATATTAGCAATGATTGCAGCGGTTATGATGTTCATTAAAAGAGAGGAAATTGCCCAAAGCACGACCATTCACTTTAATAAGATTTTGGCTTTTAGTTTAGCAGTTATTGTTGGATTGGCCTCAGGTATTGTGGGTGCTGGTGGTGGTTTTATCCTTGTTCCAATTATGCTTGTTGTTTTACGCATTCCAACGCGTGTGACAATTGCATCGAGTTTAGCTATTACATTTTTCGCGTCAATTGGCGGTTCTATCGGCAAAATCTCTACAGGGCAAGTTCCTTGGCTGCCGACAATCATAATGATAATCGCAAGTTTAATAGCAGCGCCAATCGGTGCAAAATTAAGCAAAAAAATGAATAGTAAAATATTGCGTATTTTATTAGCTGTTTTAATTATTTTTACAGCTATAAAAATTTGGTATGATTTATTGTTTTAGGAGGTGGGAAAATGGTACCAGCTATCATAATTATAGTGATTGTTATTTTGTTGTTTTTGAAATTTAAACCAGCAAAAGGAATCACACAAATATCAACGAATGATTTGAAAAATACAATTGCTCAAAATGGTTCGAATAAACAATATATTGATGTTCGAACACCACGCGAATATAAGGCGCGTAATATTAAGCAATTTAAAAATATCCCTCTCGGTTCAGGTTTCGCTTCTTTACAAAAAGATAAAGAAGTGATTGTCATTTGTCAAAGTGGCATGCGTAGCATGCAAGCAACTAAAAAAACAAGGTTTTGAAAAAGTAGTGAATGTCCGTGGCGGCATGAATGCTTGGCGATAGGAGGAACGTATGACAATTGAAGTATTCACAGATTGCACATGTCCTTTTTGTTATATAGCGACAAAAAAATTACTATTATGCTAAAAGCCTATGAGGTGAATGCATCTTTGGCAGTTTCTCCTGATAAAAAAACTATGAACAGTATATGTTGAAAAAATGGGTGGCCATGACAAAAAATTGAGAGAATTTGAAGGTGAATTGCAGCGACATGCAAACGAAGTGGGGTTGCACTTTGATTTTACTAAAATGATTCCTGCAAATACACAACATGCACATCGCTTGGCTAAACTGATGGCACACTATAATTTGGAGTATCAATTTACGGAAGCGCTAATGGCAGGTCATTTTATAGAAGGACAAGATCTTGCGGATGACCACTATTTATATGATGTTGTGGAATCGCTAGGTGTAGCGCGTCATGAAGCGATGAGTGTACGTGAAAAATCAGTGTATTCTGAGCAATTAGAGCAAGATTGCTATGATGCACAACAAATCGGTGTTGAAAGTGCCCCTTTCTTTGTTTTTGATAACCGTTTTGGCATTATTGGAGCAGAGTCAATCGCTGTATTTGAACGCACGATTCAACAAGTTCTACAAACGTAATATCAAGTGAGTCTGGCTCTAGCTATATGTGTGACTATGAAGTATTTACTTGATAGTCTATACGTATGGTTAGAGTTTTTTAGATGTAAAAATAGTGACAGTAGCTTAGTAGCGAGTGTTCATTTGTTTTATTGGGTAATAATACCAATAAATGGACGATTTAATGTCAATAGGCTTGAAAACTGTCGCAAGGGTTCTATTATATGGTATTCTTCTTAGTGATATAGTATTTAAGTTATACTGATGAAGGAGTGTTTTTATGTCACGCGTATTTTCGCGCACGGCTTTTTTCTTTGTATTCATTGGACTAGGATTACTAGTACCACCGTTTGCTACGACAACATTAGCCTTTTTTAGTTCATGGCCTGTTATATTTATCGGTTTCTTTTTATATATGATTGGCGCTTGCTTATCAGCAGTCAGCATTATAAAAAAAGAAAGAGGTACATTAACGGTTGTCAATTTATTAGGTGTATTAATGGGTGTTATATTTATCGGTATGTTAATGATGTCAAATGATTCTGTATTAAAATGACGAAAAAATAGGCTAACCTAATTGTTTTTAAAACAACTAGGTTAGCCTATTATTTTATTAATTTTTCATATTGTAAACGATGATGATTGTCGGTACAAATGATAAAACGAAAATACCAGCATACCAACCGGCCGTACGTAACATGGAAAAGTTTACATTTCTTCTAGCACTGTAGAAAGCATCGATAATTGCTGCACACACCAAGGGAATAGAAATTAAACTAACAGCAATTAAAATAACGTCATATAAGTTCATGAAAATTCCTCCTTGTAAATACAGTTTTGAAATACTTTGTTACAACTTTGTGAACCAATCATAATACATTAATGATATATTGTCAAATATAATGATGATAGCGCTTCCAAAGACAATATATCAGCTAATATCCATATTATATACTTTATTCATAAATTTGACAATTGTGTGAATGGGAATAGAGATGCGGGCTTTTACTATCGGTTTTTTAAAGGATGATTATTTTTTTGTTAGGGTTGCTGTTTTCCACAGGCGCAACTTTATCTAAATTTGACACAGATGTAAACCCACTTCTTTATACTTTAATGTTAGTAAGATCTTCGCTCTCAATCGATCAAATCGTTTATAACCATATGCATTTCGTTTCATTGATTCCTATCTATTACAACGATTTCTACTTAATCACCGAACCTTTGTAAGTACTGTTTTATCGTATCTTTTCGATGATTTGGCAAGATAGCAATCGGTTGGTTCATGTATTTCTGCATTTGTATCTCCTTTATATGCATCAATTGCGATTGCTTTTGGTAGCATGACAGCTGACACTAATTGTTGTTCTACGACTTGATCAAAACGACGAATAACAGTTGAACTAGCTGTCCCCATTTTCTCAGCAACTGATTGGAATGTAGGTGATTTAACGCATAGCATTTGAATTGCTTGATGCCATTCTTTTGAAAAGCGTTGATCACGTTCAATAAAAGAAATTTTTTCTGAAAAACGTTTTCCACAAGAACAGACATAGCGTCGACACTTATAATATAAAACCGTAAGTCGTTCAAACCGTTTTATGTGCTTTTTTCTGTCTATTTTTAGGTATGTTCATCATGATTAAAAGAAATGGCGAGGACTCCTGCGTTACTTGTCGGCGGAAAGCTCTCGCTATTTCTAATTGTCTAAAACATGAATTGTTTTAATACCTCAACATATATAATAGAACCAAATATTATGCTTACTATTCAAAAAAATAAAAAGGGAAACTGCTCAGGCAGTTTCCCTTTTGTATGAACTGAGCCTACTATATATCTCAGCCTCTTGTTATATTTTTTTTGGTAATACGGGTATTTTATTATAGATGGCTAGGATGAAATTACTAAGTGGTTCCATTAGTAATTTGAATGAGTTTAGGAGTAGGGCAACGATTGTTGCAATGATAATTCCTGCAATGACATCCAATGGGTAATGATTCCCGACATAGATACGTGAAAAGCCAGTCAATAGTGCAAATAAAATAGCGAAACTGCCTATTTTTTTATGGCGAAGAAAAATAGCGACTGCTAAGGCCATGGCACCTGTTGTATGATCACTTGGAAATGAAGCGTCGGCTGCATGGTCCACTAAAACGTGAATGTCGTCATAAGTAACGAATGGACGTGCTTCAAAATAAAACTTACTAATAATAACATTAATGGCTAATGCAAAGACACCTGTTACAGCAGCATATACCACCGTTTTCTTCATATATGTAGCACCGAAAAACCACATAGCGAGTAGAATAATAGCAAAAACATATAAGGCATAATTTGTTGAGAATTTCATTATTGCATCAAGTGCTGCATTCTCACCAGCAAGACCGTTGATGGCTTTTAATAAATCTGTATTCAATCTAAACACTCATTTCTTTCTAGTATACGGTTTTCTACTATAATAACCGATCTAGTATATAAACTCCATTATACAATGAAAGGTTGCCGATTTTAGAAAACTTCTTCACGTGGATTATGTTTTTTCAGTAAAATTACAAAAAGACTACCGATTAAGCAAAAAAGTCCCGCTAATAAGAAAGCCCATTTATACGAACCAAATGCGTTAAAAATAAAACCGCCACCATATGCTGCTAAACCAGCACCTAACTGATGAAATGCGAAAATCCAACCATACATCATGGCACTTTTTTGTAAGCCAAATTCTCTTCTCGTTAAACCGATTGTTGGAGGTACCGTTGCAATCCAATCCAAACCATAAAAAATAGAGAAAATGATTAACCAACTATAAGAGCCACTATCAAGAGCAAAAGGTAGGGCAAGTAATGACAGCCCACGTAATAAGTAATACCAAAATAATAACCACCGATTATCAATTTTATCAGATAAAAGTCCAGATACAGTCGTGCCGATTAAATCAAAAATACCCATAAAAGATAGCATAGAAGCTGCGACAATTAATGGAAAGCCATAACTCATACAGTAGCTAATGAAATGTGTACCAATCAAGCCACTTGTCGAGAATCCACAGATAAAAAAACTACCTGCCAACAACCAAAATGTCCGATTGCGTAAACCTTCTAGTAATGAGTGGTAAACGATTAAAAAAGGGTTTTGTGTTTGAAATATTACCTGTACTTGTGGTGTGTTGCTATGTAATTCACCAAATGGTTGTAATTTTTTGTCACTAGGCCAATTTTTCATAAACAATAGAATGATGAGGAGCATGATCACACTTAGTAGGAAGATGAAAGCAATTGCGTGGCGCCAACTATAACTTTCCACTAATGCTGCTAAGACAGGTAATAATACGAGTTGCCCAGTAGCAGTGGCTGCTGTCAAAATACCGACTGCCAAGCCACGATGTTTGGTAAACCAGCGATTGGCGACCTGTGTACTTAGTACGGATAAAAATAAACCAGTACCGATACCTATTATAAAGCCCCAAATGATGATTAATTGCCATGGTTGCGACATGACCAATGTCAATAATAAACCAATGGCTAATAAAGCCATGGAGTAGCTCATCATGCGTTTTAAACCAAAAACTTCAACGAATGCTGCCATGAAAGGACCAGACAAACCATAAACAAATAAGCCAATTGCAAAAGCAAAAGAGATTTGCGAACGACTCCAACCGAATTCTTCTTCAAATGGAATAATGAAGACACCGGAAGATGAACGGATAATACCAGCAACAATAATCGCTGCAAAAGTGACGATTAGTATATACCAACTATAATGTATTTTTTTCATATTATTCCACCTTTTCACACTATTAAGATAATTAGTGTTTTTAGTATAACATTTCTAAAAAAGAATGTAATTTATAAAAAGAGATTTAATACATAAAAATAGGGGTAACTGTATTGTATGTAAAAAAGAAACAAATAAGGTAATGAAGGGGTGGGTATACGTGAAATATGGCAAATATATATCATTAGCTACTGCAACTTTGATTGGTCTATCATCAATATCTACGATTGCTCAAGCACAAAATAGCATTGTTCAAACGAATACCAATCAAAATCAATTAGCATTTATAGAGACAATCGGTCAGTCGGCTATGGTGATATCCGCTCATGAAGGAATCTATGCATCTATTATGATTGCACAGGCAATTTTAGAAAGTAATTATGGTAATAGTTCCCTTAGTCAAAATCCAAATTATAATTTATTTGGAATGAAAGGAAGCTACGAGGGAAATAGTGCTCGTTTTACGACGAAAGAAGATGATGGTAAGGGGAAGATATCGACTAGTAAAGCGAATTTTCGTCAATATGCGAATTATGAACAATCTTTGTATGATTATGCAAAATTAGTGACAAAGGGTACGACGTATAATTCAATGATTTATGCAGGAATTTGGAAATCTAATGCCGCTACATATGTCGAAGCTAGCGAGTTTTTGCAAGGAAGGTATGCCACAGATTCCACTTATGCTAAGAAACTACAGCGTTTAATTCAACGCTATGATTTGACGCGTTTTGATAAGGAATCTACTGAAATACTGCCAGTTAAAAATAATCAAATTATTAGGATTCAAAAAGAAGATACAGTAGAAGGAATTGCACTAGCTTATGACCTTACAGTCGAACAGCTTTTAGCTTTAAATAATAGACAGGATCCGCATCTAAAAGTCGGAGAAAAATTTGTTGTTCCTAACAATAAAAAACGTCAGCCGATTGTTCAAAAAAAAGTGAAACGTCCAGCACCAAAACCCATCGTTTATCGAGCTACAAAATACTATCGTGTCAAAGCAGGTGATTCGTTAACCTCCATTGCGAAAAAATATCGTATAACGACTACACAACTGAAAAAATGGAATGATCTAACAACAGCAACCCTTACTAAAAACAAACGCTTAATTGTTGATGTAGAACGCAATAATAAAAAAATGACAACGGTTAATAAACAACAAAAATTATATAGAATTCAGGAGGAAGATACATTAGCCTCCATTGCGTCTTTATCGAATACTACAGAGCAAGCGCTAATGGAATTAAATCATCTTCTGACAGAATTTGTCTACGTTGGTCAAGTAATAAAATTGAGTAAATAATGGAGAGAAGCATAGTAACGCGAAAGCGTATAACTATGCTTTTTTATTGAGTTTTCAGACTAATGGAACTTTGTGAAAATGGTTGTATAAAAATCGTGTTCTGTGTATAATTATGACTGCATTAAAATTCAATTTAAGTCATTATATATTTATGTATACAAGCTTATGATTAAGGAGTTCTTCACATTGTTTAATAAAAAAGGTTCCAATAAATTAAAAAAAGAAGGTCAAGGTGTAAATGCTTATGTCCTGATTTTTGCACTGATTATTATTTCGACTATTCTTACATATATAGTACCTGCTGGTCATTTTGATAAGACAACCGTAGATGGCCGTGATGTACTCGTTGCAGATTCATTCAAATTTGTCGACAATACGCCAGTTGGTTTCCTCGATATCTTCTCATATATTCATACGGGTATGGTGAATGGAGCCGGTACTATCTTTTTTGTACTTATTATCGGTGGTGTTTTCGGAATTATTAATGCGACGGGTGCACTTGATACATTTGTTGTAACTTTTGCACGTAAGATGAAAAACAAAGATGGACTAATAATCCCGGCGCTTATGTTATTCTTTGGGATTTGTGGCGGTACGATGGGGATGTCTGATGAAGTTGCCGTATATGTTGCATTGCTCGTACCTTTAACGATAGCGTTAGGTTTTGATGCGGTGACTGGTTTTGCCATTGTTGTTGTTGGGGCGTCAATGGGTTTTACAGCAGGTTTCTTAAATCCATTTTCAACAGGTGTAGCCCAGCAAATTGCACAACTTAAAACCTTTTCAGGCATTGGTTATCGTTTAATTATTTTTGTCGTTTTTTATGGGGCAGCCGTATTATATGTCTACCGCCATGCGATGAAAGTAAAACGCAACCCTGAACTAGGTATTTACGGTAAATTTGATCGTTTTAGTGCGACGACAAAAGAAGATCAAGATGTCAAAATGACAACGCGTCACAAACTTGTATTGCTAGCGTTTATGTTGAATTTTGTCTTTCTTATCATCGGTGTTATGAGATATGATTGGTATATTACGGAAATTGCTGGTCTGTTTCTAATGTTCGGTATTATTATGGGGATCATTGGTAAACTATCGGCAAATAATATTGCAGATAGCTTCGTAAAAGGTGCTGGTGAATTAATTGGTGGTGCATTAATAATTGGTATGGCACAAACTGTTCTCGTCGTCTTCAATGAAGGTGGTTTGATGGACACGATTTTACACTATGCTTCTATTTTACTAAATGATATTCCAGGAACATTTACCGCTGTTGGCATGATGATTCTACAAATGGGTATTAACTTCCTTGTACCATCTCAAAGTGGCCAAGCTGCATTGACGATGCCAATTATGGCGCCTCTTGCTGACCTCGTGGGCATTACACGTCAAACCGCTGTATTGGCATTCCAATTAGGTGATGGTATCGCAGCAAGTCTATTCCCAACAAATGGCGCGCTAATTGCAGCGCTAGCGGTTGCGGGAATTCCTTGGAACAAGTGGGTACGTTGGTATCTACCTTTCTTCTTCCTCTTATTTGGATTGAGTATCGTCTTTTTGGTCATTGCTCAACTAATGAAATACGGACCTTTTTAAATAGAATAAATAAACGAAACAGCCTGTCAAAATCATTGCGATTTTGACAGGCTGTTTTTTGATTTATATTCTAGTGGACTCCTTAGAGATACAGGTAGAATATGCAAGCAATCTGCAATAAACTTCAAGCAATTACCAATGCTGAATACGGAGAAGCGATGCGTATTACAGAACAAGATTTGACCTGTTTAAAAACAAAGATTATTTGTTACCAGAGGAAAAATCGTCTATGATTCGGGTTATTAATCTTCACGGCGAGGGTCCAACCCTTTAATAAAGAAAATACATTGCTTAGCTATACGTTCCTGATCATAATCGACTGTTGCAAAATGAAAGCTATCTTGTAACATAATTAAATGTTTTTCACGTGAACTAAATTTATGGACGATGTAGTCGGCATTTTTTGGAGAATAAACATGATCATCAATAGATTGTAGGACAAGTAAAGGACAAAAAACATCCGCAGCATGCTCTTGTAAATGTTCACTGAATTCTGGAAGCTCCAAAATAATGGGAACAGGAATTTCAGTATAAATATCAGGTTTTACACGATCATTTTTAATATCCAATGTTCCAGCAGGAACGAAACGATGCTCCAATTCAACTTCTTCCAAAGCATCAACGATTAATTTTTCAGGTGCTTCGAAAATAGAATTAACGAGTATGAGACCATCCACTTCAAATTCAAATGCCAATTGTTGTGCAAGGCCACCACCAAAAGCGAAACCAAATAAAATAACGTAGTCCATTTCTGCTTTGTATTCTTTAAAATCTGTGCGAAGTGCATGCAATATATCATCGATTGTGACATCATGTAAATCAATAGGTGAAGTACCATGTCCTGCAAGTCTAGGTATCCGTACAGAATAGCCAGCTTCAACAAAAGTTACGCCAATATCATAAATATTATGGGGCGAGCCTGCTAAATCATGCAACATATAAATGCCTACATTTTTACCGCGATGATCATATGTTTCTGAGCCTTGTTTAATTGGTAAGTCCATATCAAACGCCTCCTCATTCTTATCGTATAAATACCCTTTTTACATGGAAATCTAACTTCAGTGTTAATGCGCTTATTTCTATTGAAATATAGTATAATGACTAACGACTATAAAAGTAGGGGTGTTAATATGATCACAATAATCGGTAGCATTAATATGGATATTGTAACAGAAACAACAATATTTCCAAAGCAGGGAGAGACTATATTAGGAAATAAATTTACAACAGTACCTGGCGGCAAGGGGGCAAACCAAGCAGTTGCAGCAGCGAGATTACACCACCCGGTGCAAATGATCGGTCGTGTAGGTGCAGATGAGTTTGGCAGTAGTTTATACAATAATTTAAACAACGAAAAAATAAATACAAAATTTGTCAAAGAAACAACATGTAAAGCGACAGGAATTGCTAATATTCTGTTGTATGAAGGAGACAATCGCATTATCGTAGTAGCGGGTGCCAATGATGAGGTAACGATTGAAGCAGTAGATGAAGCAATGGATGCCATCAAAAATTCCGCAATCGTTGTTTTACAATTGGAAATTCCACAACAAACTGTGACATATATAATTAATATTTGTCATGAATTAAATATCCCAGTACTGCTAAATCCAGCACCCTCAGAACGATTTGAGCATCAATGGATGGATAAATTAACTTATTTTACGCCAAATGAATCGGAATGTCATGATCTTTTTGGTGATGATCTTGAAGGCGCATTAATGCAATACCCAAATAAACTAATCGTTACTTTAGGTGACAAAGGCGCCCGTTTTTATGATGGCAAACAACATCAGTTTATCGCAGGTTGCCCAAGCACAGTAGTTGATACTACTGGGGCGGGTGATACGTTTAATGGTGCATTTGCATTTTGTATTGCAGAAGGTTATAAAATTGGCGCAGCTTTGCAGTTCGCAAATGCAGCAGCATCCTTATCTGTAGAAAAATTTGGGGCACAGGGCGGTATGCCAACATTGGCAGATGTGCAATTTAGACTAAATAATATGAAGTAGATTTCCAATTACGCAATTCTTCATCATCATAATATGTCAGAAACATAATCTTATAGTTCTAACTTTACAATTGTATTGCAGAATGAAGTCGAAAATTGTTGAAAGTAATGATAATGTAATGATAAAATTGGTAATATTATGATAAGGTATGTGTATAACAGTAAACCACTGCTTTTGGAGGAATTTATATGAAAATAGTTATTTGCGAAGAGGATTATACTTTAATAGAGGCAATTCACAGCACTCTTTCTAAATACGCTAAGCAAAAGGGCATTAATGCCGAATTTAATTTAACAACGAGAAAAGCCACAAGCATCGAACGTTTTCTACAAAAAGATAAAGCTGAATGCTACTATATTAGCTTAAACATTAATTCGGAAATGTCAGGAATTGAACTAATTGATCTGATTAGCCAAAATAACCCACATGCAAAAATTAATATTTTAGCCGAAAATGAAAGTGACTTTGCAAATGTAGAGCTAGAAAAATACAATATTTTCAAAAAAATTATTAAAGATGAACATGGTAATATGAAAGATCATCTAAAGCAATCTTTAGATGAAGTATATGCCAATTTTAAAGCATCTGATTTTACCTATTAAATGAATTCAAACAAAAAACTCGGAATCTGCTATTGATTCCGAGTTTTTTATGTGCATTTTATTGCCCGCAGCAGTAACCCTATCACGTCCAAGAGCGCAATCAGCTTTGTGTGGGCACCAAGCGGCAAGTAAAGCGGCTCAAGCGGTAAGTAAAGCGGCTCAAGCGGTAAGTAAAGCGGCTCAAGCGGTAAGTAAAGCGGCTCAAGCGGCAAGTAAAGCGGCTCAAGCGGCAAGTAAAGCGGCTCAAGCGGTAAGTAAATCGTTCCAACCGGCAAGTAAATCGTTCCAAGCGGTAAGTAAAGCGCCTCAAGCGGTAAGTAAATCGTTCCAAGCGGTAAGTAAATCGCCTCAAGCGGTAAGTAAAGCGGCTCAAGCGGTAAGTAAATCGTTCCAAGCGGTAAGTAAATCGCCTCAAGCGGTAAGTAAAGCGCCTCAACCGGCAAGTAACACCTGTGTACGGTAAATTTTTAACTTTAAAATAATATTTATGCCATCGCCCTCGGCAAGAATCCATATGAAGTTGAAGAATTGATCGCGCAAAAGATAATAGTCTGTAGCTGTCGTCGCTATCATTAGTTGGATTGTCGGTATGGATGAAGTAGTTAGAAGATTTGGTAGTGTTAGAAACTGAATAGAGCAATAGTATATAACGATTCAGTAAATTAAAGGGAATCCGAAATATAAAACTGATATTAGTTATTTATCACAACAAAAGTTCGAAAAAACGAACAATTTTCTATTCTAAAAAGAATTTAATAAGAATTTAATGGAAATAGCAAAATATTGTAAATAATAATTGATAATTAGTAAATTATGTGAAAATTGAAATTAGCAAAAAAATAGCAATTATAACCTATTTACATGCTGAAATAGCAGAAATAGGTTATATCTTTTTTTCTTTACAATGTGGATAATAAGTATTGAATAGTCGCTACAGTAGTAGAATAGTTAATGAGATTTGGTCTTGTTGAATACAAGAAATCCACTTCAACCTGATTATGCCATAATGAACAAAATACCTAAGAATCGAGTAGGGTGGATACAAAAGACAAATAATTATTTTTTAATATAAGTTTAAAAGAAATGGAGACATGTAAATGAAGCGTACACATACTGAGCCAGTAAAAACAGAAGTAATTGTTAAGCAACTTGGTGCGGAAATACCTCCGCCCTATTTATTATGTGATGAATTGAAAAATTTACATAGATTTGTTGGTGTAGGGGAAATATATTCACTACCACAAAAGAGTGAGAAATCAACATGTAAACTGGAGTGGTATACAAAAGAAAAAGCATCTGATGTTACAATTCAAGGTGATTTAATTAAAATTACAAATCCAGGAAATTATACGATTAGTGGCCATAATAAAATAAGCGATGAAAAGATTGATATGGAAGTAGTTGTTTTATCTAGAGCTAAAAGATTAAATATGTATAATTATTACTATAGAAATTTAGTGCTGTTCCCTCAATTATTGGATAATATTAATCAATCGAAAAAAACGACAATACCATCACCAAGTTTTACACAGTATATAAAAAATGATTTATACATGGAAAAAGATCATTTGAAATATATAGAAATGGTTCATGCTACTATAGCGGAAATGAATAGCAATATGAATCGATTAGCGATTGACTTAGCGAATGAAATCATTTTAAAAATTGAAGAACATGAAGATACTGATCTACAAAATGATTTTGATGCGTTGATTGATGCAACAGAAAAATTAGGTAATACAGCCACAATAGAATTAGTTGAAAAACAAAATAAAATTTATAATAAATTGAATATTGCTAAAATAATTGATGCGAAGCTTTCGTATAATCATGAACGTAAACTAGAATTAACGTTCGCGCTTACAAAGAAGTTAGATTTAAGCGATTATGATACGGATATTAAATTTGAATTTTTCGTTCGAAAAGGGGTAGGTACTTTCGAGCTAACGCTCCCGTCAAGTGAACAGGTAAACTTGATTAATAAAGAACATGGTGGCTATATTACAAGTGGTGATGCCAGTTATTCATTATTTGAACATACTATTTTATTGCCGAATAGGCCCTATAAAATGACGGAAGGTGCTTTAAAATTCACGAATACAATCACACAAGAAACGATATCTTTAATGGAATTTATGGATGAACATGCAACTTTTTATGTACGTATGACTGTAGCAGAGCAAAATCATTTATCGACTGCAAAAACGGTTAGTACATCTATTGGAAAACCAGATATGGATGTAGCATATGTTCAATCCATGTTACAATTTATATTTACCGAAAAAACGCATAGTAGTGAGCGTATTGATCAATTGCGCATTGCTTATAGTAGCTTACCAGCAGATGCAAAATTATTAGTTGCTAAAGATTATAAAGAATTCGCACAAATTGAACAGCAACGTGACCGAGCAATGTTATTAATGGATACAATCAATAAACTAAATGCTTTTTCAACCGATGAAGATATTTTAAGTGCTAAGAACATATACAGTGCATTACCCGCAACAATTATAAATGTAGTAAGTGCAGCGCATGTTCGTAAGTTACTTCGTTTTGAAAAGAAAATGGGTAAATCTGATGATGAGATTGTAAAAGCCTTTAGAACGGCGTATGATAATTTAGAAAATGATACACATGAATTAGCTGAAATGTCTAAATATTATAATGACTTAAAACCTCTATTACAAAATAATATACAGCAAATGTATAAGATGGAATATATGCAAGTTGAAAAGGCACTTTTAACATACGATTTACTTGATAATCGTATGAATTATTTAGATTGCAGCCTAAATAAAATATATGAAGATAAATCAAAATTGGCTGTGTTTGTGCCCAATGCATACAAAACACGCCTGGAAATGTATATAGCCAATGCCTCTGAAATTGCTTGGGAAATTGAACAATTAGTGCAAGAATATGCCGAACGTATTGAAGCGGGGGAGACAATCAATCGTTATCCACAAAAATTAGATGCTCTATATGCCCTGCAAAATACAACTTCCATTTATTTATTGAATGATGATACGAAGAAATTAATTGTTGAATTACAAAATAAATAACGAAGCGTAGGGATTCGTGATAAGATAGAGGCAGTATAGGGGAGGCTTCTTGTGATGGATCAAACGATTAAAATAGTTGCACTTGCACTATTTTTGCTTTTTATGTTGTTACAGTTTAAATTTGGTATCAAATCAAAAATTATTGCTTATTTTTTCTTTATTATTGCAGCAGTTCTTTATGTAAGAGATTATAATATTTCTTTGTGGCTACAATTTATTATCATTGGTGCTATTTTATTAATTGTTTTATCGTCATTATATTATGAAGTGAATAATAAGCGATTAGCAGAAGAAAATAATAATGCCTCAAAACAAAAAACCTTTGCAGATCGCCAAAGAAAAAATAAAAAATAATCCAATGTTCTAACATACGTAAAAAACATCTTTAATGAATAGGTAGTTAACCACCTATTCATTAAAAGATGTTTTTTTTGAGATATAATTAAGCGAATAGTGGCAGAAGAATTTCCGTAATCACGATACTTAATAATGCAGCAAGAATCATAGCTACGGAAGAAAACATACCTTCTTTTTCACCAAATTCAAAGGCTTTGGATGTACCGCAACCATGTGCGCCCATACCAAGCATTAAACCTTTTGCTGCCGCACTTTTAATCGCCAAAAAACGAATAATAAGTGGGCCGATGACACTACCAGCTAATCCTGTAACAATGACGAAAACGGCAGTCATATTTGCTTCACCACCAATGAAGGTGGAAATATCCATCGCAATTGGGGTTGTAATGGAGCGTGGTACAAGACTTTTAATCATGCTATTATTTATGCCAAATAGCAACGCGATGAGATAGGAGGAAGCTAAAGCCACAATGCAACCCGTTACTAGGCTTAAAATAATTGTAGAGGCATTTTTTTTAATGAGTACAAAATTTTTATAAATGGGAATGGCAAAGGCTACTGTAGCAGGACCTAGTAGCTTTGTAAGCCATTGAGCTCCTTGATTATAGTCTGCATAATCAATCTGACATACAACTAAAAAAGAAATAATAATGGCTGGGCATGTTAAAAGGGGAGATAACCATAACTTCGTATATTTTTCGTAGAGTTTTTTACAACCAACGAAAATAAGGATGGTTCCTATAAATCCGACACTAATTTTTAGTAGAAGCATGGCTGATGGACCTCTTTTCCGTAGTGAGTCGATCAGCAATAAGAGCCGTAACGGTCATCACAATAATCGTACTCAAGAAAATTACAGCGATGAGTTTAATACCAATTATACCGATTATGTTATCGTAATTTATAATGCCAACAGCAGCTGGTATGAAAAATAATAGTAATTCACCCGTTAAAAATCGTGCGCCTAAATCAACCCATTGTAACGGCACAATATGCAGTGTTAAGCACAGTAGTAATAAGAGTAATCCAATAATACTGCCGGGTATTGGAAGACCACTACTTGTAGCAAGCCATTGACCAATCAATAAAAAACTATAAATAATAATAATTTGTACGATTATCTTTAAAACATTCAAGTGAATACCTTCTTACTTAATAATTTTATTATTCTTACTGTACACCTCTATAGGTTATTCGTAAAATTCATATTTTTTATAGAGTAGATGCCGTAGTGGAATAATGATTGGAAATAAACTGTAAAAATTTCAACATCGCATGTGATTTATAACGCCCTTTTTTCGTAATGAAAGAAATTTCCCATGGTATAACCGGTGTGACGTCAATAATATTGATGAGCTGAGTATTGGCTTTTTTGGCAATGGACTGTGGAAATAAGGCAATACCTAAATTGTGCTCTACCATCTGACTGATGAAATCCCATTGCGAGCTAATAAAGGCTATATTCGCTTCGAAACCAGCGTGTTGACACTCGGCAAGTATGCGATCATGTAATGTGAAATCATCGCTAAATAGTAGCATTTTTTCTTCTTTTAAGTCATGCATAGTAACAGATTTTCGCTGTGCTAATGGATGTTCTTTATGAACGATTAATTGTACTGTTTCCGTAGTGAATGGTAATAAATCAAAATCTTCTTCATGCGCTGGTAACATGACAAAACCACCATCTAATTGTCCATTAAACACACGTTCTTTTACAATGTTTGCGCCAATTTCATCTAAAGTAATCGTGATATCTGGATATTTTTTTTGGAAAGCAAGCATAATTTCAGGGAAAAATAAAATACCAATTAGCGGGGGCATGCCGATTTTTATTTGACCTTTTTTGAGATTTTCTAAGTCGTCTAAAACGAGATGAACTTCATCAACCATTTGAATGATTTTTAATGCATGTTCATATACGACCTCACCCGCATCAGTTAAAACACTAATGCGTTGGGAGCGATCGATTAAAATTGTTTTTAACTCATTTTCCAGTTGTTTCACAACTTTACTTAATGTTGGTTGTGTGACGTGCAAAATTGTGGCAGCTTTTGTAAAACTTTGCTGTTTTGCTACTTCCGTAAAATAGATTAACTGTTTGACGTCCATCTTGTAAGACCTCCGATTAATTGACTACCTAATTTGCAATTAAGTGTATCATTTGATTGATGAAAAGAAAATGAGCCTGAGACAAACGTATTTTCAACAGAGAAAATCCCATATGATTTTTCGAAATCATATGGGATTATTCATTTCAATCAATTTTCGCTTCAAAAAACGCTTTCCGCGGACATGGCTTCAAAATCCTCGTCACTGCATTTCTGTGGGATTTTCAGCTTATGCTATTCCCGTAGGAGTCATTTTCTACGCGTTTAATTGATTTGATTATTCGTATGGGAGACATACTATTTTTGTTCTGTCTCAGGCTCATTTTTTACAAATGATGAAATTGTCTTGTTGCAGCTTGTGGGTCATTGGCAGCTGAAATGGCTGAAATAACTGATAAACCATCTGCACCATGAGCTAATACTGAAGCGGCATTATCAAGTGTAATACCCCCAATTGCAACAATGGGCATTGTAGGACAATGGCGTTTGGCCTCAGTAATAAAGTCAACACCACAAGGTTTTTTTGCATCATTCTTTGAAGCTGTCGCGAATATAGGACCAATCCCGACATAGTTCACATCTTGTTGAACAGCTAATTCGAGTTCTGATAAAGTATGAACAGAAAGGCCAATTATTTTATTGGGAAATTTATTTTTAAAGCTTGATACAGCAGCATCATCTTGTCCAACATGAATGCCATCTGCATCTAATTGTAAAGCAAGTTCGATATTATCATTTACGATAAAGGGTACCTGATAGCGATGACATAAAACTTGGCATTTTTGTGCAAATCGGATAGAGGCAGCACCTGTCAATGCCGTGTCACCTTTCTCTCGTAATTGAAAACAGGTAATGCCACCTTGTAAGGCTTGTTCTAAAACTTGAAGGGCCTGTGTTTCACCAGCAGGGAAATTTTGGCTACCCATGATAAAATAGAGCTTTAAATAATCAGTGCGCATCCGGATCACCTGTTTTTCTTAATGCGTTATTGAAAGCAAAGTGATTGGTTGGTCCATGTCCATGACCGATACCCAAGCCATCGCTAATCGCGTGGAAAATAAAGTCTTTTGCTTGTTTAATGGCTTCATCTACGTTTAAACCATATGCAATGCCAGCTGTTATAGCAGCAGAGAATGTACATCCCGTGCCATGTGTATCCTTTGTTGCGATGCGTTGCGAGGAATAAGTCAATACGCGACCATCTTTGAAGTAGAGGCGATCAGTGGCTGCATGATCTTCAGCGATATGCCCGCCCTTCATGATAATCATTTCTGGCCCCATTTGTAAGAGGAGAGCAGCTGCTTGATGAACATCATCAATGGTAGTGATTTTTGTATTCGTCAACTGCTCAGCTTCTGGAATATTCGGCGTTAAAATGGTTGCAAGTGGTAGTAAATGAGTGATCATGGCATCCATGGCTTCCGTTTTCAAAAGTGTAGCCCCTCCCTTAGCAATCATGACAGGATCGATAATGAGTGGGATTTTTTCTTGCTGTAGACGTTCGGATACTGCGCGAATGATGTCTGAAGAGAATAACATGCCGGTTTTAATAGCAGAGACATCAAAATCATCTAAAATAGCATTTAATTGAGCGATAACAAAGTCGCTTGGTACAGCCTGTACATCATGTACACCAAGTGTATTTTGAGCAGTTAATGCTGTAATGACTGAAGTACCAAAAGTTTGTAATTCTTGAAATGTTTTTAAATCAGCTTGAATACCTGCACCGCCACCACAATCAGAGCCGGCAATGGTCAAAGTAACTGGAATCATTTAATTCACTCCTAGGTGTAATTGATTGAGTAGGGAATAGTGGAAGTCACCTAAGGCAGGTGATGTTAAAGCAGCTTGCTCAGCCATTTTTTTATAGTCTTTATGCAGTGCTACAATAGCTTGTAATGGGTTGGCAGGTGAAGAGGCTAACACTGCTACACAAAGAGCCGAAAGTAGACAACCTGCCCCCGTCACTTGCTCCATCCAACGATGTCCCCCTGTTACTTGACTTGTCGCCAGCCCATCGGTAATAATATCTACCTCGCCACTCACTGCGACGATGCACTGATATTGTATGGCTAGGGCTTCGGCCGCTGCTGTAATATTATAATTCACGTCACCAGCATCAACGCCACGTGACATGTTGTCAATATTACTTAAAGCAGCTAGTTCACCTGCATTACAGCGAATCATCGAAAACTGAATTTCTTGTACTAATTGTTGCGTCACCAATTTTCGATAGGCAGAAGCACCACAACCAACTGGATCAAGAACGACAAATTTATGTAAGTCATTCGCTTTTTTCCCCGCAACAAGCATAGATTTGACAGTCCGTTCGTTTAAAGTACCGATATTAAGTAGCAAACCATCTGAAAGTGTTGTAACATCTTCAACTTCCAATAGTTCATCGGCCATAATAGGCGATGCATGTAATGCAAGTAAAGCGTTTGCAGTAAAGTTTGCAACAACGTAATTTGTTATGCAGTGCACAATTGGTTTTTTTGCGCGAATGGTATCCCAAGTCATAGCAATGACCTCCTTTAATTTAGAATGACAATGAAAAAAAGACTCCAATGCAAAAAGGAGTCTTCATGCTCCCTTCGTCAGTATTAACTGACAGGTTCAAAGGGTCAGGTTTAACCTTCTCAACTCATTAGAGTTCCCCCGCAAAACATTTGTCACCTATAACCATACCAAAAAGGCTACCTATTTTCAATAAAATGATAGTTTGTGGTTTTTTAAATTACTGAAATTCGTTATACTATTTAATGGAGGGGTTTCGTTGAAAAAATTATCATGGTACATATCTTTAGGTATCACCTTTATCGGTTTTTTAGTTATCAATCATTATTTTACATTGCAGAGTGATGAACCATTAGGCAATATAAATCCTGCTTTTATACCTTTAGTGATTTTAGTACCATTTGTTGCAGTAAGTTTATTCATTACTTTTGCAGTAGGTAGCGAATATTTTACACATGCATCTAAATCAAAAATTATGATTGCTTTTTTTCTTGCCATCCTAATCTTTATTTTGGCAGGTGGTACAGAATATCAATATATTCAATCTCAAATTGAAGAATTTAATGGTACTTGGGCAGATCCGGGGTCACTGATATACAATATGACTCCGTTTAACAGCTATACAAATGGTTGGTATTTAAATGAATCGGTATTTCTAATCATTCATACAATTGCATTTTTACTAGGTATTTTTAAAAAGACAGTAGTTGAAACGCCTGAAAAAGAATAAAAAAAGAGCCTGAGATAAACGTATTTTCAATAGAGATAATCCCGTATGATTTTTCGAAATCATACGGGATTATTCATTTCAATTCAAGTCATTTCCGCTTCGAAAAACACTTTCCGCGGACATGGCTTCAAACGCCTCGTCACTGCGTTCCTATGGGGTTTTCAGCGCGTTCAATTGATTTGATTATTCGTATGGGAGACATACTATTTTTGTTCTGTCCCAGGCTCTTTTTTTCTTTCAGTTGTTGACTGAAGATGTTTTTTTAATGAATCCCGTAATTGGGCCAGCCATGTAAGATTATCATCATACGATTTTGAAGCATGTGAAAAAATAAGTTGTAAATGTGCAATATTTGTTAATTCAGGATGTTCAGCGACGCGTTCAATCGTGCCAATACGTTGTGATTCACGAACGATGACCTCATCAAGAATAATAACGACTTGATCAAGTTTGACATAATCTAAAAATAAAATAGGTATGTACAAAGATTGTACGTTCGTCAATAATATATTATCAAATGATTGATAGATTAAGTCACGTAAATATTGTTGACCACTTTCTGTAATCGTGTAGACAGTTTTATCTGGCCGATTTTCAAGTGCTACTGTTTCTACAGCTGTAATATAATTTTTTTTCAATAATGAATCAAAATGGTAGTATAGTTTACCATCGCTTATTTTAAAACTGGGATCAATTTCCACTACCCGTTCAAAGATTTTCAAAATCATATACGGGTGAAAATTTTTCTTTGATAAAATACCTAATATAAATAACTTAACAAACATTAAAACTACCTCCAAATAAAAAAACTGTCCTCCTTGTATAGTACATGATAATTTTTGTTTTCTCTATGGTTTTCCACTATTTTACATACTGTTTAAAAGATAGGGTGAGCGTCTTGTTCGCTAGATAAGGTCTTGTTTGTTGAAAGGCGGACTTAAAAAGAATAGTTAAGTGGATAAGTGGAATAGAATGCTGTATAACGCCTGTCAGAGTAAAAGTTTTCACTAGGTTTCGTGCTGTTTTTTCGCTATACTTACTAGAAAGAGGAGCTGAACAGTTTTGTCAAATTGGTATGCTATTATACCGAAGCATCCTATCTATAGTATCTTAGGTTGGATTTTCATTTGTTTTATCCCATATTATATTATCTTTAAAAATCAAAGCTTTACCGTACAAAGTATAGCAGCTGCGGTATTGATTACGTATTTAATCTGTGTATATATGGATTTTTCACAACCAGGTCGTTTAAGTTATATGTGGCTTTCTTTTGAAATGATTATTAATGCCGTTATGGCTATTTTATTCGGTTATTTTTATTTTGCGCTATTTACAGCGTTTTTGATTGGACGTATTCGCAATAAAGTAGGTTTCTTTATTATGTATGGTTTTCATATTGCCATTACAGTGGGTTCTATTTTATCAGGTTTCTTCATTGAAACAGAACTGTATATACAGCAAATTCCCTTCATGGTTGTCGTCGTTTTTGGCGTAATATTAGCACCTTTCTACTTATTTAGCCGCACGCAAAGTGATCAGTTAGAGCTTAAGTTAAAATCTGCTGAGAGTCGTATACATGAACTGAGCATTGTGGAAGAAAGACAGCGTATAGCTCGAGATCTTCACGATACATTAGGTCAAAAACTATCGATGATTGGTTTAAAGCTTGATTTAGCCATCCGACTGGTCGATAAAGACAAGGAACAAGCAAAGCTGGAGTTAGGCGATATTCGTAAAGTATCAAGTATGGCATTAAAAGAAGTACGTGAAATGGTATCAGACATGAAAAAAATTAAAATTGAAGATGAATTGCTCCATGTACAAGAAATACTGGAAGTAGCCAATATTGATTTGAAATTAAAAGGCAAGATTAAGCTTGATTCTGTACCATTAATTTTAGAAAATACATTAAGTATGTGTTTGAAGGAAGCGGTTAATAATATTGTTCGTCATAGTAAAGCAACGAAGTGTTATATTCGTATAGAGCAAACAGCAAAAGAAATTCGTATGACAATCGCAGATGATGGTATTGGTTATAATGTGAATGATAAGCATTATGGTAATGGTATAAAAGGGATAATGGAGCGTATTCAATTCGTCAACGGTCAAGTACAGTTTGAATCGACAAAAGGCTTTACGATTAAAATTATCGTGCCATTAGTAATTGTTTATCATGAGGACAATGGTAAGTCACTATTATAGTAGGTAAAGGGGATTAATGACAGATGACGTCAAAGTGGTTTAAACTAATACTGCCGATCATGGCAATCTTATTTATTGTAGCAGCATGTGGTAAAGATGACCAAGCTACTGACAAGCAAAAAACACCAGCAAATGATCAATATGAGAAAAAAGTAAAAGAAAATCCAATTGCTACAATTACAATGGCAAACAATAAAAAAATCATCATTGAACTAGAACCTAAAGTAGCACCAAACACTGTTGCGAATTTTATTGCCCTCGCAAATAGCGGGTTCTATGATGGCCTGTTATTCCATCGTATTATTGATGGTTTCATGATTCAAGGTGGGGATCCACAAGGAAATGGCTCAGGTGGACCGGATTACACTATTAAAGGTGAGTTCACGAATAATGATTTTGATAATAAACTTGCACATGAGCGAGGTGTAATCTCGATGGCTCGCTCACAAGATAAGGATTCAGCAGGGTCACAGTTCTTTATCATGCAGGCGGACAGTGAAAATTTAAATAATGAATATGCTGCTTTCGGTAAAGTTACTAGCGGTATGACTACAGTCGATAAAATTGCCAAGTCACCAAAAAATAGTGCAGATAAACCAAATGAAGATCAAGTGATGGTATCGGTAAAAGTAGATACAAAAGGCTTTGATTATCCAGCTCCAAATAAAATAAAATAGTCGATTATACGGCCCAATGAATGGAATGACTACACCATTTCATTGCGTAAATACAAGCCTTGTATTTACTGGTAGATATTTGGGTCTTGAAAAAATAGTATGTTCCAGTAAACTTAATTAAGTTAAACCGTCGAACTCATTTAATCGACGGTTTTTTTAATGAATAAATAATAAGAAGTAGGGCAGGACTGCAATGATGACGCAGCGTACTATTCAAGTAGGAGATGTGACAGTTGGGTAACGAGCCACCAGTAAATAAAGAAATGTCTAAAATAAAGAAAAGAAATCCTGAAAAAACGTATAAAAAATCACTTTATACGAATCGAATGATCTGGATGAGTGGTTTCATTAGTATTACAATAGTCACTTTAATTATGACGATGAACATCAGTACAACTTTCGCAAATACAGTAGGTAAAATACCGCTAGTCGGCCAAGTACTAGAGGTACTATCAACAAATCGTGATGATGAAAGTGTACAAAAAAATACATTAAAAGTAAAAGTAATGGAAAAAAATACGACTGAAAATGAATTAAACAATAAATATATTCAGGAAGCACGGCGTCAATACACACATTTTGAAACGCATTTAATGACCTTAAAAAAATCCGGAGATTTAGCGCTTACCTCCCATTATAAGGTGTTGCAGAATACGCAGAATCTATATGTTTTACAGCATTATACAGCAGCTACGTCAGCAACGGTATCACCTCAATTGACCTATGATGTCGTAGATCCAAAAGCAAAAATAATGCTTACATTACCCATATTATTTAGAGATGATCACTATATTGATATTATTTCCAATCATATAAAAAAACAAATGATCAATGACATGAAACAAGCAACTAATGAAAAGACTTATTATATAGCGGCAGCATCGCAATATGGTGAACACGATGCTGAAAATTTTAAAAAAATTAAGCCTAATCAGCAATTTTATATAAACGGCCAGAAACAACTCGTCATCGTTTTTGACGAAAACGTTGTGGCACCACGTTTTATGGGCAATGTTAAATTTCCAATTCCGACAAAGATACTACAACAAAATTTAGTATCTAATGAATATATCGAATAAAGTAATCCTCTCTAGTCTATATTGAGGAACAAAAACAAGTTTATACAAAAAATAGCTATTCATATGGCTAAATAAAGTAAAGTAAAGCTTGCTAAAATTCCTTCTCACCACTTAGATAAATCAAAGAGAAAGTTTATTGCAAAAAGAGTATAGGCTATGAAACTTCTCTAGAAATAATTATTAACGAGTAGCACACTCCTTCCAAGTTCGCTCAAGAATTTGGAACTATGCTTTTTGGAATGGCTAGTATAGGGTATCTCACCGCTAATCAAGATATACGTGTAGCGCGTGATCCTATTAGCTGTCCTATGCCACTGAAAAGGTAAATGATGTTGGCACAACTTAGCAAAATGGTAACAGTAAGAAATGATATGCAAACAGGTGAAATAGCTGGAAGTTGTAGGGCAATAACATGCTCAAAAACTCAAACTTGTAGTCGAATGACATTTAAACTTCTCTCTAACAGATCACTACTAGTTGAGCAAGCACTTGTTTCACTGACAGAATGATTGACTTACTAAAATAAAAATACTATTATAATAAATAGACCGATTACTATAATTCGAGGTGTTTACTTGTGACAGAGAAGATAAGTTCGCGGGATAAAATATTGCATACAGCTAGTCGATTATTTCATCTGAATGGTTATCATGCTACTGGTTTAAGTCAAATTTTGAAGGAAAGCGGTGCCCCTAAAGGCTCCTTATACTATCATTTCCCCCATGGCAAAGAACAATTAGCTTCAGAAGCAATTGATGTTTTCAAAGATATTATTGCAACGAATATTTACACGAATATCGACTTATCTCTGGATCCCATTATCGCATTTCAACAACATCTCCGAACGATTGCCGAAACATTTGATGATATTGATAAAATCCCAGAAAATGCAATATCGATTCCAATTGGGTTATTAGCGTTGGAAACGGCACTGGTAAACGAAAATTTGCGCATTAAATGTGAGCATACATATTTATTGTGGGAAAGCATATATAAAGATAAGTTAATTGCCTATGGGTATGATGAAGCAAAGGCAACCTATATTAGCAGTGTTATAAATTGCTTTATAGAGGGTGGTATCACACTCTGTTTAACAAAGAAATCAAGCAAACCATTACGTGATATAATTGAATTACTTCCTTTATTATTAACCAAATAATAAAGGTGATTTTTTGGTTAATATTATATAGACCGGTCTAATTTATTAAGAGGAGCAATTCATTTTGACAAATAATAATCAAGTAATCGAAGTACGCAGTGCGAAAAAAATGGCATTTGTGCTAATGTTAGGTGCTTTTATAGGGCTTTTTAGTGAAACCGCATTAAATATGGCATTAACAAATATAATGGTAGATTTCTCTATCAATGAAGCACAGGCGCAATGGTTAACAACAGGGTATTTATTGACTCTAGGTATATTAGTACCTGTATCTTCCCTTATTATTAAATGGTATACGACAAAACAATTAGTGGTTGTCGCATTAGTTTTATCAATTATTGGAACGATTCTAGGTGCATTAGCGCCATCATTTAGTCTGTTAATAACAGCACGAATTATCCAAGCATTAGGGACAGGTATTTTATTACCACTAATGATGAATGTGATATTAGTTATTTTTCCTATTCAAAAACGTGGCATGGTAATGGGGTTAATGGGCCTAGTAATTACGACTGCACCAGCAATCGGACCAACGATTGCTGGCTTAATTGTCGATCTATTAGATTGGACATATATTTTCTGGTTGAGCTTAGTATTTTACAGTGTGTTATTAGTATTTGGTACGCGCCAAATTGATAATGTATCAACCATTACAAAACCAAAAATTAGTGTTATTTCAATTTTGTTATCTACTATTGGTTTTGGTGGATTAATTTATAGCTTGAGTACGATTGCAGAAAAATCATTGAATTCACCACAGGTACTGATACCCCTTTTGATTGGAATCATTAGTTTAATATCATTTATAGTACTTCAATTGAACTTAAAAACACCAATGATTAATTTACGTGTCTTTAAATTTTCTATGTTCTCATTAGGGACAGCACAGTTATTTTTAGGGATGGTACTTATACTAGCAAATGCAATATTATTGCCGTTATATTTAAAAGGTGCGCTATTTTATAGTGCAGCAATTGCAGGATTAATTTTATTACCAGGTAGTGCTTTAAATGCAATATTATCGCCTGTTATTGGGCGTGCTTTTGATAAAATTGGCGCCAAAAAATTAGTACCAGCAGGGTTTATTCTTATCGTAATTGGTAGTTTATTGTTTGTGACAACCTTGTCAGCTGATGTAGCAATTTGGAAAATTATTATTGCAAATATGTTTTATTTTGCTGGTGTATCTATGATTATCATGCCAGCGCAAACAAACGGACTAAATCAACTGCCACGTACGATGTATACCGATGGGGCAGCTGTTATGAATACATTACAACAAATTGCTGGAGCAGCGGGTACAGCAATTGCAATTACCTTAATGATTCAAGGGCAAAAATACTTCATGATAGACAATCCATCAGCTGTTGCACAGGAGATTTTAGCAGCGGGTACAAAATATGCCTTTTACTTCATTACAGCAGTAGCGGTAGTTGGTTTTATAAGTGCACTATTTATAAAAAGAGAAAAACAATAAACCTCTCTAGTCTATATATAAAACCAAAAAAAGTTTATAACAATATTAAACAGAGCTAAATTCATATGGTACAATACTATACAGTAGCATTAACCACATGATTAGGAGTAGATTATATGAAAAAAAGATGGACAATAGTAGGAGCAATATTAATCGTGATCGCTATTTCAGCCATGTCGACATACGAAAATAATGACAAGCAACAAAAAGCTATCCATACTATTATTGAAAAAGCACCATCTATTAACAAAGTGGAAATTGTGCATAATGGTGATGTTTTAAAACTTACAGGTAAAGAGGCAAAACCATTTATTATAGAAACACCATTGGTTCATATCGAAAAATTTGAACGCAATGATCGCCAATATTTTGATAAAAAACCTAACTATACGATTCACTATTTTTCTGATCATAAAGAAATTTATGCCGTAGAAATTTTAAACATGAAGAAAAAAATGCCTTCAAATAATTTAACTGATTATATAATGAATGAGCATCAGTTAGTCAAATGGCAGGGCTATCAAATGCTCCTATCAGAACATAGTAAAATAAATGATTTAATAGTCTTCTATAATAAACAATCTGAGTAGATTAACAAAACAATGAATGCTAGTGAAGAAATAGTCTGTGTCTTACGAAGATGCGTGCGACAATTCACTAGCGTTTTTTTTATATTAAAATTCTCCTAGAATCGCCAAAAATAGTGAGTCGCTTCAAGTGTTATAACATTAAATAGGACCTAAATAAACGTTTCGTTTTTGGTGGCTGTAGTGCATATTCTATGGCTTGTAAAGGTACTGGAATCCTGATAAATTGCTCTGTAATTATTGTAGCCTTGCCCTGAAGATCAATATCAATTTGAGTCGCCATATCAATGATTGCTTGTTGGTTTGTATGGAGGATGGTAGCGACCATATTGGTCTGTAATTGTGCACCAAAAAGGAGAATGGCCACTGTGCGATAGGTTGTTGATAAATTACTTAACAAGTGTCGCTTATAATCATAGCGTTCAACCGCCCGTGAAATATGTTTACGGAGCATCCAAGTATAGAATAACTCTTCTCTTTTTAATTGATGAATGGTGCGTATACAGTCCTCAGTAGCTTCACATAAAGTGTCTATCGCTATTTTTTCATCATTCGTATAGGTGTGAATAATTTTATAGAGTTGACTCCGATGTAAAAGAAGCAAAGTATGTAAACTTATTTTATTCCCTCGAATGGCGCTACGAATTAGTTTAATTTCGTTCATATAGATAACCTCCTCTACTTATTAGAGGTTGAAAATACACAAAAAGTTTCACTTTTAGTACACAAAAATAAAAACAGGAAAAAAGTTTGTTCTACTGAAAGTAGATCTAGGCACTTGGAATTTACGGAAAGCCTGTTCTTATGCTATTATTAGTATAATTCAGTTTGAAAGGAAGTATTATTTTATGAATTCTCCATTTATTTTTGATTATACCGCACCACAAAATGCACAAGAAAATACACAGTATCCAGCAGTCTTTTTACTACATGGTATGGGTAGTAATGAAAAAGACTTACCGGGACTATTAAATAACTTACACGAACCATGTCATATTTTTAGTTTGCAAGGCCCCATCATACAAGCTCCTGGTTATGCATTTTTCACAATTGAAGAATTTGGTAAACCAGATCGTCTTGTTTTTGATAAAATTGTCCTTCATATTAAAGCTTTTATTGAAGAAGCAATCGAAGAATATGCCATTGATTCGACAAAAATCTTCCTTTTAGGGTTTAGCCAAGGTGCTATTTTAACGCAAACATTATCCCTTATACTAGGTTCTGATAAACTTGCGGGAGCAGTTGTTTTAAGTGGTTATTTGCCCCAACATGTTAAAGATGAGTATGGTAAAGAAAGCGTAGCTGGTTTACCGATGCTAATCACACATGGCAAGATGGATTATGTTTTACCACTCCAATGGGGTGAAAATTCACGTGATTTCTTCAAGCATCAAAAAGCATTAGTAAATTATATGGAATTTGATGATGGTCATGGCGTTACACAAGCTGTGCAAACAGAGATCATTCGCTTTCTTTCACACCATATGCAAATCAACTCATAATACATGTCATTTGGGCAGTATGTTCACGATCTTATATCGTTGAATATACTGTTTTTTTCTATCTTTGTCCTTATTTTTCATGTCCTAAAGAATAATGATTCGGGATTTAGATAACTTATTTGTTTGTGAAATCAATTGTATATAGTCAAAAGTTGTAAGGGTGAACAGCGTTTATTTTGTACTATTTAACTAGTTATACAAGAAAAACCAACGTGCAAATTACCCGTTTTTTCTCATTTCTCTGACGAATTGTAAAAATGATTAGAAAGTAATGCCCTTTTTTTACCACTTGTAATAAAGTTGTCATATTGTTATTTATTAAAAAACAAATAGGGTATAAAGGCTTAATTATAAGCATTATAATCAATATATTAAAGTTTAACATTTTCAAAAATAAGCCTTTAGCTTCAGCTGAGGAATCAGGATAATGACGAAATGACCTTATCCATTTGCAATAAAGATGTATTTCTATTACATTAAATAAGAATTAGCAATCTATAGAAGAGGTGAGCACATGAAAAAGTTTAGATGTCCGGTTTGTGGATACAAAGGATTAACACGTAGGCCATATGACTATTCCATGCGTGGTTCCGATGAGATTTGTAATTGCTGTGGCACACAGCATCAATTCACCCGCTCCACAGCAGCTTTAGAACAGCAGAGAGCTACTTGGATGATTAAGGGCAATCCTATTTTTAAATCGAGTCTTTATCCAGCACATTATATGGATGAACATGGACAGATTACAAAAACCCAGTTAATAAGACAATTTAATGCAATTGGTATGAATGCAGAAATTTGCTTAGAAGATGTCTTGATGATATCAAGCCCTTGACAGCTTATATAAAAAAGAATAATATGAACACAATACTTTTAGAACATTTGAGCAGAAGACATTGATAGCAGTGTCAGTCTCATTAAAAATAGCAGAGCTGAGAAATTGTAGAGTAAGAGTAGTAGTATAGTGGAGCTAGTATAAGAGAATCAGTGGTTGGTGGAAACTGATCTAGCTTGCATACGAATGGACTTATGAGAGCATTCATGAAATTAGTAGTAGTGAATGACGTTTAATCCACGTTATAGGATGTTGAGATAAAGAATAGATTTATTCTTTAACTTGAGGTGGCACCGCGAATAGTATCGTCCTCATGAAGGTTTTTTCCTTCATGGGGACTTTTTTATTTTAAAAGTACATGAGAGATGAGATGAGGAGAGTTGAGCATGCAAAAAATATACGATAAATTACACCATCAACAGCATTTAACATATGAGGAAATGACACAGTTAGCGCAACTGTTATTTAATGAAGAGACACCGGAAGAAGTAATTGAGAAGCTATTACTTGCTTTAGCCGCAAAAGGTGAAACTGCACATGAAATTGCTGCATTGGTAGCAGTCATGAAAAGTTATGCTAATAAAATACCTCATTTAGAAGAGGTAGATTATATCGATAATTGTGGGACAGGTGGAGATGGATTAAAGAGTTTTAATATTAGTACTGCTTCAGCCTTTGTATTGGCCGCTGCTGGATTAAAGGTTGCAAAACATGGCAATCGTAAAGTTTCGAGTTCATCTGGTAGTACCGATATTCTAGAGGAGTTAGGAATTATGTCTACTCAAAGCGTTGAAGAATTAAGTGATTCACTGAAAAAAGATAATATCGCCTTTATATTTGCACCTACAATTCACCCTAAATTAAAAAGAATTGGCAAAATCAGAGCGAAGATAGCAAAACCGACAATTTTCAATTTAGTTGGACCATTAGCGAATCCCATTGACTTAGCTTATCAGCTAACAGGTATTAATCGCCCAGAATTTTTAATGGACTATGCCACAGTCATGCAAAAAATCGGCCGTAAACGGGCAGTTGTTGTCTCTGGAGAACAAGGAATGGATGAAGCATCACTTGCAGGTGTTAATCACTGTGTATTAATGGATGGCCAAGAACTTATACCATTTACTATTACTGCACAAGATGTTGGACTCGCAAGTCAACCAATAGAAGCTGTCACTGGCGGTACGCCAAAACAGAATGCTGCCATATTAATTCGTATTTTACAAGGCCATCGAGATGCTTACTTTGATACGGTAGCATTTAATGCCGGATTAGCCCTATTTGCCGCTAACAAAGTGTCAACAGTTCAGCAGGGTGTCAAATTAGCAATCGATACCTTACTATCTGGCAAAGCCTTACGCAAATTACAGGCAGTATCAACTACTATGAAAATGGAGGTCTTATAAAATGACAATCCTACAGCAAATTCTCGATGAAAAAGTGAATAAGGTTGCAGAATTGAAGATGAAAAAGGCAACTTTGAACTTTGATTTACCCTTGTACTCCTTATATGATGCGTTAATACAAAAAGATACTTTGCAAATCATTGCAGAAATCAAGCGAGCTTCACCATCAAAAGGCATCATCAAAGCAAATGTAGATGTCGTTAAACAAGCACAACAATATGAAGCAGCTGGTGCTGCATGCATATCTGTTTTAACAGATGAACCATTTTTTAAAGGTAGTTATGAAGATTTACGCAAAGTAGCACAAGCAGTATCAATTCCTGTATTATGCAAAGACTTTATACTAGATGAAATTCAAATTGATTATGCTAGAGCAAATGGAGCATCCGTTATTTTATTGATCGTTGCAGCATTAGAGTCAGAGCGTTTACGTGAATTATATACCTATGCAAATCAGATGAATCTCGCCATTCTTGTAGAAGTTCATAGCGTAGAAGAATATGAGCGTGCACATGCTCTTGGCGCAAAAATAATCGGTATAAATAATCGAAATCTTAAAAACTTCGAAGTTGATTTAAAACATACGCAAACGATTGCTAAAGCATTTTCTAACAACACAGATCAGGTATTAGTGAGTGAATCGGGTATTAAAAATACCGAGGATGCTAAAATGGTTTCCGCATATGGGGCATCGGCAATATTAGTAGGTGAAACTCTAATGAAGTCTGAAAATGTTGAAGCGGCACTTCAAATGCTAGCGGTAAAGAAAGTACGTGAAGTAGAATGACAAAAATTAAAATTTGTGGATTAATGACAAAAGAACATGTCAATCATACTGTAGCAGCGGGAGCAGATGCGATTGGCTTTGTCTTTGCTGCTAGTAAAAGACAGATAAATATTGAAACCGCGCAGCAATTGGCTAAGGATATTCCTTCTTCAATATTAAAAGTTGGCGTTTTCGTAAATGAATCAGTCGAAAATATGATTCATATCGCCAAAACAGTGCCTTTGGATATGATTCAGCTACATGGGGATGAAAGCTCACAAGTAATTGAGGCATTGCCATTTCCCACCATTAAAGCCTTCTCAGTTCGAAGCAAGAAAGACGTCGAAAAAGCGTCAACTTGCACAAGCGAATATTTATTATTCGATGCACCCGGAACAGATTTCAAAGGTGGCAGTGGTAATCAATTTGATTGGTCATTACTTGACGACCTTCACATTGATCGCCAGCGTGTTATTTTGGCAGGTGGGCTCAATAGTTCGAATATAGCACAAGCAATCAATCAGGTAGCACCAGCAATCATCGACGTATCATCTGGTGTTGAAACAGCAGGCGTGAAAGATCCACAGAAAATCACAGCCTTACTCAATTTATTAAGAAGCGGAGCGTGTACTAAATGACAACAACAAATGGACGATTCGGACGATTCGGTGGACAATACGTACCTGAAACATTAATGACAGCATTAATTGAATTAGAAGAAGCCTATAATGAAGCAAAAAAAGATGCATCATTTAACGCAGAGTTACATGATTATTTAAAAGATTATGTTGGGCGTGAAAATCCTCTCTATCATGCAAAAAGCCTTAGCAAAAAATTAGGTGGTGCTCAAATTTATTTAAAACGTGAAGATTTAAATCATACAGGTGCTCATAAAATTAATAATGCTTTGGGACAAGTACTATTAGCTAAACGTATGGGTAAAACCAAAGTTGTTGCTGAAACTGGTGCCGGTCAACATGGTGTCGCCACAGCCACTGTTTGTGCATTGTTTGATATTGAATGTGTTGTATTTATGGGACGTGAAGATGTAAAACGTCAAGAATTGAATGTCTTCCGTATGGAACTTTTAGGGGCAACCGTGATTCCAGTTGATGCTGGTTCTGCAACATTAAAAGACGCATGTAATGAGGCATTACGTTACTGGGTTGCAAACGTACATGATACGCACTATATTTTAGGGTCTGCATTAGGTCCACATCCCTTCCCAACAATCGTTAAAGATTTCCAACGTGTGATTGGTGATGAAACCCGCAGACAGATTTTAGAAAAAACGGGTCGATTACCTGATGCTATTGTGGCATGTGTTGGTGGAGGAAGTAATGCAATAGGCATGTTTACACCCTTTATTGAAGATCAGGCAGTTAAATTATATGGCGTTGAAGCGGCAGGTAAAGGTATTCAATCTGGTGAACACGCAGCAGCATTTGCTACGAGTAAAGAAGGGGTACTTCATGGAGCCTATATGTATATTTTACAAGATGATGATGGCATGATTCAGGAGGCTGTATCCATATCTGCTGGATTAGATTATCCAGCAGTGGGGCCGGAACATTGCCATTTAGGTGATATTGGTCGTGTGGAATATACTTCCGCTACAGATGAAGAAGCGCTTGAAGGTTTTCAGTTATTGACAAAAACAGAGGGGATTATTCCTGCACTCGAAAGTTCTCATGCAATTTCCTTTGCATCTAAATTAGCACAAACTATGTCTACAGAAGAAATTTTGGTCATCTGTCTATCCGGTCGTGGTGATAAAGATGTAGATCAAGTACGCCAAGTATTAGGAGGGAAATCCAATGACTAAAACACTACAAGCCGTTATCGAACAGACTACTACACAAGGTAATAAAGCGTTTGTACCCTATATTATGGCAGGTGATGGTGGTTTAGAAAAAACAAAAGACACCATTTTGTACTTACAAAAATCCGGGGCAACTGCCATTGAAATCGGCATTCCATTTTCAGATCCAGTAGCAGATGGGCCAACCATTCAACAAGCCGGTTTACGTGCATTAGCACAAAAAGTAAGTTTACGTAAAATAATCGCCTTTTTAACAACGATAAAGCACGAAGTGAAAATACCTCTCGTAATCATGACGTATTTAAATCCGATTATCCAATATGGTATTCCTAAATTCATTTCAGATATAAAGGAAGCCAATATTAAAGGTTTGATTATACCGGATATGCCTTTCGAAGAATCATCTATAATTAATGATGTCCTAGTACCGGATGATGATATTGCGCTAATTCCTTTGATTTCATTAACAAGTCCACAAACTAGAATTGAAAAGATTTTACATGAGTCAGAAGGCTTTGTTTATGCAGTGACAATTAATGGGATTACAGGTAGTGGATCAGCATTTTCACAAGATTTACAACATCATTTGAAAAAATTAAAATCAATAGCGCCTATACCTGTATTAGCAGGTTTTGGTATTTCATCCCATGACCATGCTGTAATCGTAGGAGAAAATATTGATGGCGTTATTGTTGGCAGTGCCATTGTTGAAGCTTTACATCTCAATGACTTTGCAACAATTGATGCTTTTTTTCCACAACAAACATCCATCTAACAACTCACTGAGCCTGAGACAAAGTATTTTCAACAGAGAAAATCCCGTATGATTTTTCGAAATCATACGGGATTTTTCATTTCAATCCATTTCCGCTTCGAAAAATGCAGAATACTTAAAAAGGGCAATTTGTTTAAATCACACAAATAAGGGAATGAAAATGGTATTAATTTCATACTAAATGAAACGGAGTGAATATCATGTCAACACGAGTTCAGTTACAAGAATTAGCTACCAAAGCATATATTTATTTTTATCCACTAGTGAGCATGGAAATGACAAGATTACAATTTCTCCATTCAGATCCAAAATCAAATCCAAGTTTAGTTGCTGCCGGACCTTTAAATCGTGTAGGTCATTTTAGAAATTTTCCGAGCGCAGATATAAAGACAGTTGTACGTGTTAATTTTGATACATTATACTCGACAGGCTGGGTCGATTTATCTCAAGGACCCGTTGTTCTATCGGTTGGTGAAAATACAGTGAAACGGTATTATGAGTTACCACTTCACGATATGTGGTCAGATTCATTTGCCATTCCTGGGTCGCGTACAACAGGATATGAGGCACAAAATTTTCTGATTACCCCAAGTTGCTGGTCTGGAGATGTGCCAGAAGGGATGCAGGTTATTAAATCCCCTACACTTTATGCCTGGTTAATCGGTCGTGTACAAGCGCAAGGGGAGGATGACCCTACGCTCCGAGAGTTTCAAGATTCCATAAAGTTCACCCCCTTAAATAATTGGTTGTCTGGAGAAGCAGTTCAATTAAAAGATGTGCCAAAGCGAGATGATCTTATTCTATCAAAACCCGTTACGTATGTTGTAAATGAAATGAGCGCACAACAGTATTACACGATGGCATTAGAAGCATTACAAGTAAATAAGCCCCATCTCTCTGATTGGTCTATTATTGCACAATTGAAGAAAATCGGCTTAGAGGCAGGTAAAAAATTTGACGATTTACCAATCGATATACAAGAGGTTTTACAGGATAGTATGCAACTAGGTTTGCAAAAACTAATGGAAGAAACACCTAAAATTGCTCATGTCTACAATGGCTGGCAAGTTAATAACTCCGTTATGGGTGTTTATGGCAATGAGTATTTAAAACGAGCGGTAATTGCTCTCATAGCTTTAGGGGCCAACCCAGTCGATGAAGCAATTTATCCTTTTGCACAAAGTGATGAAAATGGCGAAAAATTGGTAAGTGAAAAAAATTATGTGATTCATTTTGACAAAGATCAATTACCACCTGTACATGCTTTTTGGTCTTTGACAATGTACGATCAAGATGGTTTTCAAGTAGATAATGAGCTTGGACGTTTTGCACTTGGCGACCGTAATAATTTAAGCTATAATGCAGACGGTTCATTAGATATATATATACAACATAAAAGACCGCATGCTAATTTAATAACTAACTGGTTACCTTCTCCACCGAATGGTGAAATTGGTTTAACGATGCGCCTCTACAACCCAACAGAAGCAATTGCCTTATTACAATGGCTACCACCTGTTATTTCGACAAACTAACCTAAATAACCACACTACTTCTTGCAGAAAGTAGTGTGGTTATTTAATTTTCTATATAGAATCCTACCACTTGAGCAAAGAATAAATGTTAATCGCTAGTTTAGTAGTTACGGTCCATTTAGCACTCATGTGCAGATGTTACCGTATGCCTAATAACGGTGGACGGACTAGACTCAAAACAGTGGAATGCATATGATTATACATAGAAAATTGAAACTTTTTACCAGTTAAAACGTATAATAAAATGGGGAGGCGATTTATATCGAAAATCAATTAGCGTTATTTGAAGACAATCAGCAGAAATTGCTGGCACATAAAAATTGGACAGATTCAAAGATTACTATTTTAACACTCGCAATAGCTGGATCCGTAGGTTCTAAGCAGATCAATAATAAACAGTTTTTTGCAGATGTCAATTGGATTAAAGAGCAGTCTGGCTGGTTTTCGACAATTCGCAATCAACCATATATTCAGTATGTCTATGCTCACTATATGCAAGGTGATAAAAAAGTCTATAACCGAATAATCCAAAATAAAAAATATCTCGATCAACATAAACTTAAACATGCAATATATAGTCATTTAGCCGCTCCATTACTACTGAATGGCCAAGAACAAAAACAAGCAAGTGCTGCTAGAGAACTCTATCGTGCTGGGGCGAAAAAACAAATTTTTTTAACTTCTGGTAATGATATTTCTACCTTAGTGGTATTGGCGGGCCGCTATATCAATTCACCTTTTGAAGAAATGAGTATAACTGTACGACTTTACTACGATGAATTGAGAAAAGAAAATTTTTCATTAGGAAATAATTTACAAACTATGGCGCAATTTTTACTGTGGCAAAGTCCTACATATGTAGACCATCTTGTTACATACTGCAAAGCAATCCGTCTTCACTTAGAACAATTAGGCGTCGTCATCAAATCAAGTATGTATCCATTTATTGCTATTTTAGCATTGAAACAAGTCAAAGATCATGAATTAGAAACAGTGGTCGACAATTTTTTTGCTATTCGAGGTAATTTCAATTTATCTTGGCAACCCGCACATGCCTTTTACATGGCCGTCCAATGTTTTTTAAATACTTGTGTCATACAAAATGAAGAACATCAGTCTTTAAATCAGTTATTGACGTCTTACATGCTGTGTACAATTGGTGGTCAAACAATTATTAGTCAACAAAACCTACAACATTAGCGACACAGCACTACAATTTTGAGACACTATGAAAATACCTATTCACCAGCCAATTGACGGTTAATTACCGGCGATTGGCTGGTTAGTTTTGTTTGAATTCGGATATGAGTATACTAGTACAAGAAAATAAAAGGTGTGGAATGCATAAGAAACAGTCAAAAAGAAAATGAGTTCACTTCTTAAAGAAAGAAGGAACTCATTGAGATTCATCTGGTTTAGTATAAAATGGCTTTTCTTCATAGTTTGTTACATCGTATTTCCCGATAGATTGATATTTTGTGGAATCTATTTTAGTTGGTTCGGTTATTTCTGATAAATTGAACATTAAAGCATCTAAAATGATATGTTGCAAATAACTAGGTTCGGGCGCTTCATCAACAGCAGCCATGACCAGTGCATTGCGCAAATAGTTTGCATTTTGAGAAAGTAATTCCGCATGAAAAGATAATTCATATTTATCAGCAAATAGTTTGATAAAGATAGAGACAGCGCGGGTATTTCCTTCACGATAAGGATGTACACGCCAAATATCTGTCATAAATTTGGTGATCTGTGAGGGAAGTTGAGGATTTTGGTGTGACCATTCAATTTGTGAAGCCCATTGGAAAATATTTTTTAAATCATTAACGATGTGTTTTTTATCGCTATAAATAATAGATAGGCCATTTAATACGCTTTCATTTTTGTAAATATTGATTGTTCGAAATTCTCCAGCCCATGTATAAAGCTCTTCGAATAAGAAACGGTGAATCGTTTGTAGGCACGTATAATGAGTAAAGTCTAATTCATTAAGTTTGCTGTGAATGTCGATAATTCCTGCAATTAACAGTTGAGCTTCTACGTCGATTAATTCATTCTCATCAATAATATGGAGCTTATTTATTAATACACTAGAATTTTGATAAACATATGGATCCATTAATTTGATGTCTTCGCATATTTTTTAAGAATAGCTTGTTTTAACTGGTCAGATGTAACTCGACCATTCTCATATTCAGTCAGCAAATTTTTGGTAAATGCAGATGGCGTTCCACCATCTAGTGCTGCCATACCTACAGCAAATTGAACTTGTTTTTTTCGGTCTAGGTGTGAATAAATGTTCATATGATACACCCCTTCGTAAATAGTAAGTTTATTATATCAGTTTCTGTTGTAAAGTTCAAAAACTCACTAATGTTCATGTGATAATATAAGCAGAAATTACACTGTGCAACAGAAGCTTAATTATTGTTCCTACAGAAAAAATGCCGTTCGTAGATATGAATTTCTCTACCTGACTCTTTAACGAAAGATGTTTTTATTTTGTAATAAAAAAGGGTAATAGATTATATGCCATATTTTTAGGAGTGAGCAAGATGACGAAAGAAATAGAAGAGTTAACACCGCAGCAATTAAAATATTTTAAAAAATTTAGCGAAGTTGCGTTAACAGAAGGCGCCTTATCCTCAAAGGAAAAGGCGATTATTGCCGTTGCTGTTGCGACAGCATTAACATGTACAAATTGTTTAGACGGTCATACAAAACAAGCAAAAATGTCTGGCGCTTCTTTACAGCAACTGCTAGAAGCGGTATTTGTCGTAGCCGCTGTTGAAGCAGGTGGAGCTGTGACACATAGTACCAATATGCATAATGCGATTGATGATGAGGTAGACGATGTTTTATACAAAAAATCAAATTTAGAAAAGTTACCTTTATTAAATAATCATGCTGGGTCTGCATTTAAAGGTTATATTGGTTTTAGTAAATTCGCTATGAAAGAAGGCGCTCTATCAATCAAAATGAAAGAAACTATAGCAGTAGCCATTGCCCATGCTACATTATGTCCCTATTGCATTGATGTGCATACACGTAATGCAATAAAAGAAGGGGCGACTATTGAAGAATTGTCAGAAGCGGTATTAGTTGCAGCAGCAATTATGGCCGGTAATGCTTTTAATAGAACTGAACAAATCATCACGAGTTTTCATGCATAAAAAAACCACGCAGTAAGAACTGCGTGGTTTTTTACAGAATCAGTGATCAACAGAACCGCTTGAACCCATACCTGTATTTGCTTTAACTTCGACTTCAGCATATTTCTTCGCATCTGATTTAGCACCAATTAAAGAGCCAATCCAACCAGCTAAGAAACCAAGTGGTACGGAAACAATCGCTGGATTTGTAAGAGGGAATAAAGCCTCACCAGTGAAGATTGCTGTACCTTCAGGATTCCAAATATTTGGGCTAAGAGCTACCAGAACTAAAGCGGAGATTAAACCTGTTAACATACCAGCCAATGCGCCAGTCGTGTTGAATTTTTTGTAGTAAATTGTATAAATAATTACTGGTAAGTTTGCAGAAGCTGCAATACAAAATGCCAGTGATACTAAGAAAGCAACATTTAAAGATTGTGCGAATAATGCAAGAACGATTGAGAATACGGATACCCCAACAGATGCATAACGAGCAGCAAGCATTTGTTGTCTTTCAGTGGCTTTCCCTTTTTTGAAAATTTGACCATAAATATCATGTGCGAAAGCAGAGGCCCCTGAGAGAACGAGTCCAGCTACCACAGCTAAAATTGTTGCGAATGCAACAGCACAGATGAAGGACATTAGAATATCGCCACCTAAATACTCTGCAAGAAGTGGGGCAGCCATGTTACCTGCTGGGTTAGCAGCAAGGATTTTGTCTGTACCTACGAATGCAGCAGCACCGAAGCCTAAGAAAATAGTTAAGATATAGAATGCACCAACGATCCAAGTTGCAGTAACTACTGAGCTACGTGCAGTTTTTGCATCTTTTACAGTGAAGAAACGCATTAAAATATGTGGTAAACCTGCTGTACCAAGTACAAGCGCGATCATCATAGACATTGTATCAATGCCATTTGTGTATTTAACGCCTGCATTTAAGTATGCTTCACCATGTGGTTGGTGTGTTTTAACATATGAGAACATTTCTAGCACATTAAAGTTGAATTTCATTAATACAAGAGCCGAAATAATAACGGTACCTAGCATCAATAAACATGCTTTAATAATTTGCACCCAAGAAGTAGCACCCATGCCACCCCATAAAACATAGATCGTCATCATGATACCTACTAGAATAACAGCAACCCAGTAATCAATACCTAATAGTAATTGAATAAGTGCACCAGCACCAACAAGTTGTGCAATCATATAAAATAATACGATTACAATTGAACTAACAGCCGCAGTACCACGAATTTTTTTATGATCAAAACGTGCTGTAATCATATCTGCTAATGTATATTTACCTAAGTTACGTAATGGCTCAGCTACTATATATAACACAACTAGATAAGCAACTAAGTAACCTATGCTATAGAAGAAACCATCAAATCCAAAAAGTGCAATTGCACCTGCTATACCTAGGAAAGATGCAGCTGATAAATAATCACCAGCGATGGCAATACCATTTTGCCAACCAGTTAAACCGCCACCGGCAGTATAAAAGTCTTGAGCAGAATTATTATTTTTGGAAGCTAGGTAAGTTACAACTAATGTAATACCCACAATTCCGACGAAAAATATGATACCGATACCACTAATACCACTCATTTGTATGCACCATCCTTAGCTTTGTGAATAATTACTGCAGCATCCTTATCGAATTTGGCAGCTTTTTTCACATACACAGTTACTAATGTCCAAACCATGATGAATTGTGCAAAAGCAAAAATCCAAACCCAAGTGATGTCGCCGATCGCATTCCCTTTTAATACCGATGGAAAGAATGAAGTAAGAACAGGTAGAGCAAAATAAAATAGCAAGAAGAAAACTGCAATTGGGAAAATGAATTTGTTCTTTTTCTTTTTCAATGCTTTGTATTCAGAACTTTCAGTAATATTTACATACTCTTGAGTTGATAATTCTGAACGGGCTGTTGTATTAGATTGTGATGCTTCTAATATTTCTGTGCCGTCTAATTTATTATCCATTAAGTATGCCTCCTTTATTTGGTTTTATTGGGGATAGGTTGTATTTCTTGTCCCTGTGTTTATATTATTTGAAAGCGTTTTAAATTGCAATACTTTTTTTCATTAAAAAATTAATTAATTCTTTAATAGGTATTAATTATTCTGTTTAAAACAAAAAATACCTCAAAAATACATCTGTTATTTGAGATATTTTTGATTAAAATGCAGAAATCCGCTGTTTTATGACAGTTTTCTATTCGTTTTCTGTTTTGTATCAACAATTCGATTTAAATTACAAAAAATCGTTTTTAAAAAGATTTTTTTAGTATTAAGCATAAAATATTGCGTAATTCGATAGCTGTATTCAGTAATAAAACCTGAATAAGTTATATGACCAGAATTAACTGATAATAAAATTTATACATAAATCCCATAAAATAGAAAACCTCCTTTATTTATTTATACCTCATTTAATCTAAAAGTAAACAATAGAGCGTCTGTTATTTTTGATTAATTAGTAAAAATATTATTTTCTGTATAAATTAAAATTTACCGCTTCCAATTTATGACATCATTGATTTCCCACCATTTATCGAAATAATTTGTCCGAGAATCCATTCTGACGAATCGCTTAATAAAAATTGAATTATACCCGTAATATCTGTAACTTTTCCAATGCGTTGTGCTGGATGACTTTTGGCACGTGCGGCTAAAGTTGGAGCATCCAATTGCAATGTATTTTCATCAATTAAACCAAGAGATACAATATTGCATTGTATATTATGAGGACCTAGTTCAAGTGCTAGTGATTTTGTAAAACCAATAACACCGCCTCTTGCAGCGGCTGGGATAATTAAAGTGCGGTGTCCAGTTCGGGTAGAATCTCCAATAATGGAAATGAATTTACCAAATTTTGCATCGATCATAGTAGGCAAAAAGATATGCGCAATATTAATAATGCCATTAAGATTGATTGTAATTTCACGTTGCCAATCATTTGGTGCATAATCAAAGAATGATTTGAACTCAGCAAACCCAGCATTATTAACAATACCTGACACAGGACCAAGTTGAGTATTAATCTGCTTTTTAAGCATAAGCACCTCATCATACTTGGAAATATCTGCTTGAAAAGTAGCGCATACGATACCAATTGCTTGCAGCTCTTTTTTGAGTAATTCTGCTGCTGTAGATGATTTGAAGTAGTGGATTGCTATTTTATAATTGTCTTTTGCTAATTGCTTAACAATGGCTTTCCCAATACGTTCTGCACCACCTGTTACTAAAATAACATGATGTTTGTTGGTCATTTTAATCCCTCCTAGATCATAGTAAGTCCGCCATTCACTGAAAGTGTTTGACCAGTAATATAGGCGGCATCATCCGAGGCTAAAAAAGCAACAGCGTTTGCAATATCTATTGGATTTGCTAATTTTTTGAATGGAATGGCTTTAATGAGTGCAGAAGTTAGTCCGCTATTGGAGGCAGTCATCTCTTTAAATAATGGGGTGTCTACTGGACCAGGTGCCACCGTATTAATATTTATTTTATGCTTTGCCATCTCACGTGCTAATGTTTTACTAAATGCGATCACACCGCCCTTAGCAGCAGAGTATACCGCTTCACCAGAAGATCCAACCCGTGCAGAATCAGAAGAGATATTAATAATTCTACCTATTTTTTGTGTAATCATAATAGGTAGAATAGTGTGACATGTGTGGATTTGTCCGAGAAGATTGATGTCGATAATACGTTGCCATACGGTTGGAGAACTTTCTATAAAGGGTTCCATTTTATCCCAACCGGCATTATTGACTAATACTGTTATTTTCCCATAGTTATGCAGCGTTTGCTCCACTGCTGTTCTAACAGACTGTAGATCAGTCACATCACAATGCAAAGCCGTTCCTTTACCACCTGTTTCTTCTATTAAAGAAAGCGTATCCTTCGCAGCAACTAAATCAATGTCCGTAACAGCAATTATATAGTTAGCCTTGCTTAAGCGAAGTGCAATTGCACGTCCGATCCCGCTGCCTGCTCCCGTTATAAATACAATATTTTTCATTCCTTAGCGTCCTCCTTTCCTAATTTTTTTAATAGATAGCTACGTAGTTTGTACTTTTGTATTTTTCCACTTGCTGTCCGTGGAAGCGTATCGAGGACTTCTAAATATTCAGGCCAATAATTTTTTGCTACACCTTTTTGTTGTAAAAATTGTTGCATCTCCTCCAAACATAATGGTGGATTATTAGGGTGCATTAATACGATAGCAGCAGCTTTTTCTTGGAGTCTTTTATCGGGAATCGCCACTAGTTGGACCGCGGCAATGCCATCATGCTCAAATAGAATATTTTCAATATATGAAATTGGAATATTCTCTCCACCACGAATAATGATATCTTTTGCTCTACCAGAAATTCGAATATAGCCATCATCATCCATGATGGCTAAATCACCGGTAATAAACCAGTCTTCATAAAATTCACTTCGTGTTTTTTCTATTTCACCAAAATACCCAATAAAAAGGGCAGGGCCTCTACAGAGGAGAGAACCCTCTGTATGTTTTGGAACTTCATTAAATTGGGCATCAACAATTTTTAATTCCATATCATAGAGTGGATATCCATCACTGTTAATCAGCTTATCCTCATGATCTTCAAAACTCGTTAATGTGACGAGTCCATTTTCAGTTTGCCCCCAACCAGCTAGTATTTTAAATTGAATAGTCGGATTGTCTGTAGCCTGTTGGATTAAACGACGGGGAATCGGAGCACCCAAAGCAATAAATGTTTTTAAAGATGAAATATTGTACTGATTTAAATTTTTAGCATAAATAGTATCTTGGACAAATGGTGTAGCCCCTGCAGTGATGGTCACTTGCTCTTGTTCAATCAACGATAAAAAATCATCTGGATTCCAATTGTCCAAATAGACAGCGGTACCCGCAAAATGACTGGGTAGTTGCACACCATAACAAAATCCAGTTTGATGTGCGAATGTAGAAGGCATGAGCAGTACGTCATCAGAGGTCAAATGTAAATGTTTCATCCAATAATTTGCTGTGATGGATAAAGTGTTGTGACTGTGCATCACACCTTTTGGGCTTCCAGTAGTTCCGGATGTAAAAATAATCTCTGTAATATCATTAGCGTCATGTACAATCAAATCAAGTACAGAATGATCATACTGTTTTTCCCAAGGTATTTCGCTGAGGTTTGTGAAATTTTTCATGGTGGGTGGGTAGTTGGTTCCGACAACAAAAATAGTGTCCATAAAAGGCCATTGTGGCAGCAGATTTTCAATCATTTTGGGGTAGTTAAATTCACGGAATACATCGGGTATAATAAGCGCTTTCGATTTAACTTTTTTAATCATATAGTCTATTTCACGCTCACGGTAGATTGGAATCAACGGATTTGTAATAGCACCTAATTTGGTAATGGCAAAATGCAAAATAACGAATTCATTCCAATTAGGTAAGTAAATAGAAACCACATCGTCTTTTTTAATGCCATGATGATGCAAGCCAAGGGCGACACGATTTACTAATTGACCAAGTTCTTCATAGGTATAGCGGCTTTTTGAATCTATGATCGCCCATTTTTGAGGATGATTAGCTATGGCCCGTTTTAAATAATCAATAATTGTTGTATGATGCCAAGTTTTTTCATATCTTTTTTTATAGTCTGCTGTTAATAATGATTCAAATTTCATCATAATACACCCTTTATTTTCTGAATTTCGCAAAATTCACGGCCCGTTTTTCTATAAATGCCTCCCGTCCTTCATTGGATTCATCCGTTTTATAAAAAAGAGCCAAACTAGCCATTGATAGCTGAGAAATCCCTTGTATATTCGCCGTGTCTGCATTGAATGAATATTTCAAAATTTTTAATGCGGTTGGACTTTTAGCACATATTTTTTGTGCCCAATTTAAAGCTTCATCCATTAGTAATTCACCTGCAACAACCTTATTTACTAAACCCATTTCTTGACATTCAGCAGCGCTATATTGTTCGCATAAATACCATATTTCACGTGCTTTTTTGTCCCCAACAATACGAGCTAGGTAACTAGAGCCAAAACCACCATCAAAACTGCCGACAGTTGGTCCAGTTTGCCCGAACTTTGCGTGTTCAGCAGCGATTGTCAAATCACAAATTACGTGAAGTACATGACCACCACCTATTGCATAACCATTGACTGCGGCAATAACAGGCTTAGGAATATTACGGATGACTAAGTGTAGCTGTTCAATCTCTAAACCAATCCCTCCACCAAGTCCACCATTAAAATCATAACCGCCTACATCCACTTTTGTTTTTTGATCTCCCCCGGTACAAAAAGCACGTTGACCAGCCCCAGTTAGTATAACTGCACCAATCTTCACATCATCCCAAGCGTCCCTAAATGCATAGATTAACTGTTGAATTGTGGCTCCACGAAAAGCATTCATCACGTCGGGACGGTTGATGGTAATTGTCGCAATGCCATGATGCTTATCATATAAAATATCTGTTAGTTGCATAGTAAATCCTCCGATTAACTTGTTAATTCTTAAATATAAACAGCGTGATCTAAAAATATGTACTGCGAATAAGTAGACTGTTTGGTTTTGTATCGTCTGTATTACGAAAAGGGCAACCTTTCAAACGTTGGCAGCCCTAGCAAAACAATCTATTATCGGTTTTTAAAATTAGCTTGGCGCTTTTCAATAAAAGCAGATGTGCCCTCCGTTTTATCATCCGTACCAAATAACACAGCATTAGATAATTTTTCAATCCATAATGCGGTATTCATATCAACATCCGCGCCACTATGAACCGTTAGTTTGACGAGGCTTGCGGCAATAGGGCCTTTTCTAGTAATTTGTTTTACAACTGTTGCAATTGTTGTATCAACTGCGTCAACATCCGCCAAATAAGTAACTGCGCCCATATCAAAGGCTTCTTGACCACTAATCATTTTGCCTGTCAAAATTAAATCTAAGGCATGACCTTTACCTACGATACGGGGGAGTCTTTGCGTACCTCCTGCACCTGGTAGAATACCTAAATTTAACTCTGGTAAGCCAAACTTAGCATTAGTTGTCGCAATGCGGATATCACAAGCTAAGGCTAACTCAAACCCACCACCTAATGCAAATCCATCAATAATAGCAAGTGTAACCTTTCTACTCCGTTCAATTTTTGTATAGAAATCTTGCATACCATATTGCAATGCGTGTAGGGAAGTCGCTAGTTTTAATTTGCTAATATCTGCGCCAGCAGCAAAGGCTTTTCCTCCTGCACTTTTGAAAATAATAATAAAAATAGCGTCATTTTTTTCAAATGCAGTAAAAGCTTCTTCCATTTGTGAGAGCATCGTATCATCCAACGCATTTAAAACATCCAAGCGATTTAATTCAATCGTACCAATGCCATTGTCAGATGTGCAATTAATATAAGAAGTTGCCATATCAATCTCTCCATTATTTTTTATTCCAAAAGCGAACCTTGAATCCATCTGCTAGGATAGTCATATACTAAAAAGATTATTCTATGAATAATTTAACATAATACATCTTATTTTACAAATTTTTCTATTTTTACTTCATCAGATATTAGTCCCTCTTTTTGTGGAGAGGAACAAATGAATTAAACTATATAAATTAGTGGCGATCTGTATTTTCAAAACTAGTCCCTCTTTTTAAAGAGAGGGACTAGTTTCATATGTCATTTTAAGGTTTAAATGGTATTTTAAAGATATTTTCTAAAATAATCCTTTATTTCTTTTTAAAGTATTTTATTCAAAATAAAGACATAATACTAAATAAACTGAATATTCAATCGAAGTTACGCAAACTATACAAAGTGGGGAAGTTGTTCGTGTAATATCAAATTAGCTTAGTTGGACGAACGGGTATTTCTCAACATAAATCTTCATCTTTTTTCTTTGTTAATCAGAAATAAAAGTATTTATTTAACTAGTTACTCGATAATCAATTATGTAAAATGTATAGAAAAAAACGAAAAAAAGACAATATAAAGAAAATAAAAGGTTCCCAAATATACATTTGGGAACCTTTTATTGGTATACTATAAAAAAGGAGTGTTTACGATGTCACAGGCACCTAAATTTTTACGTGATTTTTTAGTTTATTTAACAGCAATTAAAGGGAAATCACAGCGCACAAGAAAAGAATACGAGTATGATTTATCACTCTTTTTCCGCTTTTTAATTGCACAAAAAGAGCATGAAAATCTAGATACTATTATGGAAATATCCATTGCACACTATACGGTGGAAGATTTACGTGATATTACCTTAGAAGACCTTTACTTATTTTTAGAATATTGTGAGATGACGCGCCACAATAACGCTGCCACTAGAGCGCGTAAAGTAGCAACATTTAAATCATTTTTCCACTATTTAAAAACGAAAAAACACTTGATCCTAGAAAACCCAGCAGATGAATTGGAAGCACCTAAGTTAAGTAAAAAACAACCCATTTATATGAATCTAGAAGAATCTCAACAGTTTATGACCGGTATACAATACTCTATTCATTTTGAACGAGATTATTGTATGATGACCTTATTCCTAAATTTAGGGATTCGCGTTTCTGAATTATGCGCGCTGAATCTAACATCTATCCATGATGATATTATTACAATTCAAGGTAAAGGAGATAAGGAACGAAACTTATTTTTGAATAAAAGCTGTATAAATGCCTTACATAGCTACCTAAAAATACGCGATAATTATTTAAAAAATACTGATAACAAGGCATTATTTCTATCGCAAAAAGGTACGCGTCTAACGCGTCAAACAATCTCTAAATTAGTGCGTAAAATCAACCTGCAGTCCGGCTTAGAAAAAGAGCATTTAACACCCCATAAATTAAGGCATACGTCAGCCACTTTACTCTATCGCTCTGGTGCCGATATTCGTAGCTTACAACAAATATTAGGCCATTCTAACATATCTACGACACAGATCTACACACATGTTGAAAACAAAGAAATTCAACGTGTTATTATGGAGCATCCAATGAATGACTTGTCTAAATCCACAAAACAGTAGCAGGCTGTTTTGTGGATTTTTATTTGCCGGTTTTAGCGTGCTTTAAAACCTTATTTTTTCTTTTTACATACAATGATTTTATAGTTAATTAGTCGCAGTGTAGTTAAAATGCAATAAAAAGCATAAAAATTCATACCTTTTATCCTGCCTGTTAGCTATCGCTAATTTCTGTAATTTGATAGTAAATCAATATTTTCGCTATTAAATGATAAAATTCTCTTTTACAGGTATATTTACGTTTAAAACAGTAACAACATCAAAAGATGAAATAGTGTAAATGTTATGGTTAAATCGTCCTTTCTTTACAAAAAAGAGTAAAATATATCTATGTATGTGTTAGTATAAAGTCATGAATATAAAGAAGGAAGGAGGGTATAATGATGGATAATCTAATGAATGCAACTGCCTCACTTTTGCATAGTAGTTATGAAAATAATAAGATTATGCAAGATATTATCACAGCAATAGATCAATCCGTTGTCGTAGCTATCACGAATGAGAAAGGTATTATCTTATCTGTGAATAAACAATTTTGCCGCGTATCGCAATACAGTGCTTTAGAACTTATAGGTCAAGATCATCGAATTCTTAATTCTGGTTATCATTCATCGCTATTTTTTAAAGATTTATGGAAGACAATCGGAATGGGACATATGTGGGAAGGTGAGATTTGCAATCGCGCAAAAGATGGCTCATTGTATTGGGTACAAACTAAAATTGTCCCTTTTTTAAATGAAGAAGGGAACCCATACCAATATATTTCAATTCGAACAGATATTACAGAGCAAAAAAACGCACAGAAATTTCGTCATCTAGCGTATCATGATGAACTAACAGGGCTAGAAAATAGAAGAAAGTTAAAAATAACATACGATGCAATGAAAAAAAGAGCGCGTCAATTAGGCTATGACAGCGACCGTAGTTTGATTTTGTTATCGATTAATCGCTTCAAACAGATTAATGTTGGATATGGCTATAAAATTGGGGACCTATTTTTAATTGAAGTGGCAGAAAAATTACGCATGCTCGTAGCTAGCGATGGGCAAGTTTATCATTATTTAGGTGACCAATTTGCGATTATATGTAAAAATAATCAACGCCAACAACTAGTTGATCTTATTTTAGAATTATTTAATGCGATGTTTCAAATTGGAAATTATGAATTTTATAGTTCCATTAGTATTGGCATTAGACCTTCTATCTTACAAGTCGAAACATTTGAAGAAGTAATTCGGACTGCAGATATTGCTTTAACAAAAGCAAAGGAAGATACGAGTAATAATGCGGTAGAATTTGATTTGACGATGAAAGTAACCTTCAATGAGTACATATTATTAGAAAAAAAACTACGTCATGCCTTAGAAAATAATCTATTTGAGCTGTATTATCAACCAAAATTTGATGTTAAAACACGAGCAGTTCGAGATGTTGAGGCGCTGTTACGATGGTTTGATGGTGAGTTAGGTTGGATTCCACCAGATTCTTTTATACCGTTAGCAGAGCAGCTAGGACTCATGACGAAAATCGGTGAATTTGTACTGAGAAGTGCTTGTCATCAGGCTGTTGCTTGGAAAGATGAACTTGGCATAGCAATTAAAATTGCCGTTAATATATCGCCGCTTCACCTAAAAGACAAGAATTTTGTGTCTTCCATACAATCTATTTTACAAGAAACAGGTTGTACCGCTGATTTGATCGAAATTGAAATTACTGAAAATTCATTGTTATCGCAAACTGAATTGATGATTGAAACATTTGCTAAACTAAAAAAATTAGGGATATCGATAGCATTAGATGATTTTGGTAAAGGTTATTCATCTTTAAGTTATTTGAAAAATTTTCCAATCGATACGTTGAAAATTGATCGCGACTTCATTATGGGGATGACGGAAAATTCAAGTGAATCGCGTATGGTTATAGCGATTATTGGTCTAGCACGAATTTTCAATATGACAGTTGTCGCAGAAGGCGTCGAAACCTTAACAGAATGTACGATTATTGAAAATGCGAATTGTGACTATATGCAGGGTTTTTTCTTTAGTAAACCATTACCCTTAGAAGAAGTGGCGTGCCTATTTAAAAAAGAGGGTTGGCCTAACTAACGATCTTACTACCATAAAAGGGAGCCTGAGACAAACGTATTTTCAAGAGAGAAAATCCTGTATGATTTTTCGAAATCATATGGGATTATTCATTTCAATCCATGTCTGCTGCGAAAAATGCTTTCCGCGGACATGACTTCAACTGATTTGATTATTCGTATGGGAGTCATACTATTTTTGTTCTGTCCCAGGTCTTTTTTTATTGTTTCATTTCACAGAAATTCTTCACTTTGTTTTTCAATGTTTACAGCCGTTTGAGCATGGTTAAGAGGCGAGGTGTAGTTAGAGGTTATTATATGCTTGAAAGGGCGTATAAACACCTTAAAAGGCTAAAAAGAGAGCTGCTCATTTAAAGTTATGAGCGGCTCTCTTTTTGAGTATTAATCGTAGTTTACTTTATAATCCTTCGGTGAAATCCATTTTAACTTTCTTTCAAATAAGCGTAGGAAAAAGATGTTCAAAATAATTGGAAGGATGATAAACATCACTAATGAAATAACAATGCTGGAAGGCGACCATTGCTCAATCGATAAATATTTTAATGGTCCAACAAAACCTGCTAAGCCAAATCCCGCAGAATAAGGGTCACCTGTAATTTTTAGCACACCAGCTAAAGCACCTAGAATAGCAGCAGTTAAAATAGTAGGTGCGGCAATTTTAGGTTTCATAAAAAAATTCCTCATTTGAATTTTCGCAGAAGCGATATGTGCTAGCGACGTACCTAAGTTATTTGAACGATAGCTAGCAATTGCCATACCGACTCCCGCTGCACAAACACCAAGATTAGCAGCACCAGCGCTTACACCACTCAGCATAATGACCGTAGCGACACCAATTGTTGAAATAGGCGAAATGATCAGCACTGAAAAAATCATGGCAATTAACATGCCCATAATAATTGGTTGTAAATCGGTTAATGTAGCAACACCCAGACCAACAACGTCGGAGCCAGCTTTTACATAAGGAAGCAGTAGCATTCCAACCATTCCCGGAATAAATAAAGACAGTATAGGCATTAATAATAAAGTCCAATCCTTTAGTTTTGTGCCTAAAAATTGTACGAATAACACGGCAAGACCAGCAGTAAGTCCAATATTAATAACAATTCCGATTCCCGCCATTGTCATGCCAGTTTCTGAGAAATTGACAACGCCGCTACCGACCATTGTCGCTAAACCAACACTCATCGTTTGAATGGGTGTCAGTTTAAATTGAATAGCAACCATGACACCAATGCCGATTGGTAATAGACTCATTGCCAGTAAAGTAATATTTAAAAAGGTTTGGAGGCTCGGAATTGTTGGGATGATTAATTTCAATATCTCTCCTACTAATGCATTCGGTATTAAGCATACAACAATACCCAAACTCATACCTGTTAATAACTTATTAAAAAAATCTTTCATATGCTCATATCCCTTCGATGACGCGCTCTCTTTTTTAGTAAAGCAAGCATACAATGGTATAATATTTCAGTCAATACTGAAATATCTGAAAATTGTAGGCTATTTATGTTTTAGAGAATATAGTAGTATAATGAAGTGAATTGATGTATTAATGAGCGTAACTATTTTTCATTGCAATTTTCTGAAAACGCTTTTATGATGTTGTTAGATAAGGAAAGTGGTAAAATTTAGTCAATAAGGAGCGTGTCAATACGAATGAGTACTACAACAAAGATTGAAACAAGCACACAACAAGAGGTTGAAATGATTTTAGGACATGTCTTTTTAAATGGAGCGCATATGAGCGTACACGCATTTGCTATAGACGGTTTATTAATTGATACAGGTTCCGAAACTTTATTGGAAGATTTCAAAAAATGGTTTGTAAAGCAAAAGATTTCAAAAGTAGTTTTGACTCATAATCATGAAGATCATACAGCCGGTGCAGCATGGCTACAAGAAAATTTACACAAAGACATTTATATTCATGAAGACTCGGTTGAAATATGTCGAGGTTATGAGCAAACGCCCTTATATCGCCAAGCAATATGGGGTATACGTCATCCTTTTGAAGCAACTGCTTTGCCTAAGCATTTTAAATCTGATCATTATCAATGGGAAACAATAGCCACTCCAGGACATACAAAAGACCATCTTTCTTTCTATTGTAAGGATTTAAAAATACTATTCACAGGCGATCTTTTTGTCACACCTAGCCCTAAAGTAATTTTAGATACGGAAAATGTACATGATACCATTAATTCATTAAAACGGGTCTTAACGTATGATTTTGAAAAAATGTTTTGCTGTCACGCCGGTTATATCGCAAATGGTCGCGAGATGATTATGAAAAAAATAATGTTTTTAGAAAATATAAAATCACAATGTAACAAATTATCAGATGCCGGTGAAAATATTGCTAGGATTACAGAAGAATTGTTCCCAAAACGATATCCGATTGAACAAGTATCACAACATCAGTGGGGTTCACAGCATATTGTAAGCTCCTTGTTAAAAGATCAGGCGACTTTAGTCTAGCTATGCACTAAACAGGGTATTCAGTAATGGGGACGTGTTTAAGCAACTGACACAGACGATGCGGGATAAGGGTCGCCTAAACAAGTTGTTTTATCTACGTCACGGCTAATTTAGACTCTTTAGTAAAAAGGCCATACTAGCCAAGAGGGCGTTATTAAAAAGGTTGAAGGGTGCTAAATTGGCTAATTTTATCGCAATTGAAGAATAAAAATCAGCATGATTAAGGTCATTATTACGGCATTACAGAAGCGGAAATTACACAAAACATGCCAATACATGACGTAATAAAATTATCAAAGAATTAATCACTTAGGGGGCTAACTATGACGACTGTTAAATTTGAAGGGATTTTTAATTTTAGAGATGCTGATGGAATAAGGACAATCGATGGCAGAAAGATTAAACCGGGGCTTATTTTTCGTAGTGGTGATTTGAATACGAGTACACTCAATGATATAGATCAATTAGAAAATAGCTTGAAAGTTCAGACAATTTTTGATTATCGAGATGATGATGAAGCTAAAAATAGTCCAACACCAGCTATGGAAGGTATTAAGTTTGTACGTATACCCGCACGTAAGGCTGATAGCGTTCTTGAAACCGCCAATATGAAAGACATTATGAAAAATCAAAATTTCCAGCATTTTTCTCTCGATAGTTTTACAGACTTCTATCGTGAACTTCCAATTGCCAATCCGTCCTATATTAAACTAGTTGATGAATTTTCAAAATACAGTGTACCTCTACTACATCATTGTACTGCTGGTAAGGATCGAACAGGTGTTGGAGCAATGATATTATTTTTAATATTAGATGTTTCATTCGAAGACATTATGAAAGATTATATGCTGACAAATCAATCACTGCGTGCCAACCCACCTTCTTGGGTTGGCATTGTAGAGGAGTTAATTCCAGACAAAGAAGTAGTAAAAGCTATAGTAGGCGTAAATGCGTCTTTTTTGACAGCAGCATATGATTCGATCATCGATCATTACGGAACGGTGGAGACTTATTTATTACAAGATTATGGTATTGACGAAACATTACGCAAAGAGATACAAAACCACTACCTAGAATGAGATCATTCTAGGTTTATTTTATATAGAGGGGGAAATAATGATGAAAACGGCAATAACTGATTTATTTGGCATCGAGAAACCGATCATACAAGGGGGATTAGCTTATTTAGCTTATGCAGAATTGGCAGCCGCTGTATCAAATGCCGGTGGTTTGGGGCAGGTGACAGCATTAAGTCTACCATCTCCAGAAGCACTACGCGATGAGATTAATAAAACCAAAACACGTACAAATAAACCCTTCGGTGTTAATTTTGCAATTGGTATGCATGGTTCTGGTTATGAAGATTTCGTGCGTGTTGCAGTTGAAGAAAATGTACCAGTGATTTCGATTACTGGCGGTAATCCAGCACCTGTTATGGCATTATTAAAAGGCGCAAAGTGTAAAATTATCATATTAACTGCTGGGGTTAGACAGGCACAAAAAGCAGAAGAATTAGGGGCACATGCCGTCATCGTCGTTGGTCAAGAAGGCGGCGGTCATCTTGGGCGCGAAGATTTAGGGACAATGGTTTTAACACCACGTGTTGTCGACTGTGTTTCGATTCCCGTCATTGCCTCTGGTGGTATTGGGGATGGACGGGGTTATGCAGCAGCATTAGCACTTGGCGCACAAGGTATTGAGATGGGGACGCGTTTTATCAATACGGTAGAATGTGTGCATGCCGCTTCATCTTATAAAGAACAAATAGTAGCAGCCAACGAATCCGATACAGTCGTAATTAAACGCTCAATCGGGGGACCAGCACGCGTGTTACATAATGATTATGCTGATGAAATAATAGAGATCGAAGAGAAGACACCAACTTATGACGCTTTACGTGAGCATATTAGTGGAGAGGCAAATAAACGGCTCATTTATGAGGGGCGTGAAGACGGGATTGGCTTTGCTGGGCAAATAGTTGGTTTAATTGATGATATACCGACTGTAGCAGATCTTTTACAACGAATGACGAGAGAAAAAGATGCTATTTTTCAGAAGTTTTCTGAAAAATGAAAATAAAACTTGCAATTCCTATTGATATACTATAGTATGAAATTACACAAAAGAATCGTACCTCTTATCAAGAGAAGGCGAGGGACTGGCCCTTTGACCCTTCAGCAACAGGCAATGAAAATTGTACTGTGCTAAATCCTGTAGCGTGAGCTAAAAGATAAGGAGAGCCCATTTTGACTATTCAAAACCTCTTCTTATCCAGGAGAGGTTTTTTTGTAGTCAAAATGAGGAGTGATAAAATGGCAGTAGACTGTAAAAAACTGCAATTAGCACAGGCTTTGCAGACGATTAAAGATAAGAAATGGATTGATTTAACACATATTTTTGGTGCTACATCTCCACATTTTAATGCTTTTCCTTCATTAGAAAAAACTCTTCTTTTTACGCATGATGATGGTTTTTTAGCACAAAATTTCTCATTTGCTGGACAGTACGGTACGCATCTTGATGCACCGGTTCATTTTGTACGTAATACGCGTCATGTAGAAGATTTAAAATTGAAAGAGCTTGTATTACCACTCGTCGTTGTTAATATAGTAGATCAAGTTGAAGAGGATGATGAATATACGATTACTCTTGATGATATCGTCTTTTTTGAACAACAGCATGGTTTAATCGAAGCGGGCTCATTTGTCGCACTTCGTACAGATTGGAGTAAAAGATGGCCAAACAGGGATGCATTTAATAACAAGGATGATACTGGTAGAAATCATGCCCCTGGTTGGTCAGTAGATGTATTAAAATTTCTATTTGAAAAAAGGCATATCTCAGCAATTGGTCATGAAACATTTGATACAGATTCGAGTAAAGAGTATGCTAAAAATGGGCAACTATTGGCAGAATACTATGTATTAGATCAAGATACGTATCAAATTGAGTTACTCACTAATTTACATGAATTACCAGCTAAAGGTGCTATTATTTTTAATATTGTCGCCAAACCAGAGGAAGCTTCAGGCTTTCCAGTCCGCTCATTTGCGGTATTACCAGACAATGAGTAGCTAAAAATAACTAATTGATGCTCATTCGCAGAGAAAACAACTTATTTCTAGCACTATACATGCCCATTCGCAGAGAAAACAACTTATTTCTAGTATCATATATGCTCATTTGCAGAGAAAACAACTTATTTCTAGCACCATACATGCCCATTCGCAGAGGAAACAACTTATTTCTAGCACCATACATGCCCATTCGCAGAGGAAACAACTTATTTCTAGCACCATACATGCTCATTCGCAGAGGAAACAACTTATTTCTAGTATCATATATGCTCATTTGCAGAGAAAACAACTTATTTTTAGCATCATACATGCTCATTTGCAGAGAAAACAATAATATTATTATGTAAACTAATTTAATAACCTTCGAAAATAATCATTTTCGAAGGTTATTTTTTATATTCTATATGATTAGAAGTGAGGGCAAGTCATAGAACGTTGTATTGCCTAGTCTTTAGTTTTAGCTAAAAATTAGGATACATGGTCATATTATGAATTGACAATCGTTAATGACCACTGCATCTAATAGAGTAGCCATTTGTGCTGATAGATGAGGATTTTATTAGTAGTATGAAAGTCTTTTAGTGGACTAGTATATAGATGTAATTATTTAAAAACAAATAATATTATTATGTAAACTGTTTTATCTATATTTTGATAGATACCGAATTTGGTTATTGGAGAGATAGCGCTAATTATATTTCACAAGAAGAATGGGCAACAATCTAGTGTCTATAGAAGATTGTTGCCCTGTTTTTGTGAGATCGTTCTTTTATTGTTGATCTATTAAGATTCGATTATTTGAACTTTTTTAGCATTTTTCATCGTTTCTAAATGTTTTTCAGCATCAAATTCATTTTCCATTTTAGAAATAGCGACTGTTGCAACAGAATTCCCGATTAAATTTGTAATCGCGCGTGCCTCAGACATGAAACGATCGACACCAATTAATAATGCGATTCCTGCAACAGGGATAGCGGGGAAGACGGCTAATGTTGCGGCCAACGTTACAAAACCAGAACCTGTAACACCTGCGGCTCCTTTAGATGTAACCATCAGTACGAGTAGTAGCATTATTTGACTGCCTAATGTCATATCGACACCGTATGCTTGCGCGATGAACATTGCGGCCATAGAAAGATAGATAGATGTACCATCCAAGTTAAATGAATAGCCTGTAGGTACGACTAAACCAACTACTTGTTTAGAACAACCGAATTTCTCAAGCTTTTTCATAATACCTGGTAACGCCGTTTCTGATGAAGATGTACCCAGTACAATTAAAATTTCTTCTTTAATATAGGCTAAAAATTTGAAGATATTAAAACCGAAGAATTTCATAATTCCACCTAGTACTAAAATAATGAATAAAGCCATCGTAATATAAACACCTAACATTAATTCACCTAAGTTTAATAAGGATTTCATACCAAATGAACCAATGGTAAATGCCATAGCGCCAAATGCGGCTAGTGGAGAGATGATCATGACCATGCCAATAATTTTGAAGAAAATTTCAGAAGCGGATACACATACCTTCATTACTGGGGCAGCTGCTTCACCAATTGATGCGGCGGCTAAACCAAATAATACAGCACAAACTAAGATGGGTAACAACTCGCCATTTGCAATCGCACCAAAGAAGTTTGACGGTAAAATATTCATAATAAATGGTATAAAGCCACTTTCTTGTTCAGCTGCGGCTTTCGTAAATGCTGATACTGCAGATGCATCCACATTCGAAGTATCCAATCCTTTGCCTGGTTGTAAAATATGTACAACTATGAAACCAATTGCTAATGAGATTGTTGATACAATTTCAAAGTAGATTAAGGCCTTCCCTCCAATTTTTCCTACTTTTTTCATATCCCCCATGCCACCAATACCAATAACAACGGTTAAGAAAATAATTGGAGCAATTAACATTTTAATTAATTTAATGAAAATATCTGCTAATACTTTTAATTCTACGCCAAAATTTGGAAAGGTAAAGCCGACGATAATGCCAAGTATAATCCCCAATACAACTTGGACTGTTAAGTTTTTTAATAGTTTCATTTGCAACCATCCCTCTACTATGATTTTTTCATCTATTTTGGTACCGCTTACAAACACATCATAATACCTGTGATAGTACAAAGAAATATTTTGGTGATACTGTTCATTTTGATCTTTTTGGTCTTTTTGAAAAAAACTATAAAAAAATCGCATTTAGAGAGAAAAAAATGCTTTTTTTGCTTCTAAATGCGATAATTATAAATTGTCATAGTGAAAATAAAAATGACCTTATTGTTGTAGCACAGACTGTATATCCCTTAAAAAATAGGCGTTTTCCGAATTTTTATATGTTTTATATAGAGGAGAAAAAACTGTTTTCCAGTGATTTATTTGTGTCATAGTAAGTTCTGCAAAATGCATGTTTTCATTTTGCAAAGCTTGATAGCTTAGTTCATTCATTCGTTGTGCATTTTTATAATTGTATGCTGTTGCATCCGCCATGGCCTTTTTAATGGCGTCTTGCTGTTTGCTATTCAAGCGATTGAAAAAATCTTTATTCATAATGACTGCGTAACCCAATAAACCATGATTTGATAATGTAATATGACGATCTTTTTTATAAAAACCTTTGGAATAAATATTGGATAGTGTGTTCTCCATCGCTTTAATACTATTTGTATCAATGGCGTTATATACCTCATCAAATGATGCACGGATGGGTTGTGCTTTCAGCAAGTTAAATTGTTCCTCTAATACTGTACTTGGCATCACACGAGTAACCAGCCCTTGAAAATCACTCGGTTCTCTTAATAAACCGTCTTGTGCAATCATTTGTTTGAAACCATTTTGCCAAAAACCTAACGCGAGCATCTTATCTTGTTGTAACATATTCAATAGATTATGACCGACTCGACTGGTTAACACTTTTTCAACTTGTTCTTCATTATCAAATAGAAAGGGGAGATCAAGCACTTCCCAACTTTTTTCATAAGCAGTCATTTTAGAAAATGTTGGAGCAATCATTTGAACTTTATTGTCTATTAATGCTTGTACTTCAGAATGATCATTATATAACATACCATTTGGAGAGATCTTTACTTGAATTGAATTATCCGAGTATTTTTCAACTAACTCTGCAAATTTAGCTAAAGAACGTCCTTTAGGCGTATCTTCTGCAACGACATGACTAATTGCTAATGTAATTTGATCTTCTAAACCTTGCTGCTCTATATCTGTACTCAACTGTTGTTGTTGAAAGACTTGATTGTCATAACCTATACTAATAATTAGTAGCAAGATCACCGACACGGCAGTTAATATATAGATACGCATAAATCATTCACCTCATTTCCCCATAGAAAATTACTTTCATTAGTATAATATAGTAAGAAAGAAAGGGGAATGAGATTTAATGACAAAGGGACAATTAGTATAATCTTCTAAACGTAACGCTACTTTAATAGCGTACGTAAATACATATTTTTATATTGGAAAAAGGATAGAAAGCAAAGAATTAACAGGTGAATGAGGTCGTTATTCAAGTGTTCAATAGTTGACAGTAGAGGATCTAATAAACGATACTATTATATAAGTAATTGGTTATATAGGGGGTGAGTAGTTGGAGACAATTCATTCAATAGAGCGGCAATTGAAGGCTATTAGTGATTTGAATCGTTTAAAGATTTTAGCCTGTTTAAAAACAGGTGAGCAATGTGTCTGTGATTTAGTAGCGATTTTACAAATTTCACAACCTGCTGTTAGCCAACAGCTACGTAAATTAAAAGAAGCGGGGATAATAGTAGAGAGAAAAAAAGGAACGTGGAAGCATTATCGCTTACATGATAGACAATCATTATATATACAAGCTGTCATCGACGAATTGCCGGCGCTATACAAAGAAAACAGTGAAACATACTATCGTGTCGAGTAATTGACTAAAGGAAGACAATCTATTCACATGATTTTAACTTGAGGAGAATGACAAATGACAAAGACAATTTATTTTTTATGTACGGGAAACTCATGTCGTAGCCAAATGTCGGAAGGTTGGGCAAAAAAAATACTGCCGACAGATTGGCAAGTAAAGAGCGCTGGTATCCAAGCGCATGGTGTCAACCCACAGGCTATAAAAGCTATGGCAGAAGTAGGTATTGATATCTCACATCAGACATCTGACTTAGTCGCTGAAACGCTCTTGAAGTCAGCAACATTAATCGTTACGCTTTGTGGTGACGCTGCCGATAAATGTCCGGTAACGCCTCCTACTGTTAGACGAGAACATTGGGGCTTTGAAGATCCTGCAAAAGCACAGGGGACAGCAGAAGAAAGATGGTTGGTTTTCCAAAATGTTCGTGATGCCATAGGGGAGCGACTGGAACAATTTAGAGCGGAACTAAACGTTTGATAAAAAGGCTATTTACTTCCTGAAAATATAGGAAGTAAATAGCCTTTTTCATTTCTAGGGTAGTTTTATAGACCCCCTCTTAGCAGCACCCGCCTTGATCGCTTGAACAGACACCTGTTTCAGGTAAAGATAACTGAACCTGTTGTGCTGCTTTCATATCTCCGGCTAAATATGCTGCGATGGAGCGGACTTGTTCGTAGCCAGTGGCCATTAAGAAGGTTGGAGCGCGCCCATACGATTTTGAACCAACGATGTAAAAGTTTTTTTCCAGTTGACGCAATTCTTTTTCACCATGTGCGTCCACACTACCACAACTATGCAAATTAGGGTCGATTAAATTTGACAAGGCTGGTACTGCTTCAGTAATAGCATCTACTTCAAAACGTAATTCATGATTAATAGTAAAATTAGGGCGATTTCCTGTATTAACGATCATCTGATCGACTTCAATTCGTTGTGCATCATAACTTTTAATGTGTATTTTATGTTGTAATTCCTCGATCGACTGAATTCGAAATGGCGTGATGACCGTAACAAGTTGCTCTTCAATTATTTTAGCTATGCGCAAACCTAGCTGACCCCTACTCACTAATTGATCATCTCGACCTCCTCCAAAAGCTTGCTCTACTTTGTCTTTTCGTAAAACCCATGTAATTTGTGTATCTGGATAGCGTTTTTTTAGTGCAACCAATTGTATAAGTGAGTTAATAGCAGAATGGCCGCCACCAATAACAGCGATCTTTTTATTTATATAGCGTTCTTTATGCGCAGTAATATCTGGAATCGAATAATCGATTTTTTCGTGTAATGCACGTTCTGCGGGGAGAAATAAACCATTGCTCAGTGCAGGATTAGGATTACCCCAAGTTCCAGTAGCATCTATAACTGCAGCAGCCATAAAAGTTTTTATGTTATTTTCTGTTTTTGTAATAATTTCGAAGGGCATCTGTTGACGATTAGTTGTCTTCATACGATCCGTTTGTTGTCGAGAGATGGCAATCACTTCATGTTTTACATACACATAATCTTTAAATAGCTTAGCTAATGGGCCTAAGTATTTTTCTACTAGTTCCTGACCAGTTGGCAGTTTTTCCTCATTTGGTTGTTGCCAATCAGTTTGTGTTAATAAACGTTGCGCAGCGGCGTCTATATTGTATTTCCATGGGGAAAATAATCTAACATGTTGCCATGATGTTACAGCAGAAGCGACCAATCCTTTTTCAATGATAATAAAAGGGATTTTTCTTTCTTGTAAATGTGCAGCAGCGGCTAAGCCAATGGGGCCAGCACCTATAATTGCCACAGGTAATGATGCACCCTCGTTTGTCTGTTGAGTAGTAGATGAAGTAAGTGGAATTGCTGAATAAGTCATGTGTATGTCTCCTTTTATCATAAAATAGTTGCGCTACTAACTGTAAAATAAACTCAGATAATTTTTAGGTCATTATATAACCAAATGATTATATAAGTGTTTAATTATATAATAAATCTAAAGATGCATTTTGTAAATAATTTTGTTTGATCTATATATGAGTAATCCAAGCGTCGAAAGTTAATGATACAATAAAAGCTGTACATTATAGAAGGGTGCGTAGTCTATGAAGCTAACGATTAATAGACGTATTACAGCATTAATATTCTTTGTTATACTTTTTTCACTGACTGTTGCAGGTATTTTCATACTAGGTAGTGTTATTAAATCAAAGGAAAGTGAATTAACAGAGAAATCTATGCTCGTAGCACGTACAGTTGCCAGCTTACCAGAAATTCAACAAACACTAAATACTAAACAGATGCCGGAAGCACAGAAAATAAAGACAATTAATCGTATTGTAGAAGAAGTAAGAACAATTCAGCAAGCACAGTATATTGTCGTAACAGATATGCATCATATCCGTTATTCACATCCCATACATAGTATGCTGGGCCAAGTGACACAAACACCAGATGATCTCGCTGCATACTCTGAACATTATTATTCCTCTATTGCTAAGGGAGAGATTGGTACGGTGACGCGATCATTTGTCCCTATTATGAATAGTCAACATAAGCAAATCGGCATTGTCAATGTTGGCTATCGTTTACCAACACTTATCGAAATTGTTTTGTCAATGAAGATAGATATCCTTTTTGCAATCCTGCTATCAATGATTTTTGGATTTTGGGGTGCCTATATTTTAAGCCGTAGCATAAAAAAGCAAATGCTTAATTATGAACCGCATGAAATTGCTCAGCTATATATTGAACGTACAGAAACCTTTAATGCGATGCATGAGGGCATTGTTGCGATAGATAATGAACATACGATTACGTTATTTAACAGCAAGGCGCGCAGCATACTGGGAGTTGTTGATCAACAAGTAATCGGTCGTAATATTCGTGATGTTATTCCGGATACACGACTACCGGAAATACTAGACTTGAATCGTCCGCTTTATAATAAAGAACTCTTTGTTAATCAGCATACGATTTTAAGCAATCGTGTCCCCATTATTGTTGAAGGCCAAACAGTAGGTGCAATCGCGATTTTTCAAGATCGTACGGATGTTAAGAAAATGGCAGAGGAATTAACAGGTGTGAAGGAATTTGTACAGGCTTTGCGTATTCAAAATCATGAGCATAAAAACAAGTTACATACGATTGCAGGTCTCCTACAATTAAAAAATTATACACAGGCTTTGACCTATATTGTAGATATTCAAGAAGAACAAGATGAATTAACCGATTTTTTAAATAAGCGTCTTCAAAATCAAAATATAGCTGGTCTTGTATTAAGTAAAATTAATCGTGGGAAAGAGCTGGGCATTCAGGTAGAACTTGATCATCATAGTCAGCTCCAGTTACTTCCTGCAACGCTTGATTTTCATGATTTTGTTATTGTTGTGGGCAATTTAATTGAAAATGCTTTTGATGCATTACAATTAAGTAATCGCCCTGATAAAAAACTATTTATAAGCATTGACCAAGATGAGGCTTATTTATCCATCTTATTAGAGGATAACGGTATAGGTATGAATGAAACATTACAAAAAAATATATTTAATAATGGTTTTACTACAAAGAAATCAACGAATCATGGTATTGGGTTATATTTAATACAGGACATCGTTAAAAAAGCGCAGGGTGTTATAGAAGTAAATAGTATAGAAAATAACGGGACGACGATTTCTATCATGTTTCCGATGGAATAGGGGATACGACAAATGATCACAGTAGTACTTGTTGAAGATGATCCGATGGTCAGACAGGTGAATGAACAATTTTTATCTCAAATAAAAGATATTCACATCATAGGTGTAGCGGCAAATGGTATTGAAGGTCTGCTACAAATAAAAAAATTACAACCACAACTTGTCATTATGGATATTTTTATGCCAAAACAAGATGGTGTCGAGACGTTACAAAAAATTAGAGATCAAGGTTTGCCTGTGGATGTCATTACCGTAACCGCAGCAAACGATCAAAAAACGATTGAAAAGGTGCTGCAATTAGGTGTCTATGACTATATTATGAAACCATTTTCTTTCGAACGCATACAGCAAACAATTAGACAGTATATGCATTATAAAGAACGTATAAGTAAAAAGCAGGAGCTGACACAACAAGAATTAGATGCGATTTTACATCCGAATACTAATAGGTCAGTGGAAGATGATTTACCAAAAGGGCTAAATCGTGCCACAATGAATAAAATATTGCATCTGATGGTGGAGCGGCAAACTGCATTGACTGCAGAAGGCGTGGCAAGTGGTATCGGACTTGCACGTGTGACGGCTCGTCGTTACCTTGATTATTTAGAAAAACAAAAAATAGTGGTCATTGATATTGAATATGGAGCTGTTGGTCGTCCAGTTAATCAGTATCGTCTTCTCTAAAAAAAGCTGATTTTGTCAATCAGCTTTTTTTTATGCTCTACTTTACATCAATTGCCAGTCAAATAAAGTTTTAATTTACTATATTGGGGAATTATCTTGGTAGTTCATTTTATTTGGAGGGGATCCTTTGTTACTATTCGTCATTATTTGCTCAATTATTTTTTTCATTGGTATACCTGTTTGGATGATTGGACTTGGGATTAAGCAGGGAGAACGTAAAATTGATTTGCAAATAGAGCATTTAGAGCTACATATGCCTACTCAAGCAGTCGAAGAAACAAACATCGAGCAACAAACAAAGACTGTAAAAGCAAATGCAGCATCCATTCGTACCACATTAAAAAAATTAGTGACACGTACTAAAAAAATGCCCATTGAAGCGGTTAATGCTACTCAATCAACCAATAAAGGCGATAAAACAACAAGCAAAGAACAGCGGATGATTATTGGGAAACTACAGCAACTCATTGTTGTTCTTCAAGAGTTACCTGTAGCATTGCGTAAAAAATTACCTGGTTATATTTATCCCTCAAAGGATGTTCTATTAGCAGATGAAAAACTCAAAATAACTGCTAAACAAAAATTAATAAAACAGCAAGCAACGCTTAGCTCAGATAAATAAAAAATCGCATTATAAATGGCAATTCAGCTATTTATAATGCGATTTTTTATAGTGTTTCCTAGTTATCGAAAACTACGTTATACTTAAAGAGATGTTCAATAATTCTATTGCTTTCTGAAAATACATATTGAGAGAAGGTGTGATATTTCATGAATGACATTACAGCACAATTGATTATGCTTAAACAATCAATCACAGTATTATTAGAGAATGTGACAGAAGAGACAATGTATAACCGACCCATTCCACATAAAAGATCTATTTTAGAGCTTATTAACCATATATCTTGTATTCCAGCTGCTGATGTTTTACTATCTCAATCGGTTAGTCATCAAGAAATAGATGCTTATTACCATCAAAATTGGCGTATTTCATTGCCTGACATTGTTAATAAATTCCAATGTAATATGGATTCAATGATTCATTATTTTCAAACGCAATCGGTGCTAGAACTTGAAAAAAACTCCACGAGTTATTGGGGTGCCGTTCATAGTCAAAAAGGTTGGGCCCTCCAAATAATAGAACATCTTGTCCATCATCGCGCTCAGCTACATATGTACTTAGATTTTTCTGGTACATTAAAGAAAATTCAATTATTCGATTAGTTATCAGTGCATATGACTAATAACTGTCAATAAAAAGAGAGATCGCCAACAAATACGATTTCTCTTTTTTGTTGCTTTTTCGGTTCTATTCTATATGTTGGGGTATTAAAATGATTCATGTTTTAGACAATTAGAAATAGCGATTGCTTACTACTTGTTTTTCGGCAGGAGTCCTCGCCATTTCTTTTAATCATGATGAACATACCTAAAAATAGACAGAAAAAAGCACATAAAATGGTTTGAACGACTTATGGTTTTGTATTATAAGCGTCGACGCTATGTCTGTTCTTGTGGAAAACGTTTTTCAGAAAAAACTTCTTTTATTGAACGTGATCAACGCTTTTCAAAAGAATGGCATCAAGCGATTCAAATGCTATGCGTTAAATCACCTACATTCCAATCAGTTGCTGAGAAAATGGGGACATTTAGTTCAACTGTTATTCATCGTTTTTTTTTGATCAAGTCGCAGAACAACAATTAGTGTCAGGTGTCACGCTACCAAAAGCGCTCGCAATTGATGCATATAAAAGAGAGACAAATGCAGGTGAATTCCAACTAATCATTGCCAACGCAGAAACACATGAACCGATTGCTATCTTGCCAAATCGTCGAAAAGATACGATAAAACGGTACTTGCAAAGGTTCGGTGATCAAGTAGAAATCGTTGTAATGGATAGGAATCAATGAAACGAAATGCATAGGGTTGCATAGGGTTATAAACGATTTGATCGATTGAGAGCGAAGATCTTACTAACATTAAAGTATAAAGAAGTGGGTTTACATCTGACACAGAGCCACTTTTTTAAACATCTATTCTTTTTATTTTGGTAGGGTCTAATACAATAGAATAGGGGAAAGAGGGCGGAATACCTCGTTGCAGTGGATGATCGCTTCTGGATTTATTCTAGTTTAATATTGCTAGCTATAATGCCACACAAGACCCTATCATATAGAGCTTATTACAGCAGGAAAAGGGATTAGAATACCGAATCGGTTTTACGTAATAATACAGTTTAGAGATTGGTTATACTTGGATTACACCAATATTAGCACATTATTGTTGCGAAGAATTACACTATAGACGAACGCAATAAAATGTTCTTGCACAGTAATTGCTCGACTAGATGCAGTACGTGAAGGCGTTTTAAGATACAATTTGATTTGTCATGATGGCTTTAAACATAGTCCAGTTGTGTTCAGTATAATTGCGGATGATGAACCACAGACTAAATAATATATAGAAAAATTAGTAACAGCATCTAATCAACAACAAGAAATTGTTTTTATTCTTAAATATCTCACTATTACTAGTATACTTAAAAATGAGATACAACTTCCTATAATTTATATTATGTAAACTAAAAAGAAGTTATAACAAAAAAGCTTTCATTCTTTCATTAGATCCTGCACTTCTTCTTATTTGAGCAATTATTAAAAGCAAGCGTTTAAACGATTCTTTATGCAGAAAAAACCACTACTAGTTAATTGTAGTGGTTTTTCTGTACGAGTCTTTATTTAGGTGTACTAATATGAATTTCATTGTTTTCTAAAGTTTTTTTGTTACCGTTGCTAAGCGTATTATAGATAGGTACTGTTGTACCACCATTTGAATTTTTCCAAACGATGAATTGCATGGCGCGTGGAATATAATTAAAGCTATTTTTTTGTATTTTTGGATTGCTAGCGCCGCTCAATAATATACCTCGTGTGTTACGTGTTAATTCAGCATCTTTTGTCACAGAAAATAGATTATTTTCAATAATTGTATTTGACCAATTCATAACACGAATACTGTCAGAAGACATATTTTTAATCGTGTTATTGCGGATTATCACTTTATTATGCAATTGATTTTTCGAGTATTTATGTGTGCCAACTGCACGATCTAAATGATCAAAAAGATTGTTTTCAATTGTTATTTGATCATTTGCTTGATTATCGTATTTACTCCACTTTTGCCCCCACCCCCCTGTTTGACGGTCTGGAGTATCCAAGTTAATCCCCTCCTTGTCATGCCCTTTTACATGTAAAGATTTTTTAAAAGAAGAATTTTTAATCTGCACCTTTTGTGAGGCGTCCATTTCAATAAAGTGACCACCATTCATATTTTTGAAATTAATATGATCTACCAAGATATTTTTATTGTGGCCCATAATAATAGCAAATGTTCTCGGTAGTAATTTCAAATCCATTGTGACAGTCCCTTTACCAATGAATGAAATATTTTTTTCTCCATTAAATTTGCCATAAACGTCTGTTTTATTTGCATAACTAGGTCTGATTAACTGAAATAATGTACTCGAAGGCATAAATGATGCATTACCTGTTGTAGAACCTTTGACAATCTTCACACCATCTGCAAATTCTATTGTACTATTGGACGGTATATACAAGGTATTTGAAATAGTATATGTTCCTCTTTTGAGCACTAATTTACCACCTCTTGTTTTTTCAAGTTGTTCTAAATATGACCGTAGGATGAAAAAATGTTTTGTATTCTTATTATAATTTTTACTATTCATGTAGATTGAATCGAATGTTTTGGACGTTGGTGTAATCGTGTATATAGGTTTAGCTATTGTTTTTGCATGTACGTTAAACGTATATGCGGTAGTCACAACTAGAAAAATTACGATGAATAAGGTTAATTTTATCTGTGTTTTTCTGCGATGGCCCATAGGATTATTCACTCTTTCGTTAATATAAGATTATTTCAATATAACTTCCTCTGTTCATTTAGCCTACAATAATTAGAAATTTTTAACAAGTGATTGACTGTACAACTAATGAATGGAATCGTGCAGTATATATCACTGGCTATAAAAGGGCATTTTCAAATGATTGATTTTATTAAAAAAACATCTATTCTATTCATTATTTAATTTTTTTGAACTATTTTTACTAAATATGCTATTTTAGCTACATAAGAACAAATGTTCTTTTTTGTTAAAATAAAAAGTATTTGTCGTAAACTCGCTTTATTCGTTATACTAGTTTAATAACATATATGAAAGGATTTGACGTTATGGTATCAATCGAAAAATTAGTTGAAATAGCTGAGGAAGCAAAAGAGAAAGGTGATTACGATCAGGCTTTGACTGTCTATGCGCAAGCCATTTCTATTGAATCTTCAAATAGTAATCTGTATAGAGGTTATGGGCAAATTGCCTATTTAGTAGGTCAGCATCACTTTGCCGTTGCAGCATACTTATCTGCTCTACATATTGAAATAGCAAAAATTGAACATTTTGGTTTCACAGATGATACACAAAAAATGTATGAGGAACTTCCACAAAATCTACGCGACCAACTGCCTAAAGTTGGTGGGTTCATCATGTATTATGATACGAATACATTGCGTCATTTAGCACATGCTCTTATCGATTTTGATGAAGATGCCATACAAGCAGATGCCAAGCTACTAGCCTTTAAAGAGATTTATGCTGCAGAACTTGCTGGCAATGAAGCACTACATACAGAGTTGTTAGCAATGTTTAATCGTTCTTCAATGGATGCTGTTGAAGAAGATGCATCATTCTATATCCAAATTGGTAAAGAGTTAGCATTACATTGGATTAAATGGCATGAGTTGCATAGTTTAGATGTCGGCAAGTTATATTTTCCTTAAGTCGACCACGATAGTGCCAAATAAAAGCAGCCACAACCTAGTCATTTGACCGTGTTGTGGCTGTTTTTATATTTCGCTTAAAATAAAATCACCAGATGTCGTCTTAACATTCAATTTATTTGTGGCTGCACCGATACTATTCGTTGACTGTTTACTATTTAGTCCCTTGATATCGAATTGCTGATCACCTGATGTTTGAGAAGAATGAATACGTAAATTGTCTATTTTTCGATTTACATGTAATTCAAAATCACCAGACGTCGATTCTGCTGAAATATCTGACAATAGTTCTTCCGTTTGAACCACTGTATCACCAGATGTACTCATGAATTGTGCTTTTTCTCCATCGCTAATATGAAGCGAATTGCTACCGCTTGTACTGTTAATATCAATGGCATTTGCGGTAATATTATTGATTATCTTATCACCGGATGTTGAATTGGCAGTAAACTGTTGTGCGTTGAGATGGTCGCCTTCAATAGTGCCAGAAGTTGAAGTCAAATGAAGTGCATCCGCAGCTGTATTATCAATATCTTGTAAACCAGAAGTTGACTCAAGTGTTAATTGATCTGCTGTTGTATTTGTCATTTTTATATTACCTGATGTTGATTTGAAATTGATTTCAGTACTTTCTAATGCCTCGGCATTGATATTTCCTGAAGAAGCTTCCACGATTATTTTCGCCCAGTCTTTGCTCGGAATTAATATTTGTAATTTCAGAGAAGCATTCGAAATACCAGAAGTAAACGGCCATTTTTCATCGCCCATCTTATAACTAAGCGCTAGCAAATCACCTTGGGTTTTAGCATCAATTTTCAAGTTTTCTACATAGGATTTTTTCGCCTTGCCAACGATTCGAATCGTCAATTGTTCATTATCAGTAGGCTGTATCTCAACATCCAGAGATTTAGATACAATCGCAAGTTGCGACATTGTTGATACATCAATGTCTTGTGTTAAGTAAACATCTTTCTTATTCATAATATTCAATGAGACATATGCAATAATTGCAAGAAGAACAAGAATACTTATAAATAAAGTAATCACTCTTTTCATTCTTTCCCTCCCGTTCTAATGTGTATAGATCTAGTATATATATAAATAAGGCTATCTGCCAAATTTATGAAAAAAGCAATAGATCATCGAGCTTCCTCGTCATCTATTGCCCTTCGATCTATTTAATAACGGTTAAACTGTGTAAAAAGTTGCTAATCATTTGATCCCCCTCTGCAGTACCGAAGGATTCTGGGTGGAACTGCAGTCCATATACTTCTTTCGTCCGATGTTTAATGGCCATTATCTCACCATCTTCAGCTGTTGCATGAATGAGTAAATGACTATGTGGGAAACTTTGTTGCTCAACGACAAGTGAGTGATAACGCATAACGCTTGATGAGGCAGAAACTTGTGTCAATAAACCCGCTCCATCATGCTCTAAAGTTGATGTTCGCCCATGCATAATTTGCTGTGCACGGACGATTTTCCCACCAAAAGCTTGTGCAATTGTTTGATGACCAAGGCAAATACCAAGAATCGGATAATCATCGGATAAATAGGTTACAATATCTAAACAAATTCCAGCATCATCTGGTGTGCCAGGCCCAGGCGATAAGACGATGGCGGTAGGATTAAGTTGGCGAATAGCTGCTAAGGACAGCATATCATTTCGAATGATTTGAACTTCTGCTCCGAGCGCACCAATTTGCTGTGCTAAATTGTACGTAAATGAGTCATAATTATCGATTAATAAAATCATGCCATCACCTCCAGTAGAGCTTTGGCTTTATTGACGGTTTCTTCAAACTCCTTGAGAGGTTGCGAATGATAGACGATGCCCGCACCAGCTTGGACATAGGCATATTGATCTTTTAGTACCATCGTACGGATAGCCAATGCCAAATCCATATTACCAGTTGGCGAAATATAACCTACAGCACCAGCATATACACCTCTTTTTTGTTTTTCGAAACGATTGATAAGTTGCATGGCTCTTATTTTTGGTGCCCCCGAGACAGTTCCAGCCGGCAAACAACTTGCGATTACATCTAATGGATGAATCGTATCAAGCAATTCACCAGTTACTTCTGATACGATATGCATCACATACTTATAACGTTCAATCGCCATGTATTTTTGAACAGTTACCGTTGAAGTTTTTGATAGCTTGCCAATATCATTACGCCCTAGATCAACAAGCATACGATGTTCAGCTAATTCTTTGTCATCGGCTAACAGCTCTTTTTCATAGCGTAAATCCTCTTCTACTGTCGCCCCACGCGGTCGAGTACCTGCAATTGGATTTGTCGTCACAATACGATTCTCGACCTTTACAAGGCTTTCTGGTGATGTTCCAAGTACCGTATAATCAGCAAAATCTAAGTAATACATATAGGGTGATGGATTTGCTTTACGTAACTGACGATATAGATGCATCGCATCACCTTCATAATGTGCTTTAAATCGTTGCGATAGGACAATTTGAAACAAATCACCCGCTTCGATATGTGCTTTAGCATCGACAACAAGTTGACAAAAATCTGCTTGTGACATCATCGCAGTAAACTGTGGCGCGTGCTCCGTGCTCACAAGTGGCTGAATCGGTTGGATCAATTGCTTTTCAAGTACCATCGTGCGTGCGCGTAAGTCCGCTTGTGATAACCCCACATTAAAGAGGTCAATACTTGCAATATATAGTTTTTGTTTTAAATGATCAATCATAATAAATGTTTCAAAAAATAACATATGCATATCAGGCATATCAATCGGGTCTTCCAAAAAGTCCCCGATTTGTTCATGATAAAAAGCCGTTTCATAACCGATATAACCAACGGCCCCCCCGTAAAATGAGAAAGGCAGTTCACTATTATCAATCGGTAATAATTCTTTTAGGCGATGAAAAGGATTAACCGAGGTTTCAACGCTTTTTTGTCCCTTATCGATAATTGTAATTTCTTTATTCACTGCGATAAACTCCATTGAAGGGTTCGTAGCGATAAATGAATAACGACCGCTTTCCTCGTGTTTAGCAGAGGATTCAAATAAAATTTTCTTCTGGCCACTTAAAGCGTGATAGATAGAAATGGGGGTATGCATATCCCCCTCCATTTCTGTTTGATAATATGCTCTTGTCGTTGTTACTGTCATTTTTTTTGCTCCTCTCAGCTCTACTCAACTCATTTCTTGAAACAAAAAAGCCCCCATAGAGAAAAAATCTCTATGGAGGACGAATAAATCCGCGGTACCACCTCAGTTGTGACCTTTGTCACCACTCGCAAGTAACGGTTGCCGCCGGATGTCTCTACTAAATTTGTTTCAAGTCATCACTCAAAGGTCCATTCCAATTCCCTACTTTACTAGCTCACAGCACCGCTAGCTCTCTTTAAAAGCATAAAAACTGTACTACTCCTTCTCAAAGTGTTGTTTGTATTATACGACGAACAATTTATAAATTCAAAGGTTTTTATTGAGGTTGACGTAAAAATTGCAGCATATATGTTAAAAAACGACGATTAGCTGTTATTTGCGCCGTTAAATCAGTAGCAATTTGTTGCTGGAATTCAGTAGCAGCATCCGTACTCTTTAAATGACGTTTTGTACGTTTTTCATCTGGCCACTCTCCGATTAAGTACCCCTTCTCCTCTAATTCCGATGAAATCGTATACAGATAGCTATTAGAAGGTGACCAGCCAAATAAATCTTCTAGCTGAGCAGCAACATCCGCCATTGAAAAAACAGTACGCTTTTGTCCTAGTTTAAATGCAATATAACGCACGGCATCTTTCACCGAAATGAGTTTTGAAAAATAAGCGCGAAATTCTTCTGGTAACGCATGGTTTGGTTTAGGTGGTTTTTCCCCGTTGCGTGTCAGCTCGAAATAAAAGCGATTTAACACAGTTACGATTTCGTGAAAACGCTCATAATATAATTCTTCATATCGTATTAAACGTTGCCTTCCCTGATCCGTAATATCATAATACACTTTACGTTGCTGAAGGGAGCTAGTAAGAATAGCCTCCGCCTCTAATTGTTTAGCAACGCGTGCGACATATTCATACCCTACCTTCCGTCCGGGAAAGTTTTCGATAAAACGTTCATAAATTTCAACGGAATAACAAGGTTCCTTTGCTGTTTCATGTAGCCAATATAAAGCAAGCGTATCTTTTACGCTAAAACCAACAGCCTGTTGAAAATTTTTTTCTGCCATAGAGAAATCCCCCCTTCTTTTCATTTAATTTTACCATTTTTTAAGGATTATATGGATTTTTAGTACGAATCATTGCTTCATGAAATAAAAACGTATAGTTGAAAGAAATTTTTTTCAACTATACGCTCGATTAACGCAAACGAATTACTTTTATTTGAGTGGCTTTAGAGCGATTCCCCTCTTCATCTACAGCAATAAGTTTATATTGATAATGAATTTTTTTCTTTAATACCGTCGTTGAAATGAATTTAGTATTTACGGTTTTTCCAATATAACGATTATTCTCATAGATTAACATATGACTAAAATCAAGATCCACAGGTTTCTTCCACTTAAGTTGTACCACATTTTTATTGGAAATGACCCCTTGCACATTAGTTGGTATTTGTGGACTTGTTGTATCGCGTAGCGTTTTGAATGATACAGTTGATGGTTGTGATACATCTTCGTCATCCGACATATAACGCACGGCCAAATGATGTGTCTTATGAGCTTGCAATTTAGGAATAAGAATCGTCTGTTTTTTTGTATAGTAATGCGTACGATTATTTAATGTAATCACCGTACGCCAATCTTTATAGACATTCGACTTATTGACAGTTAACTTCACGCTATGGTCTGTTATTTTTTGGACTTTTAATGTGGGCGAAGCCTCAATTATTTTTGGGGAGGTACTTATAAAAGTAGGTACACCAAAGCCATAAACTTTATCGCGACCATTGCTGCCTAAATCGATAACGGATTTTTTTAATTTTTCGACAATCATTTTATTTGTACTAAATGGATATCTTTGCTTTAACAATGCAAGAAGTCCTGTTATATGAGGTGCTGAAAAGGAAGTACCGTAGGCGTAAACAAGTGAACCATCTTTATTAATAGCAGGTATTTTTTCGCCCGGAGCGGTAAAATCGAGAGTCGCACCACTATTGGAAAAACTACTGAAATAGAGAGACTTATTAATAGAACCAACGCCAATAACATTAGTATAACGTGCAGGGTAAGTTAAGTTTGTATTTAAGCCATTATTGCCGGCTGAAGCGACGATGAAAATACCCTTGTCAACAGCTTGATTGATAGCTTGTTTGAGTGCCGGATAATCGGTTTGTAGTCCGGAAGATATATTAATAATATCCATCTTATTAGCAATAGCCCAATTGATAGATTTTACAATATTAGATGCCTTACCCGTTGACGCACTACCATCCATATATTTTACAGAGTAAATGCTCGCATTTGGTGCAAGTCCAACAACTGGTGAACGACCAATGAAAAATCCATTTGGTTGTGCAGCGATGACAGAAGCAACAGCCGTACCATGACCGGAACCCTCCTTACCGCGATCGATTAAATCCGACTCATTAATCGATTTTGTAGTTGGATCATCAGGTGAAAATGAAATAGATCCCTTAACTTTTGCTAACTCCTCAACCTTATTGATGCCGGTATCGATAACCGCTATTTTAACCGCTTCACCTGTTATGCCAAGTTTCCAAGCAGTCTGCGCTTTCATTACGTTGACATTCCAAACCGGGGATACCTGAGCAATTTGTGCAAGTAATTCCCTTGAGTTGCTTTGTAAGTTCGTCTGTTTGTCTTCTTCGATTGTATGGCCAAACGGAAGTTTATGTAACTTGGCTACTTGTTGTGGTGTAATCGTTGCAGAAATCAGATTCACTTCTTCAAGTACATCAGCATTTTGTTGAAGGATCGTCATAATCGATGCCAATTCAAACTGATTATCATAATGAATCATGACTTCCTTAGCTGCGACATGCGAAAATGGTTGCAAGATCATGGTCGAAGCAATGGTTATTACTATCATTAGTCGTCTCATTTTATTCTCCTTATCTCATTCTATATAACTATAATTATCCCTATTATAAGTTAATAACCGTGACTTTGGGAATAAAAAAGTATACCATCAACAATTTAACTGTTGACGGTATACTTCTAATGATGTTGCATAATGCCATATTTCACTTTGATTCGCTCCAATTTATCACCAATTGGTTTATACATTAGCAATAGAAAGACGACATTTGATAAAGCATACATAAAGGTAAAAGGTAGTGCTGTACCTGCTGCTGCAAAATATCTAGTCCAATTAAAGGATCCATCGTAAGACATCACCGTCCAAATGTCCATGATCAGTGAAAACAGCACACCTGCGATAATGCCATAGACAATCAATGTCGCCTTATAGTTCATTAAGAAGGTTTTTCCGAGCAAACCCGCAGCATAGCCTAGTATGCCCCAAGTAAACATTTGAAATGGCGTCCATGGACCTTGACCAAATAGGATATTTGAAGTAATCGCTGATACAGCGCCTGTTAAAAATCCAGCCTCTGGACCTAATTTAAACCCGGTAATGGCAGCAAATGCTGTTACTGGTTTAAATCCCGGAAGCCATGCAAAAGCTGCGCGACCGGCAACGGAAATAGCTGACATAACAGCTATGACAAGAATTTCACGTGCATTTGGTTTCCGTCTTTCAAAACTCAAGAAAAATGGAATGCATGCAATGAGCACCACAATGATAGAAATAATAGTATATTTCCCATCATTAAATAAGGTTACACCAACGATTAAGATAAGAGGAATGACAATGAATAGTAAAATCAAGGACAGTAGTTGTTTTTTCTTCATCTGTGTACACCTACATGATGCTGTGTATTGCATAAAGCAGCAATTTGTTCCATCGTAACTGTATGTGTAAAGAGATGACGACTCATGCGATGAGCGGCGGTTGTATAAAAATGATTGCCACTATAAAAAGTCACTGGTTCAGCTTCCGACACGATTTGACCATCAAAAAACATGGCGCATCGTGAGCAATAGGCTGCAGAAAATTCAATATCATGTGTCACCATAATAATCGTAGTTCCATGTTGTTGCAGGTCATATAAGATTGCAGCAAGTATTTTTTTTGAGTAACCATCTAGCCCCTTGGTTGGCTCGTCCAACAATAAAATTTTAGGTTTTTTTAGTAATACTTTACCAAGTGCGACCTTTTGTTGTTCGCCGCCACTTAAATCATAGGGGTGCGCTGTAAGTAAATGCTCAATTTGCAATAACTCAACGACTTGTTTTATATCTTCGGTTTGATTGGTCATTTGCTGAAACTCTAATGCTACTGTTTTCTCTACTAATAAAGTAGTCGGATCTTGAGGTAATAATGCAATTAAACCATTATACAATTCTGTGGCACGATATGTCTTCAGTGCTTTACCAAATAATTTGATGCGACCTCTATGTGCTTTAAGTAGACCTGATAGCAAATTTAATGATGTCGACTTACCAGTACCATTACCACCCAAAATAGATAAAAATTCACCTTCAGCTACTTGTAATTGCAAGCCTCTGACAATATCTTCTCCATTTTTGTCATATCGAAACCAAACATCTTCAGCGTTAATAACAAACGGTTCTTGTGGTTGTTTCTCTACTTCAATAGGGAGTACATCTACCGCTTCATAATGCTGTGACAACCATTGTGCACCTTGACGTATAGTGAGTGGTACTTCATCGTTATGTCCTAATGTATGATGCAAGCGAATCGATGTTGGCAAACCAAGTAACATCGGATGATGTACGGATAACTGCTTTAAGGCTGCAGCAGCTTTACTTGGTGTATCATTTGCTATAATGCGCCCCTGATCCATGATAATGACGCGATCAGCAAGTGGGTATACCTCCTCAAGGCGATGTTCTACTAATACGATTGTTAAACCAAGTTCTTTATTCAATTTATGCAGTATGGCGATAAACTCGCTCGCTGCAATTGGATCAAGTTGCGATGTCGGTTCATCTAAAATAAGAAGTTCAGGCTGCATTACCATGATACTTGCTAAGTTTAAAAGCTGTTTTTGACCACCGGATAAATCCATAGTGTTTTTTCGGAACCAATTTTGAATACCAAAAAAACTAGCCATTTCAGCAACGCGTCTGCGAATTGTCATGGAATCTACACCCAAATTCTCAAGACCAAATGCCAATTCATGCCACACTTGATCTGTGACAATTTGATTTTCTGGATTTTGTAGTACATAACCAATTGCAGAAGCGGCTTGACGTGGAGAAAGGTCCGCTAAGGGAATATCATTAAATAAGATGTCTCCTGAAATTTCACCATGAGGTGTTAATTCGCGTTTTAATTGCTTTAATAATGTGCTTTTTCCACATCCTGATGTACCACAAAGTACCACAAACTCACCTTGTTCTATTTGTAGATTAATCGTGTCTAAACTTGCTATACGCTGCTGCGGATAATGAAAACTTAAGTTGTTGATTTTAATGAGCGCCATTTTAATGCCTCCTGAATTTCGATAATGATAGGTATGCAAACAAGAATTGTATAAGAGATCACTACTAGGATTGTCGGTGTATTCAATTCAATTGCTGTGAACGTTGGATAATAGTCGAAGTGAGTCCAATTTAAATAACTCATCATTACTTGCATAAGAAATAAGACACTTATACAAGCAGTTACAATACCATCATAGCGATCAAACTTGAACAGATGGAATGTCGTCCGATTCTTAAGTCCGTAACCACGTGCTTTCATTGAATCTGCCGTTTCAATAGCATTTTCTAATGCCCATGAAATCAAGATAGATATAATGCGCATCAAAGAACGCAATCGTTGCCATAATGAGCCACTTGTGGCATCCATACCAATTGTTTTTTGTGCATGCGCAATCACCGTTATTTGATGAATAAAACGTGGAATTAAACGCATCGTTACTGAAATGAGTAAGGCAACAGCTGGTGAAATTTTCCCAAATAAATAGAGAAACTTATCAGATGACATTAATTTATTGAAGCTTGTAAACCAAAAAATAACGGCGAGTAACATAATGGACATAGCAAAACCAAATACGATTGCTTCTACTGTAATCGGTCGATGATTGACATAAAGGATGATTAACTCACCATCATGTGTCATAAGTGGATTGATGAGTGCGGCGATGAACATAAACGGTACCAACCATTTCGCTGTTTTAAAAAAGGCTGTTTGATCTATGAACAAAGCCAAAATAATGGATGCGCTGAAACTAATTATAAGCAATACAGGTTGCATATAAAACATCGTCAAACCAATAACGGCGAAAAAATAGAGAAAAATAACGAATGGATGATAGTCATAAAATGATTTCATTTCATCACCAACCAAGGTCCGAACCAGCATTGATACTGTACTGTAGTGAAATGCTGTCGCCATCTTTCAATTTATAAGCTGCAACACCAACCGGTGCTTTCACGCCGTTCACAGCATACATCCAGCCGCTCATCCCACCCGCGTCCTTCTCATAGACATGATTAATACCAGAAATATACATACCAAAGCTCGTTTGACGATAATCAATATGAATAGTATTTTGCTGTGTTGCTTGCAAAATCACATCAAACACCGAATCACCTTTTTCAAACTCCACACGTGAATTCGGTATGACAAGACCATTTGATGGTACGTATTTTTCATTTTGTAAAGCTGGTGGCAGCAGAGCATAATTATCTTTTTCAAGTAATACTTTCATGCCAATCGCAATCGTGGCATACATTTTTTTCTGTGGTTTTTCAACCGGCGGTTCACTTGGTTTACTCGGCTTTTCTAATGGCGGCTTAGGTACCGTCGTATTACCGGTAGGTTTTTGTGGTTTGATCGCCGGTTTTTCTAGTGGTTTTGTCTGAGATGTTGGCGATTTTGTTGGAGAAGTTACCTGTTTTTTCTCTACCTTCTCCTTCGGTTGAGTTGTATTTTTCTTCTCACTTTCTGGTTTTGATTGTATGGGCTTTTGTTTGACAGTTGTAGGTTCATCAACAGTTATAAGTGCTGGAATCGTTGCAACGCTTTGATTTGATTTTTTCTGCGCATCATCTAATGCCGGATTTTTCGCAGATATAGTGGCATCACTAACTTTTGGTTTTTCTTCATTCGTTGATTTTTCTTTCTGTTGATTTTCAACAGATTTTGGCTCATCAACAGCAATAACTTTTCCCTGTTGTTCCTTTTTCTCATTCTCAAATTGTTGCACAGTTTGAATAGTACAACCTGCTAATAAGAATGTTGCACATAGTGCAAGCAAGACAGATTTAGTGTATTTCATAGCAAGACCCCCTTTATATAGCAATAGGGCGTTAGAGTATTAGCTCTAACACCCTATTACGTTCCCCAAGACTCGTTAAAAACTACTTTTTAACAGTGACAACTACTTTCTTACTCGTATAGTTTCCTAATTTCGTATACAACGTTATTTTGGTAGATGCTTTTTGTTTAGGTACTTTAATGGTAAACTTACCCGTCGTTTTACTAGCAGTAGCTGAGTATGTTTTCGACGCAATTTTCGCATATACCTTTAAGCCCTTTGTTGCTGTGCCTTTAACGGAAGTTGCACCAGCTTTTACAGTACTCGCTTTTGGTGTTGCCGGCGTTAATTTATCGATTACTGTATAACTGAATGCTTTGGATTTATTACCTGCAAGATCTGTAATATACACCTTTACTGACTCTTTAGCGTTTAAAGAAGTAGGTAATGTATAAGTGAATTTACCTGTCGCATTAGCCGTTAATGTAGCCACTTTTTTAGAAGCAATGTAAATTGTAGCTTGCGCGTATGGCTCTGCAATACCGGTCACTGTTTTAGCCGTATTTGTAACAGCGGCCATTTTTACTGTTTTTGGTGCAACTGTATCAAATTTTAAATTTGTCGTAGTGGCATCAGATGTGTCAAAGAAAGTGGCTCTTTCCGTTGCATAACGATCATAGGCTACCAAACCAGCAAAACCACTGTATGTTGTATAGTTATTTGGTTCATGATCACCTGGTTTTACAAAGAATCCCCCTGTATTTTTGTCAAAGTTCAAGAGAATATTTGAAATGGCCCAATTTCCCTGTGGTTTAATAAAATCGGATGCTGTTTTAGGATTCCAACCATTTTCTGTTAAAGCGAAAATAACCTGTGCCTGAGAATCGGCACTATTGCCTCCCCATGGCGCATAACCAGCATCCTTTGTTAACTTCGTTTGGATATAATCAAATCCATCACGTACAGACGCTTTGATTTGTGCATCTGCTGTATAATTTGCAAGAGCGATTAGAGCCATCGCGGTCATATCTTCACTAACACCATTTGCTGATTTAGAGTCCCATGAAAAACCACCATTATCAAATTGTGTAGAAGCTAAATGATCAACCAACGATTTATGAGAGACAGCTGCATACTTGTCACTGTCTGAGTAATTATAACTTTTTGACTCTAATGCAATAATGGCATAAATATAGTTGGATACCCCTGTTGAGTTCTTATTTTTTTCAACTAACATTTTATCACCAAGTGTATCAATCAGGTTGTAACCCGCAACATTACGAGGGTCCTTCCCCATCGCACTAACAGCGATTATTTGTTTAGCAAACGCACCAGCAGTTAGTGATGCGAAAGCCCCTTTTGTCTCCATCGCCTCTTTTTCCACTAGTTTATAATAATTGTCGTAATAATTTTTTGCTACTGGATAGTTTGAGCGTGCGAATGCGATCACCGTATCAACATTATATAAGTTCGGTTGTTGTGTAATGAAGTAATTATATGTTTCCGTAGCTTGTAAAGGTGTTTTATAATCAACCTTTTGTACCGTTGGATTTTTTGCCTCTGCCTGCAATGATAAAGCTGGAATTGCTGATAAAGTCATTGTTGCTGCGATTGTTGCGGGTGCTAACCATTTTTTTGTAAACATCATTTTTCCCCCTACTATTTTTTAAGGACTTAGGCGCAGTATATGATTATACAAAAAATAAAAACCTCACATCAAAATCGACGTGAGGGAATATGTATGTATACAAGTAAAAATGCCCCTAATCCTCCCCTCGAAGATTGGTACGGTAAGCGAAAGCAGGTCTCCTGGCTTGATGATCATCTTACTCTGACAACTTCCCGTATATCTTATACAGTGTTGAACGTCATTTCATCCCATCTTACAGTAGCGGGGCTGCATCGGATTTTCACCGATTTCCCTATTATCTAGTGTCTCCACTAGCACTTTCACTTTATCAACTATGAAGTTGTATATATGAAGTATTTCATACGAACTAACGAATGTAAATACAAAATTCAGAAATAATAAAAAACGACAAAATAAAAAGTATAAGAAGACAAGTTTGTCGCTTATACTTTCAACAGTACTTATCGAGCGTCCAAATAGTTCTTTTTACTATGTGCATCATAAGCATGTAATTGCTCCTCAGTTAAATACTTCAGATATAAGTAATACGTCATCGATTCCAACCCGTAATTTTCACAAGCCTGACGATAAATCTCGTAACCTTCTTTGTAATTTTCCATCTATAACCTCTCCTTTGTTGTATAACAGATTTTATATTTTGTTATAATATATAACAGATTATTTCATATGTCAACTGAATTTTCAAATAATTCAGTGTTTGGAATGAATCTATTTCTCTTACATACGTAAATATTACTACATCATTAGGTTTACATAATAATATTATTGTAATTAAAAGTAGTCGAGTTGGTAGATATGGTATGATTGACAGACTAAAGGAGTCGATTAGCTTGGTTATACATACTAAAAATATTAAAGAATTATGTGGTACTGTGTCCTACAAGCGTGGCGAGGCTTTTTTTAATGCACAAAAGGTCTTGATAACCAATTACTCACCTACTTTTACAGAAGCAACCGTACAGGGTTCTGAAGATTTCCACGTCGTTATTCGCATTGATAATTTCCAGACAATTCAATCAAGCTGTAGCTGTCCGACCCTCATTGGTTTTGATAAAAGTTGTCAACATATTGCTGCGGTATTAATCGCCATGAAACAGTTTTCTGAAGATATGACAGCTGTTCATATTGCCGCAATTAAACAGGGTGTCCCCGCAAATCTAGATACTTTATTGCAAATGAAACATACGCTTCCAAGTCATCAACAACTACATTTTGAAAAACGTCCACGTGCTAGCGTACAGTTTATACTAACTGCCCTATTTGCGCCCAATGGTACTTTACTATTTGGCATGGAATTATATATAAACTCTATTCATATTACAAATATCCGCATGTTTTTAGCTGCCATCCATGCAGGTATACCCTATATATTACAAGATGGCCGGACATTTTCTATCGTAGATTACTGTTTTATCGCTTCAGATGATCAATTATTAAAACAGTTACTGCAAATCGTGCGAGATGAGCAGTTATTTGCCGCTTCAAAAGAGGTTGAAGAAGATGCATTATTAATAATTCCGCCCTCTTTTTGGGTACATATCGTGACTTTATTAAAAAAAGCTGTTCATGTGACTATGTCGATAAATAACACATTAATTCAACCGTTTCATATCGTTGCAAAGAAACCACCCTTTGAGTTCTTACTAGATCGACGACATGAGCATTTTTCATTGCAAATAAAAGGTTTTGAAAATATGCGACATTTCCCTGCATATGCCATCGTATTTAACGCAGATACATTGTATCAACTTACGCCTGAAGATAGTATGCAACTAAGTGAAGTAGAGCAACTAATCGCCGCTTCCACTGAACAAGAAATAGAGATTCCTGCCAACCAAATTGACTGGGCATTGCAAAAGTTACTTCCTAGTTTGCGTAATATCGGAACGCTTATTCAATCTGAACGCTTTATAAAAGAACAACAGGAAGTACCTTTAGTTGCCGAATTGTATTTAGACCGCATTCATAATAAGCTATTGGCGAGCATTGAGTTTCGTTATGAGCATTTTACAATTCAACCTCTATCCGATGAAGTATTGCCTACCATGTCTATTATCCGTGATTATGATAAAGAAATGGCCATTTTAGATATCATGGCTGCTAGTGGTTTTTCGAAAACTGAAGCTGGTTATTTCATGCAAAATGAAGAAGCAGAATATCATTTTCTCTACCATATTCTACCTGAAATTCATAAGCTAAGTCATGTTTTCGCCACTTCTGCCGTTCGAAGTCGCTTAGCTAAAAAATCGACCTTTCCAAAAATAATCGTCAAAGTAAAAAAGCAACGAAGGAATTGGTTGGAATTCAAATTTGAAATGGACGGTCTGACAAATAAAGAAATAAAAGAGGTATTGCAAGCAATTGAATTCAAACAAAAATATTATCGCTTAAAAGATGATTCTTTACTCTCTTTAGAAAGTAGAGAAATAGATGAAATAAGGGAATTTTTACTTGCGGAACCGCTGCAAGATGACCATTTTGAACATACATTGGATCTGCCACTTTTGGATGGCTTGAAATATCTTTCATCCGATGACAATCCAACTGTTTTTCAAGCGGATCAATCATTCCGCCAATTACTATTACAAATGGCAGACCCGACTGCTGCTGCGATTGCTATTCCATCAACATTAGCGCCTATTTTAAGAGATTATCAAAAGACGGGCTATAAATGGATGAAACAATTAGCAAGCTTTGGTTTTGGCGGTATTTTAGCCGATACGATGGGATTAGGAAAAACACTACAAAGTATCGCCTATATTTTGTCTGAAATAACGGTTTTGCGTGAAAATAAGCAACAAATCCTCATTGTTTGTCCCTCTTCATTGACCTATAACTGGCTACAGGAAATAATGAAGTTTGCTCCAGCTATTCAAGCTATTGTCGTAGATGGCACACGTAGTCAACGCAAGGAGTTAATTGACAATACAGTATATATTGATGTCATCATCACATCCTATCCACTAATGCGACAGGATTATACACTCTATGAAGCGCATCACTATCACACCATCTTTTTTGACGAAGCACAGGCTTTTAAAAACCCATCGACCTTAACAGCAAAATCTGTGAAGACATTACAGGCAGATCATCGCTTTGCTTTGACAGGTACACCAGTAGAGAATCGTCAAGAAGAGTTATGGGCCATCTTTTACGTTGTCTTTCCCCATCTATTTCACGGCTTAGAAGCTTATAGCCAATTAAGCCGAAAAGATATTGCTAGAAGAGTCCGTCCATTCATGCTTAGACGATTAAAAGAAGATGTATTATTGGAGTTGCCGGCTAAAAAAGAAACTTTGCAAGTATCTGTACTTAATAGTGCGCAAAAACAGTTGTATACGGCCTTTTTAGCCAAGCTTAAACATGATGATTTTAAACATCTTGATCAGGATACTTTACGTAAAAATCGTATTAAAATATTGGCAGGTATTACGAGATTACGTCAAATTTGTTGTCATCCTGCATTGTTTATCGAAGGTTATCAAGGAACCTCAAGTAAATTTGAACAGTTAGTGCAGTTATTACAGGAAGCGAAGCGATCCGGTCGACGCGTTTTAATATTTTCACAATTCACCAAAATGTTAGACATTATTGGTCGTTACCTTACGAATAATGGTGACCCTTACTTTTATCTAGATGGGCGAACTCCTCCAATGGAGCGCGTACAACTATGCAATCACTTCAATGAAGGTCAATGCGATATTTTCTTAATCTCATTAAAAGCAGGTGGTTCTGGTCTTAACCTAACAGGAGCTGATACTGTGATTCTCTATGATTTATGGTGGAATCCCGCTGTGGAAGAACAAGCTGCTGATCGTGCGCACCGCATCGGACAAAATAAAGAAGTGCATGTTATTAAGTTAATTACGCAAGGCACTGTGGAAGAAAAAATCAATGACCTACAACAGGAAAAAAAAGATTTAATTCATGATATTATTGAAGCGGGGCCATCCACTGCAGCTTTTTTAACGGATGATGATATACGAGCCATACTAGATTTTAATTAATAAGTCCACTAGTGCCACGCATTCAAATAGAACGCAAAAAACAGCAACCTCATGTCTTTTTATCGACATGAGGTTGCTGTTTTTGGTTATTGAGTAGGTGCTGCGACACGATCAATAACCGTCGCTTGTTGTATAAGTTGTTCTACACTATATTGTTGCTGGTTTGCATATACTCTTTCAGTAAAATCGGCTGTGGATAGTGTTTTATAGTTCATTTGTAAAATAGCGCGTAATACATGTAACGAAAAGTCATTACCTAATTTAATAATGCGATGGGCTGCGACAATATTACTGCGATTATCAATAAGTATAATCTGCGCCAGAGAACCACTTCCATCGTCTTTTTGTAGTTGCTCTAAGGACTCGCTACTATCAAAATCAATCGAATATCTATCATTTAAATTGGCATAGTAAGCGATATCCATTGGTGGTAAATTAGTCAGACCATCTTGAAAAGTCAATGTGATATGCAAAATATCCCGTAGCACGACCATAGACAGTTGTAGCTCACCATTTTTGATTGTTGTTATTTCTTCTAGGCTCGGCTCATCGTAAGAGATGAAAAATGCATAACCCATTTCTGAATAAGTCATCCATACTTGCTCATCACCTGCTTTAACGAGTATATTTGCCGGTAGCATAAGTCCTTCTCCTAGTATCATCTCTTTGTCTTTTGTCATTGTAATCACCAACCTTTATCTCTAGTTTAGTATGAAGTATTATTCATGGAGCCGTTGGTTTTCGCATGAACGGGAGATACAAAATAATCCAAATAACACAGACAATTCCAATCAAAGCAATTATATAACCTGGATTACCGAAAAGAGCTTCCAAAGGAACTAATGGCGATCCCGGTGACGGTGTATTGATGAACAAAAAATTTGTATGATACATTTTATTAAATAGATAAATAGGCGGTACAATTAGTATCAGTAATAACACAACTCGCCATAGCTGTGTCACAGCAGGGCGATATTTTTTTGCTGCCAGACGCATAACCGGATACATGATTAAAAAAGTATGAAAGATAAAGCTGAAAAATGACATAAAACTCCATACCGGTCGATCTGTCCAGTTAGCAAATAATAACGCTGCAATGCCCGCGGGCAAACAAAGTGAATAAAGAAACTCATTTGTAGTTTTGTCATGAAAATAACTATTCCACAGAATGGCAAACATAGCTAAACTACAGAGGTGAAAAGGAAGATACTCCACAGTAAAGTCCCCATGTTGCCATAAATAATAGTTTTTATAACACTCAAAAAGGATTAAAAACCAAGCGATGCACCGCTCCATAACTGTTTGTAAATGCGGTTGAAGCCTCTTATAAAGTAATGTACCTAAAATGATTAGTCCCGTTATAATTAGTAACCATGTAAAATGTGTCTGGTCATATAATGTAAAGCCGTTCTTTATAGTATTCACTCCCCTAAAATATCTTATTTGCATACTATTCCTTTCTCATACTAACATGAAACAATATGGAAAATAAGGTTCCATTGCAAAGTTTAAACAAACAAAATAAGCTTCTATTTTTTGTATTTTACACTGAAATACCAATCAATTGTTTACAGATAAAAAAATAAAGTCTAAGCAAATGAAAAAATACTTTGTCATTTTAAAAACCTTATTTTTTTACTAATTATACCCTATCATTACTTTAAAGTGATTGCTGATCAAAAAATAAAGAGGGTGTAATTACTGAGTAGTAAAGCATTTTTATCTAGTGTTCTTTAGATATTAAATTTGTACAAGTGGCGATAAAATTAGCAAAGATTTTGAACATATACTATGAACGGTTGCTAGTAAAATTTCCTAGAACAATCGTAAAAGCATACAACTGACACTTCAAAAAACAAACAAAAAGAGAAATTACTTTGGTAATTTCTCTTTTTGTTTATTTAGTTAAAATCGGGATTTTCTAAAAGTATGGCGATACCTTGACCACCTCCGATGCATAAACTGGCTATACCATATTGCAAATTACGTCTTTGCAATTCTAATGCTAATGAATACGTAATACGTGTACCACTGGCACCAATAGGATGACCTAATGCGACAGCACCACCATTGACATTCACTTTTTCTATTGGCAGTTCCAATTCTTTCATAACAGCTAATGATTGTGCTGCAAAGGCCTCATTCAATTCAAAAAGATTAATATCATTCAAAGTTAACGACGTTTTTGCTAAAAGTTTGCGAATCGCAGGAGCTGGTCCAATACCCATTATTGTCGGGTCTACACCAGCAACAGCCGAATCAATTATTTTAGCAATCGGTTTTAATTTATGTTCAATCATATATTTTTCAGATACAATGACCACAGCTGCTGCTCCATCATTAATTCCGCTCGCATTTCCTGCCGTTACCGTCCCATCCGTTTTAAAAGCTGGTTTTAATTTTGACAACGCCTCTAAAGAAATGTCTTCTCTAATATGTTCATCTTCCTTCACTTCAATAACGCCTCGACGTGTCCTAACACACACTGCTGTAATTTCTTCAGCAAAGCGACCACTCTGATATGCTTTTGTAGCACGTTGATGCGATGTTAGTGTAAATTCATCTTGTTCTTGTCGACTAATATTATAGTGAAGTGCTAGTTTTTCTGCTGTCATGCCCATGCCGCACTCAGCTACTTCATCATAAAGTGTACCCCAGAGCATATCAATTACTTGTGGTGCTTTATTTGGTGAGCCAAAACGAGTACCAACTAATGATTGTGGCGCTTGACTCATATTTTCTGTGCCCCCAGCAATTAAAACTGACGCTTCTCCAAGCTTAATTTGTTGAAATGCTGACACGATTGATTGTAAACCAGAACCACATAAACGGTTGACAGTGAGCGCTGTACTGCCATGTGGCAAACCACTTTTCAAAGCGATATGACGTGCTAAGTATGCTGAAGATGTTGTTGTTTGAATAATATTACCAAAAATTAATTCTTCGATGTCGTTTGCTGATATATTTGACCGCTTTAAAGCTTCTTTCACCACTATCGTTCCTAAATCGATATCTGTTGTATTTTTTAATGCGCCGCCGAAAGCACCAAATGCTGTACGGCTACCGTTAATAATATATGCTGTCATAATTGTTCACCTCCCCCTTTCTCATTACATGCCACCTGATACACTAATTGTTTCCCCCGTAATACCTGATGCATACTTAGAAGCTAAGAAATACACGCTATCTGCTATTTCTTCACTTGTTATAAAGCGTTTCATTGCTTGTTTTGGATAAACAATTTCTGCTAATGCTTGTTCTTCACTCAAACCATGACGATCATGTAAATCAGTTAATTGTTTTTCAAGCAGTGGTGTTTTCACTGGACCTGGCAATACGGCATTAACGTTAATCCCAAATGCTGCACCTTCCAATGCAGCGACTCGTGTCAATCCAATAACGCCATGTTTTGCAGCGACATATGCAACCTTTTCGGGCGTTGCCATGACACCATGAACCGAAGATATATTAACAATGTTACCAAAACCCTGCTTTTTCATATGAGGGAAAATGGCTTTTGTCATTAAGAATGGGCCTTTTAACATAATATTTTGTAAATGATCCCACTGTTCCTCTGGAAAATCTTCTATTTTAGCACGATATTGTACACCAGCATTATTGATGAGTGCATGGATTGTATGTTCCTCTGTAATTGTTGCAATCGCGAGTTGAACAGATGGACTACTTGCAACGTCTAATTCAATCGCAGTCACTTTTCCAGGATACAAATTAGCAAGGTTTTCCGCTGCTCCCAAATTTAAATCTGCTGCAAAAACAAAGTCACCTGCTTCTATAAAACGTTTGACCATAGCAGATCCAAGCCCACCAGCAGCACCAGTGATGAGTATATTACGCATTTATTTTCCCTCCATTCATTTCTTTAAATGTTTTTAATTGTTTGATCAACGAACGATCTCTAGCAATCACAAGTTCGTCCAAACCTTTACCTGGATAGTCAAAAAAACCTGATGATGATTTGACACCCAATTGCCCATTGACTACTTTTTCTTCTAAGATATCAAATTTTCGCACATTTGATTCAATTTCTGGTTGCAACTGTGCAAGAACAATTCGCCAAACATCTAAACCACCAAAGTCCATAATTTTTAAAATGCCACTTGAAGCGTATCGGAACCCTGGCCCCGCGAATAACACTTTTTCTAAATCCTCTTCCGATATCACACCATCTTCAAGTAAAGCCAACGCTTCACGCGCTAAGGCTGTTTGTATTCTATTCGCTACAAGCCCTGGTACTTCTTTGTGCACTTCGATTGTCACTTTCCCCATATCTTCCATGAACTGAGCGACTTCATCATAAACAGTTTGCTGAGTTTCATGTCCTTTTAAAAGCTCTACTAAAGGTACAATATGTGCTGGATTGAAAAAATGTGTCAATAAGACTCGTTCCTTATGATGTACCACGTTTTTTGTAATATCTGACAATTTTAAACTAGATGTATTGGAAGTTAAAATTGCTTGCTGGTGACAAATTTGATCTAATTCCTTAAAAATTTTTTTCTTTAGTTGTAAATTTTCAGTAGCAGATTCGATAACTAAATCACAGTTAGCCACTTCACTAATCGTTGTTGTAAAGGTGATGCGTTGCATAATAGCTTCATCCGAATCTTTAAATAAATATCCTTCTTCTTTAAAGATTTTTAAATATTCACTTAATTTTAACTGTGCAAATCGTAAGGCTTGCTCATTTGAATCAACAAGGATTACCTTGGTACCATTTGATACAAGTTGAAAGGCTATGCCAAAACCCATTGTTCCTGAACCTATAACGCCGACTTTTTCAATCATTTGTATACCTCCTCAAATTAATAAAATAATATAGCTGCAATCAACATTGGAATACTTGCCAATAAGGGAGCTATTACAGAAACTACAAAAATATGTTTATATGCGTCTTTATGCGTAAGCTTTGAAGCAACTAAAATTGTGATGACCCCTCCATTATGTGGTAATGAATCCAAGCCACCTGATGCAACAGATGCAACACGGTGCATCGCTTCTGGATTTAATCCTAGCTTTAAATAAGTAGATGATAACGCTTCCATAGCGATTGCTAACCCACCACTTGATGAACCCGTAATGCCCGCTAAAGCCGTCGTTGCGATGAATAACGAAATAATAGGGCTTCCTGGGATACCACTCATCGCATCATTGAAAATACTAAAGCCTGCTGTAATAGCAATGACGGAACCATAACCAACATCCGCACTCGTGTTAATAATCGGCAAAATAGCCGATGTAGCGCCTAAATTAATAGTATCTTTTTTAGCCACAATATAATTCCAAAATAATATAGAGGATAATACAACCACGCCCATTAATGTATAAATAATTTCAAAATTAAATAGATTTAAGGTTAGTAGCAGTGCTACTGGTGGAACCAAACTAATAAATGGATTGGGTAGTTTACGATTTTTATAAACATCTTCAATTATATCCATTTTATCTCGATCTGGATTTTGCATACCTAGATAAGTTTCATTGCGTTTTTCAGAACGCTTTAAAGCATGTTTCATATACCATAAATTAAGGGCAATCACGCATACAGCAGCGATAATTCCAAGCATAGGGGCTGCAGTAACGGTTGTTCCGAGATATTTAGTCGGAATAATATTTTGAACAGATGGCGTACCTGGTAACATTGTCATTGTAAATGTCCCAATTCCAGTAAAAAAAGGGGCCATAAATAAATGCCAAGGTATATCTAATTCTTTAAATAGCGGCTTAGCTATCGGCAGTACAGCAAATATTACAACGAATAAACTGACACCACCATATGTTAGAAAGGCACATATAATCATAATGGCAACTAACACTTTATATTTACTATCTTTACCAATTATACGCAAAAGTAAATTAGCAATTTGGCGTGCAGCCCCACTATCATCCATCATTTTTCCAAACATCGCTGCAAATAAGAAAATCAGAAAGTAATTTTTAACATATCCGATGAACCCACCCATATACGTTTCTTGAAATGTTTCTAGTATTGGTAAACCATTTGCTACCATGACAAATAAACTGACAACAGGTGCTATTATGATAATACTAAATCCTCGCAACGCTAAAACAATTAGTAATGTTAGTGAAATGACAATGGTTATTAAACTCCACATACAGTTGTCTCCCCTATCTCCGGTTCAGCTATTTTGTAAGTTGAACTGGAATTCTTTCTTGTAATTCAGCAAATGATAAAGCCCCATAAATCGCAGTTACATACACTTTTTCACCTATGAAAGAAAAACTAGCATATTCAGTTACAAATTGTTCGACTCGGCGTTCACCACTTGAATCCAATGTTAGCTTTGGTACGAGCTTAGAAGCGCCTGATTTATTGAAGAGCGTACTTGCAACAATAACTTTTTTTGCACCAGCCACTAAATCCATAGCACCACCAACCCCTAATATAGGTTGATTTGGAATAGACCAGTTCGCAATCTCTCCATACTGATCAACTTCCAATGTACCTAGAACTGCAACATCCACATGCTTTCCACGAATCATAGCAAATGAGAAAGCGCTATCAAAAAAGGAAGCTTCTACTGTAGTCGTTATTGGATTTTTACTCGCATCGATTAAATCGATATCGATATCTAGATCAGATGGCGGTGGTCCCATACCTAGTAAACCATTCTCCGTTTGTAAATAGATTTTTTTATCACCAATATATTTCGATACAAGTGTTGGGATGCCCACACCTAAATTAACAACATCACCATCTTGTAATTCATTCGCAATACGCTGAGCAATGATTTCACGACTAGTTGCTGTCAATATAATGCCCTCCTTCTTTTTTGTACGTACTTTGGACGATATAATCGACAAAAATATGCGGTGTAATAATTTCTTCTGCGCGTAATTCTCCAATTTCCACAATCGTATCTACTTCCGCAATAACAATTTTTGCAGCAGTTGCCATCAACGGATTAAAATTGCGGGCCGTCGTATGATAAACCAAGTTGCCTGCTTTATCTGCTTTAGCAGCTTTAATTAAAGCGATATCTCCAGTAATCGCTTTTTCAAATAAATAACGCTCACCATCAATTTCTCGTACTTCCTTTCCAACAGCTAAACGTGTTCCTACAGCAGTTGGTGTATAAAATCCTCCTATACCAGCTCCTCCACAGCGAATTGCTTCAGCTAAAGTTCCTTGAGGCAAAAGCTCAATCGCTAATTGACCGGCTGACCATGCCACGATTGCTTCTGGGTTAATCGTAAAAAAAGAACCAATTACTTTATCGATTTTGCCAGCCGTAAAAACCTTATGCAATCCTTGACCGCTGTCCCCTAAATTATTGCTTACGACTATATAATTGCCCGCTTGAAAAGTTGCCACAGCATCTAAGATAGTGAGTGGTGTTCCTGATAGGCCAAATCCGCCAACAAGTAATTTCATCGAATCTTTAAAAAGAAATTCTAAGTCTTTTACATCTCTAATAATAGTCAAATATACCATTCCTCTCCTAATAGACTAGACTGTGGTCTAATGATATGTTTAATAGTAAGAATAGTCAATTTTTTTAAAAAATACATCTTTAAGGAGAATAAACATTGAATAAAGAGAATAAAACGTCAAAAGGAATACAAACTAGACAACATATTATGGTAATTGCTTTAGAACTTTTTAAAGAATATGGTTACGAAAATGTCTCAGTTGATCGTATCGTTAAAGAAAGTAATACCTCAAAAGGCTCTTTTTATCTACATTTCCCTTCAAAATCTAGTATTTTCATGATGCGCTTTAAAGAGATGGATGAATCCTATAGTGATATTTTTCTGCAATTAAAAGAACAACAACTACCAGGTATTGAATTGTTAACGACGTTTTTCTGTGAAGTATTAATAGCCCTTGAAACAGAGCTTGGTAAAGAATTAATGCGTGTTATCTATTCGGCTACCATCGTTAGTAATGAACATACTTTTTTCACCAACGAACATCGCCAACTATTTGTCATCATACGTGAAATTATCCAAATTGGTTTTGATGATCAATCAATTACTACAGCGCAGTCAGACACCATTTTATTTCAGATGATTATACAATCTATGATGGGCGTTATTTACAACTGGGGCTTAAAACACAGCGGAGAAAAGTTAGTAGAGTTAGGTAGACCACTCATTATGCAACTGGTTCGTACAGTACATAATTAGTGTATATTATGTCGTTAAACATGCTAGTTTATTTGTCAGTTCGACATTTTTTCAATGCATTCTGTGAATAGTATTGTTTTCAATCATCTATTATGTATACACTTGTATAGGGTTTTCCTAAATATATTTGAAAGGAGTTAACTTATGTACTTACTTCCAGCCATTCTTTTACTTGTTATATTGTTAATCGTTACTTGGTTGTTTTTATCACAGTATTTTGAAGTTGTTGGTCGTAAAATTATGAGGTTTTTCAATACATTATTTAAGTAAATTATAAATATATAATGAAATGAGTGGAAAGTAACGTGAATACGAAAAAAATATTAGGCGCTATTGTGATTGCCATTTTATTGGTAATGACAGCAATTGGCATCATTTTAAAAACAGAACGCATCCCTGCTGGTGAAGTAGGCGTTGTCTATAATACCAAAGGAATTGAAGACCAAGTACTATCGACTGGATGGCATATTACAGGCCTACTCGATAAAACGATTGAATACCCTGTTAAACTTCAAACAATTAAAAATAATGATATTAAAGTGTCAACAAATGATGGTAAATCGATTGAAATGGATTTTGCTTATAATTTCACGATTGATCCGGAGAAGGTATCCGATCTTTTCAATAAATTTGGTGCGGTAGATATCGATACAATTACCGATAACTATTTACGTACGCGCTTATGGGAAGCGGCCCGTACGACTATTTCTACGTATAATGTAATTGAAATTTACGGTGAAAAATCATCCGATGCAAGCGCAAAAATTCAAGATACTTTTTCAGAAGATATCCGCCCATTAGGCTTTACAGTAACTGACTTGACAATTGGTGTGCCAAAAGCGGATGAATCTATTCAAAACGCTATTGATGAGCGAGTAAAAGCATCTCAACAGCTTGAAAAGAAAAAGACTGACTTAGCAATTACAAAAGCGGAAGCGGAACGAAAACGAATTGAAGCAGAAGGCCAAGCAAAAGCTAATAGAATTATCTCGAAATCTGTCACAAAAGATATTTTGACACAACAGTATCTAGAAAAATGGGATGGTAAAACGCCATTAGTAACAGGTGATGCAAATTCGATGATTCAAATTCCGATTGATGAAGCTATTCAAAGTAACAAAACAGAGAAATAAAAAATTGTGAAAGTTATTGTTATGAACTCTAAAATTTTTTTAATGCATAGGAAGTGGTCAGGGTTGACTCTCTAGAGGTGGGTTTATTGATTAACAATAATTTTTGATATTTCATCTAATTCTTCTACTTTTGCCATCAATAACTGAAATTCATCTGTCAACCCGCCCAATTCTTCCGTTGTTTGTTTCATATTGACATGAATTTGTTCCGTTCCGACTGCATGCTGATCAAGATTTTTTAAAATATAGGATGTTGTATCTTTCACTTCATTGATAGATTTTGTGACTTCATTTGATAACTTACGTACTTCCGAAGCCACTACATTAAACCCTTTGCCATATGGACCAGCGTGAGCCGCTTCAATTGCTGCATTTAAAGCTAATAAATTGGTTTGACTCGCTATATGATTGATTGTTTTCGTTATGGTTGAAATAGATTGTGCATTAGCAATTAATACTTTAATATTCTCGAAATTTTCTTGTAGATCTTTTTCAATTTGTTTAATCGTCACGAGCATACTATTAATATGATCCGTACGTGCCTTATAATTATCATGCAAATAATCAACAGTATCCTTTAACGAAGATTCGACATGTTTCAGTTGATTTTGTTTTTCCGTCACATCAATAGCAATTTTAAAGACACCTGTTACTTGCCCTTCGGATAATATGGGCATATACGTAGCATCGATCCATGCAATATCACCATTTTTTTTTCGTCGTTGTACGATACCTTTAAAACAATTCCCACCTTTTAATGATGCCCAAAACTGGCGATATTCCGGTGCATTCGCATATTCTGAGAAACAAAGATTCGCATGATTCATCCCGATTAATTCAGCTTCACGATAATCCATTGTTTGAGCAAATGTATGATTTACGAAAACAATTTTTTTGGTCATATCAAATTGTATAACAGCTAAATTCGCAAAAATCGCCTCTGTTAAATCTTGTGAATTAATGCCTGAAGATACATATGTCATTGAAGCTCACCTCTACTATTTAGTTTATTATTTGGCGTTTCTTAGTTTTTGCCACCTTGTATGGTAACTGATTATATTTAACTATAACTATTAACACTGTATGAATAGTATAAAGTACTATATGGAATACATCAAATAGGTATTTATACACTTTAAATGCTATATCTAAATTTTAGGACTGAATAGAATAAAAAGATGTAAAAAATAGCAAATAACAGCTATTTTTTATTTAGATTATTTCATTAAAATTGATTATCTGACGAATAAAGTCATTTTAATTATGTTTTTTTTGGTTTGACCCTCGAAATAATCATAGTCATCTATACCCATAATTTAATAAAATGAATATTTTTTTTAACTACTTAGGTCATTTATTTTAAATAGTTCTCTGTCCTTTTCTTCTATGTTTGCTAGTAGAATATGAAGGGTAAAGAAATACGTTATTTAAATGCCTAAGGAGATGACTAGTATGACTGAACATTCTCTGTATTTAGCAGATTTGTTTCCAAGAGCTTCATTACAAGCATCGCGTGTTAAGCTCATTCGCTATAATCTAAATGATCCGGGTGCTGGTGCTGCCGGTGCCGTCAATTTATTGTTTGAGTACGCTCAATTACAAAAGCCAAAGTTTTATGAAAAAATTGATTACGTCTTGGTCTTTATAACTGCTAAAGGCGATTCCGCGAAATTCATAGGTTGCTATTCAACGACATATTTAGAATTATCGGTATCTGTTGATTTATTTCCTAAAGCTTTTCCGATAGAGCTGTTACGCAACCCTACTAATGTTTTTCACCCTTTAGAGAAAACATCACTTTTTAAAGATCTTGAAAATAGATTGTATATCGACTGGAATACAACGAAGGATATTTGGTATCAGACAGCACTAATTGATAAACCTATACTCTATATTAAAAATAGCGATAAATATGTATATGAAGGAGCGCAATCGATTCTGCTCACCTATAAAGATTTACAAGAAATCCTGTCTGACCCCCTCCTCTATTCCTCTTGGCATAAGGCATTACGAACGATGTCTGCCATTTACTTAATAACGGATTTAGAAGAAGGTACACATTTTATCGGCGCATCCTACGCACCACATAATTTATTGGAAACATGGGCCTATTTTACGGAAGATGTCAGTGGTGGTTTTGATGGAATTAGTCACTATTTGGCCAGTAGACCGCAGCGTTTTAAAAGTTTTCAATTTTCAATCTTGCAAGTACTGCCTTCTATGATTGAAGCAGAAGATGTTCAACTCATAATTGAATTATACAAACGAAAACTTGGTAAAAAAGCGACTGTGATTTTGTGAAAAAAACGCCATATACTTGATCTTTTTATCCTATAAAACTAGCGGAGTACTTGCATCTACTACTAAGCGATTGTAAGATAAGCTAGTAGCCAGTATAGGACGGAAAGAGGTATTTCATGAATCAGCAAGACAAGGTTGCTTACCTTCAAAAAAAAGTGAAACAAATCGGTGGTATTTCCATTGCAACATTACTGTCTGTTGTATTGGCTTTAATTAGTAGAAACTATGTTCATTCAAACGTAGATCATACGCTATGGTCGATTATGTCCATTATAGCTATTGTGGTAGCAAGCCTTTGTGCCATACTATTACTGATTATTGTAATCAAACTTATATTGACAATGTTTAAAAACTAAAAACCTCGTTACAACGTAAATTTGCGTTGTGACGAGGTTTTTTTGTTGTTATTTTGTTATACTATAAAACAGTTACATAATCTTACAAGGTCAGGTGGTTTTTTACAAATGAAAAAATGGGGATGGATTAGTGGGATTATACTCGTAGTACTAATTACTGCATATTTTTTAATTGGTAATTTCTTTTATAATTTAGCATTAAACCCACACACAGATAAAGATTTTATGGAAAATAACGATAATTTAAAGCAGTCAGAATTTATTTCAAAAGAAGCCATTCAAAAACTTGAATCTGATGACAAAGTATTTGAATTAAAACATCCTGCAACGGAAATTTTCATTACATCAAAAGATGACTTAAAACTGCAGGCACTGAAGTATACGCAAGAAAAACAAAGTCATAAATGGATGATTGGTGCCCATGGTTATGGCGGCGAAAATATCTTTATGACAAGATGGAATCGTCATTTTTATGCTAAGGACTATAATATTATCGTGCCTAATTTAAGAGGTCATGGTAGCTCTGAAGGCGATTATATTGGCATGGGATGGGATGATCGTAAAGATATCGTTCAATGGATTGATTTGGTGGTAAAAGAAGATCCTCAAGCGGAGATTGTCCTATTTGGTTTATCGATGGGTGCAGCGACTATGATGATGACATCTGGTGAAGATTTGCCAGCGAATGTAAAAGTAATTGTCGAAGATTGTGGGTATACATCTGCAGCAGATGTTTTTACATATCAACTGGATCAACTATACGGTCTACCACCATTTCCTGTTATAAATGCAGCGAATACGATGGCACAAATAAAGGCCGGTTACTCGATTAAAGAAGCATCTGCTCTCCAACAGCTGAAGAAAAACAAAACACCTATTTTGTTTATTCACGGAGATGCTGACACATTTGTACCATATAAAATGGTAGATACGCTGTATGATGCGACAACAGTTGAAAAAGAGAAACTGATTATTAAACATGCGGGCCATGGCGAAGCAAATGAAATGAATTCTGCGTTGTATTGGTCGTCTATTTGGAAGTTCGTTGATCGATATATGTAAGGTGAATCTTTAAAAATGTTGAGGTGAATGAAATTGGATTTTCAATTTCATTCACCTTTTTCCTTTAGCCCAAATGTACACCAACTTCTTTATACATTAATAGTAAGAAGTTTTCTGCTCCAAATCGATTACATCATTTATAACCATACACATTTCGTTTCTGTTACCTTATGGTAAAACAGGTTCATTTCGTTTTTTAGGTGGTTAATTTTTTATATGCAATCATCATATACTTTAGAGATCATTGACTGACAAACTGGACACATAGCTGAACGCTTGGCCCTCTGTATAAAAAGAGATTATGTGCCTGCTACTTCTTTGATTTTTGTGACTAAAACATCTTTGATGGCAGATTTCCTTTAATTCTTTTATTGACGACGTGTAACAAGAGATTTTCGATAAGTTAGTGGTGTCATAGCCATCGATTTTTTGAATTTTTCTATAAAATAACTGGTACTATTAAAACCTAATTCATAGGCAATTTCAGTAACAGTTAATTCTAATTGCTGTAATAACACCAAACTTTTTTGAATCCTATAGGTAATAACATAGGTTAATGGTGTTGTTTTCAGTGATGTTTTGAAATATCTACAACATTCGGATCTACTTAATTGTCCTACGCTCGCAATTTTTTCTAAGGTGATTTTTTCAGAATAATTAGCATGTATCCATTCAATCATATTTTTTAATCTGGTTTGTTTTACTAGATTCACATCATGTGTTGTTACTTTGCATGCATTTCCGATAATATTTTTCCAAATCAATGTAAAATTTATTGTTAGATCCACCTCATAGTTTAGGGGTTGATTATCCACTAATGATTTTATATCGGCTAGTAAGGTAAGTATTTGCGCTCCCCAATGATCATGCCTGTTAATAGCGATGAACGCTAGATTAGTGGCATGAATATAAGGGGCGGTATGCGTCACATAGAGTTCTTGTGAAATAATAAAATAGGGCGAGATATTCAAACAAATATAAGTGCAATTCGTCCCTGGTTTTTCGGTGGCTGAATGCAAAATACCACTGTTAACAAATAAACCACAACCTTTTTCAACTTCAACTCTTTGGTCATCTATTTGAAAAACAGCAATACCATGTATCACCAAAACAAATTGTAGCTCTTCATGCCAATGTAAAGGTATATAGCCATTAATAGTAGCAGCAATAGTTGTTTCATAACAAGCAAAAGAAAGATTCGTCATTCGATGTTTTGTTAGTTCATGAAAATCCTGATTAATATGAAATTCTTTCCGTTTCATGCTCTCACCTCAATATAGTTATATTTTATCATACATTTTAAGTATAATTGAGCCCTGCACAGATGTATGATAACACTATTATTATATAGTAGGGTGGGCATGAGATGAATCATTCAAAAAGATCGACAGGATTACTCCTCGTCATTTTAGGAGCAGTATTTTGGGGAGTAGGTGGAACTGTTGCACAAAAACTTTTTCAAGACTATGCAATAGATGTAAATTGGCTCGTTACAATCCGATTATTAATTGCTGGATTTTCATTATTAATTTTGCAATTCTTTCTAAAAGAACGTGCCCAAATAGTACAGATTTGGCAGAACAAAAAAAGGGCATGTCATTTAATTATTTTTAGTTTATTTGGTGTATTAGCCGTGCAATATACGTATATGGCTTCAATAAAAAATGGCAATGCCGCTGTCGCAACATTATTACAATACTTAGCACCAACAATTATTGTTATTTATATGTTGTTAAGAAAACAAGAAAAATTAAATATTAGAGATATAATCGTTGTAACCCTTTCACTATTTGGTTGTTTGTTACTATTAACTAATGGAGATATTTCAACCTTATCTGTATCTAATAAAGCTATTTTGTGGGGTGTTTTATCCGGTATTGCTTTAGCTTTTTATACGTTGAATGCTGCGCATTTACTGCGCCAATTTGATTCACTTGTTGTTGTTGGTTGGGCTATGCTAATTGGTGGTTTTCTATTAAGTTTTGTTCATCCACCTTGGCAAATGAATTTTACAGCATTACCTTTAGTAGGCTATTTCTATTTATTTTTCATTATATTTTTTGGTACAATGCTCGCTTTTTGGTTTTATATAGAAAGTTTACAAAGCCTATCTCCAAAAGAAACAAGTCTACTAGGTAGTTTAGAACCACTAGCAGCGGTACTGACTATGGTTTTTTGGTTAAATGAACCATTTGGTATATTTCAGTGGTGCGGGATGTTTTGCCTATTAAGTGTCATGGTACTGCTTGCTTTTGGTAAGAAAACACCTATATAAATGAAAAATGTTTCTACATGTATTTTCAAATAGTAGAACTCCTTACGAGCCGTTCTACTATTTGAATTATTATATGATTTTGAATACAATTTTCATCACACAATTCTACTATCTTAGAATCAAATTACAGTAGAATATGTTATACTAAAAAAAATATATGGGAGAAGGTGCTCTTCAAGTGGTACAAACTGACCCTCGTCAAATTAAAACACGAGAAAAATTACATCGTGCAGCATTACAACTGTTTTCGGAAATGAAGGGCGATCCATCGATAAAAGAAGTGTGTGAAACAGCTCAAATTACGCGCCCTACTTTTTATAATCACCACAGTAGTGTGGAGGATTTAAAAGAGTCGATGATGCTAGGTATGTTAGCGCAAATGAAAGATTCTTTGTCGATTAAAGATCAAGCAAAGATCGAATTTTTAGTTCCAGATGAAATGCCAAGGATTTTCGAAAAACTATTTCAACATTTTGAAAAAAACCTCTATTTTTATAAAACCTTCCTTGTTGAAAGAAAAGAACCAACCATCAGTGACGGCGTTTTAGAGGTTTTAACCGATTATATTTCAAGTGGTATGGCTTTAGTACAACCTGAAAAAGACTATATTGCCCCGGAACAATTAATTATTAACTATGTGGCGGGCGCATATTATCAAACGATTATTTGGTGGATCCAAGATAATAAACCGCTCCCAGCCATCGAAGTCTACTCCAATATGATTTCATTATCATTACATGGTCCATACAGTAATCTATTGGAACAGTTTTCGACTAAATAAACCTCACGGAACAATTCTATTACAACAAGATTTTTAATATCTATTTTTCTTCAAAATAAAAACCCGTTGTTCAATTTACTGAACGACGGGTTTTCTTTAAATTTATTGTTCTTTATTTACTTTTTTTCTGCGTACGAAGAATAAACCCAGTAATGCTGTTGCAACACCTGTAATGCCTAGTCCTTTTGTAATTTCAGAACCAGTTTGAGGTAATAAAGTCGTTGTACCCTCTTCGATAGTAGTCACGATGTCACCATCAGGAGTTGTTCCTGTGCTACCATTTCCACCACCAGTGGTTGTACCTGTCCCATTGCCATTGCCATTGCCGTTTCCATTGCCGTTTCCATTGCCATTTCCACCGCCATTTCCACCGCCGTTTCCATCATCATCAACAGTAAGTGTATATTTGAAATTACCTGTTACAGCATTATCACTATCATTCGGATAAATGCCTGTTCCTTCAGAACGCACACGTAAGTTGATGCTACCTGACTTAATTACTTTATCACCAGAAAAATAATCTGATAATTTAATTTCATTGCCTTTATCATCAAAATAACCTTCAAAAATAAATTTATGTTCTGGAGATAGTTTTCTCCCTGATGCTAGTTCAAGCATAGCTAGCAACTCTTTTTCTGTCAGCATTTCTTTTTTTGAATCAATTGCTTTCATTACTTCTTTTGTATTCCATTGAAGTTGATCTTGTTTACCTACTTTGAAAGATTCATCTCCAACTTTCACAATACCACCCGTTTTAAGAAGGTTGTTTTCAAGCGTTAATTCTTCTACATTTTTCAATTTAAGAAGACTATTAGGTAGACTTGTTAATTGATTGTCATTCAAGTACAGCTCGACTAATTTCGTTAAATCACCTATGCTATCTGGTAAACGAACAATATTATTGTGATCTAAATAAAGTACTTCTAAATTAGCCAATTTACCAACTGAATCAGGTACTTTATTTAACTGATTATGGTGTACTGATAAATGTTCTAATGCTTGTAAATTACCAATTGATGCTGGTAACTCTTTTAGTTTGTTGTCATGGGCCGTTAAACTTGTTAGATTTGATAATTTACCGATTGAATCGGGTAGCTTAGTTAACTCATTATTATGCACATATAATTCTTCAAGATTTTTTAAATCACCAATTGATGCTGGTAATTCTTTCAGTTTATTATTTTGTAGCTCTAGTAGCTTTAAGTTTTGTAGTTTTGAAATATCAGCTGTTACTTTTGTAATGTCATTGTCGTTTAATGATAATATTTCTAAATTTTCTAGTTTTGTTAGCACTGTTGGAACTTCCGTTAATTTATTATCACTTAAGTTCAATTCTAAAAGTTTTTTCAAATCAGCAAAAACATCTGGTATTTTTGAAATGGTATTACCTGCTAATGATAAATATTCTAAATTTGTAAATAATTCAATTCCTTATGTCGATAGGTAAGCCTTTGCTACGCTCCAGCTTTTCCCCCGACCCACACCGTACGTGAGACTTTCACCTCATACGGCGTTCCATCGAGCTAAAAAACCCGACTAGAGCCCATCCCTTCGCCTCTTATTATCAAGGGTTCATAGGTACTATGACTCCGCTCTCACATAGATAAATTAGCTTTAGTAGGCAAGTCGCCATTTATTTGCTAAAACCCGTAGGTTCTATGCTTTCCACGTTCCATTTCATCTATCTTTTTTACAACCCTTAGGTTCCTCCTACAGCCTTAATCGCTTGAATATGCCTGTAACATATTATGGTCACTCATGATATCGACATTACTTGACCACACGATTAATACTACAAATATGTAGCATTCCAACTTCACGGAGATTCGTCTTCCTAACCATAGATTGCTTATAGACACCCAACTTATCTGACTGTTGATCGTCATTCAGTCGACTTCACCGAGCTTCATACCTTCTTATAGGCATGTCGGAGTATTAGTGAGGATGCTTTAAGGCGTTACCCTATCATTTCATCCTTCAATGAAATAGTTCTCTAGTATTTATACTATGTCTTAGCTTTTCACTAAGAAACGTGTCGCACCGATATTGGAAATTCCTGCTTCATCGAATGTAGCAGAGTTAATATATTCAGCCATTTCTTGCGTGAAGATTGTTGAATCATCAATTGGAGTACCATTTACTTCTTCGAGTTCTTCTACTAGTAAGGCAACCACTGCTTTCGATAAATTACTATCTTTAAACGTATCTTTAATCGATGAACCATATGATTTTGCTGCTGCTTTTTTCACAGCCTTCACTACAACTGGTGCTACTTTAGCTTGTGCTTTTACCACGGGTACTTCTTTTTTTACAGTTACTGAAACGGCCGCTTTTTTCAGTGCTACAACAGGCGGTTTGACAGTTGTTTTATCTACTGTATTTACAGCAGGCACTTTAGGTGTCGTTACCGGTGCTACTTTAGCAGGTTCCTCTTGAACGGGCTCCACCTTTTGAGCTTCGTCTTGCACTGGCGGTTGTGTTACCGCTGGAGGTGCTGGTACTTCAACTTCAGCAGGTGTTTCTACCACAGGAGGTGGCTGTGATCCTATCGGTTGCTCCGCGGTCACGTCAGGTGGAGTAAGCTCTGCTGGTTTTGTTATCGGTGCAGTTGTTTTAGAGGGTTCTGCCACCGTTTGTTCAGGAGCTTGAGCTTGTTGAGGAGCATTTGTTACTGGTGTTGATGTGACTTTAGGAATAGCAGGTGAATTTTCTGAAGTTGGTGCTTCTTGACCAACTTGTTCCTCCGCATGTCCTACAAGTGGAGCAGCTGCAATAGCCCCCAAAATAGTAGTAACGAGCAATGCATGTTTATAAACTGATTCTTTCATGTAATACCTCTTCTCTTCTGTAGTAGTATGAACTGCCCAATCATCTGCTTATCTAAGTTTTAGAGTACACCACCTTTTTAGATCGAAAAAAAAGTATAAGATCTAGTTTCCTAGACCTTATACCCCATATTGACATAAATATTAACATTTTTTGAAAATTTAATTATTGGCAGCTTCAATCAAAGCTTGCTTCATATAGCGCATACATACTAATGCACCCAGTAATAATCCGACACAAACAAAGAAAGTCCATGGACCAAATGTATGTGTATAAAATGATATTAATACAACAATTCCAATCATGTAACTAAATATTGGAGTTAGTAAAGACTTGAAACCATTAAGACCCTTTTGTTTTCTCTTAGCAACTAAAGCTAATAAAGATAATACCAATATAGCAATCATTAATAAATACATTGAATCATTCAATTTGAAAAACCCCCTAAATACTTTTACATTATTTAGTGAAGTATAGCATAAAAAAGGATGAAAACCTTGAAAACGTTCGATATTTTCTCTTTTAAATTATAATTTCATTTCAGTGTATTTACTGATACAAATGATAAAATTCTTCTATCATTGCGCAATTTTTATTTTTCCAACGAACATTAATTGTTGGAAAGGTTGTGTTACAAAGTTTCTCAATTAATATGATAGAAGGTAGAATTAGAAAAAACAAACGATTAAGAGATTTCAGATGATTCATTTCATACATGCATGATACAAAAAAGCCAAAGAGATGCAAACCTCTTCGGCTTTTCAGTGACTTATGAAATCAATCAATTACTAAGAGTTTTTGCATAAAGCGTAACTAAGAAATAGCAATACTTTTTAGTTTTTAACGTTGCAACAGAACCATTGGAAAGTTTCTTGATTCATTGAGGTAATTCGAGTTATTTCATATTCTTCAAATGTTTTTAGTAGGCGCAAGCAGGCCAATTGTATTTCTGATGATAAGTCCATTGTTCCTAATAGTAAATATGGAATTGTCCAATCATAGAGCGTTTCCATCAGCATTAATCCTTCAATAGAAGCAAGTCTTACTTTCCAACTATAATGACGACTAAACAAAGCATAATACTGCATCTGTTGCAGCTGACTATTCAACTGCATTTCTATAGACATCAATGGTTCATTGTATATTTTACGTGGGATATGAATATTTTCATCCCCTAGATCCACTTTAATATAATGTGCACATTCGATGGCAGCATTCATTTTATTTTGTAGGCTATTCGTACTTTTACTTAGTTTATGTGGGAAAATATTCACTTTCTCTAGGGTGATTGCATGTGCAAAATGGTTTGTCATCTTATTCACTCCTTTTGTACCTAGTGTAAGCAATAAGTTTTAAGCTTATATGTAGCTACTATTAAGAATTAAAAAAGCTCGACATCTATGCGAGCTTTTTACTGTATTATGAAAAACTACTATTTCCTTTTAATAATTGTTTGGCAATCGTTATTTTTTGAATTTCAGTTGTACCATCTGGTATGCGCATCGCGCGCGACCAACTCCAAGCTTTCACTAACTTCAATTCATTTGTAATACCCATTCCACCATGTATTTGCATGCAACGATCTATTACACGTTGGGCCATTTCAGTACAATAAGCTTTTACCATTGATATTTCTTTAATTGGTAATTGTTTGTCATTGTCCATTTTCCAAACACAATTTAATAGCATATTACGTCCCGCATAAATATCCATTGCGCAATCGGCTAGCATAATTTGAATGGTCTGATGACTACCGATTTTTTGACCGAATGTTTGACGTTCATTTGAATAATCCACTGCTTTTTGTAATGCCCATTGTGCGACACCGACACAATTTGCAGACATAACAATGCGCCCAACGTCTACCCCTTCTAACGCTTTATCAAAACCATTATGTAATTCACCTATAATATATTTTTTATGTACTCTAGTATTTTCATAAACTAAAATACCAATTTCACCACCCAAATTACCGAGCGTAGAAATGACTGATGTATTTGTACATGTTTTACCATCAACTGGCACTAGAAAACAACTAATCCCTCCTTGACGTTTATCAAACGATGCTTGATCTGTTATGGCAAAGGTCATCGCATAGTGAGCGTAGGGAGAATTAGATATTGAACCAAATGTATCTCCTTCGCCGCCAAGAGATGAATCTCCAAACATATTGTAAAAACCAGCAGCTGTAGATACTTTGCGCACTTCTAAAAACGCTTGCTGTACTTCTGCCGACAGATAGCCATTCTCGTCGTAAAACAAACGTTCATTTTCTAAATAATTTTTATAGTGTTCTTTCAATGGAAAAACATCTTGTTCAATAAATTTATGAATAGCAGCAATTACATCATTAATTTCTTGCGCATTTTTAAAATTCAACATCGGTATTCACCTTTTCTATTATAATTTCCAATAACAAGTACAATAGGCATAGTATGAAAAGAAGGACCAATAGCGGGTAGCGAAAAAGCTATATTGCTCATTCACGCTAATTGTAACATATCTTACATTTAATTCCATTAATATACATTTTTATTTCTTTTCTTTTTTAATGCCTTTAGTGAATCGTAGCGATTTATTGATAGAAAAAGACTGGGACGTATTGTGGTCTCCATCCAAATAACAGGTAACACCATTTGTTTCATGAAGAGCGCTTCATTCGTTCGATTTTTGTAGTAGATGCTAAATTTTTAAAAAATAAAAAGAGCCTGGGACAGAACAAAAATAGTCTGTCTCCCATATGAATCGTCAAATCAATTGAACGCGCAGAAAGCGTTTTTCGAAGCGGAAATGGATTGAAATGAAATAATCCCGTATGATTTCGAAAAATCATACGGGATTTTCTGTGTTGAAAATACGTTTGTCTCAGGCTCTTTTTATTTTAGCTAGGTTTTTGTCCTAGCTTCATTCCTTTTAATTTTTACTGCGGTTTGGTCCTAAACTCTTTTATTTATGCTTTATGGAACATACCTACAACCTCAGCTGTTTGCGTAATATTAACAAATGCCTGTGGATCTGTCTTTTGAATCATTTCTTTCACTTCAGCTAGTTGATACTTTGTAATGACTGTCATTAAAATTTTACGTGGTTCACCTGAATATGCGCCAACACCATCAGTAATAGTAATACCACGGTAGAGATTTTCAAGTAATATATCTTTCATATCATCACCTTTAGCTGTGATGATTGTTAATGTTAATTTAATATGATTCGTATGAATTGTGTCGATTACTTTACCTGTTACATAGATTGTTACAAGTGTCATCAACGCTGCATCCCAACCAAAGATAAAACCAGACGCAATGACGATTACACCATTCATAGCAGATAGGAGCGAACCGATTGGGAAATCTGTTTTTTTGGCAATAAGCATTGCTATAATGTCGAAACCACCTGATGATGCTGAGGCACGAAAAACGATACCAATCCCCACACCAGTAATAACTCCACCAAATAAAGCAGCTAATAGCGGCTCATGTGTCAATTCGATTATTGGTATGATATAAAGGCTTAAAGATACAACAATTACGGATAATACTGTATAACTGGCAAAACGTTTTCCGAGCTTCATTACCCCTAATATTAGCAACGGAAGATTTAATAAGAAATTTAGTATGCCGGTATCAAATGGATACAATAAACCAAGCATAATGGCAATACCACTAAGACCGCTACTCAAAATATGATGTGGAATGAGCAACCAATTGTACGCAAAACCAACTAAGGACGATCCGATAATAATCATAATAATATTTTTCATTTGTTTCTAACCTCTATTCCCCTTTGATTCAAAACATGTATATACATACATTATAGACATGTTTTTACCGTTTGTTATTTAAAAGTTTTTTCAGATAGTTAGATAATTTACGTCCAATAGCCTAAATAGGTCATTACCTAAGAAATTGTGTTATAATTTACCAAATTATCTATGGGAGGTTTTCTTATAGCGTTAGCCATTCATCTGCAAAATAACAAGTTCAAATACGTTCAAGTTTATAAGCAATTTAAAAATAGCCGATTACAGATGATAAACTACCATCTAAACGCAAATCGAGTCAAGAACTAGTCCATCATATGAAAGAAGCCAATGAACAGATTGAAGCAGAGGGATAGATATTTCCAAAAGAGCGAAATGGCTATTATATGGCACCATTTGATTATGATTGGTAAGGATGCTTTTCCTTACCGTGATTGGTGCGAGGCAAGAAAGATAGCATTTCAAAAAGAATGATTATGGAATAGTGATCCGCGTGGTGAATATGTATTACGGCGGCAAATTGCAACATATATTGCAAGGGCGCGCGGGTTTCAATATAGCTCCGTTCAAGCATTTATTTTTAGTGGACGACACAATAAGCAGCGTTCATCTGTGAACTTTTAGAAGGACCTTCTGTTATTAGCAAGAATTCCTCTTTGAAACGTGCCGAATCTATCTTGCAACGCCTATGCAAAAAAAAATTGAATATAGTGCACTTGATGACGCTGGAGTACAAGTCCCACGTAGTCATACCAATTTCGATGCTGTTGCAAAATTTGATTTCTGCTTAAAATTCAGAAGAAAAATCACTTTCAGAAATTAGAAGGACCAGATGGAATTTTGTTAATTTTTAAACTGTGCAACAGAATCGAATAAAGTTATACTAGTTAATACTTTACATAATTTCAAATTCCTATCCTTTTTTCTATTTGTTATAATAAATAGAAAATACATGAATTGGACGTGTTTAAATGGAAAAAAAATTATTGATTATCAGTTTTTTTATTTTTATCACTACGATCTACTTAGATTTCTTTAAACCAAATATAAACCTTACCATACTTCTTTTCATACTTGTAATAACATTAATTTTAAGTACACTATTTTCTAGAAACTCTAAATATGCTTGGAAAATAAATACTAAAAATGAATTAATTTTAACGATTTCAACATCAACTATTTTGATGATTTTAATAATTACATTTTATCTATTAGGTGGCTATTCTCAACGTGGTATTAATCCAACAAACTATATAATATGGATTCTTTATTTTTTCACTTTATTATCTGCATATAAAAGATTCACAAAAAAACAAAAAGAATAACCAAAAAACAGTCAATTCATTTAAAAATTGACTGTTTTTTGGTTATTCGGACAAGGTATGATTTTAATTAATATTCCATCTGGGTCAGTAATTTCATAGGCATTGTTCGGTTCATCTCCGATTTGAATAGTTTGTGAATCAATTGAAATAACTGGATAAAAATCTTTAAACTTCGGTTTCAAATTAGTTCACTCCTTTATGTATAGTCTTTCATCATTAGAATTAATTTATCTTTCACAATTTCAGCCACATATTTTTGATTGGCTTCTTGCTCTAAACGAAAGTAAAGACTCCCTAAAAAATTTTTAACATTAGATATAATTTTGTACTCTTCATGCCAAATTTCAGTTTTTTCCCAATCCGTAAAACTATTAACCCAATTCTCAAGCAATTCTATATTAAAAGTATTTTTTTTCAAAATTGTAATCACAGCTGTTATCAGTCTTTCATCTTCTAAATTAGTGTAATTTATGGTTTTTGTACTTATCACACTTCTAACAACATCCAAAATCTGTGATTTTTCGGCAATTGGTAAATCATATTTAGCTAACTCATTTAATGCATCAGCAGCATGTGCTAATGCATGTGCCCAACCTTTCTCGGGAACATAGCCTCTTAAATCTTTTTCACATTGAAGGTAACGTATAAGCTTTTCCTTAATTTTTAAAATATCCTTGTCATGTAGAAAAAAAAATTTTTGATCCGCCATAAGAATAAGCGGTATAAGTAGCATTGAAAATGATCGTGTAAAAACTGAATCTGAATTTGATTGCCCTATATTATAAAAAAGATGCTGCTCATCCAATATGGTATCTAATATTCTTTGAAGAACGTTTACTGATAAGTAATCTTTTAGTATCCAGTTTGAAAAGGTCGTATAAATAAGATCGTCTCTTAATTCACAATCAACAGACCCAATATTATCTAACATCTGTTCGATAATATTTTCAACATTAGAACTCTCGGGTATGCTATATTCATTGTTTTTTAAAAAAATAAGTTCTTTTTTCAATTTCATGTAATTCACTTCCTATTATTGATTAAGGAGAGAGTGTCAATATTTATGTGTAAATGACAATCCAACCTTTTCATAGTATCTGATCATTTTCGAATATTCCAATAGTTTCAATAACAGTATAATTTCTTATAAATTGAGTGAACACCCACACAAAAACAACTAGAAAAAGCATCACGGCAATATCTCTCAAACTCATAGACATCATAATCTCCCTTTTTTATAACTATACTAATTAATCACATTTTAATAATTAAAATTCAATAATAACAATTATTATCATAACACTTTTTTTAACACTTTCATTCCAAATTTTCAATAATAAAGAAATTTCTGCATTAGTTAATGGTGCTAATGAAAATAATATTGATTATGAATTAGTGATTCACAATCAATATTTAAACACATACAGTTTTAAAATAATAAACTATGAAACCCAAAATACTAAATAATAATCTAATAAATATAATAATTTTTCATTGCCCAATTCCAATGTGCAACCACTGAATAAGCTTTTTCATCTTCTTCCGATTCATCATCTACTCGAATAAGATCTCCTTCTTCCACATCATCTAAATTCAATTGTTTATGTATTTCTTTCAACAAACCACCATAAGCAACCATTCGTTTTCGATATAATCCTTCTTCAAGATCCTTCACTACTTCTAAATCATTTTCCAAATTCCCACTTAAATAATCTGCATCTTTTACCGAATATTTTGCTGTTTCTTGTACTGCTGCTTCGATTGCAGTGTATTCTATTTCTTGATTTCTTTTTTTATTTTTTACAGTTTCAATATGTACAACTGGCTTATAATTTAATTTCATTGCTTTTTGCCAAAGATTCGTCCATTCTTCTTGTGAAATATAAGCACCTTTCGTATTAAAATAAGCACTTTCAACACAAATTAATATATGCATATGCTGATTATAAGAACCATCTAATTTATTTGTCGTTACCTCTGTTGCACGCATAAAACCAACTAAGTTTTGTTTTACCTTTTTAGGTTCTGTTGCAAAGTTTAAAATAACAAATGATTTGCCATTAGGTTTCTCCCTTTAGGCAGAAACTCTGAGTAGTTGATTTATTTCTCGTGTCACTGAAAAACCAAAAAGATTGAATTCTTTTCGGCTAGACTTGTATAAGGCATGTATCGTCTCAATTCCTTTAATCGTAGATGAGGCAGTCCTTATGGACTGATAGAGTTTGTGTCTTTTCTTGATTGGCCGATGATCTTGTTCAATGATATTATTCAAATATTTATTGGTTCGATGTGTCGTTATTTGAAATCTCCTATCGTTTATTTTCACTTAATTCTACCTGATATCATGCTAATTGAGAAACTTTGCAACAGAACCATAATTTATCTCTATTTCTAAATAGCATCGTATATTTTTGTACTTACACATAAACTTTAAATTAAATATCGGCAGAATAAACAAAGCTTCTCACTTGACCATTGACATCGGCTTGTGCTGCTTGCGGGAGGATTTATCTTCCTACTTAGCTCTCCTTCCTTTATTCGTTTCAAATGTATATGACATGAATGTAAGTTATTGATAGGGAGTGCAGTGTAGAAAACAAAATGATAGGAATCTCATTAAACCTTTTCATACTTTGCAACAGAACCCTATTTATTAAATGCTTTTTCTGATTCAACCAAATATTTTTCAATCGCTTCCAAATAACTCATTGAATCATCTGCCTCATCACTGTACCCAATAATTCCCGCTAACTCAACAGGATATTCCAAATCCTCAAATAATACTAATAACACTTCAAAGAGCCCATTTAGAGGAATGGGAGGGGTATCGTTAATAAAGACCGGCGTTCCTCGATTTGAGAAAAGCCAAAAAATTATAAGATAGCCCCATTTTCTTTTCATCTCATTTTCATTTTGTACAGCTTCTTCTTTAACAATTTGTGTTAGTAAATTTTCTACTAAAGAGAGTTCCGAATTATATAAACTTGCTAATTGAAAATGAAGTGATTTAGAATCTTCACTTGAGCTTATAGTTGCAATAGCGTATTCTATTGCTGTTTGTTTTGAAGTATAACCTGTAAGAATACCATATTGTAATTCTCTCCAAGTAAGACTATTTACTTTTTCTCTAATGAAACTATAAGGAACTTGAATCGATAGAGAATTTTTCCTCTTTCTAGTGTTATCATTCATTAATCTCATCTCCCATTATAACCTTGAGGTTTCCCAGTATATCCTTTACCTGGTCTAAATACTTGATGTTCAACTTGACCTTTCTTATTTAAAATATACTCTGCTATTCCTTTTTTTCCGTTTACTGTTGTTTTCACTTGTAAAAGAGTTTTCTCTCCTTGACGATCTGTAAACTTGTATATTTTCCCACGTTTTAATTGATTTGAGGATAAGTAACTTGGAGCTCTATGATAAGCATCATTTTTTTGCAGAACCGACGCGCTTCGCCTTTTTAATGAAATTCGCAACACTAGATACTGTAAATTTGATATATTTAGTTTTTTTATAGTTTTTGTACCCCACATAAACATAATAAATGCCCACCGGAATAAATTGCGCAAATTCACCATTCGGATCCACATTCATCACTGGATTGCCATTCGCATAGCTATAACCATTCTGTGACAGTGGTTCGTCATCACCTGGATGTGGGCCTCACACGATTTGAGTGCCATCGATGTTCGCACAGGACGTGCGGAATTTAGTCGATGTTCTGCTAAGAATGTACCGTTTGTTGGGTTATAATAACGAGCTTGTAAATAATAATTCTTTATTTCTTCGTCATAGTAATAACCTGCGTAACGCTGTCGTCTGGACGACGATTGGATAAACGCTACGACAGGACGTCGTTTCTAGCGTTTATCTTCTTCGCTTTTGCCCATGTCCCCTTCGACCGTTAATACGTTTCCATAGGCATCGTATGTGTATGCACCGACTTCTTGATCTTCACTATCACGGCCTCATAGGATGTGAGATCCATCGACGTTCGCACAGGACGTGCGGAACTTAGTCGATGTTCCTTAATTAGTACGTCTCCACGATGGTTGGTAATGAATTGATACGCTTTCGTTTCAAATGTACCTGATTCATTTTGCTTCTTGATAATCATACCAAGTGGTGTATAGCCACTCCATTCATATGAACGGTATTCCGTAACAACATCCTTTACTTTCACAACTTCCATATCCAATACTTCACCATTATAGAAGTATTCATACGTTGTATCGCCAACTGTTTTCGTTAAACGTAAGCCATTCTCATCGTATGTGTACGATGCGATGATTTGGTCATCTAGCGTCGTTCCTTTTGTTAAGCGTTGTTGCTAACGCATAGTATTCTTTTAGAGACTTTTGATATCGAAAAATTGAATTACAAATATTTTATCAGTAATTCCATCTTCTATGCTTCCATAACTTTCTATCTTATAATTTTCTACATCAATAATCTCCGTTAGATAAGATGGAATTTCTGATCTTACATCTACTAAATTCGTCAACTTTTTATAAGGAAAATTATCTTCATTTGGATTCGGTGAATGTATAAATAATGTATCCATAGAAGCATCGTTACTAGATATTTCAATCCACATTTGATAAGATTTCCCCAATTTTCCAATTCCCCTTTTAACTCATGAAATAAATTAAATAAACCTTTTAAATGTTGTTTTCTTATTTTTATAGAATAATTTCCATATCCATAATAATCTAAATGCGTATGCCAAAAATCAAACCAACTATTTTCATCAAAATCCAAATCATAATTTTTTATATGTGTTTCTTTTTCTAAATTGTGAAACTATCGTCGTTTCCCTCTAAATGTTTTCATTATTAATCTCCTTCTTTTTATACTTTAAATCCTCGATTTTAAATATGGTCCACACCATCGTTGTTTTCTTTATATGTTGTCGCTTCTTTTACTTTAAAATCTTTTCAGTAAGCGGTCTGCCGAAAAACAAGCAAAGCGTCTGTTTGAAACATATATTGCCCTATTTCAGTCAACCCCGTCTTTCGGTGAAGAACCTATATATATCCAACTTTTATTATCTCTATTAGCAAATCGAAATAAATAGTAATAAATTAATTTGATTTATTTATTTATTTCTATTATTTTCTTTTTCTAAAAATCGGTAGAATTTTTCTTGTGTTTTTTTGTGACGACTCAACAGCTTTACATAAATATCGCTACTTAATTTTTTTCTAACATGTTTATTTGCAAAAAATAAATGTCTAAATTTATCGTTAGAATATAATTCATCAAACCAAGAATACTTTAACAACCTCTGTATATTCGCATCTATTTTTTTAGTATTTAATCCAAAATTCAAAATTGGAGCGACGGGACTTAGAATTGCTAAGATAAAAATTGGTATACAGATTAATATTTTTTTTAACACTATATCACTCCCTGACTTAGCGAATGGCTTGGTTCTGTTGCAAAGTTTAAAATAACAAATGATTTGCCATTAGGTTTCGCCCTTTAGGCAGAAACTCCGAGTAGTTGATTTATTTCTCGTGTCACTGAAAAACCAAAAAGATTGAATTCTTTTCGGCTA
>NZ_QFVR01000059.1 GCF_003143975.1 Kurthia sibirica | reverse complement strand
GGCTATACATTTGCTGGTTGGTATGATGGAGAAAATAAATGGTATTTCTTAAGCGATACGATTAGTAAAGATACTACACTTAGCGCTAAATGGAAGCTAAACGACTATAAAATGACGTTCGATTCTATAGGTGGTAACCCAGTTGCTACTCAAACCGTTCCATTTAACACAGCTGCTAAAGAACCTCTTGTACCAACTAAAGAAGGCTATACATTTGCTGGTTGGTATGATGGAGAAAATAAATGGTATTTCTTAAGCGATACGATTAGTAAAGATACTACACTTAGCGCTAAATGGAAGCTAAACGACTATAAAATGACGTTCGATTCTATAGGTGGTAACCCAGTTGCTACTCAAACCGTTCCATTTAACACAGCTGCTAAAGAACCTCTTGTACCCACTAAAGAAGGCTATACATTTGCTGGTTGGTATGATGGAGAAAATAAATGGCAATTCACGACAGATTTCATTCAAGATAACATGGTATTAACAGCTAAATGGCAAGTGAAGAACTATACCGTTTCATTCGATTCACAAGGTGGCTCAAAAGTAAAATCAACTCAAGTTGATTATTTGAACAAAGCTATTGAACCAAAAAAACCAACGAAAAAAGAGTATACATTTATCGGTTGGTATAATGGTAAAACGAAGTTTATGTTCCCAAAACAATCCATCACGAAAGATACAAAATTAGTAGCTAAATGGCAGCTGATTGATCGTATACCTGCCGAACTAAAAATCAATCCTGTTACAACGAAAAGTAACACAATTTCTGGTAAAACAGAGCCAAATACGGTTGTAGAGTTATACAGAAACGGCGCCTATACAAAGAAAGTACGCTCTAATTCAAAAGGTAACTTTAAAATTGAACTTTATGTACAAGTAACAAAAAAAGCTACTTTCAGCTTACAATCCGTAGATCAAGCAGGCAATAAAAAAATGTATAGTATTAAAGTTAAATAATTTATCACATAAAAAAAGCCCTCTCCGATTAAGGAAAGGGCTTTAGTTTATCTAAAATTAACTAATCCTTCATTTGATTAAGCTAATCTTATGTTATATAATTAGAAGAGATTCATCAATGTTCTTACCACGTAATAAGTTGTTCTTATTACATTTGCCACAATCGAAATTTTAGTCTCTAAACTTTTGGTTTCGATTGTTCGGCGTTCTGATCGAGTCATACCCTTGCGGTGTGGCTCTTTTTTCATTTATATCACCACGTTTCTAAGAAAGATTCCATACAAAAAGAGGACACTGAAAAACTTACGTTTTTTATGACGAGTTGATTTTTTAGATAAAAATAAGGCACTTTCTGTTCGATTTGAACAGAAAGTGCCTTATTTCATTGTCTATTTCTTACTCTTTTTCATTTAGCAGTT
>NZ_QFVR01000058.1 GCF_003143975.1 Kurthia sibirica | reverse complement strand
TCGGCGCGCGGGCGGCTGCTGAATGCGGCGACGCATCTGTTCTGCAAGAACGGCATCAACGCCACCGGGATCGATGCGATCATCGACGAGGCCGGAACCGCGAAGACCACGCTCTACAAATTGTTCGGCTCGAAGACCAACCTCGTGCATGCGGTGCTGGAGAGTGAAGGCCGGCAGTGGCGCGACTGGTTCATCGGCGCGATCGAGGCGGGCGGCGGCGATGCGCAGACCAAGCTGTCGCGGATATTCCCTGCCCTGAAGACCTGGTTCGGCGAGGAGCGCTTCTATGGCTGCCCCTTCATCAACGCGGTCGCCGAGCACGACAAGGACGCCAAGCAGTTCCGCAACATCGCGCTGAAGCACAAGAAGGTGGTGCTGGCGCATATCGAAAGGCTCGCCGCCGAGATGGGCGCTACCGAGCCGGCCGTGCTGGCGCACCAGCTCGCGCTGTTGATCGACGGCGCCATCGTCGCCGCGATGGTATCGGGTGATCCCGGTGTCGCCGACACCGCAGGGCTTGCCGCGGGCAACCTGTTCGCCCCGGCCAGGGCGAAGAAGGCAAAACGCGCCAGCAGCGCCGCCGAACTCGTCGCCCTCTAGGCGGCCGATCGCTTCTCCACGGTCGCAATGCCGCACAACAGCCGCCCGAGCAGGTCCGAGCCGGTGATGATGCGCTTCTGCCCGCTCCACACCAGGATCAGATCGTGCTCGATCACGTCGTCGCCCGGCGTCTCCGGCACCACCTTCATCAACCCGATGACGTCGCCGAGCCGCGCCTTGGCGTCACGCACGATGATCGGCCGGTGCCAATAGGCGGTCGGATCGCTTTCGAGTTGGTTGAACAGCGCATCGCGCAGGAAGTGGTGGGCATCGAGCACGAACACCGGTTCACCCGCGAGATCGGTCACGATCACCCATTTCATCCCCGACGCATCGATCCGGCGCAGGAACGGATCATCTGGCACGCTGTCGAATTTCGGCAGCACGCAGCGCTGATTGGCGAGCGGCAGGCTGAGGATGCTGGCGGGATCGATCGCCTCGCCCTCCTCACACACCGAGATGTCGTCGAGGTCGAGGAAGTTCTGGGCGCCGATCGCCTCCACCTTGCTGATGTCGCCGCCGTCGACGACGTGGCGGGCGATCATCTGCCGGATATCCTGCTCGCGCAGATAGGTGATGCCTTCCGAGCCGAGCCACCAGTCGAGCACCATGGCCGTCGGCTTCGCCAGCGGAAACAGCACGATGCGATAGAAGTTCAGGAACGGCAGGAACCGCGCGGTCATCGCCAGCGCGTTGCGCGAGAAATAGGCCTGCGGGAATATCTCGCCGAGCAGCGTGATGGCGAAGGCCGAGAACAGGAACGCGCCCACGCCGGCCAACACCGAGTCCGACAACAGCGTCAGCAGCACGTTGGTGGTGACATTGCCCCAGATGATGGTGGCGAGGATCTGATTCGAATGCCGGCGAAGCTCGAGCACGCGCGCCGCGTTGGCATTGCCGCTGTCCGCCTCGATCTGCAGCCGCAACAGGCTGAGGCTGAAGACCGCGAGATTGAGGCCGGCG
>NZ_QFVR01000057.1 GCF_003143975.1 Kurthia sibirica | reverse complement strand
AAGTCTAGCCGAAAAGAATTCAATCTTTTTGGTTTTTCAGTGACACGAGAAATAAATCAACTACTCGGAGTTTCTGCCTAAAGGGCGAAACCTAATGGCAAATCATTTGTTATTTTAAACTTTGCAATAGAACCGATCGTATTTGGAAGAAAGATCAGTTGCATAAGGACCATTGGGATGTTAGTAATAAAAAAGGAAAGAAAGTAAAAGAAGTAGATTTTAATGGTAAACAAATATGGCCGAATGGCAGTAAAAATAAAAATAAAAAGTGAGGACATTATAAATGAAGCATCCATATCAAGAGTTTGTAGATACAGAATTATGGAATAATTTATGGGGGATATTTGATGAATTAGTTGAAAATCAAGATATCGAAGAAATGACGTCAAGAGAATATATAGTAGGTTATCTTTGTTTAAAGTTACAACAAATGAAAAAAAATGAATAAATCAATCAACTCGCGTTACTATGCTCAAATTCAATAGACAAATAAATAATTGATGCTTAATTATTCGGTGCCCCGGTCACCCCGGTCGTACAAGTACCTAAAAATTGATACAGTTTATCCCCTAATTCTAAAATTAGGGGATTTTTTCTCAAATGTTAAACCTCTAATTTAGACAGAATAAGGATGCAAGCTGTCACCATCAAAAACCACAGATAAGTCCATGGTTTAGGCGGATAGGCTACACTAAGTTAGACAGAATAAATAAGGGCTTGTAAACTAAGACTATCAACCAAAGGGAGCGTGCTAAAATGCCACGTCAACGTCGAACATTTACACCTGAATTTAAACTGCAGATGGTGAAGCTTTATGAAAATGGGAAATCACGTGCAGCCATTGCCCGTGAGTATGACCTAACGCCTTCAGGCTTAGACAGATGGATTAAGAATCATCAAGAGACGGGATCATTCACTGCGAAAGATAATCGTACAGATGCAGAAATCGAATTAGAGAAGCTACGTAAAGAAAATCAACGTTTATTAATGGAAAATGATATTTTAAAGCAGGCAGCGCTGATTATGGGACGAAAATAAATGTGATTCGTCATAACGCTCACAAATATTCGGTATCAGCAATGTGTGACGTCCTCAATGTGAAAAGAAGCACGTATTATTATCAGTTAAATCGTTGTAAGAACGACGTTAAAAAAGCAGATGATGTAGCCCTTTCAAATGAGATTGAACGTATTTTTAAAATGAGCCGTAATAATTATGGTACGCGGAAAATCCAGAAAGAATTAGTAAAGCTAACAGAGCCAAAGCACGTTTCAAGACGCCGTATTGGGCGTCTTATGCGCGAAAGAGGTCTTGTTTCAAACTATACAGTGGCTCAATTCAAACCCTATCCATCTAGCTGTAATGAAGCAGCTATTAAAAATGTATTAAAAAGAAATTTTAATCAACATGAAGAATTAGCCATCATTGTGAGTGATTTAACATACTGGATAGGATACACTAAGTTGGACAGATAAAATAAGGGCTTGTAAACTTAAATTATAAAATTAAGGGAGCGTGCAAAATATGCCACGTCAACGTCGAACATTTACACCCGAATTTAAACTGCAATTAGTGAAGCTTTATGAAAATGGCAAGCCACGTGCAGAGATTGCCCAAGAATAT
>NZ_QFVR01000056.1 GCF_003143975.1 Kurthia sibirica | reverse complement strand
TCGCGATCACCTTGGCCGACGTCAGATGGTCGCCGAGGAAGACGAAGCCGAAGATCGCGGTCTGGATCGCCTCGGTCTTCATGTAGGCGGTCGTCACCACGAAGGAACGGTCGTTCATCGCCAGCAGCATGAAGCCGGTGCCGACGATCTGGCTGAGCGCGCCGGACAACAGCCACGGCCAGAACGACGCCAGCGGCCACGGCACGGGGTCGCCGGTCACGAGGATCGCGAGCACAAAGAACACCACCGAGAACGGCAGGCCGAACAGGAAGCGGATATTGGTCGCGCCCCAGGTCCCGAGCGGCCCGGTCAGCTGCCGCTGCATCGCATTGCGCGCCACCTGCCCGAACGCAGCGACGATCGTGAAGGGAATCCAGAGCGAGGAGAGCGTGAACATGCGGGATAAGGGGTGCGCCGGGCGGGAGTACGCGCGCAGCGTGCCGGGCCGCACTGATGCGGTCAACTGGCGCTGTGCATGACAGGCCTGCGCCCGTGCCACAAACTCACTGTCGTCCCTGCGAACGCACTAGGGCATGCACACATCTAGTTGGGTGGGGATTCCCGAATCGGTATTTCGTGTGATTCATATTGCGGCACTTCGGCTTTGGCGGAGGTGTCGACATGCTGGCGCAAATTGACTGGTCATTAGGTCGGTTCGGGGATCTCCGCCTCGATAAAGGGGGGCGGCGCTCGTCGAATGCATGGTCGCGGGCAAGGATGTCTGCCTGCGACGGCTGGCAGGAGGCATGCGTGCCCGGGAGGTGCGCTTCAACCGCTTTCTCGGCAATGCCAAGGTGACGACGACGCGGATAATCGAAAGCTGGAGCGATGGTACGGTAATGGCGGCCGAAGGCCGCCATGTGCTGGCGATCCAGGATACCAGCGAGATCAATTTTGCCACCAAGGCACAAAACCGGCGTGGCTTGGGCGAGATCGGTCATGGCAACACCCGCGGGGTGTTGCTGCACCCGATGCTGGCCGCAGACGCGGAAAGCGGCTGCTGCCTTGGCCTGTTGCACGGCGAGATCTGGACCCGCCAGGGCCGCCGCACCGTCTCGCACGACAATCGCGATCTGAAGGACAAAGAATCGCAACGCTGGATCGCGACCGCTCTGGCAGCCAAGCCGCTGTTGGCGAAGGCTGCGATGGTGACCATGCTGGGCGACCGCGAGAGCGACATCTTCGCGCTCTACGCCTGCGCCGCAGAACACCAGTTCCACGTCATTGCCCGGAGCATGCATGATCGCAAGCTGGCGGATGGCTGTGGCCTGTATGCGGCCAGCGAGGCCATGACCAGCATCGAACAACGGACCATCGTATTGCCTGCGCGAGCACAACGGCCTGAGCGGGCTGCGCTTCTCGATCTGCGCTTCGGCGCCGTCGAACTGGCCCGACCGCAAACCAAGTTCCTGCGCCATCTGCCGAAAAGCCTACCCTTGATCCTGGTCGATGTGCGCGAGATCGAGCCGCAGGCCGGGATCGAGCCGCTGCACTGGCGGCTGCTCACCACGCATCCGGTGACGAATGCAGAAGAGGCCTGGCGCATTATCGAATGGTACAAGCGGCGGTGGCTGATCGAGCAGTTCTTCCGCATCTTGAAGACACAAGGCCTCAAGCTCGAAGACAGTCAGAT
>NZ_QFVR01000054.1 GCF_003143975.1 Kurthia sibirica | reverse complement strand
AACCGTCGTCCCGGCGCAGGCCGGGACCCATAACCACAGGGTTGTGTTGTTGAAGAGGGTTGCGGCCCCAGCGTCGCACGACAATCAGCATTGTGGTTATGGGTCGCTGCGTTCGCAGGGACGACACCAAACATGTGGCGCAGCTGGTGAGGCAGACATCTACGTTCTCGCGACATGTTTTGCCCGAGCCTTGCTGTTCGTTCCGCCCTCTCTTGAGCAGAGGGCGCAGGGAAAGCCGGGTGCCGATCGCACCCATGGGCCCCGAGCAATGGGTAGAAAGCTCGGGGGTAGGACCACAGGTGTAACCGGAAACAACCCGGCTTTCCCTGCGCGATGGGTTACGGCTTACTTCGTGCTCTCCCCGGCGAGACTGGGCTTGCTTGTCACCGCCCGTGCATGACGCAACGCATCTTGCACGAAGACACCTGCCGTTAGGGCGTCAGGACCACACGACTTCACCGTCCGCCTCGTTGCACACTCGTCAGCTGCGCAATCGGCGTCCACCGCATCTCGACCCACGTTCGTGACGACCGCGAAGCGCCCCTCGTGCCGGGTGAGACGAGCGGACCATACACAGAGTTGTCATTACGATAAACCGAAATATTTTTGTCGACTGGCCTTGACCCGTCGGGCAACTCAGTGATTGAGCACGCCGCGTTCACATCGAGAACCGGCCGCCGGATACCCATTCCTGCGCTTCTGATCCTATGCGAGGCAAAATCCGCGTTTACGTGCATTGCATCGGTACACAACTTTTGGGTGCCGCTGGCGCCTGACGATGGCGATCGGTAAACAGGGAGCTAACAAACTAGGCTCTGTAAGCCTGGTGTAAGCATTCGTCAGCTTCGCGTAAGGGGGCCGGAGATTTTGTGGCGCTACCCGCTATTCCACCACCCGTGCGTAAGCATTGCTTAACGGCTTGATCTCCAAGACTCGCGGAAGCGCTGGAATACCTCCCAACGGCTGACAACGCGCCCGGCAGATCGCCCTGTTGAATCAACTGGTGATGCAGATGAAGTTCGTGATGCGCTCCTGGCTCTCTCGCTTCGGCACAGATCGCGGGGCCAACGTTGCCGTAATCTTTGCATTGGCGACGGTGCCGTTGGTCTACCTGTTGGGTATGACCACGGATTACACCCAGGCCCTGCGCAAGAAGAATCAGTTGGATGCCGCGGCGGACGCTGCGGCAATTGCAGCCGTGCGGCCTGCCATGCTGCTGCAAACGGATTCCACGGCCAAGGCCGCTGCCGCCGCCGTTTTTGCGTCCACAGCCAACAGCATGACCGGCTTGAGCTCGGTGCCGTCACCGACGATCAACATCGTCGATTCCGGGCTCCAGCGTACCGTGACGGTTTCGTACACCGCGCAGTCGATCAACAACTTCGGCACCCTGCTTCGCAGCGCGACCTGGGCCGTCGGCGGCACCTCGACGGCACGCGCGGCAAGCGCGCCCAACATGAATTTCTATCTGGTGCTCGACGACTCGCCTTCCATGGCGATTGGCGCGACCCAGAACGACATCAACAATCTGATATCTTACACGTCCAGCCAGCCATCCGCCTCGCGAAGCTGCGGCTTCGCCTGCCATGAAACGCATCCCAACCTCGACAGCGGCGCCAATTCCTCGAGCGTCGACAACCTGACCATTGCGCGCAACAACGGCGTCACCTTGCGCATCGATCTCG
>NZ_QFVR01000053.1 GCF_003143975.1 Kurthia sibirica | reverse complement strand
ATTCACTTCTACAATCATCAACGTTATCAAAAACGACTAAACGGCCTGAGCCCTCTAGAATTCAGAGCTCAAGCCGCTTAGTTCAATTTTTATTATTTCCGCTGTCTACTTGACAGGGAGCAGTCCAAATTTCAACTACGGCTTTCATTTTTATTTTTTTATAAATTTACTACATACATATAATCCACTTACACCAGTAATTTCAGCCGCTAAACTTTTGAAAGCTGAACCTCCAACACGAAGTTTTTCTTCCCATGTTGTTGCACTAACTAATAATTTAGCAGATTCTTTAAATCCACCTAATGCTTTAATATATTTTTTCACCTTAATAATTTTAGCTGCTGCGAAAAGATTTGACCCAACAAACCATGTTAAAGCTGCTGCACATGCTCCAATAGCAACCCAATCAGGATCTGCCAAAACAGGGAAAGCTGTATTCTCATTAAAATCAACAGTTTGAATCAAAGTATTCCCAACAACTTCATATTTCGTTGGAACTTCTTTACCATTAGCGTCTACCGCCCACGCTTTACCAAAAACACTTTGAATAATATTATTTTCATCAACAATAAAAACTTCTTCGGTATCAAACCCATCACCAGGAGTTCCTTTAAAATAAGCATACGATGTAATCAGTTTATGCCCTTTTGGTAAATCTAAATCAAACTTATATTCTTTAGGAGCATCAGCATCTTTAATATTAATAATACTTCTCACACCAAGTTCTGTAGGTTGTAGAATCAAATCAACAGATCCTTTATTTTTATATTCGTAACTACCAGAGTCTGTTACTTTAGGATTTGCTAAATTCATATCATTAGGAAGACCAATAGATAATTGATTATTATCTTCTTTATTATTAATAATAATTTTTTTATCATTTTTATCAGGTAAAACAATTGAATTAAGATTATTTTCTAATAAACCGTTAGTACTTTGAATTAAATCTTCTGTACCTGTAATACCTTCAGCTTTTAATGCAACTCTTGGCTCTGAAGTTTCTGCAGTAGCTGTACCTGATACAATAATTGTATTTATTAAAAAAAAGGATGTAACTATACTAAGTATTTTTGTGAACAATTTCATAATTTCCTCCTAAGTATGATATAATTTTTACAATTACAAATTTAACACATTTTTCTATAAAAAGAAAAATTATTCAAAAGGTGGGTGTAAAATGGAGTCTAAATATAATAAATATATTAGTTTAATAACAATAGTAACTATAATTACATTAATTTTATTTTCCCTTAATGAAATCACTAAAGTAATATTTTTAATAATCTTTATTCCTTTATCAATTTCTATGCTATTATTTGGAATTTTAGAATTTAAAAAAACATTAAAAAAAAGCGATGAAGATATAAAAAAACACGTAATAGAAATTAAAAATAAAATATGATTTTAAAAAAATAATTAGCTCATCTTATGAAAGCGTCCGACCTAAGTATGTCTTTATTTACGTTGATAGATATATAAGTGTTTTTATGATGTTTCGTATGTATCGAAAATATTACAGCCAAACTGAAGTCAACAAATGCGTGTATTCATTTTCATCAAGTTATGATCAAAGAACTTTAGAGCAGGGCTTGTATGATAAAAAAGAACTGGAATGTCAACACTAAACTGGACAAAAATTATAGGGGCTGTTGCTTGAATTCCACAGGCGTTAAATAACCTAGTGTTCCGTGAATTCGTAGGTTGTTAAACCAGTGTACGTAATCCCAAAGTTCAA
>NZ_QFVR01000052.1 GCF_003143975.1 Kurthia sibirica | reverse complement strand
ATTCTTGGCGAATGGACAAAACCTATATGAAAGGGAAAGGGAAGTGGTGTTATTTATACCGTGCAATCGATTCTTCCGGACTGACTTTAGGTAGATCGTTACGAAAAAAACGTGATAGTCGGGCAGCTTACGCATTTTTAAACGCTTAATCAAATATTTTGGGAATCCTAGGGTACTTGGTGATGGACAAAGCTCCTTCATTAACGTGCGCCTTTAATCAACTTAAAACAGAAGGATACTTTGATTCAACGACACATCAAACCAATAAATATCTGAATAATATCATTGAACAAGATCATCAGTCAATCAAGAAAAGACACACGCTATATCAGTCCATAAGGACTGCCTCATCCACGATTAAGGGAATTGAAGTGATATATGCCTTATACAAGTCTAGCCGAAAAGAATTCAAAATTTTGGTTTTTTCAGTGACACGAGAAATAAATCAACTACTCGGAGTTTCCACTTAAAGGGCGAGATCTAATAACAAATCGTTTGTTATTTTAAAGAGTGATTTTATGGCAACAACTTTTGGTGAATGCATTGATGAAATAGCACGTGGCGAATTTGAAATTAGATTAACTATTCCACCTGTTAGAAAAATGACTCCAGCTGAAGAAGAACGTTATCACAGAGAGGCTAAGCGAATCAATCAAATGCTAATAAATTCTGAAGATTATAAAGAACAACAAAAAGAACTGTCAGTGTGGGCTAAACAACTAGAAAAAGATCGAGCAGCTGGTATTGGTGTGGTTGATATGAAAGCTATTGAAGCGAAATATTACGCTGATAAAGCCGAGAGAGAAGCAAATAATAGTTAATTTAAGCGTTTGAATATACTTTTAAAAAGACTTTTTTACAAAAGAGCGACCCCTTTCACTACAATCTATAACGATGGAATTATCTGTAATTACACTGATTTATCTCTTTTTATAGAGAAATCAAAAAACGATTTAATTGTATAGTAATCGAACTCCGCTGTATAATAATTGTAAGGAAGCAACATGAAAGTGAGGTTTTTTTATGGCAACGACTTTTAGTGAACGTGTCAAAGAAATATTTAATGACGAATTTGAAATTAAATTAAATATTCCGCCGAAAAGAAAAATTACACAGGCTGAAAGAAAAGAGTATCAAGCAGCTCAAAAAAGTGTGAACGCTATGTTACGAGAGTCTGAAAGTTATAAAGAACATCAAAAAGAACTGTCAGTGTTGGCTGAACAACTGAAAAAAGATTGTACAACTGGTATTGGTGCTGTTGATATGGATGCCTTAAAAGTTAAATATCTGGCCGATAAAGCGTTACGAGAGAATATAAAAATGTAAATAAAAAAACAATGGATACTTATTTTTTAAGTGGAACTGACCTAAATTAATGAGACAAATAAAAACACCTTTCGTTGAAAAACGGGTATTAAACCTAGTAAATCAACGTGGAGGTGTTTTTTCTATGGGGACAAAAGTAAGCTATCCAGCGGAAGTGCTAAAAAAGTACAAGGAATTGGAAAGGAAGTGGTTGGACAAGCATTTGTAGAATTAGTAGAGACACTTAGAGGCCAAATTTCTGTACGAAGAATCTGTGAATTAATGGGTGTAGCAAGAGCCACTTATTATCGTTGGAAAAAACAGAAAGGTACATAAACGACAAAAGAAAAACGAGATCGAGATGTTGGTGAAACATGTGCAGCGCATAAATACCGATATGGTTATCGTAAAATCGCCAGTTTCTTTCCTAATTTATCCGAGAAAACGGTTCAAAAAATCATGCAAAAATATAATTGGTCATGTCGTGTAAAAGTAAAGAAACGTAAGCGTACTGGGCAACCAACGAGTGTCGCACCCAATCATTTAGAACGTGATTTCCACGCTACTGAGCCACTTCAAAAGCTCGTAACAGATATTACTTACTTGCCTTTTGGTC
>NZ_QFVR01000051.1 GCF_003143975.1 Kurthia sibirica | reverse complement strand
GTAAGCCCGTAATATAAAAAAGCGCACCTTTTCGGTACGCACGACGAATAGCCAACTATCCTAATCTTTTTTCGGATAGTTGGCTATTTTGCACAAGACAATTGAATATTTTTCGACCAAGGTAGGTAATCATATAAAATCTCTGGTTGTTGATGGATCGGTAAATTTGGTAGATCCGTCAGTAGTTTCACTAAGTATCGATAAAAGTCGATATCGTTTGCTTTGGCTGTTTCTGCCAAACTTAAACTGATGGCGTTCGCCCTTGCACCTGCCTCACTAACAGAAAAAAGCCAGTTTTTTCTCCCAATCACATTAGGTCGAATCGCATTTTCAGCTGGGTTATTATCAATTTCAATACGCCCATCATTTAAAAAGATTCGGAGTTCATCCACTCGATTCAACGTGTATTCGGCTGCTATTGCGAGCGCACTTTTGCCGAAGAAAGGTGATTCATCCACCCATTTAAAGAACTCTTTCACGATTGGTTTAGATTTTTTACGTCGCATCTTTCTACGTTTTCCTGGAGATAGGTGTTTAAACTCACGTTCAAGTTGGTACAACTGATCGCAATAGTTCACCCCAATTTGACCATTTCTACTATTGGCTTTCAGCCAGTAACGTCGAACATGCGCCCAACAATTGGCGAAGGTAACCCCTTCGAGTTTATCGTAGGCAGAATAACCATCACAAATCATGGTCCCTCTATAACCTTTCGTGAAATCCTTCAGAACAGATCGAGCCCGTGATAAGGAACTTTGAAAGAGAATAATCGTAGGTCCTTGGCTAGGTACGCTCCTGTATACCCAATTGTAGGCATGTGATTGCGCTGATTTTCCATCTGAACGTTTAATAATTTGCGCGTAGGTTTCATCGACATGCAAAACAGACTTCTTCATCAGGATCGATTTCATTTGTTCATAAACAGGCAATAACCAATCTTGCGCTGCGCGAATGACCCAGTTTGAAAGATTTTTATCGTTCGTAATCAACCCATACCTCTCCCATTCCTTGACCTGGCGATAGAGGGGTAAGTATTGAACAAATTTATCATAGATGAGTTTTGCTAAAACGGTAGGTCCTGCAATACTTCGCTGAATGGCACCTTGCGGTGCTTTCCCACGTTTCATTTGCGCCTTTTGTATAGCGTCCTTTTTACAGTGTTTGCACTCATAGGCGTGTTCAATATGTTGGATACGCCTCATTTTGGCTGGAATGAATTTGGCTTCTTCACGTGCAATTGTAGTACCAGCCTCCGTCATTTGATTTCGGCAACAATCACATTGCGTAGTGCTTGGATGATGGTGTATTTCTTCCATTTCAACATCATCGCGAAAAGAATCGTTCCGCTTTTTCCTATGTAATTTACGGATAACGGTATAGCTAATCGTCTCTGCGCTTTGTTCTTCTGTTTGCTCAGAATCGCTAAAAAGCGGGTCATCTTCAAATAAGGAGCCTTGCCCGTCGGGCACTTGATATTTGGCTTTTTCCGTTTTAGAGCCGTATAACGCTTTTGTTAATTGGCGAATTTGTTCAGCTAATACCTTGTTTTGGGACAACGATTGATCTAGCTTTCGTGAAAGTTCTTCATTTTGTTTTTTCGTATAGGCTAATTGGTCTTCAAGTAATTGAAATACTTTTTCGGTTGTTGAAGCGTTTCCCAAATCATTCACCACATTTCGTTCAGTATAAGTTATGGATGATTATACCACCTTGTTGCATGAATTTAAAAGAGGCCTTTTTCTGATTTCGCTATTGCCCTGGGTTGTTGTATGGATAAACCTTCTAATAGCCAGCGAAGCTCCTGTTGCGAAAGGTTCCGTACTTCATTTTCATCTTTTGGCCATTGTAGTTTGCCACTATCTAATCGCTTATAAAGCAGGGCGAAGCCATCGCCATCAAAATACAAACATTTATAGCGATCTTTGCTCCACCCAGAAAACAAGAATATGGCATCGCTATAGGGATCTAGTTCAAAAGAATCCTGAATGAGCGTAGCGAGACCATCAATGCCTTTTCGCATATCAGTTTTGCCACAGATGATGTAGATGTTTTTCACTCCTGTAAAGTCGTGCTTCATTGCTTATTCAGCTCCTTCATAATCGTTTGGATGATGCGCTCATCTACGCCATTAAAGAAGGAAATTTCAGCGTTAGCTGTTTTAATCATGCAGCTTGGACTAGAGGGACTTTGTAGTGAACTACTTGGTAAATATTCGTCCGTAATTGGATCGAGTGTCACGGGGACAATTGTAAGTTTATTCGTTGGCATAAAAGAAAGCACCGCCTTCATTTGATACGTCTATCGTACCTGGAGATACTTCTCGAATATATGCGTTATTTGATTACGGGCTTAC
>NZ_QFVR01000050.1 GCF_003143975.1 Kurthia sibirica | reverse complement strand
TACAATACGGCCAAATCAGCGGGTTTATTTGGCATGGAAATACAAGGTGCCACAACGATATTCGCTGTCAATCTTAAGCGGATATTAAAACTGCTAAATGAAAAAGAGTAAGAAATAGACAATGAAACAAGGCACTTTCTGTTCAAATCGAACAGAAAGTGCCTTATTTTTATCTAAAAAATCAACTCGTCATAAAAAACGTAAGTTTTTCAGTGCCCTCGGTATTAATTGCTGTCATTTTTTAATCCAGATGTAAACCAACTTCTTTATACTTTTTTAATAGTACTAAGATTCCTCCTTTAAATCGATCAAATCATTGATAGCCCTATATATTTCGTTTTGTTATTAATTTCTTCTAAAAAGCCATTTGAATCACTTGATTCTATTCTTTAGGCATTGATCACATGAAATAAAAGAAGTCTTTTCTTGAAAATATTTTCCACAAGAACCAACATAGCGTCGATGCTTAAGAATAATAAGTCGTTCAAACCATTTTACGTATATGAGATTTAGTGTACCCGTGCTTTTTTCTGTCTATTTTTAGGTAGGTTCGTCATGATCAAAAGAAATAGTGAGGACTCCTGCCGAAAAATAAGTAGCATACTCTTTCTAATAGCTAAAACATAAGTTGTTTCGATACCCAACATATATAATAGAACCTGTCTAAAAGGCTCGCAATATGCTATGTTCACCTTACTAAAAAAATTCGCTCATCGATTGGATGAGCGAATTTTTTTCTATAGTTTAAACAATACTGTATCACTACGTAAAAGACGAATTATGAATACTTCGTCTTTATCATCATAATCAATTGGCATACCGGATGACAACGTTAGTTCCGTTGTAGATGGTAGCAATGTTTTAGGTAGGATCAAGCTAGCCGCTTCGTTTAATTGTAATGTTTTTTTCCCAGCAGTCAATGTTACTTGAAAACCTTTATGCAATAACAAATCGACCGTTAATTTCTTCACTGCTTGAGACATAATTAGACGGACACCATCTTCACTATGCATAGCTATTCTTTGCTGTGCCCCTTCATAACTACCAAACCAACTATCGCCAAAATTCATGAATGGTATAACGGTGTCCGGCTCAGTTATAACTACACTATCCTGTTTTTCGACAGTAGTTATTTTATCTATTCGCTGGATTGTTCCATCTTCAAAATGAATCATTATTTGTTGTAGGTCAGATGAGATTGCCGTAACTACTTTCTTACAATGACAGCTAACTTCCTTCGTTACTAGATTATAACTATATAAAAAGCCTTCATCACTATAATTACTAAAATATAATTGATGATCTTTTAGCGTACAAAACTGCACACGAATAGGGAGTAATTCTTTGAAAACTAACTGTGGAAATAACGCAGAGGTTAATTTCGCAGTTTTCGGATGTGGAAAATAGAGTGTACTCTTACACAGTGACACGTCATAGAGATTACTTAAACCATCAAATCGTTTGCTGACACATGGTGGATAATGTTCTAAATTCCATTGATGATCACCAGCCATAAAATCATCCGTTCTTAAAAAGTAGCGATAGCGAATTTCATGTGTTTTGGTTTTTGAGCCGAGATCATTCCACGTAGCATCGATATGATACCATTCGCCATCAAGTTTTACCATGTTCCACGCATGACCTAGATCACCTTCGCCATTTGCATGCCCCACAACATAATAACAAGGAATAGCGAGCAGCTCCATCATTTTTTCAAATAATAACGCATATGCCATACATACACCCTTTTTTTCATGCATAAATGTATAGACAGTAAATGGTGAACCATCTGTTTGCATCTCATACTGATGATTGCGTACGATATAATCATGTACGGCAGTTACTTGTTCCAAAGGGGTCATTTCTTCTAAAGCTAAACGCTGCAAAATGGTTTGTATTTCATCTATTACCCAACTTTGTTCATCCTTTGTCATGCGGTATCGTACTGTAAAATTAATTTTAACTCGATTTTTTGAGACATTGATATGACTTGTCCCTCGACTCGAACAATGCTGTGTATAAAATGGTTGTTGCAAATGACTTAATTCAAAAGTATCTGCTAACAACTCATTCATTGCCTTTGGGAGCCGACCATTCACTTGTAATGTGAATTTTCTATCCATGCGTTGAATATGTGTCACGATCGCCGGTAGTAGTTGCTGTGCTGTAATCGTCGTTGACTTCAGCCCACCACTCGCTTGGAATTGTTGTAATGATTCAAAATTAATAGCCATAATATCTCCTTCAATAACTTCAGTTCCTGTATTATAGCATGAAAAAAGCACCCCTTTACTAGAGGGCACTGAAAAAGTCCACTTATGCACAGATAAGCGAGGATAGGAACGAAATTCGTTCCTGTCCTCGCTTTTCCTGGTAGCCGTTGATTCCGTTCCGGCGGGCGCTTTTCGCGGGCACGGCTCCAGCCTTCTCCCTCGCTTCGCTCAGTCCGGGTGCTTCCGCTCGTGCTGTTCCCGCAGAAGTCGCCGCCTGCACTCCATCA
>NZ_QFVR01000004.1 GCF_003143975.1 Kurthia sibirica | reverse complement strand
TAAATGAAAAAGAGTAAGAAATAGACAATGAAATAAGGCACTTTCTGTTCAAATCGAACAGAAAGTGCCTTATTTTTATCTAAAAAATCAACTCGTCATAAAAAACGTAAGTTTTTCAGTGCCCTCCGATTAATCGGTGTCTTTTTTTAAGCGAGCCGACATCGGGTGACCTTCTGTAAACTCGATTAAATCCCATAAATTACCGTATAAATCTTTAAAAACGGCAACGGTCCCATAGTCAGCACGTTTAGGTGGACGGATAAACTCTATATGGTTAGCCACCATATTATGATAGTCTCTATCAAAATGATCCGTCGCTAAAAATAGAAACACGCGTCCACCGGCTTGATTACCAATAAAATCTGTTTGATGTTCTTTTGATGCTTTAGCCAATAAAATTGCTGTGCCATTTGAACCAGGAGGGGCTACAACTACCCAACGCTTGTCCTGTTCTTCCTGATACGTATCTTCTAGTAGTGTAAAATGTAGTCGTTTTGTATAAAAATCAATGGCTTCATCATAATCATTTACAACAAGTGCTATGTGGACGATGGATTGTTTCATGACCTAATCACTCCTTTTTGTAAAATAGTATAGCATTGAATCATAAAAAAATGCATGACAGCTCTACATCCCGAAGGAAGGAGAACGAATCATGCATAGGACGAGTTGTTACTGCTCTAACACAGCGGTCAATTGTTCTAATTCTGTAATAAGATTGCCGATATGAGCAATTGTTTGACGTAGTGGTTCATCGGTCGACACATCCACCCCTGCCATCAAGGCCAATTCAGCTGGTGTTTTCGTACCACCTGTTTGTAAAACTTCCAACCAATCTGCAATCACTGTATCATCACCATTAATAATACGTTGTGATACCTGAGTAGAAATTGTCAAACCAGCACTGTATGTGTATGAATACAAGCCCATATAATAATGAGGTTGTCTCATCCAGGTCAACTCTGCCCCAGTTGTAATGTCTACATCCTCACCCCAAAATTCTTCGAGAACCTGGCGGAATAGGTCATTTAAAATGGGCGCATTAACGGATTGTCCTTCATCAATCATCGTATAGACTTTTCGTTGGTAGGCTGCTTCTAGTAAATGAGTTACAAAATTATGGAAATATGTTTTAGAAACCATATTTGAAATCACCCAACGTTTGAAGCGTGGATCATCATTCGACTGTGCAAGATGATTCGCCAATAACATTTCATTCATCGTAGATGGAGCCTCTATAAAATACATTGAAGGGCGCGAATTGAAAATCGTCTGTTTTTTATGAGCATTGACAAAATGTCCCGCATGTCCTAGCTCATGGGCTAACGTAAAAACATCATTCATTTTATCATGCCAAGATACCAAAATATAAGGATGGCAACCATATGGACTTGAACAAAAAGCACCAGTGGACTTCCCTTTATTTGGTGCATAATCAATCCAACGATGATCAAAGGCTTCTTGTACCATTTGAACATAATCAGCACCCATTGGTTCTACAGCATGTAAAATATATTTTTGTGCTTCTGCCTTTGTTACAAGGGGATCAAAATCAGCATCTAAAGCGATTTTTAGATCAGCATAAGTCATTTTGTCGAGGCCATAGGTTTTTTTTAATAGTTGTGCATAACGACGCATATGTGGAGCAAGTTCAGTCATGATCAAATCGATTTGTCGATTGTATAAATCACGTTCGACATGTTGGACATGAAGCAATGCATCAATGACAGAATCGAATCCTTTCATTGATGCAAGCGTTTTTTCTTTTTGTAGCTGCGTATTATAGACTTTTGCCGTCGTATGTTGATAGTCGGCAATCTTAGCAGAGAATGCTGTAAATGCTGCACGACGTTTATCGGTATCTGGCTCAAGTTCCCATTCATTTTCAAATGCACCATAACTCATCGGATACGTTGTACCAGCAACTTCAAAATCAGGAAAATTCATATCTACTGATTTCGTTGTATTGTATATTGCATAGGGAGAATCCAGTACTGGCGATAAGGTCGCTAACGCTTTTTCAACTTCCGGGTGTAATTGATAAGGTTTATTGCGTAGAATATTGTCAATCAACGTAATATACGTTGAATCCATATGTTGTGCTTCTTGTAAGATAGCTGCTGGTAAAGCTGCCAAATCACTATCGACAAAGGATAAGGCACTCATAACAGACGCAGCAGCGGTCCCGATTTTAGCCTGTTGTAATTGTGCTTTCCCATTACCGCGATCTTCATCCAAACGCAAACGTGCATATGTAGTGTAAATGACAAAACGTTCATATAACTCTTCATAAACTTTCAAACAGGAAATGACATCTTGAGCAGAAGTTAATCTACTAGAAAAATTCCTTTCAAATACTTGAGCATCAATAATTAGTTGATCCATATGAGCATCAATCTTATAAGCAGTAGGTACTAAATCACCTAAATTCCAAGTATCTTCCATATTTACTTCGTTACGATTTAATAATTGTGGCATAATTTTCATCCTTTCTCCATCTAATTCTCATTATATTCAAACTATTTCGGAAAGTAAAATAATTACATGGTACGATATATTTTAATCATTTTGATAAACAACAGTTATATTATTGGCAAAACAAACCATAGACCTACCACCTCTCATTTTGATACAATGAGAGGTAGATTATAAATAGTAACGTATATGCAAAATACATTATTCGATATAGCAGTTAGACCATTAGGAGGAATTATTTTGGAAAAAGAATATCAAATTTTAGAGCAACATATTATTGAAAAGTTTAAAAAAGAAGGTAAATTTAATCATAAAGGTGAAGTATTTGAAGTAGAACATGTTGGTAAAACACGCACAATGGGTGCTGGCGAACCAAAAACAGCTATTTATTTACAAGGAGTCAACGGAACTAAAAAAGTTGAAGTGAAAATTGCTTTAACATTACGAGGCGAAAATGACTTTATTGGAGCAGCCTTAAAACCAGATACAGCTGAAGCATTATTCGGTACAAACTGGAAAGAAATTATTAAAGCAGCAACGGATGCCGTTCAAGAGAAAATGAAAGCTGAAAAACTGATTTATACAGAAAAAGTCCATAAAACACCTTCAAATTCCATTTTATTAGGCTGGGAAGTAGAAGTAACAGATAAAAATCGTCCAATCAGAACAGATTTCCCACTAACAGAGCAAGAAGTGAGAGATGTTATTTATAAAGGTATTAACTTACCAGAAAACCTTAAAAATGCGCATGTTCATGGCACTGAAATTGCGAACTCAGGGATCGCAAACTATGCATTAGAAACAACGAAAGCAGAACTGAAAACAGTTGCTGACATTATGGGCAAATTAGAAGACATCGACACGATGGAACTACCAAAAGCACATATTACATTCAAGCCAAACTTTTATAGAACAAAATTAAAAAAATATGATGGTAAAAAGTATTTAGCAGCAGCCATCAAGTGGAGTTTTGAAGACGAAACATTCACACCAGAATTCGATTTCGATGATATATTCCAAATCAACCACGGTCAATATTTAACAGATCTATTAGCCATCTTAAAATCACTCCCAACACATAATCCATTAGAAATGGATCCAGCATTACTTGTTAAAACAGTTGGTAAATAATTGATTATAATGATTTCAGGTACTCTCTTCATTTGAAGGGGGTACTTTTTTTGTTCGAAAGATTTCAAATAGGTTTAATTAGGGAAATAGTATTCAAGAGAATAGCTATGGAAGGGAGACAATAGGTTGGAAAGATATATGCAAACACTCTTTATGTGTCATAAAATGCCGGAAAGATCATTTTTTTTTAAAGGAAAACAGTTTCCACTATGTGCTCGTTGTACCGGTATGCTACTTGGTTATTTGATATGTGTCATTCTTCCTTTTACAGTAGGTACACCATCACTTGTGACAAGTTGTTTACTTGGCTTACCGATAGTGATTGATGGTGGCGGACAATTAGCAGGGAAATGGCAGAGTACAAATAGTAGGCGCTTTATAACAGGCGTTTTAGGTGGGATTGCCATTATTTATATTCTAGTAAATCTAGCGCAATTTGGTTATGGGATTGGCTTGAAGATTAGTAGTTATTTCTAGCAATATTTGTAAGGTATAATAAGATAATTTTAGGGTATATTAGATTTTAGTCATCTATTTTATAATGACTATCAATCTGTCTAAAAAAGGAGTGTTCATTATGTATTGTTCATCATGTGGAGAGAAAAATGAGGAAAATGCACAAATATGTACGAACTGTGGTGCAGCGCTTTCTTCATCGACCCATTCAGAACCAGAACAATCAAAAGAACCAATTCAACCAGAACCAATGCAAGAAGAGAAAAGCGCACAACAACCTGTACAAGATAAAGCCAATATCGGTATAAATATTATAACCTTTTGCTTCATGCCCCTTTTAGGAATCATTATGTATTTTGTATGGAAAGGTGAAAAACCAATCGCTGCAAAATCAGCTCTTATGTGGGGACTAATCGCAATTGGAGTATGGATTGTATTTTATATCATCATTGGTATTTTTGTGGGAATTGCAGGCTCAATCGATCCAACAACAGATTTTTAAATCATTTCAAAAATATCCGTATGGAAAAAGCCATTACTGGCCTTCTCCATACGGATGTTTTTTATTATTTTATCGTCAAGTAAATCAGTTTTTTTAATATTTCTGCACTTGAAGATACAATTACTCTTTATTAATCTATCATACTTTAAAGAAAAAATATGATAAAAATCAAATGCTGAAATAGTAGTTTATAAAAGGATTTTTAAATATAGATATTACTGTTAAGAAAAACCTTTTACATTGTAAACTATGTTTATACGTGTAAGATATATGATGTTATATAATTCATCTGTATAAAATACCTAAGAGATTGTTGATTGAGGTAAATAAAAAACAGAGTTAAATGATGAACTATTCATTAAACTTAAAAATTCAATAGAATTCATGAGAGAAAGAGGAGCTTGTGACATGAAATTCTTTGATGAGCTATTCCTATCATTAATAGTTGTGATGAAGATGAAAAAAGCAGTAATTAAGTGTATAGAGAAGTTAAAAAACTACATTTTAGTAAATTCTATGGTTGAGAATTTTAGTCGATCAAGACGCATTGTAGGAACTGTACAATCAAGTGGGAAAGTTGATTGTATATGACTGATGAATTCAGCAAAAGATGTAATATATAAGTTAATAACTTTATTGGTAGACACAAAAAATATACTAAGAGAACAAACACAAATAAGAATTGAATGAGGGGGAAGTTTAACAAATATCAATGGTATGAAAATGATTAAAAATGTAAAATATAATTTCATTGGCGCTCTATATTTGACTAATATGGATAGTTTATATTTTTATAGAAAATATAAAAGAAAAGGAGATAAAAATGAAAAAAAAAATACATGTTGTTGGGGCAATTATTAAAAATTCGAAAAATGAAATATTTGCTGCACAAAGAAATTTAAAAATGACATTAGGAGGGTATTGGGAATTTCCAGGTGGTAAAATAGAAATTGGTGAAACATCAAAGATTGCATTAGTTAGAGAGATTCAAGAAGAATTTAATTGTTTAATTAATGTATATGAGAAAGTAGAAGATACAATCTATGAATATGAAAATTTTATTGTTAGATTAGAAACCTATATGGCAGAAATAAAAAAAGGAGAACTAAATCTCCTTGAACACTCTGATAGTATTTGGTTGAAGAAAAAAGATTTAATGATATTAGATTGGGCACCAGCAGATATACCTGCGGTGAGAAAAATAATGGAAACTATGGATTAGGGGATTTTACAGATGACAGAAGCAACTTTTGAATTAGAAAAAATAATTGGACAATCATTACAAAGCGCTTTTATAGATCAAACACGTTATTCAAGTGAAATACATCGCCCACAACTAATAGTGAACGGAGAAGGAAAACAAGTTTTACCTAGCTTGTTAGAGGAACTAATAAATTGTAAAGCTTTTTATATTTCGGTAGCTTTTATAACTGAAGGTGGGTTGTCTATGTTAAAAACAGCTTTACTGGATCTTGATAAAAAAGGAATTCGTGGTAGAATCCTAACTTCAACATATTTAGGGTTTAATAATCCTAAAGTATTTAAAGAATTATTAAAATTAAGAAATGTTGATGTACGCTTAACATCAATAAGTGGCTTTCATGCAAAAGGCTATGTTTTTAAAAAAGAGAATTATATTTCATTATTAGTCGGTAGCTCAAATCTAACTGAAACAGCAATGAAGAAAAACTATGAGTGGAATATTAAATTCACTTCTTTAGAGAATGGAGAACTGGTTCAAAGTTTTAATAATCAATATGAAAAACTTTGGGATGAAGCAGTTGAACTATCTACTTCATGGATTCACAAATACGAAGAAGTGTATAATCTACAACTACAGCAGAAAAATCAAATGAAAAGCTTTGACATGTCATGTAATCAAAATGATCGGGAGATACTACCTAATAAGATGCAAAGTAAGGCTTTGGAACAAATTGAAGCATTACGAAAAAAAGGTGCGAAGCGTGGATTAATTGTTTCGGCAACTGGAACAGGAAAAACATTTCTCTCTGCATTTGAGGTTCGAAATGTACAACCGGAAAAATTATTATTTATAGTTCATAGAGAGCAAATATTGAAGAAAGCTCAACAAGATTTTAAAGATATATTAGGTGGAGAAGACTCTGAATATGGAATCTTGTCAGGCACAAGTAAAGAAATAAAGGCTAGGTACTTATTTGCAACAATACAGTCCTTATCAAAAGATGAAACATTGAATTCTTTCGCAAAAGAACATTTTGACTATATTATAGTTGATGAGGTACATAGAGCAGGGGCAAGTTCGTATACAAAAACAATTGATTATTTTACGCCAGATTTTATTTTAGGCATGACAGCAACACCAGAAAGAACAGATGATTTTAGTGTGTATAAATTATTTGATTACAATATCGCATATGAGATTCGTTTACAAGAAGCCTTGGAAGAAGATATGTTATGCCCCTTCCATTATTTTGGTGTTACTGATTATGAAATAGATGGAAAGATGATTGATGAAGGTACAACAATACAAGATTTAGTCAAAGATGAAAGAGTTAATCATATTATTAATAAATTAGAGTATTATGGTTATTCAGGTGATGTTTTAAGAGGATTAGTTTTTTGTAGTAGTAAAAAAGAAGCAAGAGAATTGGCAATCTCTTTTGAAGAACGTGGTATTGCGTCTGCATCATTAACAGGTGAAGATAGTCAAGCTGAACGGGAAATACAAATTGGTCGATTGGAGAATGGCGAAATAAGTTATATTTTCACAGTAGATATTTTTAATGAAGGTATTGATATTCCGAAGGTAAATCAAATTATAATGCTAAGACAAACGCAATCTAGTATTATCTTCATTCAGCAACTTGGGAGAGGTTTAAGGAAGCATAAATCAAAAGAGTACGTAGCAATTATTGATTTTATTGGGAATTATAAAAATAACTATTTAATTCCCATAGCATTATCAGGAGATCAAACATTGAATAAAGATAATACTAAGAAAAATACTGCAGAAACAAATTATATTAAGGGTATATCAGTGGTGAATTTTGAGGAGATTGCGAAACAAAGAATATTTGAATCAATAAAAAATACAAATTTATCTTCTATGAAAAATTTGCGAGATGCATATAAAAATTTAGAAAGTAAAGTTGGTAGAAAGCCTAGTTTGCTTGACTTTATGAAATATGATTCAGTGGATCCACAGGTAATTATAGATTCCAAAAAGACGTACCCATTATTTTTAGAAGCAATTAAAGAACCAACAATATCTCCAAAAAACTATGCAAATGAAGTTTTATTTATGCTTTCGATGGAACTATTAAATGGCAAGAGAATTCATGAAATAGTCTTATTAAAAGCATTGATAAATAATGAAACGCTAACGCAGAAAAAATTTGTTGATCGATTGAGATCAATGGGTGAAAAGCATGATGTAGCTACAATTAAATCTGTTGAACGATTTTTAAATTATTCTTTCTTTGTTTCAAATGATTATAAAAAATATGGAAATCAGCCATTGGTCAATTTAATTGATGGGGAATATCAATTAAATGATCATTTTAAAAGGTTACTTGTAGAAGAGTCATTTAAAACCGAGGTTTTAAATGTAATAGAAGTAGCAGTTATGAAAAATCAGAAATATGATCGTACACCATTAACTATTCATGAGAAATATTCGCGAAAAGATATTTGTAGATTATTAAATTGGGAAAATGATGAAAGTGGAACGATAAATGGGTATCGTCTTAAACATAAAACTTTACCTATTTTTATCACATATCATAAGGATGAAGAACTCACTTCAAGTGTTCATTATGCAGATGAGTTATTAACACCTGAATTACTAAAATGGTATACAAAATCCCAGCGTACTTTAGATTCAAAAGAAGTGAAAAATATAATAGATGCAGAAGCACAAAATGTCGATCTTCATGTCTTTATTAAAAAAGAAGGAGCAGAAGGTACCGATTTTTTCTATCTGGGAACAGGTTTGATTGATAAAAATACAGTTATTCAAGAATTGGTAACTAATAATGATAATAAAACATTGCCAATAGTAACAATGAATATAAAGTTGAAAAATATGGTAGAGGACTCTATCTATCATTATTTAAAAATAAATTAACAAATATATTCTATTATTAGAGGCGATGGTATGGCCTCTGGAAGATCTGGAACGATAAAATGATTTAAAGATAAAGGTTCTGAAGAGTGGATCGATGAATTATGTATTTCTATTTTTGAAAAAAGAGCTATATTTAATAGCGGTGAGGAGAGACCTAGTTTACTGCTTGGAAAAATTGTATGCAGATTTAAAACGTGAAGTAATAAAGTTGAAAATGTAAGCGGTCATTTAATTTTCGAGATGAAAAAATGATAGAAGTAGCCGTGTTAGACTGGATGAAGTTCGTAGAGAATCAGTAAAATTTTTTATCGTGTTAAAAAAATCATCAGTTGGGCAAAAAAGAGAATGGTGGCATATAAGTATTTGCTTGTCATTGGATTCATAAACCAGATGCCTAAATCGATTGCTAGGAAGCTGCTAAGGCGCTTACTCCACAAGTTCTGAAAGGTCAAAAATGAAAGGTCCCTGAAAATCATCTGGATTTTCGGGGACCTTTTATTTTTGATTAGCGTGTGTATTGATTTACTTTTGGTCGACTGAAAATGAGGTCAACTAAATACATAATGGCGATGATGGCATGACAGAACCATGCGATGAATGGAATAAAAGTGAAGATTGTTAAAAAAATAGCAATGATGGGTACGGCTTTAGAGCCACCAACTGCAAAGCGTGTTACGAGAACAACTATATGAATTATAAAGGCGAGCGTTACTGTGCCAAAGCCTGTTGCCAGAACGGTTGCGCCACCTACGAATGGAATGGCTAAAAATAATTCATATAAAAAAGCGACGATTGTTGGTATAAGAAACATATTAATTCACATCCTTCCTATTAGTGTACGAACAATAGGTGAAAAAAGTTTCGTCTTAGCGTGTATCTTTTTTTCGCCAATTTTTATGGATGCCATTGGCAATTAAGATGAGGAATGCTAGATAGATGCCTGCATACAAAAGCATCGAATAGTTTTGTTGCATAAGTTGATTGCCTGTAAGGGTAAACATAATAATTGTTGGGATTTTTCCCAGAAATGTGGCACAGACAAATGGCCAAAATCGTAGTTGAAGAACCCCAGCAATAATATTGATGACCGCAGATGGGAAAATGGGGATGAGGCGTGCTAGTAAAATAGCTGAGAAGCCGTTCTGACGCGCTAGACGAATAAAGTAGTGACTGTGTAATTTCTCTATCTTGCGGCTGTAATAGCGCGCGAGGACGGTCTTACAGAGCATATACATACACAATGCACCTATAACGCTGCCAAGGAGGCTAATTGACAAAGAAACACCGATTGGAAATGTTAAAGCAATGGCGCTGTAAACAGCTGGCATCGGCATAAAGGGTATAAATGATAATGCAATGAGTAAAAAAATACAGAGTAGCGCATTGTTGAGTGTTGGTTGTTGTAGAAAATCAAGAAATTGAATATCCATAAGTAGCCTCTTTTATTTGTAATAGTCATATCGTAGTTTACTTCTCTAGTGAACGTCAAACTTCAGCTATATGAAATAGTAGCTGAAGTTTGTGGCCCCATTATAAAAGCATATGCCCCATAAGGGGCATATGCTTAAACTACGTATTAGTTAGTTGGTTTTTCGGAAGTATCATCGTAAATATCATCAAATACTTCGCCTTTTTTCTGTTCACTATTTGTGACATACAAGGTACATGTTAAATCACCAGTCGAATTGACCATTGTGCGTGTCATATCGAGAAGCCTATCGATTCCGATGATTAATGCGATCCCTTCAACAGGAAGCCCGACAGCTGTTAATACCATTGCGAGCATGATGAGACCTGCTCCTGGAACCGCCGCTGTACCAATACTTGCAAGAACTGCGGTTAAAACGACAGTTACAAGTTCAATTAATGATAGATTGACATCGAATACTTGCGCGATGAAAATCGTTGCAACACCTTGCATAATAGCTGTACCATCCATATTAATTGTCGCACCTAATGGCTGGACAAAGGAACTAATTGAGCGAGGTACACGCAATTTCTTTTGTGCAATTTCCATTGCGACAGGTAATGTTGCGCTACTACTTGAAGTACTAAATGATACAGCCATGGCTGGCAGGAAGGCTTTGATTACTGTTACGGGATTGCGATTGGCCATAAATTTTAAAGCGCCACCGTAAACAAAAATAAAGTGAATAGCTAATGCTAAAAGAACGACCAACATATACAGCAACATGGCTTTTAAAGCATTCCAACCAAGGGAACCAATAGCAGAAGCGATTAAACCAAATGTCCCATATGGTGCAAATTTCATGACAAGATTAACTAAGAACATCATAATCTGATTTCCTTGTTCTAAAACCTTTGCAACCGTTTCGACTTTTTTACCGAGTACGCTAATTGCGTATCCGATGAAAACGGCGAAGAAAATAATTTGTAGCATGGCACCAGAAGCCATTGCTGCTATTGGATTTGTCGGAATAATACCTAAAAAAGTTTCAGAAGCGGGTGGTGCTTCTGTTGCTTCATAAGAGAGGTTTTCCGTTTGAAATGAGCCAACCATTCCGGGTTTAATAAGGAGTGCTAATACGATACCAATCGTGATTGCAATGGCAGTTGAAAGAAGGAAAAACAACATTGTTTTTGCCCCAATGCGTCCAAGTTTTTTTGGATCACCTATATTGGCAACACCACTCACGATTGAAAAGAAGACGAGAGGAACAATGACCATTTTTATAAGATTTAAAAAGATTGTACCAAGCGGAGTAAATAAGTATCCGTCAAGTGGTTCGAAGTATTGGGGGAAGAAATTATTAATAATGAGTCCAACGATTACGCCGAGTGCAAGAGCTGTGAGGATTTTTTTTGCAAGATTCATAGACATAACTCCTTCATTCGAATTTTTGAAATATAAATATGTATAATTATAACCAAATATGACATATAAATAAACTATATACATTTTATAGTAAAATAGTAGGAAGTGAATCATATGTGGAAATACGGTTTCCTACACAACTAAATAAACCCCTACGAATGAAAAAGTAAGGGGTTTGCAGTGCTAACTATAGTGTTTTTCACGTTCCGAAATCACATCAAAAAAATGTTGGTTAACAGGTGTCGCGATAGTATGCTTCTTGCCAAACGAAATAACTGTCTCTGCAAAGAGAGGTAATTCACTAATACGGCGTGCTGTGGCATCTTGAGCCATGGATGGCTTCCCCTGCGGATTGAGTTGTGCTAGTACGTCTAACCAAAATACTAAATCAGTATCACTCAGCTCAATACCTTCCGCATATGCAATAGAAATAACTTCTTGCATAGCAGCAATCATCATATTGCGTGGAGCGCCTGCTTTTTGAACATCAGCAAAATGACCTTCTATTACTGTCACCGTTTGATTGACACCTACATTTAACATGAATTTCCCCCATAATTTATGGGGCATATTGTGTTCGATTTCATAGGGTAAATCAATCGAGTGGAAGAATTCTGCAAGCTGAGTGGTTTGTGGGCTAATTTGGTGCGCTTGACGATCCCCAATCACGAGAATTCCTTTATTGACATAGTTCATTTTATTTCCTATTTTCCCTGCATCCATTCCTTGAGCCACGCAGTTTAATACATGTGCTTGAGGCAAGGCTTTTTCAATCATATCTTCGCTAATGATGCCATTAATTAATGAAATAATGGTTGTTTGATCATGTACTTGCGATGTAATGGCCTCGATAGCACCCTGTAAACCGTCGAACTTTGTAGCGATGATGATAAGATCAGCTTGTATCGATTTATCTGCCGAATCCACATATGTAAAATTACAGCGTTCACCATTGCAGAAAATGCCTTCTTTTTCATAACGTTTAATACGTTGGGTATCAGCTACTACATGAAATTTACCCGTAGGTAATCGCTCCTGAAGATGCTGCGCATATAATACGCCAAGTGCTCCTAAACCAATAAGAGAAACAGTTTTGATCGTCATTGTATCGCCTCCAATTCCCATTTAATGATTTCATTGTACACTGAATGAACTGTTTGTTTAGAATATAAAAACTTTAGGTCTTTTTGAAACTTTTCATAACGGTAATTCGTACACTAATTAACATATAAAATAGGGGTTTTGCACATGGCAAATAGACAATTTAATAAGGTATTACGTTTTTTCACAATTTTATGGCTCTTTACGATTATTGGTTTAATCATCGGTGTATTTTTACCACCGGCTTTGATTATGCCGATTAGTATTGTGACACTGGTATTATTAGTGTTAATGATGTTCAGTCGCACAATGAGAAAAATGAGTAAGTGGATTTCGATTATTGTTGCTACGTTAACTGGGATTACGATGTTTAGTTTACTTAATTTTTATTTAGGCGCTCTTGGCGGTGGAATTGTATTACTAGTATTCGGTTCAACAGCAGTGATTTTTGTAGCCGCTGGATTAATTGGTTATTTCTCGAAAAAAGATTTCAGTAGCTGGGGCAATATATTATTTATAATCTTAATTGGTATGATTGTCTTTTCAATCATCGCGATTTTTGTGAATTTTTCATCCCTTGTATTAGTGGTTGTCAGTGGATTAGGCGTTATTTTATTCACCGTTTATACAATGTATGATATGAACCGCGTGGCAAAACAACCGATTTTGGATGAAGAAGTACCAATGATTGCGCTCAATTTATATTTAGATTTTATTAACTTATTCCAAAATTTATTGCGTTTTGTGTACAATTTGAGAAAAATGCTCAGCTAATAAATAGGTGATTGTCGCTATAAGCGTCAATCACTTTTTGTTTTGATAAATAAATAACGCAAGATTACGGTATATTATTAGGCTTATTGTATGTTATGTTTTGTAAATAGAGAGACTAATATTTGCTTTTTGTGACTTTTTTCATTAATCTTATACTATATAAACAACTCATACATATTGAAGTGATAGGAGGATACGATGGCTGATTTTAAAAAAGATAATCTCGCTGAAGATAAAGTGGTGTATCATTATCCTATAGTTGATTTAGAGAATAAACTTGTAAAAGGTGTCGTAACAGTAGATGATCGTACATATTTATGCGCGCATGTGGACTTATATAAAGGAATGATTCATGTGGAGAAAAATGCTGAAGAATTCGAAGAGTCAAAAATTAGTGATAAAACAATGATTGATGAAATTCGTGCGATGGCAGAATTTATTATTGATCATCAAATCGATAACTATTGTAAAAATTTTATAAATTAAGGTATGGGTCACTCGCTTCCTGCAGCGGGTGACTTTTTTATTAGGCATTGTGGGCTAGCGTCTATAAAAAGTTATTTTTACTTTAAGTGATGCCTTGTACCTTATTCATTTCTAAATGGACATTGATATTTTTTAAATGCATGAAAACCATTACCAAGAATTTTTTGTACCGTGTTGTGTGATGGTCATTACATATGCCTATTTTCCATTTTCTGATTGGTAGGGTAGGCACTAAGTATGGAGCAAATGAAGGAAACTGAAAACCCCCGATGAGCATGTTCTCTAATCGGGGGTTAGTTCATACTAATAAGTGACGGGGCTTTTAATGATCGTATTGTTGTAATTGATATTGTTTGATGAGCGCATTGAGCTTTTTATCGTAGCGGGAGTCCGTTGCATATCTTCCGGTAAGTGCTTCTGTAGCTTCTTTGTAAGTGGCAGCATTAGATTTGAATGTCTGTTTATAATACGTTTTATTCCACGAAGTACCATTGACGAGGAGTTTGGCATAATCTGTCATACTGTCCTCATAGGAAGGATATTGTCGGAAATTGGCATTTATCGTGCGCATATTGCCTTTGCCATCATCCTCTTGCGTAGGGTAGAGTACGCTTTGACCATTAAATTTGCCTTTGATGCCAAATAGGTTGTAGTTAGGCTCACTGCCAAGTTCACTATTGCCAGAATCACTTTCTAGTGTGGCCTGAGCAATCATTACAGAGGCATATAAACCATATTTTGAAGCAACTTTTTCGGCCGTTTTACCAATTTCATTGATGAAATCTTCCGTTGATTTATATTCTGAAACGACTGGTTTTTTCACTTCAGCCACTTGATCTGGAATAAATTGCTTGATTAATAGTAGGCCACAAAATACGACGAGTATGATAGCGATAAAAACGCCGAGTAAGAGCTGAGTTGTTTTTCGCATCATGGACCTCCTTTAGTTCATATACTATCTAACGATTGTACTAGAAAAATGTTGCGATTAACAATGATTTAAAATGTCATCAGAAATATAAATGGTTAAGCCATCATCCAACAGTAGAAAATCATCCTTTTTAGAGCGTTTTACAACATATTGAGCATCATCTGCTTGTAAAATACAATCATTTATCTCATCAAGGTTTTCTAAATAAATGGAATTACCGCCAACACTAAATGTTAATTTTTTAGAAATATCAGATGCCATATGCTCAATATTAAAATGAGCAATCTGCGTTATGAAATCAGTATAAAATTGTTTAATCTCTTCATTGCTATGATCTTCAAGTAAAATAAGAAATTCTTCCCCACCCCAACGTACTGCAAAACGCTGATCATCTTTGCTAATTTCATGCAGTGTCGAGGCAACTTTTGCTAATACAATATCGCCATATGCATGACCATAATAGTCATTGTAGTTCTTGAAAAAATCGATATCAATGATCAATACCGTAATACGCATAGGTAATTTCATTTCAAAGGTAGCGATATGATGTAAGTAACCTCTACGATTGGCGAGATTAGTCAATTCATCCGTGTTTGCAGCTGTTTGTAATTCCTTTGTTAGTTGTTGGGAGTGGAGTCTTTCTTCCATTAGTAATTGTTGTTGTAGTAAAGTTTTATGAATTATTTTATAATTTAAATGATTAAGTACTAAGAGAATAATGACAAGAAAAATGATAAATATAATCATCATTTTGGTGGAAGAAAAACGACTCATATCAATCATTAATGAGCTTATAGTAATGAGTGACGATAACGTGACGGGTACTATAAAGCGTTTTATAGGCATGATAATTGCGCAACAGCAAAGCACAAGATAGAGAATGAATATCGTTATATGATTAAAATAAATTTGATCCAAAAATGAGATAATGGAACTGAGTAGTAACATGAAAATTAAATAGCTATATTGAAAAAAAGTTCGTGTCTCAACGTTTTTTTTGAATGGATATTTCTTATTAAATCGTTTAGTCGTATAAGCAAAAGCTAACATATTTATGAGGATTGCTAGGCTATAGGGGATGGCATAGAGTATGAAATTAGTTGTATCCGATTGTGAAATAAAATGATTGTAAAAATTTACGGCAAACATGGTACTGAAAATGAGTAAGGACATTGTGGAGACGAAGCGCAATCGATTGAGATTTAATTGTAATATTGCACCTTTAATATCATATGTAGTTGTTCTAGGAAGTTCAGGATCCTCACTTTGGTGATGCAATTGGTGCCACCTCTATTTCTGTAAGATTAGACAAATATGCCTTTATGTTTAATTATAATACCATAAAATTGAATTAAATGGATTATATAAGGCTACAAAGGTGGGTCTATTGCATTATTTAGTGTTCGGGATTTCACTGTGAGTGGTCCATAACAGAGAGGATAAAAAAGAGCCTGGGACAGAACAAAAATAATATGTCTCCAATACGAATCATCAAATCAATTGAACGCGCAGAAAACAACTCCTGCGGGAATTGATTGAAATGAAAAATCCCATATGATTTCGAAAAATCATACGGGATTTTCTCTGTTGAAAATACGTTTGTCTCAGGCGCAGTCATTACTAGTTAAAGCATTGCAGCATTACTTCCTGCAATATGTCCCGTCACCAGCGCAGATGTTATATTGTAACCGCCTGTATAGCCATGAATATCAATGATTTCTCCGCAGAAAAATAAACCACTTTTCTTTTTAGACGCCATTGTTTTTGGTTCGATCTCTTTCGTGGAGACACCGCCACCTGTTACAAAAGCTTTATCTAAGGGTTGTGTGCCATAGACCGTCATTTCAAATGATACAAGGTCATATGCGAGCGCGCGTGCCTTATCAGCAGGTAAGTCTGCACCAGTCAACGTTTCTTCTATAGAGGCTTTAGCCATTAGGAATAAGAGCCATCTTTCTGGCACAATGCCTTTCCAAACATTTTTTAAAGCTTTTTTAGGCTCAGCCTTCGCTGCTTTGAAAAGCATTTGGAAAGTAGATTCAGCATTGTCATCAGGTAAAGCTGCAATGCGTATTGTTACTGGATTGCCACCATTTTTCTTCAATTCTTTTACGACAAATTGGCTGCAGCGCAATACAGCTGGTCCACTAATCCCAAAGTGAGTGAAGAGCATATCCATTTGATGTGTGATAATCACTTTGCCATTTTTCTTCAACACAGATACTGCTGCATCGCGTAATGCAAAACCTTGCAGTTCCTTCGATTGAATAAATGGTTCATTTGATAGAACAGGCACTTCAGTTGGATAGAGTTCTGTGACCGTATGGCCAGCTTTTTCAGCCCATGGATAGCCATCACCGGTAGAACCTGTTTGTGGTACGGCTTTACCACCTACTGCTACGACAACGGCCTTCGCCTGTAATTCTTCACCGTTTTGTAGACGAATCCCTACTATTTTGTCATCGTCCATCAAGAGATCATCAACGACTGTCTGCTTGCGGATTTCCACATTTAGACGAGCCAATTCGCCTAACAAAGCTTCTACAACATCCTGTGCACGGTTGGAAACAGGGAACATACGGCCATGGTCTTCTTCTTTTAAAGCCACGCCAAGTCCCTCAAAAAATTCAATAATATCTTCATTATTAAAAACGGTGAACGGACTATATAAAAAACGTCCATTTCCTGGAATATGTTTAACAATTTCTTCTACGGGCAATCGATTTGTCACATTACAACGGCCACCACCAGAGATGGCCAATTTCTTCCCGAGTTTATTCCCTTTTTCTACTAGTAATACATTCTTACCTTTTGACCCAGCTGCGATGGCCGCCATTAGTCCAGATGGACCACCGCCTATTACGATTACATCATACATGTAGCAAAGCTCGCTTTCTTTTTTAATTATATTATACATGATTCATAGAAACTATTTGAGTAATTGTATCACGAGTTGTAAACTAAACTTTAGAGTTTATAGTTTTGGACAGAATGGAAGGATTATATGTCATCATTAATGAAGGGCACTGCCATCCTCACGATCGGCATGTTTTTATCGAAAATTTTAGGCCTTGTGTACATATTCCCGTTCTACGCGATTATTGGACAAGAGAATGTTACGTTGTATTCATACGCGTATATCCCATATTCAATTATGCTATCAATAGCGATTTCAGGTGCGCCAGTAGCCGTATCTAAATTCGTTTCAAAATACAATAGCATGGGCGATTATGAGTCGGGACGTAAGCTGGTTAAATCAGGCTTGCTTATTATGTTAACGACAGGTTTTTTGTCATTTTTAGTACTGTACTTCCTTGCGACACCAATTGCGCATTTAGTGATTAAAGATGATGATCAGATTTTCACTGTAGCACAAATAGCCGGTGTAATTCGTTGGGTCAGCTTCGCATTAATTGCGGTGCCGTTCATGAGTTTACTGCGCGGTTTTTTCCAAGGTTACGATCATATGACACCAACTGCAGTATCTCAACTCGTTGAGCAAATTGTGCGAGTAGTTGTATTGATTGCTGGGTCATACTTAGTTATGAATGTGTTCTCAGGTACAGCAGAAACAGCAGTATCATTTGCTGTATTCTCAGCATTTATCGGTGCACTAGGCGGATTGCTCTGCCTCTATTATTATTGGAAGAAACTGCAGCCAGAGTTTGATCTCAAGCTTGAATCGAGTGTTTCTTCGGGTAAGGTCAGCTATACAAAAATTTATAAGGAAGTTATTACGTATTCAATTCCCTATGTTTTTGTTGGTGTGGCAAACCCGCTGTTCCAACTTGTCGACATGCTGACGTTTAATCAGGCGATGGCGAATGTTGGGTTATCAAAAATTTCAGATACATTACTAGGTATGTTGAATTTCACTACGCATAAAATTGTCATTATTCCTGTCATGCTTGCGACGGGCTTCTCAATGGCACTTGTACCAGCTATTACGCGTTTTTATACGAAAAATCAACGTACAGAGTTGATCAATGCAATGGATAAAACATATCAAATTCTATTATTTGTGACGATGCCTGCAGTCATTGGTATTTCAATTTTATCGTATGATTTGTATACGATGTTGTATGAGCCAGATAAGGCGGGAGCAAGCGTGTTAGCTTATTATGCTCCGGTTGCCATTCTCTTTGCTTTTTTCCAAGTAACGGCTGCTCTACTGCAAGGAATCGATTATCAAAAATGGATTATCTTCAGTTTATTGACGGGGATTCTCGTAAAACTATCGATTAATATTCCGCTTGTTATGCAATTTGGTGTGAATGGAGCCATTTTAGCAACAGCACTCGGTTATATTGTATCTATAGCAATCAATATGCTGGTGCTGAAAAATGCTTTGCAATACAAATCTAAAATGTTAGTCCGTCGCACCATTCTTATTGCTATTTTAACGGCGGTGATGGCTGTTGTTGTACTCTTAACGCACAAAGGTTTAGAGTTGATTTTACCCGCTGTTGAAGGTCGTGGATCTGCACTTGTCTATATCGCAATATGTGGGCTTGTCGGTGTTCTTGTATACGGCTATTTAGCACTTCGTTTAGGTTTAGCTCAAAAATTACTCGGTAGTCGAGTGACTAAAATTGCCAATAAGCTCGGTATGTAGGAGGAATTATGCGTTTAGATAAATTATTATCAAATATGGGCTTTGGCTCACGTAAAGAAGTAAAAGTATTGTTGAAAGGTAAGGCGGTAACGGTTGATGGTGAAGTTGTTCGCGATGTTGCAAAGCATGTGGACCCTGAACTACAAGTTGTTAATGTTTATGGCGAACGTGTTCATTATCAAGAGTTCATTTATTTAATGATGAATAAGCCACAAGGTGTTATTTCTGCTACGGAAGATAAATATGATCAGACAGTTATTGATCTATTGGACCCGTTTCATGCACATTTTGAGCCTTTCCCAGTAGGACGTTTAGATAAGGACACAGAGGGTTTTTTATTGATTACGAATGATGGTCAATTAACATATAATCTACTGTCTCCCAAAAAACATGTACCAAAAGTGTATTATGCAAAAATTGAGGGTGTCGTAACAGAGGCGGATATTGCAGTCTTTTCACAAGGTGTCACTTTAGAGGATGGCTATCATACAAAACCTGGTAAGTTGAAAATACTCGTATCAGGTGAACAATCAGAAATTGAATTAGAAATTTCTGAAGGTAAATTTCATCAGGTGAAGCGAATGTTCGAAGCGGTTGACAAAAAAGTAGTGTTTTTAAAACGATTGTCAATGGGTGCTTTAGAGCTAGATCCAACAATCGAATTAGGGCATTATCGTGAACTAACTTCAGCAGAACTTGCTTTACTAAAGCCAGAATAAGAACAATGGCAATGACGATTTTAAGTGAATACTAGAGCGCTTGGTACAGAACAAAAATAGTATGTCTCCAATACGAATCATCAAATCAATTGAACGCGCAGAAAACCCCACAGGAACGCAGTGACAACATGTCCGCGGAAAGTGTTTTTCCAAGCGAAAATGGATTGAAATGAATAATCCCGTATGATTTCGAAAAATCATACGGGATTTTCTCTGTTGAAAATACATTTGTCTCAGGCTCTTTTTAATGTAAATGAATAAAAATACGCTCAGCACAGTTTGCAAAACTTTGATCGTATCTTTGATTCCTTCAATTTGACTCTTGCCTATCTAGTTATGAAGAAGTAGTGAATGTGTATTTTTGCTGTTTATGAGAGAGGTAATAATCGCAGTGTGTGATTAACAAATTTGAATTGAGTGGGATTATACGGATGTATGTAAATTATTGTAGTGAAGCGAGGCATTAATAAGAAGGTATATCATCCTTCGTTGGTCTAAATGTGAGTACATAAATGTTATTTTTTGGGTTATACAAAAAGAATGACCATGCGACGCAGCACGGTCATTCTTTTTTTACGTAGTTCATTAGGTTTTTGTTAATTAGTGAGAAGTTGGCCTCAGCATGTTATTCTTAGGGCTAGTTGGCTTCTCATCTAGCGAGTGGCGGTGAGATGCTACTCGCTAGACCTTTCTAAGATGTCATCTTCACTTTTTTACGCGTCGTTGTCCATTGACCTCTAGTTGGACTTTCAACTAAGTCATTAAAGGCTAACACATTCAAATCTCTTTGAATGGTGCGAGGAGTGATGCCGAATTCATCGACTAAATCCTGTGTAGTAACTGTTCCATTTTCGTGGATATATTTATACACGTCTTTAATCCGATTAAGCATCCGATCAGTTGTTGGTTTCATTGGTGAACCACTCCTTCATCTTTTATTCTTAAGACTAGCGGACGATAGAAATTGCGATAAGTTAGGCTACTATTATTTTGCCTTCGACATCTCCTTTTTCGGATTTAGTCAGATTCTGTTATCTGACAACTAAATTATAACGGATTACTTTAAAAATTTCCATACTTACGGTCTATTTAACACAATTTTAACATATGCTTCATATAGTAATACGAACAATTATTGTTTTAATTAATTAATTGTTCGCATTTTTAATTTTACTTTCTATAAATTGATGGAAAGGTGTACACTAATTATATATTACTAAGGAGGTTGACTATGAACTGGATTGAAGAAGCAAAAAAACGTGAAGACGAACTTTTACAAGATTTACAAAAATTAGTGCAAATTAATAGTGTATTAGATGAGGCAACAATGACAGAGGAAGTACCTTTTGGTAAAGGACCTCTTGAGGCATTAAATTGGTTACTTGCACAAGGTGAAAAAGAAGGTATGGCTACCAAAAACCTAGCCAATAAAGTGGGTTATATTGAGATGGGTGAAGGCGACGAAATGGTCGGTATTTTATGCCATGTTGATGTAGTGCCAGCAGGCAGTGACTGGATCCACCCTCCTTTTGGTGCAGTTATTGAAGATGGTAAATTATTTGGTCGTGGGTCAATTGATGACAAGGGACCAACTATGGCTGCTTGGTTAGCGATGAAAATGGTTAAAGATGCTGGCGTGACATTAGATCGTCGTGTCCGTATGATTATTGGTACAGATGAGGAGACGGGATTCCGTTGTGTAGATCATTATTTCGCAAATGATGAAATGCCAACACTAGGCTTTGCTCCAGATGCAGATTTTCCCATTATTAATGCAGAAAAAGGGATTGCTGTCCTAGAATTCAATCAACAAGCAGCATCAGCAGAAGGCGAACAATTGCGTAAATTTAATGCAGGTCATAGAACGAATATGGTTCCAGACTTTGCAGAAGCAATTATTGCAGATGCGCCAGAATCAATGGAATTAATTTTTAATGCCTATCTATCGAGCAGTAAGTTAGTAGGACGTTATATAGAAGAAGGCGAGTCCGTCAAATTATCAATCAAAGGCAAATCAGCGCATGCGATGGAACCAAATGCAGGTGTTAATGCAGCCGTTAAATTGGCTCAATTTTTAAATACGGTATTAACTTCACCACAATCAACGGCATTTTGTCACTTTATTGTGAAGAGCTTTGCCAATGAATCACGTGGTCATGCATTAGAATTGAACTTTAAAGATGATGTTTCTGGTGAAACGACATTAAACGCTGGTGTTGTATCATTTGAGGCGGGGCTTGGCGGTAAAGTGGAAGTAAGCATGCGTTATAGCGTGACATATCCATTCGATGAAAAAATGGCTGCTTTAGATGCAACGGTAGCGGCACTTGGCTTCACAGTAACTGTACCAGAAAATTCTGCACCTCATTATGTTGACGAAAAAGAAGAACTTATTCAAAAGCTGTCAAAAGTATATGAAAGAAATACTGGTGAAAAAGCGGAATTACTATCAATTGGTGGCGGAACTTATGCACGTGAACTGAAAACAGGTGTTGCCTTTGGTATGTTATTCCCAGGCGAACCAGATTGTGCTCACCAAGCAGATGAGTTTGTGGTGATTGAAAATCTTGTAAAAGCAGCAGGTATTTATGCAGATGCTATAATAGAACTTGCTACAAAAGGGTAAAATTGACTATAATGTTCCCATACTATAAACTTTTCAGTAGTAGAGAAGTTACGAATGAATAAAAAAAGCTTCTCCAATTTCATTGGAGAAGCTTTTTTTAGGGGAGGATTCTATGAAAAAACTACTAGTTTTATATGTGCTTATATGCCCGATATGGTTTGGTTTATCAATGGATAGTTCGGCTGCGTCAAAACAGAAAACCTACACAATATCAACAAAATCTAAGCCACTGCAAAAAGGTATAATAAAAAGTAAGAAGTACACTAATAAAACAAAACATTTTTATTTATTAGATGGATATTTGAGAAAAATAGAGAAAAATAAAGGGGGTAAACTGATTGTAAAGAAGGGTACATATAAAATTGCGCGTACCTTGTATATTCCATCAAATACAACAATCGAATTTCAAGATGGTGTACATCTTGAAAAACTGAAATCAACAGATACAAAATATGTAAAACCGACAAATGAGTTATTCATGTTTTTAGCCCCATCTAAAGCAAATAAAAAAGCTTTATACAGCCAATATAATGGTCAAAAAAATATTAAATTAGTCGGCAAAGGTAATGTCACAGTTGATTTGAAGTACAAAAAATATGTTAAGGCGATTGTTATGGGCCATAATGCAAATATTACCATTGATAATTTAGATTTTATTAATGCGTATGGAGCAAGTTTTGTACATATGGTAGCATCAAAAAATGTTATTATCAAAAATTCGGAATTTGCCAATAGTCACCAAACGATTGAGGCACAGGAAGAGAAAAATGCCATTCACATCGATACGCCGGATGCAAAAACAAAGGATTGGACGTATGACTGGAGTAAGTTTGATAATACACCCAATGCTAATGTGACCATTAAAAATAATATTTTTGTAGCAGTAGATCGTGCAGTAGGTACGCGAAAATATTCGATGGGTAAATATCATAAAAATATTCATCTATTAAATAATGAGATTAAAAATGTCCGTTCTGAAGCAATTCGAGTGATCAATTGGGATCGACCGGTTATAACGGGCAATCAAATTGATACAGTCGGTGATGAAGACAATTTTAAAAGTTTACGAGGTATTTTAGTGAGCGGTGCAAAATATCCGACGATTACACACAATAAATTTTCTACAGTAGCACGCGGTGTGCAATTCATTGTATGGAAAAACCAAGGGTATGGTCAAAGCTTTCCATTAGTTCGAAATAGTTTGTCTACAAAAAATAAGCAAGCATTAAAACAAAATGAATTTAATTATACAGAAGAACTATTTATTCGAATCAATGATAAAGGGTATGAAGATTACGGTAATCCAGAGAAAATCTATATTGATGAAAAATATCGTTTTCAGTAGTCCATTACTGTGAATGATTTGAGGAGTGTAAAGATGAGGACGAATATAGTAGTCTTTTTAACAACTATTTTGTTAGTGATTATTGCTGCAATGACGATACAGCCATCGCTAGAAGCGCACGCGAAAACCTACACGATTAGTACGACGTCAAAACCAGCAAATACAACTTATACAAAATATAAGAGCTATAACAACGATACGAAGCATTATTATTTAGTGCGTTCGTATTTAGAGAAAATTGAAGAAGATGGTGGCGGTACACTCGTCTTGAAAAAAGGTAAATATACTATTTCCAATACATTGTATGTCCCAACGGCTGCAACGCTTAAAATGAGCACAGGCGTAAATATTGTGAAAGGTACAACAACAGGCAATGCTAGCTTCAACCCATCAAAAACGATATTCCAAATTATCGATATTTATACAGCGACACTTCAAAAAGGAACAGCAGCTGAATATGATGGTGCACATAAGGTTAAAATCATCGGTAGTGGAACAGCAACAATTGATTTGAATAATAGTGCAAAATCACATGGTATTATAATGGCACATGCTAATTCAGTTCAAATTCAAGGCATTCATTTTAAAAATAACAATACAGGCAGTTTTATCCAAATTGCTGGTTCAAAAAACGTTACTGTGACAGATAATACCTTTGAAGATGCGTCAAGTAAAACGAAGATACCAGCCATTTTATTAGAGACAGCGGCAGCCAATGCTACAACGTATAAGGTGAGTTGGAATGAATATGACAATACACCGAATACGACGATTAAAATAATAAATAATAAATTTAAAAATCAATACGCAGCGCTTCAAACAGCGAGTTATATGGATGGGAAATTGCAAAAATCTGTAATAATTCAACAAAATAAATTTTCAAATATTTGGACTGAAGCACTGCGTATGGTCAATTGGTACAAGCCCTTAATCGAAAATAACCACTTTGAAATGAGTGGTCAAAAAAGTGCGGCTACGATTATCGCCATTGGCGTAACGAATCCAACGATTAAGAAAAACCGCTTTATTTCAAGCGCTAAACCACTGTCTTTTGAAGCTTTTTCTGATGCGAATGATGCTTTGGTAAATGTACTCTCTTTAGCGAATAAACGTGATTTAGCATCAAATATGGGGCAGGGATTAACAAATTATGAAATTATACTGCCCGCAGGTGATTATAACAACACAGGTGATACAGTAGAATTTTCGAATATGTCGGATTTAAATAAAGATGTGTATTACTTTAATGATGATATGGAACCGCTCAATAAATCATATCCATATCGACCATCGTATAATAATCAAACGAGAACCTATTATGTATTACGCTCTATTATGGAACAATTAGAGGAGCAAGGTGGCGGTAAAATCGTCATAGAAAAAGGTGATTATACCATAACGAATTCCTTATTCGTTCCTTCGAATGTCACGATTGAATTACAAGATGGTGTCACGCTTTATAAAGGAATTGATTCGGGTGCAGTAACGATGCCTGCATCCAACTCTATTTTTCAGTTTGTAGCACCTTCAAAAGGTTCTGTGAAAGGTTCCGTTGGTGGTTTTAATGGCTCGCAAAATATTAAACTCTATTCAGAGGGGCGCGCAACGATTGATTTGCAAGAAAAATTCTTTAGTTTTGCTGTGATAATGGCACATACGAAAAATATTTCTTTTGAAAATATTGATTTTAAAAATATGAATTCAGGTCATTTTATCGAATTGGATGCCTCTAAAGATGTGCTGATCGATCATTGTCGATTTATCGGTTCAGTGTCAGTCGATAATATGACAAAGGAAGCAATCAATCTCGATACACCAGATTTAGCCACGAAAGGTTTTAGTTCATCTTGGAGTAATTTTGATCGTACAGCTACAGAGGATATCGTCATTCAAAATAGTCAATTTATCACATTAGATCGAGCGATTGGTACGCATAAATATTCTGGAGATGGCGTGATTCAAGGGGTGGCTTATAAATCAATGCCTCATACACGTGTGACGATAAGAAATAATATTTTTGAGGATATTCGTAATGATGCGATTCGTGCAATGAATTGGGATCATCCAATTATTGAAGGAAATACATTTAAACATATTGGTGGGCAAGATAAAGGAAAACGTGCTATTTTGTCATCTGGTTCCTATTCACCGTTATTTCAAAATAATGATTTTTCGCATGTTGGTCGAGCAATGCAGTTCTTTCCATGGAAAAATAGTGTCAACGCTGTAGAATACGCTATTATTTATGATAAGTTACCTGCGGCTAGCTTGCGGGCTTTAGAAACGAATAAAGGCAAAGATTTGGATGAGTATTTCATACGAATTTCAGCTAAATATAAAGTATATACGAACCCTAAGAAGGTCCAGTTCAAACAATATTGGTAAGCAATTTTACTTAAAAACTCGGAAATCTCATGGATTTCCGAGTTTTTTCGTTGTTTTTTAATGCAAAGAGCTAATTATCCACTATAATGAGCTATATGGTATTAATAATGTGAATTATCAGTAAGCACATATACATTTGCGAAAAATGGGTATACATATACAAACTAACATAGAAGAGGAAGTGCTGGAGCTTTGACAAAATTATGGCTGAACAATCAATTGCTGGATCAACAACAGGCGACAATTTCAATCGAGGATCGTGGTTTTCAATTTGGGGACGGTATTTATGAAGTAATTAAAGTATATGAAGGTGTACTTTTTACTGCCAAAGAACATATCGATCGTTTTTATCGCTGTGCAGATGATTTACGCATCGTCATTCCGTATACAAAAGATGTAATGCATAAAATGTTGTATGAACTAGTCGAGGAGAATTTAATCGATACGGGCCATATCTATATGCAAATTACACGAGGCGTGGCACCCCGCACGCACTTCTTTCCAAATGAGGGAACGGAAGCTACGTTTGTGGCTTACACACAAACAGCAGGCCGTCCACTAGTCAATTTACAAGAGGGTGTTAAAACAATTTTCCGAGAGGATATTCGTTGGTTACGTTGCGATATTAAATCATTAAACTTGTTAGGAGCCGTTTTAGCGAAGCAAGATGCCCATGAGTTAGGTTGTTATGAAGCAATCCTTCATCGTGGTGAGACGATTACTGAAGGTGCGTCTTCCAATGTTTTTGGCATTAAAGATGGTGTATTGTATACACACCCTGTCAATAATCTTATTTTGAACGGGATTACACGCATTGTTTTAATGGCATGTTGCGAAGAAATGGGTATACCTGTAGTTGAAGTGCCGATGACAAAAGAGCAAGCCTTAGCAATGGACGAGTTATTTTTAACGTCTACAACATCAGAGGTAACACCAATTATTCAAGTAGATGAACAATTGATCGCTGAAGGTACACCAGGTGCTTGGACGAGGAAATTACAACAAGCATTTGAACAGAAAATAACTGCCACTATTTCCGTATAATAATGATGAAGTAGAGAAGACATTGTTCTTCTCTATTTTTTTAAATTAATGGTAAAATAGTAGTTACATTGCACGAGAAATAAGGGAGAGATTTTAGATGGCACAACTCATAAAGCTACAGGATTATATTTCGAGATATGAAATGGATCTAAAACGATATCCAACACAGTTTATTCGCCTAAAGCAAACGCAATGGACGCGTATGAAAAATGAATGGGAATCAGAAGAACCTTTTGAAAATACATGGCAGCGAGATTTAGATGATGAGCCGCTAGTAGATTTATCGAATAAAAGCTTGCTACAGCGTTTTAACCCTTTTAAAAGAAAAGAAAAAAACGATGGTTTAGATGAGCTATTTGAAGAAACAGCGCAGCATTTACAAGGGGAAGAGCCGGTCAAAAAAACGCAGCAAGAAGAGCAACCAGAAGAAGGCGGCTTATTATTTGAGGCGAATATGTTATATAACCCACAAAATATTGAAGATTTACGTCGTATGTATATGGACCAACTATTTAATTTCCAATTGAAATGGGCAAGTTCAACAATTCGGGAAAAATCGAATATTGAACCGCGCTATCAAAGAGATGAGCTATTAAAACAGTTGTTGCAAAATTTACCCGACACATTTTTAGTTATGTACGAACCAATTATTTTATTGAAAAAAGCACCCGTGGAATTAGGAATTATTATTATTTCACCCACGGATTGTTATTGTATTCAAGTAATTGAGGCAGAAGAACGTGCAACTTTTACTGGCGGAAGTACCGAGCGTTTTTGGGAAAAACGAGTTGGAGAACGACAAAAAAATGTTTTGAATCCAATGATTGCGCTTAATCGTATGGACCTTGTAGTGAAGCAATTATTTCAACAAAAGGGTGTTGATATGAATAGCAAAAAAATTGTGTTATGTCGCAATGGCTATATTGATTATCCAGGTTCGTCATTTGGCGTTGAGTTTATCGATCGAAGAACTTACTTACAATGGCTAGAACAATTAAAAAAACATCATTCTCCTATGAAACATATGCAGTTTAAAGCAGCAGAAACATTATTAGTTCACGGTCAAACAACGTCGTTCATGCGTGCTGAGTGGTATGGGAGTGAAGGGGAAAAGTAAATTATGGAGCTCGTAATTATCATAAATGAAATGGCCGGTCATGGCCTAGCAAAAAAGCGAGGAAATCGTCTCATATCAGAGCTGACAGTACCATTTAAAGCAGAGTTTACGACGCATATTGGACATGCAACGGCTATAGCGCAATCGTATTCAAGTAAAAATAGCGCAACATTGATCATTGTTGTCGGTGGAGATGGTACAATTCACGAGGTAATCAAAGGGGTTATTGGCTCAGAAAAGATGATTGTAGGTGTCATTAATGGTGGTTCTGGCAATGATTTTGGACGAGCTTTTCCGATTTTTAAAAATGCGCAGGAAATCGAGCGTTATGTTTTAAAGAATAAACCATTTTCGAGGAAGCAAGATATCGGAATCGTGCAATCTACCAATGGCGCTGAATGGTTTATGAATAACTCTGGTTTCGGTATTGATGCTGCTGTTACGCATAGCGTTAATCAATCAACTGTTAAAGCGCAACTCAACCGGTTAGGACTTGGTAAATTGGCCTATGCATTTATTTTACTGAAGGAGCTAAAGAAGTTTAAGCCCTTTGATGTGACGGTTATTTCCAATGGCCAGAAGTATACATATCGCAATAGTTATTTAGTTGTAGCGAGTAATCAGCCTTATTTTGGTGGCGGTATGAAAATTTCACCTACATCATTGATGGATGATGGGTTGATTGAATTAACGATTGTTCACAATATTTCTAAGTTGCGACTTCTTGCTGTTTTTGGGACGGTTTTTTTCGGTAAACATACAAAATTTAAAGTGGTAAAACAGCATGTTGCCGAGCAGTTTCAAGTAATTGTCCATGCGGCGGTTATCGGTCATGCAGACGGAGAATTTATAGGAAATGCCCCCGTGGATGGCGCGATTTATTTTAAAGTATCAAAAGAAGCATGGCAGGTCGCAACAAATTAACTTGACTAAATCAATTGTTTCTTTAAAATTGAACATTGATGAATAAATATTATTTGAAATGAAATGAGGAAATTCTTTTGAGACTTCGACACAATCCAGATGCACCTGAATTTTTAGCATCGCATCCTGATATAGTAGAACAAAATCCAGAAAACTACCGCGGTAAATGGCAGGAACTATTTAATAATGATCATCCCCTGCATATTGAAGTAGGTACGGGTAAAGGTCAATTTGTTACAGGAATGGCATTAGCTAATCCAGAGATTAATTATATTGGAATCGAACTTTTTGATAGCGTGTTGTTTAAAGCATGTGAAAAAGTAATCGAAGCAGGAAAACCTGCCAATTTACGTCTATTAAAAGTGGATGGAGCAGATTTAGAAAAATATTTTTCTAAAAATGATGTAGATCGTCTGTATTTGAATTTTTCAGATCCATGGCCAAAATCACGTCATGCAAAACGTCGTTTAACACATGAAGGCTTCTTGAAATTATATGAAGCGGTACTAATTGATAATGGAGAAATTCACTTTAAAACAGATAACCGTGGTTTATTTGAATACTCGCTGATTAGTATGACGGATTATGGGATGAAATTGAACTTCTTATCATTGGATTTACATGCAGATGAGCCAGAAGGCAATATTATGACCGAATACGAAGAAAAATTCTCTGCCAAAGGCCAACCGATTTATCGTGTTGAAGCACAATTTATCGCAAAAAAATAAGTTAATCAGACAACACTTCCTTCATTATCGAGGAAGTGTTGTTTTTATGACAATATGACAAAAAGACTTCAATTTCTTAATATTAATGTCATTTATATTAAAAATCATGCATAAAGTAGATAAGTCTCCACTATTGCCGTAGCATTATAATGGTTATAGAGGAGGTCTATACATGGATACAAAGCTTTCGATAGACCATAGTCTGTATATGATTGATGAACAATTGTTAAAAGAGTTTAACTATTTTAGAATTTTTTATACGCAGGTTAAACCACAGTATAATATTACGCATACTAAGATTGATACATGGGCAGCAACTTTCAATAATTGGCTTTTATTGATCAGCCATGAAGAACAGCTAATCATCGATTTTTCAAAGACATTTACACATTCATTCAATATTGTGTGTTTAGATGAAATTGAAAAAAGTGAAGAATATTATAAATTACTAAATCGCTTTAGTCGTAAAGAATTCTTTATAGCAGCATGTTATATAACGAATTATATGCATAATTGGAAGCGTGATTTAATGGAGGAAAATGGCTTAGAAGATTTGTTAAATCGGCATTTACATACGACGAATTATTTTCGTTTAAGCGATGATGAAGTGATTGTAGATGGCAAATTAGCAGAAGAACAGGCGAAGTTAGTGAAGGTATTGATGAAAGAAGTTCGTCAAAACAATTCGTTTAATAAATGTTTAGAACAAGCAATTTTCGATACACAAGCGTATTTACGTTATTGTAGAAAAATGAGTAATTCGGTTACTGAAGAAGTATATGACGATCAATACGAGCCAAATTATGGTAAACTAGTGTCGTATTAATAGACAAAGGGGGACTATAAATGGATTCGTTTACATTTCATGATATGACATTAACATGGTTGAATGGTGGCGTAACTTTTTTAGATGGGGGGGCAATGTTTGGTGTCGTACCAAAACCGTTGTGGTCTAGGAAATATCCGGTTAATGACAAGAATCAAATTGAACTGGCAACCCACCCAATTTTAATTCAATATGATGGAAAAAATTATTTGATTGATACTGGTGTTGGCAATGGAAAGTTCACCGATAAACAATTAAGGAATTATGGTGTAGTTGATCAATCACATTTGGATGAAGACCTTGCGCAAATGGGGCTAACAGCCGATGATATCGATGTCGTCTTAATGACGCATCTTCATTTTGATCATGCCTGTGGTTTGACGAAGGCACAGGGTGACCAGTTTGTGCCTGTTTTTAAAAATGCCCAAATTATTGTGACGGAAGTAGAATGGCATGAGATGAAAAACCCTAATATTCGTTCAGCCAATACATATTGGAAGGACAATTGGGAGCCAATCGTCGATCAGGTAACGACATATGTTGATTCATTAGAGGTTGTACCAGGTATTCACATGATTCATACGGGAGGTCATAGCGAAGGGCATGCTATTATTCGTCTTGAACAAAATGGTGAAACAATCATCCATATGGGCGATATTATGCCAACGCATGCACATCAAAACCCATTATGGGTATTAGCGTATGATGACTACCCAATGACATCTGTCTTCGCGAAGGAAAAGCTCGTAAACGAGATTTTAAGCCAAGGTCATTATGTGAGCTTTTATCACGATGCACTAAAACGTCTTATTAAATGGGATGCGACAGGCAAGGAAGTCATTGAAGAAATCAATGCTACTCGCCCAAGTAAAGAATCCATCCAATAAGAGCATAGGTGATAAGAGGATGGAGTCAAACCTTAGCAAAAATTAAAGGAAGATCACATATGTTGGGACTGGCCCCTTTGGGTTGGACAAAACAAAAAGCATCTGCAAAGAATGCGGGGATAGCTCCCTATTATTCTTTGGAGGTGTATTTTTTATGGTTCTCTACTATTTCTTCCATAAAAAAAAGTTTAACCAAATCTCCAAGGATTGGTTAAACTTATGACCATTAAGAAACGCGTACTAAGTCAACAATTGCCCCGCTCTTCGTGTCAGCAGCAAATTCAAAGTTGACGTTTTCGCCATCTTCAAGTCGTGAAATACCACCTTTAAAAACCGGGATTGCAATATTTTCTTTGTAGAAAGTTTCTGGAGTCATATAAATCCATGAACCATCGATTGGTCCTTGTTTTTTAAATTCATCTTTTATTTCATCTAGAATGGAGTTAGGATTGCGATTTGGACTCACACGATTCGTTGTTTCTTTCAATACATAAGCAGCAGCTAATCCAGCAACTACGCCAATTAAAAAGTCACTCGTTTTCATAAAGTGAATACCCCCTCATTTTCTTATTTCGTCATAATTGTACCATATGACTTAGCGTTTTTGGAAATAGTATGTTGATAAATATATTACGCTTCACGAAATTTATAGTGGTTTTTTGTCCGTTTTGAGTCTAAAATGGAATGAAAGATTGAAAAGGGGGCTAATAATTATGCAACAAGATACTTTAGATATGTTTAAAACTTTGACAGAACTACCAGGTGCACCTGGTAATGAGAAGGCTGTTCGTGATTTTATGCGTCAAGAATTGTCAAAATATGCTGACGAAATTGTGCAAGATAATTTAGGTGGTATTTTTGGTGTGAAAAAAGGGGATGATCAAGGACCACGTATTCTCGTAGCAGGTCATATGGATGAAGTAGCATTCATGGTCACGCAAATTACGGAAAATGGGTTGATTCGCTTCCAAACACTAGGTGGATGGTCAAATCAGGTGATGTTAGCGCAACGCGTAAATGTTTATGGCGATCACGGCATTGTACCAGGTGTCATCTCGTCTGTACCACCGCATTTATTAACGCCGGAAATGGCTAAAAAACCAACTGAAATTAAAAGTATGTTAATTGATGTCGGTGCAGATGATCGTGATGACGTTTTATCTATGGGAATTAAGCCGGGTCAATCGATTATTCCAGCTAGTGAATTTGTGCGTATGGCAAATCCAAAGAAAATTATGGCAAAAGCTTGGGATAACCGTTATGGCTGCGGATTAGCAATCGAGTTATTAAAAGAATTAAAAGATGAAAAATTACCGAATACATTATATTCTGGAGCCAATGTGATGGAGGAAGTTGGTTTGCGTGGAGCAAAAGTTTCAGCTAATATGATTAAACCAGATCTATTCTTTGCGCTTGATGCTAGTCCTGCCAATGATATAACCGGCGACAAAAATCAATTCGGTCAATTAGGTGGTGGTGCGTTACTACGTATTTTTGACCGTACAATGGTCACGCATAAAGGTATGCGCGAATATATTTTAGATACAGCTGAATCGAATAATATTCCTTATCAGTACTTTGTATCTCCAGGTGGTACGGATGCAGGGAATGTGCATATTTCAAATGATGGTGTACCCTCTTCGGTCATTGGTATTTGTTCACGTTATATCCACACACATGCTTCAATTATTCATACAGATGATATTGATGCTGCAAAAGAATTAATCGTCAAACTGGTGAGAAATGCCGATCGTACGACAGTAGAAACCATTAAAAATAACGGTTAATAAATGGATTTTTATATAAGAAGGCAAGGTTGAGTACTTCGACCTTGCTTCTTTTTTTGGAGGAGGAATGAATAGATGCTTGTAGCAATTGGTACAAAAAATAAAGCAAAGATTCAAGCAGTCAAAGTAGCATGCAATAGGGCGGAACTTCAAGAAACTATAGATTTTGTCACATATGATGTAGCATCACTTGTAAGCGCGCAGCCCTTTTCTGATGAGGAAACATGTTTAGGGGCAATTAATCGTGCTCAGGCTGCTTTAAAAAAAGGAAATGCGACAATCGGTATTGGTTTGGAAGGTGGTGTGAAATGGCAAGGTAAGCAATTATATTTATGTAATTGGGCAGCACTTGCCACGAAGGATCAGGTATTTACAGCTGCTGGAGCTCAAATACCGTTACCGCTTGATATTACACAACAATTACTGATGGGCGTTGAGCTTGGACCGATTATGGATGCCTATGCACAACAAGAGGATGTTCGACAACATGCAGGGGCAATCGGCATTTTTACAGATGGCCTTATTGATCGTAGTGAAATGTTCGAACATACAGTTTTAATGCTTCTAGGGCAGTATCGTTACAACTTGAAGCAGTAGAGTTGCTTGAAAGTTATAGACAGGCTAAAATGGATAGGATATATAGACAATAGAGGAGGTTTTATTTGATGAATGAATTACAATCAACAGAGCAATTTAATATTTTAAAAAATAAAGATAAAACCATCTTCGTTTTTTCCGCAGACTGGTGTCCAGATTGCCGCTTTATTGAACCATTTATGCCAGCGATCGAAGCAAAATATCCAGAATTCACATTTATCTTAGTAGATCGAGATAAATGCATCGATTTATGTATCGCTTTAGATGTCTTTGGTATTCCTAGTTTTGTAGCGTTTAAGGACGGTTTAGAAACGGGGCGTTTCGTTTCAAAAGAGCGCAAAACCCAAGCTGAAATTGAAGCGTTTATTGAAGCACAATAGTAAAGAGGTGATCGTATGAAAGCACAGGAACTAATTACAGTTCTCAAAGAAAAGTTGAATGAAGAACTGTATGAATTCAAATTGGATCCAAAAACCAATAAATTAAGAATTGAACACCGCGAGCTAAATAAAGGAATGGACTTATTGCTTGGTGACGTTTTATCAAAGTATGATGAGCGCAAAGAACAAGCAATTGATGAAGTTGTTTATATTATTCGCGAGACATTCGAAGCAATGCGTAAGGAACAGACGGAAGGGTTTAGTGGTGGTGTAAAAATTTACCCGGCCATTCGTTCTGGCTCTTTCGCTAAAAAATCGCAGGATGGTCATAAATTTTTAATTGATCAACATACGGCTGAAACAGCTATTTATTATGCGCTTGATCTTGGCAGAACATACCGTTTAATAGACGAGTCGATGCTTGCACCACTTAATCTAACGAAACAGCAAGTAAAAGAGGCAGCTCGATTCCAAGTGCGTTCTTTACCGACAAATGTTAAAAAGGATGAAGTGGCTGGCAATATTTTTTATTTTCTTAATGAAAATGATGGTTACGATGCTAGTCGTATATTAAATGAGTCATTTTTAAAAGAAATGGCAGATAAAGTGCAAGGTGAGATGACAGTTTCTGTTCCACATCAAGATGTTTTAATTATCGGAGATATTAGAAATAAAGAAGGCTATGATATACTTGCACAAATGACGATGCATTTCTTTACAGTCGGCGCTGTCCCTGTAACGTCACTATCGTTTATTTATGAAGACAACAAACTTGAGCCGATTTTCATCATGGCTAAAAACAAAGCGAAAAAGGAGCAACAATAACAAATGATCGTATCTTATAACAAAGAACATGTAGTAGGCGATGTTCTATTAATCGAATTATCATCAGAAAAAATTGTACAAACAGATTTAGAAAGACATGGCGATGTCGTATTATTGAAAGAATTATCTACTTCAGAAATTAAAGGAATCAACCTTTTTAATGCGAGTAACTATATTAATCTTGATGGTATTGTTGGTAATGTTGAGATTACAAAGGACTTCGTTGAACAGCTTGAAAAAGCATTAGAGCAGTCAGGAGCAGTAGTCGATTTACATGTCGATTTTTCACCTAAATTCGTTGTTGGTTATGTAACAGAATTAGCGGATCACCCAAATGCTGATAAGCTACATATTACGACAATTGATGTTGGCACAGAAACGCCACTACAAATTGTTTGTGGAGCACCAAATGTAGCGCAGGGCCAAAAAGTTGTTGTAGCTAAAATTGGCGCTGTGATGCCTTCAGGTATGGTGATTAAAGAATCCGCATTACGTGGTGTAGATTCTTTTGGTATGTTATGTTCTGCCCGTGAATTAGAAATTCCAAATGCACCACAAGTAAAAGGAATTATGGTTTTAGATGATTCAGCAGTTATTGGTGAAGCATTTAAAGCATAGTCCAACCAAATGCCGGCTAGGTTATATAACCTAGCCGGCATTTTTTATGTAATTTAGGACTATATTTAGTACAATTAGGGAAATAATAAAATTATCGCTTCTTTTCCCTGTAGAAACCTTTGCTAGCCATTGCACCATAGGGAAGGTAACTGATAAAATAAAGGCAATGATTTAGAAATGAGTGATAAAACATGAGTTGGTTCAAACAATTATTTAATAAAAAAAATCCAGAAGATCAAACTGATAACGAGTATGAACAATATGATGATATAAAGTACACTGATCATGAGCAATATTATGAAGATGAGTATGAAGAAGAGAACAAAAAAACGTTTAAATTTCCACTTGTCGATGATTATGATGAAGAACCTGTTGCCAAACAATATGAACAGCCATCAGTAAAAGAGGAAGAAACGCTTGGAGATTATACGGGACCTATCGCTAGTAGGCGCACAACTGTAACGTCAACAAAAGATAATTATAAGCCGTTTGGTGAACCTTCTCCTGGTGTAAGGGCGATTGTTCAAAAAGTAGATCGTGCAAATTATAATCCTTTTGCAACTAAAGCCGTAGCTAGACCGCGTACGCAGGTAACCAATAAAAATAACCGATCCGATATATCTACAAGTCCAAAAATAATGCCACAATCCAAAAATAAGGCACCTAATTTTGAAGAACAAAAACGACGAGCACAAGAAATTTCGACGACGAGTAAAGAAGAAGTCGTACAAAAGAAAAAATTTGTTCCAACGGATGTTCCCTCACCGGTCTTTGGTTTTCAAAAACCGCCGAAGCAATCCGTTTTCAATCAATTAATTGAAGAAAAAGTTGAAAAAGAAAGAATCCGAAGAACGGGAACAATTGCTGATCAACTCGTTCAGGAACGTCTAGAGCGCGAGGAACATTTAAAAGCTACAAAAGAAGCGCATCAACAACATATTCAAGATCACGGTCATTCAGTTGAACTGGCAGAGGCAGTACGGAAAATAGAAGTAATCGCAGCAGCAGAAGCTATGGTGTCAGTAGAAGTTGAAGAGCCAACAGAGGCTATGGTGTCAGTAGAAGTTGCAAAGCCAGCAGAAGTTGAAGAATTAACAGAAGCTGAAGGAACAGTAGAGATTGAAGAACCAACAGAAGCTGAAGGATCAGTAGAAATTGAAAAGCCAGCAGAAGTTGTAGCGTCAGTAGAAATTGAAGAGCCAACAGAAGCTATGGTGTCAGTAGAAATTGAAAAGCCAGCAGAAGTTGTGGAGTCATTTGAGATTGAAGAACCAACAGAAGCTGAAGGATCAGTAGAAATTGAAAAGCCAGCAGAAGCTATGGTGTCAGTAGAAGTTGAAAAGCCAGCAGAAGTTGTGGCGTCAGTAGAAGTTGAAGAATTAACAGAAGCTGAAGGAACAGTAGAAGTTGAAGGACTAACAGAAGCTGTGGTATCAGTAGTCGATAAACGGATTAGTAAAACGCCTATTAATGTTGTGATGTTGAAATCGGATAAAGAAAAATTGAATCCAGTAGCTGCAACAGAAAAAACAGCACCTAATCATGCTTCATTTCCTGGTTGGAAAAAGAATCCATTAAAAGTAATGACAGCGTATAAACCAGTAGCAATTACACCAGTTTCAAAAATAGATGAGGAAGCTGCGCAAGATGAGGTGTCACCCACCGAAAACCTAGCGACTTGTTTTGGTGAACTTGTTGAAGAACAGCCAATGGACGATCACCATAACGCAAGTGAAGAACGCGTTATTGAAGAAAAAAGCAACGTAACTATTCAAATCGTAGAAACAGAACTTGCTCCAATCGTAGAAGTTGAAGAGGAACCAGTTCACTGGCAATCTTATGCAGAAGCGATGACATTATTACGTGAACCTGTAGCACAAACAGAGGATTATGAATGGATGGAATCTCAAGGGCAATTACTCGTAGAAGTGTTAAGTGAATTTAATGTGGAAGCTGAAATCATTCATATTATGCAAGGTCCGACAGTGACACAATTTGAAATACGAGTGGGTCATGGTGTGAAAATTAGTAAAATCAAAAATTTATCAGATAATTTAAAATTGGCTCTAGCTGCGCGAGATATTCGAATTGAAGCACCAATTCCTGGTAAACGTTCTATTGGCATTGAAATTCCAAATGCTAAAGCAAGACCTGTGCGCATCTCTGAAATTTTGGGTACAGCTGACTTTAAAGATGCCACATCACCGCTTGAAGTAGCACTTGGCTTAGATTTGACAGGAAAACCAGTAACATTTGATTTGAGTGCCATGCCACATGGTTTGATTGCCGGATCGACGGGATCAGGAAAATCGGTATGTATTAATTCAATTTTAGTAAGTTTGTTAATGAAAGCAAGTCCACAAGATGTAAAACTCTTGTTAATTGATCCTAAAATGGTTGAATTAGCTGTCTATGATGAATTACCACATCTTGTAAGTCCCGTTATTACAGATGTAAAAGCGGCAACAGCTGCATTGAAATGGGCAGTAGAAGAAATGGAAAGACGTTATCAGTTATTCCATCATATGAAAGTAAGGCATATAAAACGCTACAATGAGATTGTAGAAGAACAACGTCGCTTTTCATTAAAAATGCCATTTTTAGTTATTGTCATTGATGAGTTAGCCGATTTAATGATGATGGCTCCTGCTGATGTGGAAGAGTCGATTTGCCGCATCGCTCAAAAAGCACGTGCATGCGGCATACATTTGGTTTTAGCAACACAAAGACCGTCAGTAGATGTGATCACGGGTCTAATCAAATCGAATATCCCAACACGTATCGCATTTTCAGTATCATCTCAAATTGATTCACGCACAATTCTTGATACGCAAGGGGCGGAGCGTTTGTTAGGTAAGGGCGACATGCTGTATCTTGGAAATGGTCAATCTGGAGCAGTTCGCTTGCAAGGTACATTTGTAACGGATGAAGAAATAGAAGATATTACTTCCTATATCCGTACATTAGGCAAACCAAATTATTCATTTGAACCAGAGGAATTAGTACATAAAGTTGAGCAGCAAGAAGAACAGGATGAACTGTTTGAAGAAGCATGCCGCTTTATTGCAGAGGAAGAATCAGTATCAATTTCCTCTCTGCAACGTAAATATCGCATCGGCTATAATCGAGCAGCAAGATTGGTTGAGATGATGGACAAGCAAGGTTTTATATCTGAGGCGCGTGGAACAAAGTCGCGGGATGTTTTTTTAACACCCCAAAAGGCGGATGAAATTTTTAGTTAACCATACAATTATCCTTTTAAATTAACAATTTTAGCTAACAATGGTAGGTAGAATGAATTAAAAATGATGGAAGTTTTTGAAAACAATTGTTTCGTGCTATAATATTAGATGTTTTGATTTTACCATTTATTTATAGCATAATAGATCGATTAAATTTACTTTAAATGAACTTTAAAAAAACTTGAATTTGAATTAGGGAATCACAGATCTTTATGAAAAAAGAATGAATTTCAAAGGCATTCCCAGGAGGTTTCAACATGACATTTTATCATTTCACAGGAATTAAAGGCTCAGGAATGAGCTCGCTTGCTCAAATACTTTTTGACTCAGGAGAAAAAGTGCAAGGTTCGGATATTGAAAAATATTTCTTTACTGAAGCGCCACTTCATGACAGAGGCATTAAAGTACTTCCATTTGATGAAAATAATATTCAAGAGGGTATGGTCGTTATTGCAGGAAACGCATTCCCGGACGAACATCCGGAAATCGTTCGTGCAAAAGAAATGGGCGTAGAAGTTATACGCTATCATAAATTCCTCGGCGAATATTTAGAAAAATATACATCGGTAGCCATTACTGGTGCTCACGGTAAAACATCAACAACGGGCTTGATGGCACATGTTTTAAGTGGCAACGAACCAACATCCTATTTAATCGGTGATGGTACAGGAAGCGGTACAGAAGAAGCTAAGAACTTTGTTATGGAAGCTTGTGAATACCGACGCCATTTTTTATCGTATCACCCAGACTATGCCGTTATGCTAAATATTGATTTCGATCACCCGGATTACTTCACAGATATTGATGATGTATTCAGCGCTTTCCAATCGATGGCATTGCAAGTTAAAAAAGCAATTATTGCTTGTGGTGATGATGAAAATTTACAACGTATTCAAGCGAATGTACCAGTAGTTTATTATGGTTTCGGTTCTGAAAATGATTTCGAAGCACGCAATCTTGTAAAAGATACAACGGGTACTACATTTGATGTTTTTGTGCGTAATGAATTTTATAATCAATTCCATATTCCACTTTTTGGTGACCATAATGTATTAAATACATTGGCTGTCATTTCACTATGTGAATATGAAGGAATTCCTGCTAAATTAATTCAAGAACAATTAAAATCATATGACGGTGTGAAAAGACGTTTCACTGAAACAGTCATTGGTGATCGTATTCTAATCGATGATTATGCACATCACCCAACTGAAATTGCTGCGACAATTCAGTCGGCTCGTCAAAAATATCCTGAAAAAGAATTAGTTGCTGTTTTCCAACCGCATACATTCTCTCGTACAAAAGCCTTTTTAGAAAACTTTGCTTCTAGTTTAAACGAAGCAGATCAAGTTTATCTTTGTGATATTTTTGGTTCTGCACGTGAAAATAAAGGTGAATTAACAATTCATGATCTTGTAGCCTTAATTCCAAATAGCGATGTCTTACAAGTGGCAGACATTGAAAAATTAACGCAACATAAAGACGCAGTATTCTTATTCATGGGTGCTGGAGATATTAATAAATTCCAAGCTGCTTTTGAAAAAGTTATTGCACCAACAAAAGAAGTTATTTAATGACAACCCAAATGGTCTACGATTCTTATGATAAGAATTGTAGACCATTTTTTAAAGAGTCGGCAAACTATACTTTGACAAAGGATTTTATCTATTGGCCGAGAATTTTCAACTATAGTGGTATATTTGCTTGATCCCAACAAGTTATACGCTGGAAAAGGAGCAAGGCAGAGAGTTTGAATAGCTTTCATTTTAGATGGTCTGATTCTTGTCGTGCGAAGCGGCTATTGAATAGCGAGTAACAAAAAATAAAAGTGATGTGATTTGCAATAACCCAATCGCGCACTTCGCTATGTGATGTAGAACTGAAAAAGACATAAAAAATTAAAGTTCTCGTGACATAGTGTTTTTATTGGAAGGTATTTACGATAAATAGTAGAATATAGTAAATAACACAATGTTTAAAATATCATGAATTGTGGAATTTGGTAGTAATACACATGTAGGAGGGAAAAACATGATTGTTATTCTTTATATTGCCGCACTTATTTTTGCAATAGCGGTATTAGTTCTCTGTGTCAGTCTTGCAATGACGCTTGGTTCAGTTAAAACGACATTAAATAATGTAGCCAAAACAATGGAAGGTATTGAAGGTCAGATGAAAGGTATTACTTCTGAGACGACGAGCCTTTTAGAAAAAACAAATGTACTTGCCGAAGATATTCAACATAAATCACAACAATTAAATTCACTTGTAGGTGCTGTTAAAGGCTTTGGTGATTCTGTGAGTGGTTTGAATAGCAGCGTACAATCCGTAACATCATCTATTCAAAATAATGTTGGGCGCAATAGTGATCAAATCGCCAATGTTGTGCAATGGGGTTCTGCATTAGTCGGAATTCGTAATAAAGTAAAAGCTAAAAAATAAGCAAAATAACAATTCTATTAATGGGGGTATTTTAATGACAGAATCAAAACCAAACTATAATGATGTACGAGAACAACTTACTTATGATAGAGAATTGCAATATTTACCAGAAACATATCCGACGCGTCAAGAGTCATTATATGCAGATCAATCGTCACTAAACGGCAAAGATTTTGTTATTGGTGCATTAGTAGGCGGTATTGTAGGCGCAGCTGCAGCCTTGTTTTTAGCACCAAAAGCAGGAAAAGACCTTCGCAATGATGTAGTCGTACAAGCGGCTAACTTCAAAGAGAAAAGTTCTGATCTTACTTCTCAAGCTAAGGGTAAAGCAGAAGTATTAAGAGAAAAAAGTGCTGAACTTGCAACGCAAGCTATCGAAAAATCAGCAAAATTATCAAAAAAAGTACAAGAACAAGCTGGACCAGTTGTTGATAAAGTAAAATCATTAAAAAATAATAAAACAGCACCATTAGATGATGGTACCGCTTCATATGAAGGGGAAGAACCACTAGACTATATGGATACAATTGACAAAACAGTTGCCGATGTAACATCAGATGAAACAAAAAATCATCATGGCTAATAGTAGATAAAAATGCGCGAGTTGTTTGAAAAAACAGCTCGCGCATTTTTTATATGGTCGTAGGAATTAATCGGATAGCTAATTGATCTCCGCCAAAAATAACGGTATCAAATTGTGCTTTTTCACCATTTCTGAGCAATTCAAATGTCCCTTTAAAATTCTCAGGAAGTTGCCAAGTTGTATATTTAAAAACATCTTGATATGTCCATTGTGTCAAATCAAGCGTTATAAATTGTAATTTCGCACCATTTGTCACGGTTGCATCTAATGCTATTTCTTTATTATTGCATAAAACTCTTGCTGCAACTGCTTCTAGAATCACTTCAACGCCTTGGAAATCAAGACTACAGCGATTGAAGAGGGGAATATGTAAATCTTGAGCAATCGTAGCAATCGTTGCGATTTTTCGCTCCGTCCATGTCACGCTGTCACCATTCGCAATAGCTTGGTGTAGGGAGCTTGGTACACCATTTACTTGGATTTGGCAGCAATATGCGGGATTCTCATGTTTTTGATCATTCACATATACGATAAATGGTTCACATTGTTGTGCGACATCCTCTTGGTTGATGTGGGTAAGAAGACTTCGGACACAATCATCCTGATGAATAGTAAGCGAGTCGCCATCCTTCAGTTGAGTATCAAGCGTTGCTCGTATGCCATTTATGGCGATCGTAGGAGCAAGTGTATAGGGGCTATCGTTTACCATCACCGTCAATTCTGTAGCAGCATCCAATAAATCTTTGACCATTGCAGAGGCACCAATGCCATCTAAACCTTCGATTAACTCGATGTGGTCACCGTTCTTAATTAATGTTTTCATCGTTGCTTCTACGCCGTTTACTTGGATGGTCGTTGGGCTACCGTGGCCACCAGGAATATGAAGTAGTCGATTATTCAGCGTGACACTCATAGCCAATCCAGGTTTGCCATATAGTTTGGAAGCGACAATATTGGCAGCGAGTAAAGCATCTGTGACAGCCATTTCCTTTAATTCAAATAAACGAATTGTCTGCTCATTGACAGTAACAGACATGTATTTAATCGGTGTATTTTGTGCAGCAATTGCAATGCCGATTGGTGTCACAAGTTCAGGTGAGGCAGGTACATGTGCTTCACGTGTTAAACCTTGAATAGCATCAATTGTACGAACCGCTACACGCTGCTCTGTGAGGTCTAGAGCGCGACTTAACTCCTTTGTAATAGTTGGAGTCAAACTACCGCCACCAATTAGAATAACAGCCTTAGGTGGCTGATTAGAGTTAAGTATACGGATTTCATCGGCTATTTTTGTTGCTAAATTTAAAATAGCCGGCTTTATAATGTTAATAACCTCTAATGACTCAATTTCTTCATCGAAACCGAGAATATCTGAAATGGTTACGCTTGTTTTTTCCGTCAACTGCTTTTTAATCGTTTCTGCAACTGGGAAATCGAGTAAATAATGATCGCTTAATGCTTCAGTTATTTCGTCGCCAGCAATCGGGACCATCCCGTAAGCAATGACCGTACTTTTATCCGTTATAGCAATATCCGAAGTACCAGCGCCAATATCGACTAAAGCGATATTTAGTCTACGCATCGTCGTTGGAATGAGTGCATTGATTGCGGCAATTGGCTCTAAAGTTAAGCCATCCATCTCAAGGTCAGCACGCTTTAAAGCGGCAATAAGTGATTCTACGACAACACGTGGTAAAAATGTCGCAATAACTTCAATGGATGCTTCTGTACCCTGTTGGTCAATAAGGCTGCCAATTTCTTCTCCATCTAAGCGATAGTAAAGTACGGAGTAACCAACACAGTAATAATGATTACCTGCGAGGTCTTTTTGATGTTGTAAGAGATTTGCTTGTGCTTCTTGTACGGCGGATAATTCTAAACGGTCGATATCTGTTTCTGTTAATGCGCGACGATTTTTAATATTAATCGACGTTGCGGCCTGTTCTGTTTTTAGTGAGCGACCTGCGGCAGCGATTGAAACCTTATGTAATGGTCCATGTTTTTCTTCCAACTGCGTTTTTATAAAAGAAATGACGTTTGCGACGTACACGACATTATGGATTTGTCCATCCACCATGGCACGCTCGCTATGTTCTTTGGAGATAAGATCCACGACATGGTAGTGGTCTTCATGTCGTTCAAGAATAATACCGACTACAGAACGTGTACCTATGTCTAATGCGAATAATTTTTCGGTCATTTTGTACAGCCTCCAGTTTAAATTTGGATAAAAATCCTCTCAATACTTCGTTGCGTTGAAGCGTTAAAGAGAAAGTTCGTGACTTTTCACTTTGTTATGCTTATAATACGTTTAACGCCTATTTAAAATAGTTGTTGTCACGTACGTCACAAATTGCGTTAAGAATGAAAAAGCCTTATGAACAGGGTGTTTGCTTGCTTATTTATGGAGAAGCCGTCACTAATCTGGTCTGATATGACCTAGATGGAAGGTAGTTCACTTACTAAAAATGTATCATATATTTCAGAGAGTCGAAAGTATGAGATGCATTAATGAGAGGAGAACGGTTATGAATCATCAAAATTTAGAAGGTCTTCGCGACCAAGTAGATGAATTAAATCTTGAAATTTTACGTTTGATCAACAAACGTGCTGAGTTAGTAGAGGAAATTGGTAAAGTAAAAGAAAAACAAGGTGTTAACCGATTTGACCCATTACGAGAACGCCATATGTTAGATCTTATTACAGAGAATAACCAAGGTCCACTTCCACAAGGGACTGTTAATCATATTTTTAAAGAAATTTTCAAACAAGCATTAGTGCAACAACAATCAAATACGAAAAAAGAATTGCTCGTATCGCGTAAACGTAAACCAGAAGATACGATTGTGAATGTTAATGGCGTACCAATCGGTAATGGCACACCATCATTCATCTTTGGTCCTTGCGCAGTTGAATCTTTTGAACAAACGGAAGCAGTTGGTGCAGAAATTGCTAAAAAAGGCTTGAAATTAATGAGAGGTGGCGCCTATAAACCGCGTACATCACCATATGATTTCCAAGGGCTTGGCTTAGAAGGACTGAAAATTTTAAAAGAGGTCGGGCAAAAGCATGGCCTCGGAATTATTTCAGAGATTACAACACCAGCTCATTTAGAAGAAGCATTGGATTATATTGATGTGATTCAAATTGGTGCACGTAATATGCAAAATTTTGAATTATTAAAAGCGGCTGGTCAAACGAATAAACCGGTATTATTAAAACGTGGCCTTGCAGCGACAATTGATGAATTCATCCATGCGGCTGAATACATTATCTCGAAAGGGAACGACCAAATTATTTTATGTGAACGCGGTATTCGCACATATGAAAAAGCGACGCGTAACACATTAGATATATCGGCTGTTCCTATCTTAAAACAAGAGACACATTTACCAGTCTTTGTTGATGTGACACATTCAACTGGTCGCCGTGACTTATTATTACCTTGTGCTAAAGCGGCAATCGCAATCGGTGCGGATGGTGTAATGGCTGAAGTGCACCCCGATCCAGCGGTAGCATTGTCTGATGCCCAACAACAAATGGATTTCCCAACGTTTGATGCTTTCTACGAAACAATCCAAAAATTTATGAAAAATTACGAAATTAATGCATAATTAAACAAATTTTTGGCAGTGGCGGTTCAATCTACATTGAATCGTCATTTTTTTCTGCTCTAATCATTGAAAATCGCTTACATTATAGCTTATGATTAGAAGAGAAGAAAAAAAGGAGGGTCATTAAGTGACCGTAACAATTTATGATGTTGCACGCGAAGCAAATGTTTCGATGGCAACTGTATCACGAGTAGTAAATGGCAATCCGAACGTGAAGCCCACAACAAGAAAAAAAGTATTGGAAGTAATCGATCGTCTACATTATCGACCGAATGCCGTAGCACGTGGTTTAGCAAGTAAGAAAACAACAACAGTTGGGGTGATTATTCCCGATATTTCAAATGTTTTCTATGCGGAATTGGCACGTGGTATCGAGGATATTGCTACAATGTATCGCTACAATATTATTTTATCGAACTCGGATCAAAACGAAGAGAAAGAAATTGAATTATTGGATACAATGTATGGTAAGCAAGTGGATGGCATTGTTATTATGAGTGAAAATGTATCAGAGAAAATCTTAGAGAAAATGAATCACGCGCCAGCGCCAATCGTATTAGCGGGCTCCGTTGATCATTCGAATACGATGCCCTCTGTAAATATTGACTATACACAAGCTGCGTACGAAGCGGTTAAAAAGCTAATTGACAATGGACATAAACGCATAGCCTTTGTCTCAGGTCCATTCACATCAATCATCAACCGCGATCATAAGTTTGTTGGTTATAAAAATGCATTAGAAGAAGCACATATTGAATTTGATGAGAATCTTGTATTATCTGCTGAAGATTCATATGACAGTGGTATAGAAGATTTTGATCATGTCAATCAATTAGAAAATCCACCAACAGCCTATTTCACAGGATCTGATGAATTGGCAATTGGTATTATCCACGCAGCTCAAGATGTTGGTAAGTCTGTACCAGAGGATATCGAAGTAATTAGTTTTGAAAATTCAAAACTAGCTCGTATGGTGCGTCCACAATTATCGAGTATGGTCCTACCTCTTTATGATATCGGAGCAGTAGCGATGCGTCTGCTAACTAAAATTATGAGTAAAGAAAAAATTGATCACTTACAAGTTGTACTTCCTCATCGTATGGAAGAAAGAAAGTCTACAAAATAACGAAGCAAAACGAGCTCGCCGACTATCAATTACCGATAGTCGGCGGGCTCATTTTTTAGATTCTCTTATATATTGGGGTATCGAAACAACTCCTATTTTAGATAGGTAGAAATAGCGAAAGCTTTCCTACTTGTTTTTCGGCAGGAGTTCTCGCCATTTCTCCATCTTAATCAAACTATTCAGTTAATTAACTATAACGTATAGTTAATGCGTTTTACTCTTGACAATTTTGTCGAATCATATAGAGTGCTTTTTCTAGCACTTGATGATTTTTTTCAGTTATTTCTTCTTTGCGTGGGATTGCTTCGTAAAGTGGAGAAGGATCCTCCCATGTCTCAATTAATTTAACAGGCGCTTCGGGTTGCCATTTCTCCAGCCAATTTTGAGGCAGAGGACCACTTGGGCTTTCTTGGTCTGTCATTGCCAACCAAATCAGTGCCCACGCCCTTGGTACAACACGCCATATATCGTAGCCACCACCACCAACTGCTACCCAACGCCCTTCACAAAATTCATGTGCAATATCATGTGCAATACGAGGTATTTCATTGTATAGATTCATCGTACCATAGAGATGGGTTAAAGGGTCTAAGTAATGAGCATCCGCTCCGTTTTGCGTCAAAATAACATCCGGTTTAAAATGAGCAGCAATCTCACGGATCGATTGTTCATATACTTCTAAAAAAGAATCGTCTTCGGTAAAAGCATCTAGTGGAATATTAAAAGAGGTTCCATAACCTTGTCCGTTGCCACGTTCTGTTACGGCACCCGTGCCAGGAAATAGATAGCGACCTGTTTCATGGATAGATAATGTACAGACATCTGGATCATCGTAAAAACTCCACTGTACACCATCCCCATGATGGGCATCTGTATCGATATAAAGTACGCGTGCACCATATTTTTTCTGCATGTATTTAATGGCTACTGTGCTGTCATTATATATACAAAAACCAGATGCTTTCCCCTTGAAACCATGATGAAGTCCACCACCTAAATTCAGTGCATGTTGTGCCTTACCTTGCATTACATAGTCGCAAGCGGTTAGCGTACCCCCAACAAACGTGGCGCTTGCTTCATGCATATTCGTGAAAATAGGTGTATCCTCTGTACCAATACCAAAAAGTTCGCCTTCTCCATCGCGTAAATAGCCATGACCTGCACGTTTTACAATATCTATGTAGGCTGCATCATGTCCTAGTAATAATTCCTCATCTGATGCAACACGAGGTTGAACAATGTCTACGGGTTGAAGTGCCTTACTTTGCATCAATAAGTCGATCGTCAGTTCCAATCTTTTTTGATTGAATGGATGTGTTTCAGAAAATTTGTATTCAAGCTGTTCTGGTGAATAGACAAATACTGCAGCTTGATTTATAGATTCATACCCGGCATATTTGGCCATAATACATCAAATCCTTCCTGGCGTAATCCTGCAATAATTGGAATGGGGTTCATACTCTTTAAGCGAATTGATATAATCTGGAATTGTGGATCATCATCTTTATAAATAAGCAAACTTAAAATATTTGCGTTGAAATTAGAAATAATTTTCGTAATATTATGCAGTTCACCTGCTTGATCTTTAATGCGGATATCGATGCGAGAGCTGGGCTGTGTCGCACCAGTCAATTCGATATAATTGTAGAGTAAATCGGTATCAGTAATAATACCAACAAGTTTATTGTGGCTCACAATTGGTAGGCAACCAATGCGATGTTCATAAAATAGAAGCGCAACTTCTTCAATAAAATCAAGTGGATGCCCAATCAATGGATTTTTAATCATTATATCTTGTAACGGCGTTTGCAAAAGCACATCTTCAGCATCTTTTACAAATAGCCGAGAAATAGCATTTTTAATATCACGTTGAGCGATGAGTCCGACCACTTCACCGTTGTCATTTATAATCGGTAAGTGACGTATCTTATGCTGGCGCATTATACGATTTGCATCAAGCAATGTGTGGCTTGGTGTCAAGGTTTGCACAGCGGTCGTCATAATTTTTTCGACTATCATATTTAGCCCTCCTTGAAATTCAATACATGAGGCGGTTCATAAAACGTAAGCGATCAAAGCGTTCAATACTTTCCTGGTCTACACGTTTACCAATACGAGCCATCAAGCAGTTAGCGGGGTGGGAGCAAATTTCTGGATCGTCGGTAGCATAATATTCTAAACCGCCTGCATTCATCATTTTTTCCATCACTTTTCGGTAATCCCAAACAGATAGACCTGTGCGTTTTAAATCCCAATGCCAGTAGTATTCTGTTGTGATGACAATATAGTCTTCCATCGCATCATCCAACATCGACAGTCGCAGCATCTCTTTCCCTAAACCAGCACCACGGAAATCATTAATGACCTCTATAGCCCCTAATTCAATCAAATTGTCCATTTTCCCCTCTGACCAGCGTTCTAAAGGATCTGGGTAGACAAATGTCGTATAACCGACGATTAAGCGATCTTGTCTACAAACGATAATCCGACCCTCAGGCAATTTAGAAATGCCTAAAATTGCCTCGTATTGCTGAGGAGCAACACGAAATGAGCATAAGTCTTCGTGAAATGTCATTGTTTCAAGCTCCGAAGATAATATAGGACCTTCAACGATAACCTCTCCTCGAGGAGTATGCACCGTATTCGAATAGAATGTACGGATATGCTCCATTATTTTCTCCACTCCTTCTACAAACTATCTTCTTTATTATACAACAGAGAGTAGCAAATAAATAACTTGAATGAGTGATTTTCGTTTAAATAGTAGTAGTTGTGAATAATATAAGTCACGAGTTGTCTTGTTGAAAAATACTAAAAATGCTAGGTGAATACAATATTTCACTAATCATTAGAATATTTCGTTAAATTTAAACTTTAAAGTTATAGTACAGTGTAAACTGTTATATAATAGTTTGTAAGAAATAAAGAAGGAGGTAGTTTAATGAAGATTGCATCATTGCCAGCAGTTAGTGGGCATTATAATTTAACTGATTATAATAAGGAAAAACTAGATTTCAAATGGGATCGTGTCGAAAAAGAATTTAGCTGGTATCACAATGGGCGGGTGAATATGGCGTATGAGGCTATAGATCGGCATGCAGAATCTGATAAAGCATTTAAAACGGCATTATTTTATGAAGATCCAACGAGACAAGAATCGTATAGTTTTTTAGAGATGAAAAAATGGACGAATCGAGCAGCAAATGTTTTTACAACACATTCAGATTTGAAGAAAGGCGATCGGTTATTCATTTTTATGCCAAGAACACCTGAACTTTACTTCTCATTATTTGGGGCTTTAAAAAAAGGAATTATTGTTGGACCGTTATTTGAAGCCTTTATGGAAGTGGCTGTCTTTGATCGTCTTCATGATAGTGGAGCTACTGCTATTGTCACAACACCGGAGTTGCTCGACCGTATTCCATTACATCGTTTACCACTAGTGAAAAAAGTATTTGTTGTAGGACAACAAATTGATGCCACTGATCGAATAATTGATTTCAATAAACAATTGGCAAGCGCTTCAGACGACTTTGATATAGAGTGGTTGGGATTAGAAGATGGTTTAGTCCTGCATTATACATCTGGTTCAACTGGTAAACCTAAAGGGGTATTACATGTGCAAAATGCGATGATTCAGCAATATCAAACTGCTAAATGGGTATTGGATTTACGTGAGGATGACGTCTATTGGTGCACAGCTGACCCAGGTTGGGTGACAGGAACGGCCTATGGTGTTTTTGCACCGTTGTTACATGGTGTGAGCGTTGTCATTATGGGCGGCCGCTTTTCTCCGCAAAATTGGTATGGAACATTAGAAAAGTATAAAATCAGCGTGTGGTATAGTGCGCCGACAGCTTTTCGCATGCTGATGGGAGCGGGGAATCATCTAGTAGCTAATTATGATTTAGGCGCTCTACGTCACGTATTGTCAGTAGGCGAACCATTGAATCCAGAAGTGGTAAAATGGGGGAATGACATCTTACATCATCGCATTCACGATACATGGTGGATGACGGAAACGGGCGCGCAAATGATTTGTAATTATCCAGCGCTGGCAATCAAACCAGGCTCTATGGGGAAAGCCATTCCAGGAATTGTGGCGACAATTGTTGATGACCGAGGAGTAGAAGTTCCGCCGTATACGATGGGGAATCTCGCAATTAAAAGTGGTTGGCCAGCGATGATGAAAGAAATATGGAATAATAAAGCACGTTTTGACTCTTATTTTTTAGCTGGAGAATGGTATGTATCAGGAGATTCGGCCTATATGGATGACGAAGGGTATTTTTGGTTTCAAGGACGTATCGATGATGTCATTATGACGGCTGGTGAACGAGTAGGTCCTTTTGAAGTAGAGAGTAAATTACTGGAGCATCCCGCTGTGTTAGAAGCCGGTGTTATCGGTAAACCGGATGAAATACGTGGTGAAATTATTAAAGCATTCATCTCCTTAAAAGAAGGGGTCGTAGCGACTGCTGAATTGGAAGCAGATATTAAAAAATTTGTAAAAGAAGGACTAGCTGCACATGCAGCACCGAGGGAAATAGAATTTAAAGATAAACTACCTAAAACCCGCAGTGGTAAAATTATGCGACGTGTTTTAAAATCATGGGAATTGAATTTACCAACGGGTGATCTATCATCGATGGAAGATTAATAGAAAAAAGCTACGACATCAGTATAAAAACACTATCCTAGCTGAGCATAAGAAAAATCGAAATTGCGCTGTGGCGTGGTTTCGGTTTTTTGTGGCGAACCCTGAAAAAAATCGATGAAATGTTTTGTACATCTTCTTTCTTAGGAGTAGTCGACCTAATTATGAAAACTATCTTCTGTAATACAGACAAAGCGCATCTTTTCATAATAATCTTCTTGAACGTAAGTTGCTTCTAACGGCATATGCATTTCATTGTCATCTGTTTGTTTTACGGTGGACATCTTCTGAAAAGCTATTCGAATAATCAAAACGAAAATTAGTAAACAGTGCTACCTACACACGTTTCAATCTGTGAATCATGGGTGTCGAGCAAAAGGTGGAGGGGAAAAACCCCCAACAAAAAAAGAGTTAGTGCAGTTGTCAACTTTATGACATCTAGCGCTAGCTCTTTCCTTGTATAAAACAAAAACTGCAGCTAACCAATTAGTGGTTAACTGCAGCTAAAGAAATCTGTATGAAGTTAATTTAACTACTCTTTATCTGTCGTAGTATCTCCAGAGTCGCTAGGCTTGTCCGAATCTTCCTTAGTATTATCTGTTCCATTAGAAGGTTTTGGCTTTGTTGTGCTGTCATCACTTGTTGAATCATCCGCGGGTTTTGTCGGCGACGTCGGTTTTGTTGGCTTGGGTTTTGTCGGCACGTCATTTGCGTTGGAATTAGTGTTATTCGACGTCGTGTTGTTTGTCGCGTTATTCGAATTACTCGTTGTCGAGTTTGTCGCGCGATCTGGCGTTGCGGCTTCCTTTGTTTTTTTCTCCTTAGCTTTCGGTAATGTTCCTCCGAAAGGCTTTAATAAATCTTCTGTTGTGACACTTGGTACGCTTAATAGTCCATTAAATAAATCGGACTTCATATTACCACAGCCAGAGCTTGCACCTGTATCAGCACAGAATGAACGATTCACAACATTTGCCGGGCGTGTGAATGTTTTTCCATCTGCTGTTGCGAGTTTTGGATCGGCATCATAAACAGAATTCATAACGCGAGACCATAGCATATTAATACGTGTACTCGGTATGAAGTATGCACCATTATAAGCATTTAATGTTTTTGGTTGATCATAACCCATCCAAACACCTAATGTAACTTTTGGATTGTAGCCGACCACCCAAACATCTTTAAATTCTTGAGATGTCCCTGTTTTAGCAGCGAAATCAGCATTGAATTTCAAATTGCTCTTGGCGATTGTTCCCGTTCCTGATTTTAGAACGTCACGTAACATATCGGTAATAATATAAGATGTTTCTTCAGAGAACACACGTGTTTTTTTAGATTTATGTTTAAAGATTGTCTTGCCATCACGATCGACAATTTTATCGATTACATATGCATCAACGAAGTTACCACCATTTGCAAATGCCGCAAATGCATTTGTATTTTCTTCAACGGTTACACCATATTTTAATGCGCCAATTGAAGCAGCATAGTTTGTATAATCGTCAGCATCTAAATTAGAAAAACCTAATTTTTTTAACATTTCAGCTGGTCTGTTTGCAATAATTTGTGCATAAAGACGAATGGCTGGTAAGTTAAGTGAATCTTTTAAAGCATCACGTGCAGATGTAATACCACGTTCTTCTTTTTCATCATAGTTACTTGGAGACCATCCACCATAGTTGAACTTAACATCGGCTACTGGACTACCTGCTCCTATGCGACCATATTGAATGGCTGGTGCATAGACTAATAAGGGTTTCATCGTAGAACCATTTGAACGTTTTGCTTGTGTAGCGTGATTGAGTTCTTCAATTTTAAAGTCACGTCCACCAATAAAACTAATAATTTTCCCAGTTTCATTTTCGATGAGGACAGAGCCTACTTGAACTGGATCGGCAACTGTTTTTGTCTCGCCAGTATCCGGATCAGTAACTGTTTTATTGTAGGTTGCACCATAGTAAGGGAATGAATCCTTCGCTTTTTGCATCGCGTCATAGGTTTTTTTATTGATTGTTGAATAAACCTTATAGCCTTTAGAACGCAATTCACGATCTGCTAAAATCATGTATTTTTCTTTCATTTTTGATTCTTTATCAAGGCGTTTTGTATCGATGCCATCTTTTTTAGCTAAAATTTTTGCCATAATATTTTTTGCACGATCTTCAATCTCGTATGTTACATATGGGTATTTTTCAGTCGCTTGTTTTTCACGTTTACGGAAATCTTTTGTAATATCATATTTCAATGTTTTTTTATATTGCTTATCTGAAATATAACCTGTTTCGTGCATACGGAAAAGAACGGTTTTCATACGATTAGTGCCAAGTGTTAATGCTTTTTTATCCTTTAGTTGGCCCGTTTGTGTAAATGGCGTGTATGCAAACGGAGATTGTGGGATACCGGCTAAATAAGCAGCCTGTGCTAAATTGAGATCGGAGGCCTTTTTATTGAAAATCCCTTTAGCTGCCGTTTCGACACCAGCGATGTTTCTCCCCGCTGAGTTACGACCATATGGAATAATATTTAAATAGGCCTCTAAAATTTCGTCTTTTGTCATAAAATGCTCTAAGCGTTTTGCCAATAGCAGCTCTTTTGCTTTGCGCTCATAAGAAACCTCATTCGTTAAAATTTGGTTTTTTATAAGTTGTTGTGTCAAAGTGGAACCACCCGATTGACTAGCGGAGTTAGAGACATCTTGTAAAAGACCTCTAAAAATAGCTTTTGGCACAATGCCATCATGCTCATAAAAATACTCATCTTCCGTAGCTAATACGGCATCAAGTAATTTTGGTGAAACTTGTTTTAAGGTTGTTTCCGTACGTTCTAAATCTGTACGCATCTTACCTAAATATTGATTGTTTGCAAAATATAGCTGACTTGTTTCGTCATAGTTAAAAATGGTATCGCGCATCTCTTGTTTAGACATGAGCTTTTCATCTTTAACTAACGAAGCGAAGTAGCCTGCTCCAAGTGAGCCTAAGAAGATAATCCCAATAAATACAAGCGTGATTAATAATAAGAATAAATTCCAAAGTACACTGGATGAAATACGGAAATATTTCATGAATTTTTTCTCACCAAATGCTTGTAATCGATTGTCCCAATCTTCCAATCGCTGTTTAAATGAATTCACTTGAACGACCGATTCCAAAACTCACAAAAGTGAAAGTTGCTCAGTTGAAATACGGCCTTCCTCCTTCGAAAGTAAATCAGGCTTAAAAAATAGCTGCAACTTACATTTTTTTTGCCTGGTTATAGATTATAGACGTTTTTTCAGTTTAGGTACACTTCATCGATACTAAATAGTATGTATGACCCTATTTACTTTAGCATCAGACTATAAAGAATAGTATACAATATTTTACCCTATTTACATGAAAATTATTCCATATATGTGTACGCTATTTAAAGTATTTTATGTGTAAACATCGTCTTAAAAAGTATACATTATATGATTTTACATTAAATCGGTGTAAATATGTATGAACAATTTATATATTGACAAAAAAATGATATGAAGTACAATAACAGTTATAGATTCCACGCGATGAACGATGCGCAGTAGTTATTTGACTTCCTGTTTAGAGAGCTGACGGTTGGTGAAAGTCAGACATAGTTGAATGATGAATTACACATTGGGAGCATGGACGCAGCCGCTGCGTTATAGCGATTGAGCGGGAGAGTGGGTTATCGATTCTCCAAGCCGGGTGGTACCGCGTTAACTACGTCCTTAACGTCCCTGCATTTATAGCAGGGGCGTTTTTATATTCTCAAGGAGGTAGTTATCAATGACAAATGAATTAATCCAAGATTTAGAGTGGCGTGGCCTGCTCTACCAACAAACAGATGCAGAAGGTATGGCAAAAGTTTTAAATGATGAAAAAGTATCTTTATACGTAGGTGTTGATCCAACTGCAGATTCTATGCATATTGGGCATATTGTACCTATGTTAACTTTACGTCGCTTCCAAAATGCAGGGCATCAACCGATTTTATTAGTAGGTGGTGCAACCGGAATGATTGGAGATCCATCAGGTCGTTCGGATGAACGCAATCTTTTAACAGATGAGCAAATCCAACATAATGTGAACTGCATTAAAGGACAATTAGCGCGTATTTTTGATTTTTCATCAGATGCAAATGGTGCGCAATTATTAAATAATTTTGATTGGTTTGGCAAAATGTCAACAATCGAATTTTTACGTGATTACGGTAAACTAATTAATATTAACTATATGCTTGGTAAAGATACAATTGCGTCTCGTTTAGACTCAGGTTTATCATTTACAGAGTTCACATACACTTTAATTCAAGGTTTAGATTTTAAACATTTATATGATCACCATAATGTACGCATTCAAGTAGGCGGTTCAGATCAGTGGGGTAATATTACGACTGGTCTTGAAATGATTCGTAAAACACATGATGAAGAAGCGAAAGCATTTGGTATTACAATTCCGTTAGTTACAAAAGCCGATGGTACAAAATTCGGTAAAACGGCAGGTGGCGCAATTTGGTTGGATGGCGAAAAAACATCTCCATATGAATTTTACCAGTTTTGGCTGAACACTGCGGATGCAGATGCCATTAAATACTTGAAAATTTTCACATTCTTAAGCCGTACAGACATTGAAGCTTTGGCAGTTAAAGTAGAAGAAGCAGCTCATTTACGTGAAGCTCAAAAAACACTCGCAGCTGAGATGACAAAAATGATTCACGGTGAAGAAGGTCTAGAGCAAGCGATGAAAATAACAGCTGCATTATTCTCAGGTGATTTAAAAGCATTATCTGCAGATGAAATGAAAGTAGCTTTTGCTGGTGTACCATCAGTTGAAGTAGCTAAAGTAGATTATGCGATTGTTGATCTCTTAATCGAAGCAGGTATTGCCCCATCTAAACGCCAAGCACGTGAAGATGTTACAAATGGTGCAATCTCCATCAACGGTGAAAAAGTAAAAGAGCTTGATTATACTATCGATGCGAAAGATCGCTTAGAAGACGCATTTTGCATTATTCGCCGTGGTAAGAAAAAATATTCAATGGTTAAATTTGCATAATTACTACTAATATAGAAGAAACTTAAAAACTGTCCTGTGATTCGTTGGAATCATAGGGCAGTTTTTTACTTGTATAGACCATCAACTGTACGCATATGCATCCTACAAGAGGTCCTACTTTTTTCACTAAAGAACCGCTCTTATAATAAAGGACGTAGAAAAATTATTATTGTTGCTTTATGATGAAAGAAGGTAAAACTACATGTTTATAGGCTTCGGGATGTACTTGTTTGGCAAGTTTTAAAGCACCTTCAAGCAGACGTGGAGAAGGGCGACAATAGAGCCATTCTTCCATTTTATAGATTGCGTTATTTTGTACGGCTGTTATATCCGACCAACCAACGCGCTTTAAGACAACAGCTGTATTGATACGCTCGTATGGAACACCAACCCAACTTAGAAAAATCATATCAGGATTTCTTTGTCGAACATCCTGGGCATCGGTCATGACACTTGCGAGATTTACGTCACTAAACGTATTAATGCCTCCAGCTAGTTCACTAATCTCTGTCAGCCAATTTATATGACCGGGAGTAAAGATGGGATTGGGCCACCATTCCCAATAATAGCTCGGTTTTTGTTTAATGGTCGCAGCAATTTCGTGCATTGTGGTGATGAAATTTCGATATTCTGTAGCAATTTCGCGTGCCAGCTCATCTACATGGCATGCTTGACCTAAAATGAGTAAATCCTCAATTATTTCTTCTAAAGAGTTGCCATTAAATAGGATATGAGGAATATTTCTTTGTTGCAGTGCAGTAATATTTTTTTCCATACCAGGTACACTAAGTGAAGCCAAAACTAAATCCGGTTGCAATTGTTGTAAAGCGTCCATATCAATAGATAAATCAGGACCCAACTTCGGCAAATTTTGTGTTGACTCAGGCCAATCAGAAAAGTCGTCGATGCCAACTAATTGATCCGTTAAACCCAAATAAGCGACTAATTCGGTATTGCTTGGACAGATGGAGATCAGGCGCAATGAAATCCCTCCTTCAAATTCTTTTGAAAAAATTATACCATAGTAAAAGTAGTATCACTTGACTAAATACCTATTGGGGTATATTCTGTATAGAGTAAAAACTAAGGGAGGGGAATAATAGTGGAATACAACCAACAAGTTCGCAATCGTTTAAAACGTATCGATGGACAAATACAAGGGATTTTACGCATGATGGATGAAGGCAAGGACTGTAAGCAAGTGATCACACAACTGTCAGCTTCTCGTAGTGCAATTGATCGCACAATTGGTTTGATTGTTAGTACTAACTTGGTGAATTGCATTCAAGGCGATGGTAACGAAGACAATCGAACACAGGAAGAGCTTATTTCTGATGCCGTGAATTTACTCGTTAAAAGTCGTTAATTGGAGAGGCTATTATAGCTTTTTCCGCTATTTAGTATACCCCATACGGTAAAGGGAGAGCAAAAAAATGAAAACAATTACTACTACTGAAGTACAACAACTAATAGAACAAGGTGAAAAATTAAACTTAATCGATGTACGTGAAGCAGATGAAGTAGCTACTGGGATAATTCCTGGTGCGCAACATATTTCACTTGGTTTAATCGAATTTAAAATGCAAGATTTAGATAAAAAAACACCTTATATTATGGTGTGTCGTTCAGGTGGTCGTTCAGGTCAAGCAACAGCATTTTTAGAACAACAAGGATTTGATGTAACAAATATGAATGGCGGCATGATGATGTGGGCTGGCGAAACTAAATAATAAAAATGGAAATTGTGCTATTTACTACAAATAGTGCAATTTTTTTAGTATAATAAACAGGAACGTTTTGTAATAAGTGGAAAAAAAGACAGTTTATTGCGTTTCTTTAATGAATAGCATCATTTGTATGCCGAATTACTTAAAAAATATAGCTATTATTGTTATTAATAAAAGTGAAAAAGGGTATTCAATAAAGAAGCATAGTACCAACTTAATGTACTGTTATTATGCAACCACTTATTAAGATGAATACAAAAGGGAGTTGACGTTTATGGACGCAGACAAACATCCGTATAGAACACTATGGACCTCACCGCGAATTATGATTCGTACACTATTATCTAAAAAAAGTTTTTGGGTTATTTTTGCTCTTAGTTTTTTAGGAGCATGGGGAGCAGCACTTTTCGAATCTGTTAATAAGATTGGTATGGAAAAATCACAAAATTTAGATGATTTAAGTAATCCAACGGTTGCGATGACGCTCGTTTCGACACTCTTGACAGCCGTGTTTGGATTATTGGTTGGCGCAGCAATTATCGCCTTTTTCTATTGGATTATTGGTAAACTATTCAAAGGGACAGGGATGTACAAAGATTTATACAAAGGCTCGATGATTACATCAATGCCTTATTTCATTGTTGTACCATTTACGCTTATCTGGTTATTTGGTTCTCCAGCAACATATTTTGACAATGAGGTAACGCGATCGGCATTGTGGACGGTGATGATGGGACTTACGTATATAACAGCATTTATTGCCAGTGTTTATACATTTGTTTTATCAATTGTCATGATTTCAGAAGTGCATAATTTTTCAAAATGGAAAGCATTCTTTACGATGATTATTCCAACACTTGTAATCGTAGTAATCGTTATTATTTTTGCTGTTTTACTGTTTTCAGTATTATTTTAATTAAAGGGTAGTAGATCAAAACATTTATCTAGGTGACGCCATTAAACAGGCGATTTAGGTAAATGTTTTTTTGTGGATTTTTTTGTTTTATGCTATTTGCTGGAGGCAAATAATAGCCCGTTCATTCACATGCTGAAAATAGGTAGGTAAAGATATTGATGAGCTTTCGTTTTGGTCAATCCAGTGTTTTGTTGGAGGGGAAGTGGCTGTCACCCTATTACAGTTAATTCTCCAAAGGCGATTTTTTGCAGACTAGTCAGAAATATGTATAAAAGAGAAAGTGAAGAAGTTCGTTATCTAAGATTTTCTCATCTGGTGTAGAGCCGACTTCCAGTTTATTTACATTACTTGGATTACGATCGTGTACAGCCTCAAAAATAGCGCCACTTTTATGACAAAGTTTGATAAACGATAGAAAAGAAAAACTCGTAAAACATTGATTTAACAACGTTTATGGGGTAGTTTGAAGCCATCTGAATAGTGGTCAAATTAACGTTGATATAACAAGGAACCCCACCTTTTTCATTTAGCCCAGATGTAAACCAACTTCTTTATACTTTAATGTTAGTAAGATCTTCGCTCTAAATCGTTTATAACCATATGCGTTTCGTTTCATTGATTCCTATCCATTACAACGATTTCTACTTGATCACCGAACTTTTACAAGTACTATTTTATCGTATCTTTTCGACGATTTGGCAAGATAGCAATCGGTTCATGTGTTTCTGCATTGGCAATGATTAGTTGGAATTCACCTGCATTTGTCTCTCTTTTATATGCATCAATTGCGAGCGCTTTTGGTAGCGTGACACCTGACACTAATTGTTGTTCTGCGACTTGATCAAAACGCCGAATAACAGTTGAACTAGCTGTCCCCATTTTCTCAGCAACTGATTGGAATGTAGATGATTTAACGCATAGCATTTGAATCGCTTGATGCCATTCTTTTGAAAAGCGTTGATCACGTTCAATAAAAGAAGTTTTTTCTGAAAAACGTTTTCCACAAGAACAGACATAGCATCGACGCTTATAATACAAAAACGTAAGTCGTTCAAACCATTTTAAATGATTCATTTTTTGTATGCGATCATCCTGTACTTTCGAAGTAATGGACTGACAAGTTGGACAATATGTGAACGCTTCGGCATTTCTATAAAAAGAGCATACTTGCCCTCAATTTCTTCAACTTTTGTGATTAAAAGAAATAGTGCGTTACTTGTCGGTGGAAAGCTCTCGCTATTTCTAAATGTCTAAAACATGAATTGTTTTAATACCCCAACATATAGAATAGAACCACAAAAGAATGAGTAAAAAAATATAAAGAAAACCCCGGAAACATTGATTTAACAACGTTTACGGGGTAGTTTGAAGCCGTCTGAATAGTGATCAGATTAACGTGAGTAGAACTCGACGATGTACGCTTCGTTGATTTCAGAAGATAATTCAGAACGCTCTGGAAGGCGAGTGAATGTACCAACTTTAGTATCAGCATCAAAAGTTAAGTGTTCTGGTACGAACGCGCTAACTTCGATTGCTTCAACTACTGATGCATTGTTGATTGATTTTTCACGTAATGTAATAGTTTGACCAGCTTTAACGCTGTATGATGGAATATCAACGCGTTTGCCATCAACCAAAACGTGACCGTGGTTTACTAATTGGCGAGCGCCGCGACGTGTGCGAGCTAAACCAAGACGGTAAACTACGTTATCTAAGCGAGTTTCAAGTAGGATCATGAAGTTTTCACCATGAACCCCTTGCATTTTACCAGCTTTTAAGAATACGTTGTGGAATTGACGTTCAGTCATTCCGTACATGTGGCGAAGTTTTTGTTTTTCTTGTAATTGAAGACCATACTCAGATAATTTCTTACGTTGAGTTGGACCGTGTTGTCCTGGAGCATATGGACGTTTTTCGATTTCTTTACCAGTACCGCTTAAAGAAATGCCTAAACGACGAGATAATTTCCAAGATGGACCTGTATAACGAGACATTTAAAGTCCCTCCTATTGGTTTTTTATTTGGCATAAAATAAAAACCAGATGTATTTAGCCACACAGATATTTTATTATCTGGTATTCTCGCCCTTGCAGCCGAGAAGAGTTACTAATACCCCATTCACAATAAAGTGAAGGAATAAAATAAGCTGTACTGACCATACAACCGCTGCGTTTATTTTACACAAATTTCATTGTATATTGTGTAGCTCAACATGTCAAGAGCTTTTCTTAAACCGAGACAATGTATATATGTTTTTTTGAAAAAAACACCTAGTATAAAAGGAGTAGTATAAAAGACTCTGTATGTGTATAATGAAATCAATAACAATCAGTTGAAAAGGGAAGTTGGTGATATTATTATGAGAAATAAGCATATATTAGAAGATTTAAAGGGTCAATTACTGGAGCTTTGGATAGTTATTAATAACTCAAACAATAAGAACGGTAGCGAATACTATAAGCAATTTGAAAAATTATTATTTAATCACTTTCAAGTAGCGAGCTTTCATTACTATATCGTTGACCATGATACTGTATTTACTATCGCACAAGATGATAGTAAATTAACGCCGTATTCCTTCCAACTGCTCGAATTAATGCCTTTCATTCATCAACGCCATATACACCCAAACCCTCTGCTAGGGAAATTTAAAGCGTTGCACCCAGATATAAATGAAATCATTACGATTGAGGACAAGCAACAACAAAAAATTGTCGGTTTCTTAATGTTTGAATCAACATCGGCTTGGGATGAGTTTGCGAGTACGCAATATTTAGATGAATTAATAAACATATTATTTGAAACGGTGCAGCTATCCAAAAGTCGTATTATCGATACGGATGACAATAAAATAAATGCAGAACTGCTTGAACTGACTGAACTATTTCATTCAACGATGGATATTGAACGAATTTTAGATGCGGTTATTTTAGGTACGAGTAAAAGTTTTCCTACCCTCGAACATAATTTAATACTATCGAATGATCAAGAAAGAAAACCGAATATTAAAGTACATGTTTTTGATTATTTAAATGAGCGTAAGTCAACAATAGAAGCATTTGTATCAGGCGATTTAGTCATTGAAAATGCCGAGGATTTACAGCGGACGATACTTAGTGCACCTATACGTGGGCGTCAAGGGACATACGGTGTGATTCAACTTATTGCTTCGCAACGATACTTATTTACCGAAAAGGATAAAAAACTAGTAACTTTCTTAGGTAACACGTCTGGGAATGCATTAGAAAATGCTAAGCTATATCATCAATCGCATCGATTAGTAGGTGATCTACAATTGATTAATGAGTCATCGCATCGTCTGAATATGAATTTATCGCAGCAAGAAATGCTGGTCTATTTATCAAACTTATTGAATCAATCTTTTTTACCATCAGAAAGTGCCTTTGTTTTCTTTGAAGACAGTGGTGCAGAATTGAAGATAGGGACTTCTGCGTATTTTTATAAGAAAGAAGCACAACTATATTTAGACTATGTGAAAAATCATTTTACTAAAACGTCAGATCCATTATTTATCGCAGATTTTCAAGAACTGATTGGGGGCTCGTCGAAATATGCGTCTATGATGGTCATTCCAATTGTGATACGAGAAAAAGTCTTTGGTTATGCGCTTGTCGTACACGAAAATTCTTACTATTTTTCTTTTGATAGCTTCAAACTCATGCAATCGATCATTCGTCATTCATCTTTGGCTATTTCCAATGTCATTTTGCGTGAACAATTACAAGAAATGGTGGATCGAGATCAGCTGACGAAGTTATATGCGCGTCATTATTTAGGGTCATTTGTAGAGCAATCTGTCGGGAAAGATGACAGTGGGGTATTTGCGCTCATTGATATCGATAATTTTAAGCTAGTAAATGATCAATTTGGTCATTTAGAAGGCGATCGTGTATTAGAGAATGTTGCCGCTGTTATTGTGGGTGGTGCTGGTTCGAATGCTATAAGTGCACGTTGGGGCGGTGAAGAGTTGGCAGTTTATTTCCGCAATACGCCACTTGCTGAAGCCGTGGCGATTGCCGATGCGATTCGGCAAGCAATCGAACGATTACCTTCACCGTCAGTGACTGTTTCAGTGGGTGTGTCGAGCTGGTCAAAAAATAATGACGCAAATTATAAGACAATCTTTAAAGAGGCGGATTCTGCGATGTATTTTGCAAAACGCAATGGTAAAAATCAAGTGCAAATATACGATGTTAAAATGGTAGAAACGGAGACATAATAACTTTCGTAATTCTTGCCGATCGATTAACGAATTGTCGTTGATCGATCGGCTTTTTTATGGTTCTATATGGAGGTTTTTAAACAATACCACCTCTGCTCGACGCTTTCCGCGGGCTTCGCTTCAACTGATTCTTTGCGTCGCCACCGAGTCACTTATACGTGAATTGCTGAGAAAAAAGGAATGAAAGGTGAGTTGTGCACCATGAATGTTAATAGGGCATTCATCGCATTGAAAGATGTAATCATCACAAGGATGGAAAAAATAAGTGATGCCATTACATTTTATATAGCACTACCTAAGCAAACGCCTGTTTTTCGAACGAAGATTTGATTGAATACGAAGTATAAAGAAATGGGTTTGTATTTAGGATAAATGAGTTGTTTAGTAAAGGACGGGAACCCTGCTGAAAAGCATTCGCCCGAAACGCACAAAGAGAAAAGGTGGCGTGATTTGACGTAGAAAATTTTTATGGAAAAACGAGCCTGGGACAGAACAAAGATAGTCTGTCTCCCATACGAATCATCAAATCAATTGAACGCGCAGGAGTCGTTTTTCGAAGCGGAAATGGATTGAAATGAATAATCCCGTATGATTTCGAAAAATCATACGGGATTTTCTGTGTTGAAAATACGTTTGCCTCAAGCTCGTTGGGCGGATTGTTTATAGATGTTTTTGCAATGTCTTCACAAAAAGTTCAACACCTTGTTGGTCTTCTTCTGTGAAGCGATCAGTCAATGGGCTATCGATATCTAGGACGCCATATAACGCGCCATTTACAATAATCGGTACCACAAGCTCAGATCTTGATGCGGCATCGCAGGCGATATGTCCTGGGAATGCATGGACATCCGCAATGCGCTGTGTTTTTAGTTCGGAAGCGGCTGTACCACAAACACCTCGTCCGATTGCAATGTGAACACAAGCGGGTAGCCCTTGGAATGGGCCGAGTAGTAGCTCATCATTTTTTAATAAATAAAAACCACACCAGTTAATAGTATTCATACCTTGATTCAGAAGGGCGGAAGCATTGCTTAGGTTTGCAATAGCATCTGTTTCACCTTCTAACAAAGCATCGAGCTGTTTACTTAACATAGAATATTGTTGTGCGGTTGTACCTGATAATGCTTGGTTTTCAAACATAAAAACACTCCCTTAGTCGAAATATGGCTGTAAATATTCGCTGTATTGTAGTAAATCCTGTGCTTGATGGGCATCAGAACCAAAAATAATTGGAATATTTAATGCTTTAATAAGTTTAAAATAAGTCAAAGGTGGATATGGTTCTTTACAGAATTTTTTAGCATAGCCTGCGCTGTTAACATCCAACTCCAATTGTTGTTGTGCCATCATGTGTAGAACTTCCTCAACCGCGTGTCGATCATCAATCGCCTCGTTATGAGCCAATTGGAATTTATGTACGAGTGTAGGGTGACCAATGCGCTTAGGTTTAAAAAAACCTAGGTCAGCAAGTATTGAAGCTTTGATGGAGTTATAGTATAGAGTATAGATGTTTTGTACGCCACCTATTTTACTTGCGAAATCGATGAAAACGTCATCTGAATAATCGATGCATACATATTGATCATCATGCAGTAGAAAGTGAACGGATAAAATACTGTCATCTATAAACGGACCATAATGATTTAACCACTCCTTCGTTTGCTGTTCGAAACCGGCTATATAGTCTATTTCAAAGCCAACTCGAATATGAATATGCTCTTTATATTGCTGCTGTAACGCTTGGATTTTTTCGATATAGGGTAGAACATCTTCTTCGCGCATCCCGCTATCTTTTTGGGGCGTTGGATCTATAAAGCCTTTTGGCATAGGTGCATGTTCCGTGAAGGTAATATCAGTTAAACCATGTGAAATCGCTTTTTCGATATAACTTTCGAATGAGTCTGTTGTACCGTGCGGGCAAAAAGGTGAATGTATATGGGCATCTCGAATCATATTAATAACCTCCAAAATATGTATAAAGTACTATCGTGCAAAAAAACGTTAAGAAAAGCGAGTAAATCATCAACAATTGGAAATAAAACATGGTAATATTAAGAATAATAATAGGCTGATAACCTGACATAGGAGAAGGGGGCTTACGATGGAGTATATCATTCCAGTAGTCATCGTACTATTAGTATTTGTTGTTGGGGTATTCGTATTCCGCAAAAAACATCATACTGAAATTAGTAGACTTGATCAGAAAAAATTAGATATTCAAAACAAACCTGTCTTAGAAGAGTTATCGAAGGTGAAGAGTTTGAATATGAGTGGACAGGCAGAAGAGATGTTCGAACGTTGGCGCAATAAATGGACGGAATTAATTGATGTTGAAATGCCGAAAATTGATGAATTACTATTTCAAGTAGAGGAATTTGTTGATAAATTTCAGCTTAAAAAAGCAACAGTTCTTGAAATGGAAATTGAAAAGCTTATTGAAAATTACGATGCTGAAATGGAAGTTATTTTAAAAGAACTAAACGAGTTGATGGAAAGCGAACAACAAAATCGTATAGAAATTGAGCAACTCAAAGACGATTACCGTTCTGCACGTAAAACATTATTGGCACATCAATATGCTTTTGGTGCGGCAGGGGAGCCTCTTGAAAAACGACTTGAGGCATTCCCACCTGCTTTTGAAGAATATGATCACATGACGGTGCAAGGAAATTATATGCAGGCTAAAGAAATCGTGATTGATCTACATCAGCAAGGGGTAGAGATTTTCCGATTGATTAATGAAATCCCGACCTTATTAACGGAAATTCAGCATAAAATCCCAGCAGATCTAAATGATATTCGAAATGGGCATATTGAAATGACAGAACAATCCTTTTTCCTGTTACATTTAGAAATCCCTGAGAAATTAGATGACATTGAGCATTTGTTGCCACATTATAAAGAACAGGTAACGAAGCTTGAAACGACAGATGTTTCTGCAGCGATTGAACAAATTAAAACAGATATAGATTCTTTCTATGATCTATTAGAAAAAGAAGTTGTTGCCAAGCAATATGTGGATGCTAATTTTCCGCCAATTGGTTTGTACTTAGCAGAATTAATACAAGACATTAATGAGTTAAAAGTAGAAGCAGATATCGTGAAAAAGAGTTATCATTTGACTGAAAAAGAAATGCTGATCCCGATTGAAAGTAAAGCGCAGTTAAATAGCGTAAAACAACGCTATGAATTATTAGCTGTAGAAGTACAAGAACGTCAATCAGCTTATTCAAGCATTCATGAAGAGTTATTGGAACTACAAAAATTAATGGATCAAGAAGCAGAAAAACGTGCTGTGTTTGCAGAGCGTATGTCAAGTTTGCGTGTTAATGAAGATAAGGGACGTGACCAACTAACTGCATTGCAAAAACGATTGCATGCTGTTGAACGTAAAATTAGCAAAGCAAATACACCGGGAACACCAGAAGAAATCGATGCTCGAATTAGTGAAGCAGAAGAACAACTATTTGTTGTCAATAAAGGATTGAACGAAGTTCCAATCAATATGGGGACAATTGTTGCTGACATTGAAAAAGGCCATCAATATGTCACCGAAATTGAGGTAGTGGTGGAAGAAATGTTAGAAAATATTAATTTGATTGAATTGCTAATTCAGTATGGTAATCGCTATCGCATGGTCAAACCGGGTATGAATGAGCGTCTATTAGAAGCGGAAGAAGCATTTAGAGATTTACGTTTTAATCGAGCGTTGGAAATTGTCGCAACAGCTGTAGAGACTGCGGAACCTGGCGCATTGAAAAAAATGAAAGTTCAAGTAAAAGATACGGTGACAAAAGGGTAATAAAATAGAAAAAAGAGGGACTGCTATCTGTATTTTACAGATAGCAGTTTTTTAATTGTTCAATCGCTTTGACCTGTATTTTTTGCTATAATAATAAAATATGTAGATGATAGAAGGAAGGGTAACACATGATTTATTTAGATAATAGTGCCACAACAAAACCGAGCGAAGCAATCATGACGACATTCATACAAGCCAATGAGCGATTTTATGCAAATCCGGCATCCTTACATGAAATGGGTGTTGCGTCAAATTCATTGTTAAGCCGCTCAAGACAACAAATTGCGGACCTATTGAAAACGACGGAGCAGCAAATTGTCTTCACTTCAGGTGGCTCGGAATCTAATAACTTTATTATAAAAGGTTTAGCGAATGCCAATACACATAGAGGGAAACATATTCTTGTATCAGCAGTGGAACATGCGTCTGTACTTGAATCAGCTCGTATGCTAGAGGAATCTGGCTTTGAAGTTGACTATGTAAAAGTAGACCATCAAGGTGTCATTGACATGAACGACTTCAAAGAGAAGTTAAGAAAAGATACGGTGGTTGTCAGCGTGATGCATGTCAATAATGAAGTAGGTGCAATTCAGCCAATTCAGGCCATCGCTGCGTTAATTCATCAGGAAAGTCGCGCATTTTTTCATGTAGATGCTGTACAAAGCTTTGGTAAATTAACGATTGATTTCCAAGGTGAATACGCACCGGACGCTATTTCGATTTCAGGTCATAAATTGCATGCTTTTAAAGGTAGTGGTATCGCAGCCTTTAAAAAACTCTTCACAATTGACCCGTTGATTCATGGCGGTGGACAAGAGATGGGGCTGCGCAGCGGTACGGTAGCAGTGCCACAAAATGTAGCACTAGCAAAAGCGATGCGCTTAGCTAGTGAGATGCAAGTGCAGCAAGTTGAGAAATACAAGGATTGGCGCGACGAATTACATGCTTTTTTAGCGCAATTTAGAGATGTGTATACACTATCTACGAATGCGGGTGCACCACATATCGTCAGTTGTTCTGTTGCGGATATTAAAGGGGAAGTTATGATCAATGCGATGCAGTCACAACAAATTATTGTATCCACTTCGAGCGCATGCCATTCGAAGGATTCCAAGGTGAGTCATGTCGTGACAGCAATGGGGATTCCAGATGAGTATGCTCGCGGTGTGATTCGTATTAGTTTTGGTCAAATGACCACGCAAGAACATATAGAGAGTTTCAAAAATGTTTTTGAAAACGTCTTAAAACAAGTTAAGGGAGAGGTAAAAAAGTATGAAATGGTCTGAAATTTTAGTTCGTTACGGCGAAATATCGACAAAAGGGAAAAATCGTAAACAATTTATTAATCGTTTACGTGATAATATTCGTTACACATTCCAAGATTTATCCGATGTAAAAATTCATCCGGAGCGCGATCGTATGTATCTACGTAGTAATGATCCAGCAGTTATGGAACAATTAATTGCACGCTTACCAAAGGTTTTTGGGATTCAATCATTTAGTCCGGTAGCAGAATGTCCGACAACATTAGAAGATATGAAAAAACTAGCAGTTGAAATTGTGTCATCAATTGATTTTGAAGGCAAAACATTTAAAGTCAATGTGAAACGTTCGTATAAACGTTTTGAACTAGAAACATATGATTTAAATCGAGAAATCGCGTCTCATGTGTTAACAACATTACCTGGTATGACGGTACAAATGAAAGATCCTGACATCGAATTACGCGTTGAAGTGCGCGAAGAATCAACGTATATGATGATTGATGTTATTCCAGCAGCTGCTGGTCTTCCAGTCGGTTCAAATGGTAAGGCCTTATTATTATTATCAGGTGGTATCGATAGTCCTGTAGCAGCGTTTTACATGATGAAACGTGGCGTTCGTATCGAGGCAATCCACTTCTTTAGCCCACCATTTACGAGTGAACAGTCACTTGGCAAAGTAATGGAATTATGTGAGATTATTAGCGGTTTCGGTGGCAATGTGCGCCTGCATATTATTCCATTTACAGAGATTCAGCAAACGATTCAACAAGCAGTTCCAGAAAATGTGACGATGACATCAACTCGCCGTATGATGATGAAAATTTCAGATCAAGTACGCAAAGAAGTAAATGCTCTAGCACTTGTAACGGGTGAAAATCTTGGGCAAGTAGCAAGTCAAACATTGGAAAGTCTAGCAGCAATAAACGATGTGACGACTACACCTATATTACGTCCATTGATTACATTTGATAAATTAGATATTATTAAAATAGCGGAAGAAATCGGCACATATGAAACGTCTATTCGCCCGTTCGAAGATTGCTGTACAGTCTTTACACCAGCCAATCCTAAAACGAAGCCTAATGTTGAAAAAATGAATTATTATGAAGCATTTACAGATTTCGATGAAATGATTGAACGCGCAGTGAAAAATCGTGAAATTCATGATTTTCCTAAGAAAAAAATTGCGGATGAATTCGAAGACTTACTATAAAAGAAACGCCTCCTTTTTGGAGGGCGCTGAAAAAGTCCACTTATGCACAGATAAGCGAGGACAGGAACGAATTTCGTTCCTGTCCTCGCTTTTCCTTGTAGCCGTTGATTCCGTTCCGGCGGACGCTTTTCGCGGGCACGGCTCCAGCCTTCTCCCTCGCTTCGCTCAGTCCGGGTGCTTCCGCTCGTGCTGTTCCCGCAGAAGTCGCCGCCTGCACTCCATCAACTTGTACTATTCATGGGTTAAAATGTGGTCTCGCCCGGTCACGGACCATCCTGTATAAATGAACTCGTTGATTTTTCATGTATTATAGACGAATTAAAATCAAAATACTGTTTGGATAATGGTCGAAATGCGATTCCACCAATTCGTATGTTCAAATATTTACTCCTAAAAGCAATTCATGACTTATCAGATGCCGATCTTGTTGATCGTTCTAAATACGACATGTCCTTTAAATATTTTCTAGACATGGCACCTGAAGAGGATGCCCTCAATTTTTTGGGGGCGTTTTTTGAATTAAAAACAAGAGGTATGGTCTTGGGAAATACAAAAAAAGAGAATGTGAACAGAAAATTAGAGATTTTTTTAATTTATTCGCATCACCTTTAAATTATTTTGATATATTTTTTAAGGGCTTTTTTCTCTTTAAAGAAGCTAAATTCTATTTATTGCTATAGTTTATCTAGTATTAAAAACATCAATTGGTTTATTTTAACAAAAACTTATTACCTAGTATTAATAGAAGATGGTAGCAATAGGTTGTACTTATTTATTTACAGCGATATAATGAGGAAAAGCATTACATATTTAAGGGGGAGTTAACATGAAACGAGAGGATCTACTAGCACCATTACATTATAATCTAGTATCCGAAATTGAACGATTTGCAACTGGCGAGGGGAAAACTGCAGTACAGTATTTAGATGCAGAGGGATTGAAGAAAACTATTTCTTATGATGATCTCATCCACGAAGCGAATAAAATGGCAAATGTCTTCAAGTTAAATGGCTTGCAAAAGGGCGATGTAATGATCGTCATGGTTCCCCGATTAGTTGAAGCGTATATTACCTATATTGCAGCGATTAAGTCTGGCTTAGTTGTCATTCCAAGTTCAGAAATGTTACGCACTAAAGACATCGAATACCGTATTGAGCACAGCTCTGCAAAAGCAGTTGTGTCATACGAACCATATATATCACAGTTTGATGATGTGAAAAATTTAAATACGATTACACAGTTTGTAATTGGGGAGGGCCAACCACATGGACAATGGATTCCTTTGATTCAACAGATGGAAGAGGTTGATGCGCAATTTGACATTGTCAACACACGGAGTACGGATACAGCATTTTTGTCTTACACGAGTGGGACAACTGGCAATCCCAAAGCAGCTGTCCATACGCATGCTTGGGCATTTGCACATTTACGTACAGCTGCTCCCCATTGGTTAGGGATTAATGAGGGAGACATTGTTTGGGCGACAGCGAGTCCAGGTTGGCAAAAGTGGATTTGGAGTCCATTCTTATCGGTGTTAGGCAGTGGTGCAACTGGCTTTGTTTATAATAGTCGTTTTGATGCCGAAACCTATTTGAAGTTAATCAAAGAATATAAAGTGAATGTGCTCTGTTGTACACCGACAGAATACCGTGTAATGGCAAAAGTCGACCATTTAGCAAGCTATGATTTGAGCAGTTTACATAGTGCTGTTTCAGCTGGTGAACCCCTAAATGTTGAAGTGATCAACCGCTTCAAGAATACATTTGATATTCAAGTGCGCGATGGTTATGGGCAAACAGAAAATACCTTGCTAATCGGTACGATGAAAGGTATGGCAGTGAAGCTTGGCTCAATGGGGAAACCAACACCAGGGAATGACGTTGTAATCATCGATGAGTTCGGCCAAGTATGCGCCAGTGGTATTGTTGGTGATATTGCGATTCATCGCAATACACCAGCCTTGTTTAAAGAATATTTTAAAGATCCAGAACGTACACAAAAGCAGTATAGAGGCGATTATTATGTGACCGGTGACCAAGCGAAGATGGATGAGGACGGCTACTTTTGGTTTGAAGGAAGAAGCGATGATATTATCATTAGCTCGGGTTATACAATCGGACCGTTTGAAGTTGAAGATGCACTAGTCAAACATGCTGATGTATCCGAATGTGCCGTTATTGGTAGTCCAGATGAAATACGTGGATCGATCGTTAAAGCATTTGTCATTTTAAGAAACAAAGAACGTGCAAATGATGCGGGATTTGTGAAGGAATTACAAAACTTTGTTAAAGAATTAACTGCACCATACAAATATCCACGTGCTATCGAATTTGTCGACGAGCTTCCGAAGACAGCCTCTGGTAAAATTCGTCGCATTGAATTACGAGAAGCAGAACAACAGTAAAGATTGTACAAATAGAATGGAAGTGACGACAAGTACCCAACTCCGTACTTGTTTTGACACTTCTTTTTTATTTGATTAAAAATAGATAAGAAATAGCCGTTTACAAATGCCGGTAAGTCCTACTATACTTAGAAACATTAGAGTAGAAATGAGATGGTGTAAAGTGGAGTCACGAAGTAAGGGGATTATAGCGGCCGCACTGGCGTATATTATTTGGGGAGTAATCCCATTATATTGGAAGCAGTTAGGCATGGTTTCGAGCGATGAAATTATTACAAGTCGCATCGTGTGGTCATTTATTTTGACTGTATTATTTGTCATTGTTATTAGGCAAGGTAAGCCACTGGTGACCGATTTAAAAAATCTTTGGCATAATAAAAAAGCGTTTTGGGCATTATTTGCTGCAGCCTATTTAATATCTATTAATTGGTTTATTTTCATCTGGGCAGTTAATAATGATCATATAATTGAAACAAGTATGGGGTATTATATTAATCCATTAATTTCGGTGTTATTAGGTGTCGTTTTCTTGAAGGAAAAATTATCGAAAGCCCAAGTATTGGCTTGTATCATCGCTTTTGCAGGCGTTATGGTGCTCGTTATTGCCAATGGTTCATTTCCCTATGTATCAATAAGTTTAGCATTATCATTTGGTATCTACGGCTTATTGAAAAAACGCATTAAATTAGATGCTACAAGAGGTTTGGCAATCGAAACCTTGTTTATTTTACCAATTGCGGTCATTTATTATATTTACTTGATTATGCAAGGGGATACAGCATTGTTCCACAGCGATACGAAAACAACGTTATTATTAATTGGAACAGGTGCAATAACAGCCATTCCATTAATATTATTTGCAGTGGGTGCACAAAATATTCCGCTGTATTTAGTTGGCTTTTTCCAATATATTGCACCAACGATGACATTATTTATTGGTGCGGTAGTTTACGGAGAAAACTTTGGTGGAATCGAATTACTAGCCTTTAGTTGTATTTGGTTAGCGATTATTGTATTTTCAATATCGACGTTCATAAAACCAAAAAAAATCAAAGCAATCTTAGAAACAGAATAAGGGAGATGACAGAATGAATACAAAAAGATGGGTCGCATTAGGTGCGGCAGTCGTATTATTATTTGGTTCCATTTTAATAAGTGCTTTGATTAATCTAAGCAAATCAAATTTTGCTGGTCAGTTTGAAAAACTGACGAGTACATCGTTACTAGAGTCGAATATGACGCGAAAAACGATAGAAGAAGGAAGTAATACATCGCAAATTGCTTTATTAAAAGTGGATGGCACAATTCAAGATACTGGTGACACAACGTCAATTTTAGGCAGTAACACTGGCTATAATCATCAGCAATTTTTAAAACAATTAGATGATATTAAAGCAGATACCAATGTAAAAGGTGTCGTGTTATCGGTTAACTCCCCAGGTGGTGGTGTAGTTGAATCGAAACAAGTTTATGAAAAAATCAAAGCAATTCAAGATGCACGAAAAATTCCGATTTATGTATCGATGGGCTCAATGGCAGCTTCAGGCGGCTACTATATCTCAGCACCAGCCGATAAGATTTTTGTTGATGAAGAAACATTGACTGGTTCGATTGGTGTTATTATGCAAGCAGTCAATTATAGTGAACTTGCAGATAAGTATGGTGTATCATTTGAAACCATTAAAACGGGACCTTATAAAGATATTATGAGTGGTTCAAGAAAAATGACTGAAGGTGATCGTAAAATTCTTCAATCAATGGTTGATGATTCCTATAAACGCTTTTTAAATGTTGTAGCGGATGGTCGTGATCTGCCGATGGCTGCTGTTAAAAAGGTAGCGGATGGTCGTGTTATGAATGGCTCACAAGCTGTAAAAGCCGGATTAGCCGATGACTTTGGTTATACTGCCGACGCTATTGCCGCATTGAAACAAGATAAAGATATGAAAGGCTCAAAAGTTTTTGAATATAATACACAAGATTCAATTTCAAGCTTATTTTCAACGAAGGTATCTTCACTATTTGGTGCTTCCGCTGAAACACAGGCGATAACTAAGTTATTATCAAACTATAACAATGCGCCACGTATGATGTATATGTATGGTGCGGAATAGGGGGCGTTACTATGTCTGAAGCAAGTTTAAAGTCATCTGATATGGCAACCTCAGCAGCGCTCTTTGAAAGAAAGCCCGCAGGGTTCTGGGTGCGTTTTTTCGCCTATCTTGTCGATCTATTAATCATTAACATTGTTATTGTGGGTTTAGTTGTTCATACGATTATTTCAGCTTCTGGTCTTGAACATCACACTATTTTCTATTTAAGTTGGTCAACGATCATTGGTTTTATTATGTTTTATGTTTATTTTGTTGTCATGACGAAGTTTTTAGGTCAGACGCTCGGTAAGATGATTTTTGGTTTGAGAGTGGTATCGGATAATGATTCTGCGCTAAGCTGGTCAACGGTTGTTTTTAGGGAAGCAATTGGTCGATTATTTTCGGCAATTATTTTAGTACCGTATTTAATCGTTGGTTTTACAAATAAACACAAAGGTTTACATGACTTGATCGCAGATACACATGTTATTCATGAAAATAATTATTCTCCTAAAACAATTGAGCGTAGTGATTTTCATGAAAAATCAATGAAAGAACGCTATGAAAAGAAAGAAAAGCAAGAAAATGAGCCTTCACAGTTGCAAGATAAAGAGAATCTTTAGTACACTTAGTTGTAGATATTTTGAGGAGGCGTTTGGAAATGGCAACAGTAACATTCAAAGGAAATTCTGTAACATTAGTAGGCGAAGAAATTAAAGTAGGCGCAATGGCACCAGATTTCACAGTTGTGGATACCGGGCTAGGCGAAAAAACATTAAAAGATTTCGCAGGAAAAAAATTACTAATCTCAGTAGTACCATCAATTGATACTGGTGTATGTGATGCTCAAACTCGTCGCTTCAACGAAGAAGCCGCTTCTTTTGGTGATGACGTAGTAGTATTAACTATTTCAATGGATTTACCGTTCGCTCAAAAACGTTGGTGTGGTGCTAATGGTATCGATAATGTTATTACATTATCAGATCACCGTGATGCTTCGTTCGGTGATGCCTATGGCGTACGTATGAAAGAATTACGTTTGCTTGCACGCTCAATCTTTATCGTGAATGCCGAAGGTACTGTAACGTATGTAGAATATGTTGCTGAAGGTACGACTCATCCAGATTATGATGCAGCTATAGCAGCACTTAAAGCACTTTAATAAAATCGCACAATAACATAGGCGAAGGGGCTGTCCCATAAGCATAATATCCATACTCTCAGTAGCTAGGGCATTTGCCCGAACTTAAAAGAACGGATATACAATGCTAAGGGACAGTTCCTTTCACTTTTTAGGAGAGTACAATGGAAAATATAGAACAGATTTATACATTTATCGATACGGAAGCTGAAAAAGTAAGCAAGGAACTTGATGTTACTTATTTAGACGGTGTTCGTTCAGCTTTAAGTACACTATTAAATACAGATGAACACGAAGCAATTATGGGTGTTACTAAAGAAGATATTCGTAAAGCAACCCAGCTCGCGATTTTAAAAGGTATGCGTAAAAATGTGCAACCGAATCATCAAATGACACCAGATTCATTAGGTTTTCTCGTTGGTTATTTCGTCGACCAATTTTTTAGTAAAGAACTTAAAAAAGAAGGAAAGCTGACTATTTTAGATCCAGCTGTAGGCACTGGAAATTTAATGCTGACAGTGATGAATCATATGGATGGTAAATTAGAAGGACTTGGTGTAGAAATTGATGACTTGCTAATTCAACTAGCGGCAGTGTCTGCTGATTTACAAGAGCAACCGGTGGCATTATTTAGACAAGATGTGTTACAAAATCTAATAATTGACCCTGTTGATGGTGTAGTATGTGATCTGCCGATTGGTTATTATCCAGATGAAGAAAATGCTGCTAAATTTGAAATTCATGTAGAAGAAGGAATGACCTATGCACATCATATGATAATCGAGCAGTCGATGAATTATACAAAAGATGGTGGCTACTTGTTCTTCCTTGTACCGAATAATATTTTTGAATCAGAACAAGCTCAATTACTGTATAAATATGTACAGACACATGCGTGGATTCAAGCAGTTATTCAATTACCTGAAAATCTTTTCAAAAAACAAGAAATGGCAAAAAGTTTATTCATTCTTCAAAAGAAATATGATGGTGGTAAAGCCGTAAAAGATGTCCTATTAGCAAAAGTACCTAAACTAGATAATATACAAGCTTTGGAATCTTTTTTTGCGCAAGTGCAAATCTGGAAACTCGAAGAAAAAAAATAATTTTATTGTCAATCTACAGTGTATTAATAAGTAGATTGGCTTTTTTTTGTTTTTTTTTTTGAGAATGAAAAATGAAAATATACTTTTTAAATAAAGCGTATAAAAAAAGCCAATTTGTTTAAAGAGTAAGGGTGCTCATTCCGTAAAAATCCAATCTATAAATTGATAGAGATGACATGGTAATTTGACTAAAAGAAGGCTGGTTTTTTAATTTTTTTAGTATAAGATTCAAATTTGACAATTTATGGGTATTAGAATAAGTTGGATAGAACATGGAAAGTTCAAAGTATATATTGTTTTCAATCCAACTAAGAAAGGGGTGGTAAAATGAGCAGTGGAAAATTAGTTGTATCTGTTACAGAAAAATTACGCAATGAGATTATTGTTGGTAGGTTAAACCGCGGGATGCGTATTATTCAAACAGAGTGGGCAACAAAGTTGAATGTGAGTCGAATGCCCATTCGTGAAGCAATTCAACAACTAGAGTTGGATGGTTTGGTGAAAAACATACCAAATAAAGGAGCGATTGTTATCGGTATTGATGTAGATGAATTATCAGAATTATTTTTCGTTCGTCGCCATCTTGAAGGCCAGCTTGCTGCATTAGCCCTACCATTTATGACGACTCATGATATAGCAAAGATTGATCTGCTCTTTGAACAGATGGTGAAAGCAACAGATAAAAAGATATATGACCGTTTACATAAAGAATTTCATACGAGTATTTTCGAAAAAAGTCCCTGGAAACATACATTTGAAATAATAGAATATCTTTCTATTACTAAAATGGCGACAAATACTATTTCAACTAACCAGTATGAAGTGAATGAAGAACATCGTTTAATTGTAGAAGCCATAAAAAATAAAGAGCCGATGAAATTACAGAAAAATATAGAACAACATATAATGATGACGCATACAAGATTGAAAGAATACATAGCTTTGAAACAACATGACGACCATTAAAGACAGAATATTCGGAATAAAAAAGAGAGGAGAAGACAATGAAAAAAATCAGCTATTTACTTGGGTTTTTCATAGCTGCGGTTTTACTGACAGCGTGTAATGAACAAGCAGACACTCGTAACGAACTAAGAATCGGTGCTGTCTTTCCTAAAACAGGCCCATTAGCGTTGTTAGGTATTGAAAGTTATAGAGGTGTCGTATTGGCTGTGGATGAAGTGAATGCAACTGGAGGGATTAACGGCAAAAAAATAAAATTGGTGGGTGCAGATGCTTTGGATCCAGATAAAGCAACTAGTGAAGCCACCAGACTTCTCACTAAAGAAAAAGTGAAGTTACTTGTTGGTTCCTATTCAAGTGGGATTTCATTTGCTGCAAGTGAGGTTGTTGAAAGAAATAATGCCCTTTATTTTGAGTTAGGAGCGATAGCAGACAATATTACAAGTCGTGGCTATCAATCAATCATTCGAATCAATCCAGTGGCCTCTTCATTCTCAAAACTACATATTCGTTTTATCGAAGAAGTCATCGCTAAAAAGCTAAATAAAAATATAAAAGATATCAAAGTAGCTATTGTGCATGAAGACTCCTCGTATGGTACGACAATTGCAGATAGCGCTGTTGAACTTGGTAAGGAAAAAAATATGCAAATTGTATCCCTACAATCTTATTCGGCAACAACAAATGATTTGAATGCCGTTATTATCAATTTGTTAAAACAAAAACCAGAAGTAATCATTTCTGCTGCATATATAAACGATGCGATTTTATTTAGTAAGCAAAGTGAGGAGCTAGGATACAAAATACCTTATTTACTTGGTACTGGGGGAGGACATGCATTACAAGATTATAAAAAAAGTGTGGGAGAACTTTCAGAGGGGGTCTTTAGTGTTGGCTTACCGGAGTTTAATATGAATAGCACTTACTCACCAGGGAGAGTTAAATTTATTGAAGCTTACAAGAAAAAGTACAATGCTCAACCTCAGTCAGGTCATTCATTATCTAATTATGTCAGTATGCAAATTGTACTTCAAACTTTAAAAAATGCGAAATCAGAGGAGCCAAAAAAAGTAAGAGAGGCAGCTGTTCAACTTAAATTGGAAAAAGGAACGACAGCCAATGGATGGGGAGTCGATATTGATGAGAAAACGGGTCAAAATAGAGCGGCAGATCCTTATTTGACAGAGTGGGTTGGAGGTCAATTAATAACAGTATTTCCTGAAGAAGTCGCTGTCTCCAAGATCGTATGGAAATAATGGAGTGGAGGAAAAAGAGGATGAAAAAATTATATTTACTTTGTTTTTTATGCACCAGTATTTTAGTACTACTAGCATGTGATAATAATGCCTCGAAAGAGAAGGAGGAAATAATGATTGGCGCTATTTATCCTAAAACAGGTCCTTTAGCATTATTAGGTGCGGAGAGTTTGAGAGGGGCCGAAGTGGCAGTGGATGAAATCAATGCCAAAGGGGGGATAAATGGTAAAAAAATTAAGTTAGTCAGTACGGATGCAGGTGATCCAAATGCTGCCTCCATTGAAGCTACTCGTTTAATTACTAAAGAGAATATTACGCTACTAGTAGGTTCGTTTTCGAGTAGTATCTCTATGCCGGCATCAGAAGTTGCGCAAAGAAATGGTGCTTTATATGTGGAACTCGGTGCAGTGGCAGATCCAATTACAGAAAGAGGATACGAATCCGTCTTGAGAGTGAATCCAAGAAGTTCAGATGGCATTGTTGTGCAATTTGAATTTTTAGAAAAAGTAATCGCAAAAAAATTAAATAAACATCTCAAAGATATTAGATTAGGTTTAATGTACGAAGATTCAGCTTTTGGTACAACAGGAACAGAGTTATTTCTAAAACGTGCGAAAAAAGAAGGGTTGAATATCGTCTCCAATCAATCGTACTCAGCAACGTCAAATGATTTAAGTTCCGTTATTTTAAATCTGAAAAAATCCAAGCCAGACGTTGTTATTGCGACATCTTATATAGCAGATGCCATATTACTAACAAAACAAGCAAAGGAATTGGGCTATGATTATCCACTATTTTTCCCGGCAGGTGGTGGGTTTGTACTACCTGATTATGAAAAAGCTGTAGGGGAATTGGCGAATGGCCAGTTCAATACAGTGCTACCTGAGATTAATTTAAATAAAGATTTTACTGTTGGTTTAGAAAACTTTAAAAAATTGTATGAAAAAAAATTTAAAAAAGAAGCACAGTCTGGTTATTCCCTAGCAAATTATGTCGGCATGAAAGTGGTATTTGAAGCGATAGAAAAAGCAAAATCAAGCGACGCTAAAAAGGTGCGAGCTGCAGCAATGAAAATTGATATACCCAAAGGGAAAACTGCGAATGGCTGGGGGGTGAAATTTGATGAGAAAACGGGTCAAAATACACGTTCAGATATTTATATTACCGAATGGATTGATGGTGAATTATTAACAGTTTATCCAAAAGAAGTTGCTGTTTCTGAAATAATTTGGGTTAAATAATGAGGAGGTATGTTGAGAAATGAAGAAATTTTTTTTGTTATCGATAGCTGTCATGAGCATTTTGATCTTAGTAGCTTGCGGGAAATCAGACGACGCTAAAAAATCGGAGGGTGGTAAAAAAGAAGCCATTAAAATTGGAGCGCTTTATCCTAAAACTGGACCATTGGCATTACTTGGTACGGAGAGTCTAAGAGGGGCACAAGTAGCAGTAGATGAAGTAAATGCTAAAGGGGGGATAGATGGTCAAAAAATTGATTTGATCACCACAGATGCAGGCGATCCAAATGCGGCGACTTCGGAAGCTACAAGGCTAATAACAAAAGAGAAAATTGATTTATTAATTGGTTCATTCTCGAGTAGTATTTCATTACCAGCATCTGAAGTAGCGGAGCGTCAAGGTGCGTTGTTTGTGGAATTCGGTGCGGTCGCAGATGCAGTAACTGAAAGAGGTTATCAATCTATATTGCGCGTGAACCCCCGAAGTTCTGATGGACTAATCATTCAGTTAGAATTTATGGAAAAAGTAATTGCTGAACAGTTGAAAAAAGAATTGAAGGATGTAAGAATTGCGATGGTCTATGAGGACTCAGCCTTCGGAACAACAGGAGCTGAAATCTTTTTAAGTGTTGCTAAAAAACGGGGCTTTAATATTGTTTCAGAGCAGCCCTATTCGGCCACTTCTAATGATTTAAGTTCAATTATTATTAAACTAAAGGAATCAAAACCCGAACTCGTTTTGGCGACATCCTATATAGCAGATGCCATTTTATTAACAAATCAAGCGGAGGAACTTGGTTATAAAATGCCTATTCTTTTAGGTGGCGGCGGTGGGCATCCATTGAAGGATTATGAAAAAGCAGTGGGGCCTTTAGCGCAAGGGGTGTTCAGTACAGTGTTACCAGAGTATCAATTAAATAAGGATTTCACAGAAGGTTTACAAGAATACATAGATGCCTATAAAAAGAAATTTGGAACGGAGCCTCAATCTGGTCACTCTATGGCCAATTATGTAGGTATGAAAGTATTAATTGAAGCAATCACCAATGCGAAGTCAAAGGAACCCAAAAAAGTAAGGGAAGCAGCTATGAAGTTAGATATACCTAAAGGAAAAACTGCGAATGGTTGGGGTGTGAAATTTGATGAGAAAACAGGTCAAAATACACGCTCAGATATTTATATTACGCAGTGGATTGATAAGGAATTATTAACGGTTTATCCAAAAGATGTTGCAGTGCAAGAAATGATTTGGATGAAATAATTGAACAAGGAGCAAACATGTATTTGTTTGCTTTTCATTTTAACTAAAAGGGGGAATTCACTTGTTACTTCTCCAAACTTTAATAGCCGGTTTATTATTAGGAGGCATGTATGCACTTATTAGTATGGGCTTAAATATGATTTTAGGTGTTGTCAGAATTATTAACTTTGCGCATGGCGAATTTTTAATGATTGCCATGTATTTGAGCTATTTGTTTTTCATATGGGGAAATTTGGATCCTTATGTTTCTGCGATTTTGATTGTTATTATTTTGTTTTTTATAGGAGCACTCACTCAAAAATTACTAATCGAACCGATTATAGATAAGCCTGCGCCAACAAAAATATTCGCTACTTTAGGGCTATCTATTGCATTGCAAAATTTAGCATTGATGGTCTTTGATGCAAATTACTTATCTGTCAAAACATCGTATCAAACATCGGTTGTTACTCTCTTTAATCTATCGATTAGTGTACCTAGGCTTCTCGCTTTTGTGGTAGCGATATTAGTTGTCATCGCACTCTACTATTTTTTACAAAAAACAATGGTTGGACGTGCAATAAGAGCCGTATCAATGCAGAGAACAGCTGCCCATTTAATGGGGATCAATGTGAAGCGCATTTATATGGTGGCTTTTGGTATTGGCACCGCTTTAGTTGGAGTAGCGGGCTCTATGCTCTTACCTATTTACTCTGTATTCCCGACTGTCGGTGCTTCGTTTGTCTTAATCGCTTTTGTAGTTGTCGTATTAGGTGGAATGGGCAATATGTTCGGAGCCTTTTACGGTGGGCTGATTATCGGAGTGGTCGAATCATTCGCCGGGGTATTAATTTCTCCCGGTGTGAAAGAAATCGTATACTTTATAATTTTTTTACTTGTGTTGCTGATTAAACCAGCTGGCTTGTTTAGTAAAGGAAAAGGGTCTGAGGAGGTTGGGCTATGAAGAGAAATCTCAAAATTTTCAACGGGATATTATTCGTATTATTAGTCATTCTAATCCTGTCACCAATCGTATTAGACGATCAATTTATACTTAATGTACTCATTCAAATTCTCATGTATGCAACAATTGCTACAGCATGGAATTTACTGGGAGGGTATGCCGGGCAATTATCTTTAGGGCATGCTTTATTTTTTGGTATAGGTGCATATACAGCTACAATCCTCCATATAAATTATGGGATTTCGCCATGGTTAGGCATGATTATTGTTGTTGCTGTTTGTATTATTCTTTGTGCAATCATTGGATTGCCAACATTTCGTTTAAAGGGACCATTCTTTACACTGGCAACAATTGCTTTTGCTGAAGTTGCAAGGCATCTGGCACTTTATTGGCGTGAGCTGACAAATGGATCAGTCGGAATTAATATTAAATTTGATCCTAGTTTTACAAATATGATTTTCCAAAAATTTGATACATATTATTTATTAATTTTACTATTGCTAGTAGTAACACTATTCATTACATACTGTATTGATCGTAATAAGATGGGCTATTATTTAAAAGCGATTCGCGAGGACGAAGATGCAGCAAAAACACTAGGTATAAATGCGACAAAATATAAAATGTATGCCTTAATTCTCAGTGCTAGCATTACAGGCATTGTTGGCGTATTTTATGCACAATTTATTTTGTTTTTCGAACCAGAATCCGTTTTTAATATTAATATTTCAGCTCAAGTAGCACTCATTGCCATTGTGGGTGGAATGGGGACCGTATTTGGACCATTACTAGGTGCGTTTATTGTTATTCCATTAAATGAACTCTTACGTGCTACATTCCCAGAAATTCATGGTATGAATTATTTTATATATGGCGTTTTGCTGATCGTCATCATTATAATAACGCCAAACGGATTATACCCCATTTTGAAAAAGCTATGGTTGCGGTTTTTTGTGAAAGATAGCAGTAAAGGAGCGGGTAATTGAGATGTTGAAAATTGAAAATGTTTGCAAACAATTCCAAGGTGTAAAGGCCGTCAATGAGTTAAGTTTTTCTGTTGAAAAAGGTCAGATTTTTGGCGTCATTGGTCCAAATGGAGCAGGCAAAACGACATTATTTAATTTGATTTCTGGTAGCTTTAAACCGGATAGTGGCGCAATCTATTTTAATGGTCGAAATAGTACAAAGATGAAATGCTATACATTATGTAAAAGTGGCATTGGAAGAACCTATCAAGTAGTAAAGCCATTTGCCAGCCTCTCCGTATTAGAAAATGTAATGGTTGGTGCTTTTAACACCATCACGTCAAAAGAGGACGTACTAAAATACGCGATGTCTATTTTGACAAAGGTAGGTTTACAGAAAAAAGCGACATATATAGGGAGTAGTTTAACTTTAGCTGAGAAAAAAAGAATGGAAATTGCACGAGCACTCGCGACAAAACCAAAATTATTGCTGCTTGATGAGGTGATGGCTGGTTTGAATACGAGTGAAGTTAAGGAGTTATTGCCATTGGTACTCACCTTACGTGATGAAGGTATGACAATTGTGATTATTGAACATATTATGGAGGTTGTCATGACGATTTGTGATCATATTGTGGTCATTAATTATGGTCAGAAAATTGCTGAAGGCTGTCCACGAGAAGTCGCTAATCATCCAGAAGTAATCAAGGCCTATTTTGGGGAGGAGATGACAATTGCTTAAGGTGAATAATATTGATTTACAGTACGGAGAAGTACAAGTGTTATGGGATGTATCACTCGCTGTCCCCGAAGGCAGTATTGTTGCTTTACTGGGTGCGAATGCAGCTGGTAAATCAAGCGTGATTAATGCATTATCAGGACTATATAAAATAACCAAGGGGAGCATTATGCTATTTGGCAAAGATCTGTCTAAAATGGAGCCAAATGAAATCGTTGATCTGGGCTTAGTACAAGTACCAGAGGGTAGAAAACTATTTAACTATATGACAATCGAAGAGAATTTACTATTGGGCGCATATGCGAAGCGTGCAAGAAAAAATATGAAAAATAATCTTGAAAAAGTATATACAATTTTTCCAATGTTACGTGAATTTAAAAATCATTTAGCTGGAGAAATGAGCGGCGGGCAACAACAAATGTGTGCAATTGGACGTGGCTTGATGGCGGAGCCCAAATTATTAATAATAGATGAACTATCTTTAGGATTAGCACCTATTCTCATTAGAGATCTCTTACAAAATCTTATTAGTATCAATAAAAGTGGTGTTACTTTGTTAGTAGTAGAACAAAATGTTAAACAGTCTTTAGCGATTGCTGATTATGCTTTCGTATTAGAGAATGGTAAATGTATTTTACATGGTGAAGCAGCAAAACTTGCAGAGGATCCTTTTTTGAAAAAAGCTTATTTAGGTATATAAAAAAGAGAAATCTCCAACTGTTTAACACAGTGGTGATTTCTCTCATTTGTCCATACGATTAATCAGCAGCTGGTGTACGTACAACTAATACGTCACAATGTGCTGAGCGAACGATGCTTTCAGAAACGCTACCAATTAGGAAACGTTCAACAGCATTAAGTCCTGTTGCGCCACAGACGATTAAATCTGCAACTGTTTTTTTAGAAATATCTTTTGTAATCATAGTTTTAGGAGAACCGTACTCGATTAAAGTATTCACTTTTTCAAGACCAGCTTTAGAAGCGATTTCTTTATACTCAGCAAGTTTTTCCTCTGCGAAGCTTTGTGCACGTTCAGCAATTGAGCGGTCATACGCTTCGATTGCTGAGAATGAGCGAGTGTCAATAATATTTACTAAATGTAATGTAGCATCGTTACGTTGCGCCACCTCAACTGCTTTATTGAATGCATATTCTGCTTCAGCCGATCCGTCTACTGCTACGATGATATTATTATAAGTTGCCATTATATATTCCTCCTCTATTTTTCTAACACTATTATAACATTCTACTTATACCCAATAATCCCTCTATTTTCTATCAAATTAGAAGAAATAGTGAAATTTTACTAGAGTCGCCTTCAACTATTAAAGCGTTTACAAAAATGACGATACTAATAAATTACAGATAAATAAATATGGTGATATAATTTTATTAGACTGAAGATTCTGACGATTAATTGTTTAAGATACTCTTTAAAACGCGAATATCTGCGTTTAAATAGTTTTTCTATGAATCGCTAAAATGTTATTTCGAAATATTTAAAGAAAAGTCACAAATACGACTTAAAATCTGTTAGAATGAAGTTGTTTCAAGTTGTTATAATTACCGCATATTGGTAATCGATACTATTTTTATCTATTAGGAGGATGAATCATGAAAATTGGTATTCCAATGGAAATCAAGAATAATGAAAACCGTGTAGCCATCACACCAGCAGGCGTAGTAAACTTTAGAGTTTCTGGTCACGAAGTAGTAGTTGAAAAGGGCGCGGGCATTGGTTCTGGATTCACAGATGAAGAATATATTGAAGCAGGCGCAGTCATTGTCGATCAAGCAGCAGCTTGGCATGTCGACATGGTGATGAAAGTAAAAGAACCTGTAGCAGCCGAATATGGCTTCTTTAAAGAGGATTTAATTTTATTCACATATTTACATTTAGCTCCAGAAGCCGCTCTTACACAGGCTTTACTGGATAAAAAAGTTACTGCAATTGCATATGAGACGGTTCAATTACCAAATCGTTCATTACCACTACTAACTCCTATGAGTGAAGTAGCAGGTCGTATGGCAACTCAAATCGGTGCACAATATTTAGAAAAACAAGAGGGCGGCAAAGGGATTCTACTTGCCGGCGTACCAGGTGTTTCCCGTGGTAAAGTTACCGTAATTGGTGGCGGAATCGCAGGTGCAAATGCAGCGCAAATCGCAGTAGGTATGGGTGCAGAAGTCACTGTAATCGACTTGAGTCCAGAGCGCTTACGCGAGCTTGATTATCAATTCGGTTCAAGCATTCAGACACTAATCTCTAACCCATACAATATTGCAGAATCAGTAAAAAGTTCTGATTTAGTAATTGGTGCCGTATTAATACCAGGAGCAAAAGCACCAAAATTAGTATCTGAAGATATGATTAAATCCATGTCTCCAGGTTCTGTCGTTGTGGATATTGCGATTGATCAGGGCGGTATTTTTGCCACTTCAGATCGTATCACAACACATGATGATCCTACATACATCAAGCATGGTGTAGTTCATTATGCTGTGGCAAATATGCCTGGAGCTGTGCCACGTACTTCTACAATGGCATTAACAAATAACACGGTTCCTTATGCAGTGCAAATTGCAAACAAGGGTTATGTACAAGCATGCTTGCAGAATGAAGCGCTAAAAAAAGGGCTTAACACTTTAGCAGGCCATGTAACATTTGAAGCAGTTGCAGAGGCATTAGGACATAACTATGTAACAGCAGATAGCCTACTAGCAGTAGAAGCATAAATTTCACACCGCAGAGTTACTCTATAGAATTTTCACAAGCCGATCGGGTTGCTGAAAATCTGTGAGTAACTCTTTTTTTAATGGCCTACTTACTAGCAAGTGTAATCGGTAAATTTAACGTGAAGAAAACACATAAAAACCTGCCAACAAGTGTTAAAGATACTTGTTGGCAGGTTGGTGTGGTCTTCTTATTTTACTGTGATTATTTGTAATTCTTTCGGGAAAGTAGTCAGAATCTCTAAACCATCTGCTGTTACGACAACATCGTCTTCGATGCGAACGCCGGCGGTATCTGATTTATAGACACCTGGTTCAATTGTGAAAACCATACCTTCAATCAATGGTAATTCATTTGTACCATGAATAGATGGGATTTCATGAAGACCGATACCTAAACCATGCCCAAGGCGGTGAGTGAAATAGTCACCAAAACCAGCTTGTGAAATTTCATCGCGGGCGGCTTTATCAAGATCCATAGCACGCACGCCTGGTTTAGCTAATGCGATGGCTGCTTTATTGGCATTTAATACGGCTTCATAAACGGCCTTTTGGTCAGCTGCAGGTTCACCGAATGCAACGGTACGTGTGATATCTGAACAGTACCCTTCATATACAACACCCAAATCAAATAATACTAGATCCCCTTTTTTGATTTTCGTGTTGCCCGGTGTACCATGTGGAGAAGCAGCATTTAAGCCGGTTAATACCATTGTATCAAACGACATATAATAGCCCTTTTTCAGAACGGCAGCTTCGATTGCAGATAACACTTCAAGTTCTGTTTTACCTTCTGCTAATTCGTCACACCCTACTTGGATAGCAAAATCAGCAAGTTTAGCTGCTTCACGTAATTTTACTAGTTCATCTTGAGATTTAACAATACGCATATCTGTTAATAATTGATCGATTCCAGTAAAGTTTGTGTTTGGATAAAAACGTTGTAATGTTTCTAAACGTTCAACCGTTAAATGTGACTTTTCGATTGCTAAAGTTGTCATAGCTGGAGTTGTTTTAGCAGCATTGTTTGCTAATAGTTCCCAAGCATTTTCTTGATCATCATGACCGATTACTTCAAATTTCCAGCCAGCAGCCTTAGCATCTGGTACTTCCATTTTAGGGCAAATCATAAATGGTGCAGCATCTTTGAAAATCATAATTCCTAATAGTCGTTCATGTGGATCACTATTAAATCCAGATAAGTAAAATACGTTTTCCGGTGTTGTAATAAATGCAGCTTCAAGATTTTGTTCTTTTAAATGATTTTGAATAACTTCAATTTTTGATGTCATGTTCAAGCGCCTCCTTAAATTTAAAAAACGGAATGGTAGTCTTCAAATTTGGCATAGTAGTGTCTTTAAGAGAAAATTGATTGAATCGTGTAAATCATTTCAATATTTCACTGAAATATGGTACTAATAAGATGAGACATTCGAAATTTCGTTTAACAAGCTTTACTGATTAGTAATTCAAGTAATACTCAATGAACAGTTTATCAAAGTTTCACCGAAATGAGTAATTTTACGGATATTGTTTACTATTAATATATGAGGAGGAATACAAATGAAAATTTCTTACCATGGCCACTCTGTTGTCAAGATTCAAACAGCAGGTAAAACTATTTTAATTGATCCTTTTATTACCGGTAATAGCTTAACGGATTTAAAGGTGGAAGATCAAAGTCCAGATGTTATTTTATTGACGCATGGTCACAATGATCATGTAGGTGATACGGTGCAAATTGCCAAAGCAAATAACGCATTAGTTGTCGCACCAAATGAATTGGCGGATTATTTATCATGGCAAGGTGTACGGGTGCATAATATGGGTGTTGGCGGTGCATATAATTTTGATTTTGGTACAGTAAAATTAACGCAAGCATTTCATGGCTCATGTTATGTAAAGGAGAATAATGACATGATTTATACGGGGATGCCTAGTGGTATTCTATTTAAAGCAGAGGGCAAAACGGTTTATCATGCCGGAGACACCGCATTATTCGGAGATATGAAGTTGATTGGGGAGATGAATGAGATTGATATTGCCTTTTTACCAATCGGTGACAACTTTACGATGGGGATTGAGGATGCAGCAGTAGCAACGACATTTTTACACCCTAAAAACGTTGTACCAATTCATTACAATACTTTTCCTGTAATAAAGCAGGATCCACATAAATTTAAAGAGCTTGTAAAAGATGCAGATGTGCATATAATGTTGCCAGGACAGTCTCTGGAAATTTAAAAACAGCTACTTTTTTTAAAAAAAAGCTTACTAACTGTACTAATTAATAACTTTATGTCATGAAAAACAAGTCAAATTCATGAGAAATATGGTACACTAAAGTTACAATGACGTTGGAAAATAGGTGATTTTTTTGGCAACAAAACATGAAAAGATAATTCAGTATATCGAAACGCTACCAGTTGGTGACAAAATTTCTGTACGCCAAATTGCGAAAGATATGTCGGTCAGCGAAGGAACGGCTTATCGAGCGATTAAAGAGGCTGAAAATAGAAGGCTCGTAAGTACGATTGAGCGCGTAGGTACAATTCGTATTGAAAAAAAGAAAAAAGAAAATATTGAACGTTTAACGTTTGCAGAAATCGTTAATATTGTTGATGGCCAAGTATTGGGTGGTAAAAGTGGTCTGCATAAAACGCTAACGAAATTTGTTATTGGTGCGATGAAGTTAGACGATATGATGCGCTATACAGATGCCGGCAGTTTATTAATAGTCGGAAATCGTACGAATGCACATGCGAAAGCATTAGAAGCGGGTGCAGCGGTATTACTAACAGGTGGTTTTGAAGCAGATGACGAGGCCAAAGCTTTGGCAGATGAATTGGATTTACCTATTATTTCTTCAAGCTATGATACGTTTACCGTCGCGACGATGATTAACCGTGCAATATACGATCAGCTTATAAAAAAAGAAATTCTTTTAATCGAGGATATTGTCGTGGCAATCGAAGATACCTCCTATTTGCGCTCGACAGATACAGTACGTGAGTTTAATGAATTAAATTCACGCACGACACATGGCGGTTATCCTGTAGTTGACAAACAAAAGAAAACCGTCGGAATCGTGACATCAAAAGATGTGATTGGCAAACAAGAAGTCGATTCCATCGATCGTTTGATGACAAGAAATCCAATTACTGTCACGATGAAAACAAGTGTAGCAACTGCTGGACACCGTATGATTTGGGAAGGTATCGATTTGTTACCTGTTACAGATGATCATGGGCTTTTACAAGGTGTTGTCAGTCGTCAAGATGTTTTAAAAGCAATGCAGATGGCACAACGTCAGCCACAGCATGGTGAAACAATTGATGATCTCGTTAAAAATGAGATGAAGTTGGATGTCGACGATGAAGATACGACAGTAGAATTTACCGTAACACCACAGATGACCAATCAATTTGGTGCTATTTCATATGGTGCTTTTACGACGTTACTTGTCGAGTCAGGTGCACAAGCACTGAAAAAGACAAAGCGTGGAGATAGCGTTGTCGAAAATATGACGATTTATTTCATGAAGCCTGTACAAATGGAAAAAACCATTCAAGTATTACCAAAAATATTAGATATGAGTCGCAAGTTTGTGAAGATAGATTTCGAAGTATATAGCGATGAAGTACTCGTATGTAAGGCCTTAGTTACTTTCCAATTATTAGAGCGATAAAAAAATAAAGCTATCTCTACAATTGAATGAATCATTCATTGCATGAGATAGCTTTTATTATTGATTTAGTGCGGCTTCTTCTTTAATGAATTGACCGTAATGTTTTACTCGCTTTGAATAATGAGCAATCGTCAAAGAACCGAGAGCAATAAAAATAATACATACTATTATCGTAATGGCTGATTGATAGAGTACTATTTGATTGATGCCAAATAGCATGACGAAAGCACCTAATGACTGACCGGCGCGATTTTGATACCATTTTTTGCGAATTGGTAGCGCCGTACGGAATTGTTTTGTTTTGAAATATAAATAAGAAACAACCGCAAGTATAATAAAAACTGCTAAAATAATATTAATAATGTTCATTCTATTCCTCCTATTATGTACTAATAAATGCCATACTTTCTATATAAAGTTTATTTTACATGTTTTTAGGGGTGAAAGCGAGTGAATGAAAAGGAGCCCACCAAATGAAAACTGCAATTATTGAAGCTATTCAAAAATATGACACAATTATTATTCATCGACATATACGCCCAGATGAAGATGCATACGGTTCGCAGATGGGTTTAGGTGCATTAATCGAATTGAATTATCCACATAAAAAGGTATATCGTACGGGTCAACACGATACATCATTAAGTTATCTAGGCCAACCAGATATTGTTGCAGATGAAGTATATAATGGTGCGTTAGTCATTGTTACCGACACAGCAAATCAAGAGCGAATCGATGATCAGCGTTATTTAAATGGTGCAATGCTTATCAAAATTGATCATCATCCAAACGATGATGCCTATGGAGATCTCACATGGGTAAATACGGATGCTAGCTCATGTTCTGAGATGATTTTTAATCTTTTTGAGGAAGCGGAATTGCAATTGTCTTGGCGAATGAATCAAGATGCTGCACGTTTCCTATTTGCTGGAATCGTAGGCGATACAGGTCGTTTTATTTATCCGAGTGCAACGGAGGAAACTTTCTCAACAGTTAGTCGACTTGTACAATATAAATTTGATCGCACAGCCCTTTTTGATGGAATGTATGAATTGAGTGCGGGACTTGTTCAATTACAAGGATATATTTATCAAAATTTCGTTATGGATGAGCATGGTGCAGCCTATATTAAGCTGCCACTAGATATACTAAATAAATTTGGTGTGACAGCAAGTGAGACAAGTGCTTTAGTTAGTTCACTCGGGCATGTTAAAGGTATTTTGGCTTGGGCTATTTTCGTCGAAGAAAAGAATCAAATACGCATTCGTTTACGTTCAAAAGGTATGGTCATTAATACATTGGCTAAAAAATATCGAGGTGGCGGCCACCCATATGCTTCGGGTGCAACGATTTACGATTGGGCTGAGGCGGATGAACTAATCGCTGAACTGAAAGCGATTTGTTCAAATTATTAAAAAAGGAGGGAGGCAACGTTATGCATGCTCATTATTCACAAATAATTACATCAGCAAGTATGTTAGACAGCATTGTGCGCGTTGAGGAGCTATCTACTATATTGCAACAATATGAGCAATCTTCCGTTGCTATTACTGATCCAAAACTTTATGGTCTTCTACAATTTTACAAAGAAATGACGAAAAATAATATTCATGCTGTGCTAGGTTTGACAGTAGTCGTTACACTTGAAGAAGACGTTCGTCTCCCACTTATTTTGTATGCAAAAAATAAAAAAGGTTATCATCATTTACTTAAAATATCATCTGCTATTGCCCTCAGAGAACAGGGGGACCTACCACTAAAATGGTTACAAGGTTATCAGCAAGGATTAATTGCCATGCTACCTGTTATGGATGAGATGTGGCAGCTATCACATGCAGACTATATGCTGCAATTTCATAGTCTATTTCAAGCAGACTGTTTTATCGGTATCGAGCGAGTAGCTGGAAAAATTGCCGAATATGAATCTAGTTGGCAACAACTAGCTGAACAGGCGGGCATCTCTATTATGTCTACACAAAAAGTAACGTTTATGGCTCAGCAAGATGTTGCTGCATATGAGGCAGCTTTAGCGATTCAGCAGGGGATGCGTATAGAAGATCGAGAACCGCTATCGATGAGACAGCAAATGTACTATTTACCGACAATGGATGATTACGTAGCGCGTTATCGCGATCAACCTCAATGGTTGGAAAATGAAAAGAAAATGCTTGCATCATGCCAAGTAGATTTGGCTTTTGATAAACATTATATGCCTATTTATAAAGGGACAAGCGATCAATCATCTGCTGTATTATTTCAAGAACAATGTATAGAAGGATTGAAAAAACGTGGTTTTAGCGGGCAAGTACCTTATGAGGAACGTTTAGCATATGAGATGTCCGTAATTAGTGAAATGGGCTATGAGGATTATTTTCTCATCGTTGCAGATTATATTCAATTTGCACGTTCAAAGCGTATTTTAACAGGACCGGGTCGCGGTTCATCAGCAAGTTCTTTAGTAGCCTACTGCTTAGAAATTACCAATGTCGACCCATTGCATTATGATTTATTATTCGAACGTTTTTTAAATCCACAACGTGTGACATTACCAGATATTGATGTCGATTTTGCAGATGCTAAACGCCAAGATGTCATCGATTATGTTGCGGAGAAATATGGTATACAATATGCTACACAAATTATTACATTCGGAACATTATCTGCAAAAGCGGTAGCGCGTGATGTTGCACGCGTACTTGGATTTTCAATGGATGAACTATCAAAAATATCAAGCTTACTACAAGGAAGAAATACACTAACGTTACACGACGCCATGCCACAGCTAACCGAGTGGATAGGCGACGAACCGCTGCGCCAGAAATGGTTGCAGATTGCATTGAAATTAGAGGGGCTAAATCGTAATGCTTCTACCCATGCAGCAGGGGTCGTCTTGTCACCGATTCCATTGCCAGATATTGCGCCTATAGAAAAAGGTGGCGATCATCTGTATATTACACAATGGCCAATGAAGGAAATTGAAGAAATTGGTCTTTTAAAAATGGATTTTCTGGGGCTGCGAAATTTAACCGTTTTAGATCATATCCGTAGTTTAATTTTCTACAATGAAAAACGATTTTTAGATTTCAATAAAATCCCCCTACAGGATACTAAAACCTTTCAATTACTACAAAGTGGCGATACGACAGGTGTTTTTCAATTAGAATCATCTGGTATGCGCGCTGCTTTAAAGGAAATAAAACCGACAACATTTGCTGATATTGTCGCTGTCAACGCGCTCTATCGTCCAGGACCGATGGATTTCATCCCTGTATATAGTCGTCGGAAACATCATCAAGAACCTGTCCAGATGCCCCATAAGGTGCTTGAGCCGATTCTAGGTGAAACCTTTGGCGTTATCGTCTATCAAGAGCAAATCATGCGTATCGCAGCTGTTATGGCTGGTTTTTCATTAGGAGAAGCAGATTTACTGCGTCGAGCTGTTAGTAAAAAGAATAAAAAGAGTCTAGATGCCGAACGTCAACGTTTTGTCGCAGGTGCACTACAAAAAGGGTTTTCACAACAAGTAGCGGATGAGGTATATGATTTGATCGTGCGATTTGCAAACTATGGTTTTCCAAAAAGCCATGCCGTTGCATATAGTATGATTACGTACCAAATGGCCTACTTGAAAGCCAATTTTGCACCATATTTCTACGCGGCCATCTTGACAAGTGCACTTGGTGATAAAGAGAAGCAACAGCAGATTTTGCGTGAAGCAAAAACAAGCGGTATTGAAATATTACCGCCCTCCATTATCAAAAGTGGACGTGGTTACCGTGTAGAAGAAGGTAAAATCCGTTTAGCGTTAGGTAGTATTAAAGGTGTTCCCAACACGTTTTTGACTAGATTACAAGCATTGCGTAAAGAGAATAATCGTGCACCGTTTAAAACGATTTTTGATATGGCGTTGTCAATGTCAGCACTGCATTTTAAACGTAAGGCAGTGGAACCACTTGTAAAAGCGGGTGCATTAGATGATTTTGGTCAGCAACGCAGCGTGTTATTAGCAACGATTGATCGTGCTGAAAAACTAGCCGCACTCTACTCACCAACAGAGGAAAGTACGTTGTTCTATGACACAGCAGTATATGGTGTACCAAAGCATGCGAAGGCCGATATTCTGAGCGAATCAGACAAACTTAATTTCGAAAAAGAGGTGTTAGGTTTTTATATTTCAACACACCCAGTGACGAAGATTAAAGCGGATTTACAGCGCCCGGTAACCTCTTTAGCAAGAGTTTCTTCTATTAAAGAGCGCAGTTATTTAAAATGCATTGCGAACATTGTAGAAATAAAGAAAATTCGTACAAAAAAAGGTGAGCAAATGGCCTTTTTACAGTTGGAAGATGATGAAGGAACTGTATCAGCTACATTATTTCCTCAAACATTCCAACCTTTTGAAGACATGTTGCAAGAAGGTCAGTTAATCTACGCAGAAGGTTTTATAGAATATCGAAATCATGCACCACAGCTTGTTGTGAAAAAAATAGAACTACTCACTTAAAAATAAAAGCTGAGAATTCAAACTGTTATAAACAGTTGAATTCTCGGCTTTTTTATGACGTAAATTCAGAGAGTAGCTACGTAGAAGAAGCGAGGATCTTTAATTTTTTATAGATTTTACTTTACTATCGAAATAAAATTTTGTATGCTAGTAAAAAGTGGTCAGACCACTTTTTGGATAATGAGGAGTCGATACAATGAGTGCTGAAAAATCACCACCAAAAATGTTTGTGCAAATAGTGAAGGAACTCCGAGAAATTATTCGAGTTGAAGAAATTGAGCCTGGTGGCAAACTACCATCTGAAAGGGTATTAGCTGAGCGCTTAGGCGTAGGACGTTCGTCTGTCAGAGAAGCATTACGCAGTATGGAACTACTTGGGCTAATTGAGACCAAACGAGGTGGCGGTACTTTTTTAGCAGATTATCGAAATCATAAACTTGTTGAAGTATTGTCGACATTCATATTACAAGAAGAAAAAGATGTAGAAAATGTTCATGATACCCAACAAATACTCGAACGTGATGCAATTATTGAAATTGCCACGAATGATGACTTAAGAAAATTGCCTGTTTGGGAAAGTCTCCTACATAACTTAATCATCGATGGTTCAATTGAACGTGAAATATTGGTAAGAGAACTGATGGTGTCTTCACATAATCGTCTCGTATTTAAAATTTGGATGTTATTAAACCAATTTGGAAAATCAATGCATAAGGGATTGTCTGAAGATGATGAAAAAACAATTATTGCGAAATTTCTAAGCGAATTAAAAACAGGTAATCCTGCGCAAGCGGTTCAGGCTTATGCTGAATGGATGGAACTGTTGAAAAAGGGGAGAGAATAATATGAGTATTAAAGATTTGTTCGTAAAAAACAAACCAAATAAAATAAAAAGAAGTCAACAAATAAATGATATAAAAGAAGGCGTTATGGCACAATGTACGGAATGTAAACATGTGATGGTGACCAAAGAATTTCAAAAAAATTTGCTTGTTTGCCCGAAATGTCAACATCACCATAAAATCACTTCGGCTGAGCGCGTAGCTCAAATTATTGATGAGGGGACATTCGTGTCAATCGATGACCATTTAAAAACGGTCAATCCACTCGGCTTCCCGGGTTATGTTGAAAAAGTAGAATCGGATATGAAAAAAACGGGTATAAATGAAGCAGTACTGACTGGTATAGGTGACATTGGTGGCAACCGTGTGGTGATTGCTGTTATGGATTCATTTTTCCGTATGGGTTCAATGGGATCAGTTGTTGGTGAGAAGATCACACGTGCGATTGAAAAAGCAACTGAATTGCAAGTTCCTTTCATCATCTTTACAGCAAGTGGTGGTGCTCGAATGCAAGAAGGTGCTATTTCATTAATGCAAATGGCAAAAACATCGGTAGCATTAAAACGCCATAGCAATGAAGGCTTACTATATGTTTCGATTATGACGCATCCAACAACGGGTGGCGTTTCTGCAAGCTTTGCATCAGTAGGTGATATTAATATGGCGGAGCCACAAGCATTAATCGGTTTTGCAGGTCGCCGTGTTATTGAGCAAACCGTTCGTGAAAAATTACCGGATGACTTCCAAACAGCTGAATTTTTATTAAAACATGGACAGCTGGATAAGATCGTACATCGTGAAGATATGAAAAAAACATTGGATACGATCGTACGTTTACACACGAAGGGAGCACAATAATCATGGAACATATTTTACCTTTTGAAAAACCACTGATTGAACTGCAAGCTAAAATTGATGAATTAAAAAAATTGACAATAGAAGCAAATATTGATTTTACAGAGGAAATATTCAAATTGGAGGAAAAATTTCAGTCATTACAAGTCGAAATTTACTCGAATTTAGAACCTTGGAATCGCGTGCAAATTGCTCGTCATCCACAACGTCCAACAACTTTGGATTATATTGGTGAAATTTTTTCTGATTTTATCGAATTTCATGGCGATCGAAACTATGGTGATGATGAAGCTTTAATCGGAGGAATTGCTCAATTAGATGGACAAGCTGTTACTGTCATAGGACACCAACGTGGCAAGGCGACAAAAGAAAATATTCGCCGTAATTTTGGTATGCCACATCCAGAAGGATACCGCAAAGCAATGCGCCTAATGAAGCAAGCTGAAAAATTCCAACGTCCGGTTATTTGCTTCGTTGATACAAAGGGCGCATACCCAGGAAAAGCGGCTGAAGAACGTGGTCAAAGTGAAGCAATCGCTCGAAATTTAGTAGAAATGGCTGGTTTAACGGTACCTGTCATTTCGATTGTCATTGGTGAAGGCGGTAGTGGTGGGGCTTTAGGGATTAGCGTGGCCAATCATATTTATATGCTTGAAAATTCAACATTCTCGGTTATTTCACCAGAAGGAGCGGCTTCTATTTTATGGAAGGATGCATCACTGGCACAGCAAGCTGCTGAAGCGATGAGAATTACAGCACCAAATTTAAAGGAAATGAATATTATTGATGATATTATTCCGGAAGTTTTAGGTGGGGCGCATAGAGACCAACAAGTTGAAGCGGAGTTTGTCGCAGCGGCTATTCGTAAATCATTAGCTGAGTTAAATCCGCTGTCACAGGAACAGTTAGTGCAACAGCGTTATGATAAATTTAGAGCGATTGGAACATTTTCTGAATAAAATATTTTCAAAAAATATTTCCAAAGTAATAGTAAACGGTTATGATAGGGTATAACTGAAATGTAAAGGCTGTTTCATCGGGAATACGATTTACCGATGACAGCCTATTTCTTTCAACACATTGCTATTAAATTACTTTTTTTCGTGATAATGTGTAATTGTATAAACTTGCAGGAGGGAAAAACATGAAGAAAATTGGTGTATTAACAAGTGGTGGTGATTCACCAGGTATGAATGCAGCCGTACGTGCCGTTGTACGTAAAGCAATTTATCATGATATGCAAGTGGCTGGGATTTTTCATGGCTATCAAGGTTTGATGGAGGGCAATATTAAAGAGTTGGAGCTTGGCGACGTTGGGGATATTATTCAACGTGGTGGCACAAAATTATATTCAGCTCGCTGCTTGGAATTCAAAGAAAAAGAAGGCCAGTTAAAAGGGATTGAACAGCTTAAAAAGCAAGGAATTGAAGGGTTAGTTGTTATTGGTGGCGATGGTTCATATCGCGGTGCACTAGCATTAACGAATCTTGGCTATCCATGCGTAGGTGTACCGGGAACGATCGATAACGATATTTCTGGGACAGATTATACGATTGGTTTTGATACAGCATTAAATACAGTAATCGATTCAATCGATAAAATTCGCGATACTGCAACATCGCATGATCGCTCGTTTATCATTGAAGTGATGGGACGAGATGCTGGGGACTTAGCATTATGGGCAGGTTTGGCAGGTGGAGCTGAAACGGTATTAGTACCGGAAGATCCATTCGATATTCAAGAAATTGCTGGTCGTTTAAAACGCGGTAGATTACGTGGTAAAAAACATAGTATCATTATCGTGGCTGAAGGTGTCATGTCTGGCCAAGAGTTACAGCAGAAATTGTTACAAGAAGCAGATATTGAAACGCATGTATCCGTACTAGGACATATTCAAAGAGGTGGGTCACCAACTGCCCGCGATCGTGTTTTAGCCTCTCAAATGGGTGCTAAGGCAGTGGAATTATTACGTACAAATCAAGGTGGTAAAGCTGTTGGTATTCGAAATCGTGAAATCGTAGCTTATGATTTCAACGAAGTATTCGAAGGTGTACATCATTTTGACGAAGAAATGTATAAGTTATCGAAAGAATTATCGATTTAATAAAATTGGAGTGGTAATGAAATGAGAAAAACGAAAATTGTATGTACAATTGGTCCAGCTAGTGAATCAAAAGAAACGCTGAAAAATTTAATCAATGCAGGTATGAATGTTGCCCGTTTAAATTTTTCTCACGGTAGTCATGAAGAACATGCAGAACGTATCAAAACAATTCGTGAAGCATCGGCAGAGTTAAATAAAATTGTTGCAATCTTGTTGGATACAAAAGGTCCTGAAATCCGTACACATCAAATGCAAAATGATGCAATCGAGCTAGTAACTGGTCAAGAGCTTGCAATCTCAATGACTGAAGTATTAGGAACTCCAGAAGTATTCTCAATCTCTTATGAAAAATTAATCGAAGATGTACAAGAAGGTTCAATTATTTTACTGGATGATGGTCTGATTGAATTACGTGTTACTTCAACGGATACTGCAAAAGGTTTAATCCACACAATCGTTGAAAATGCGGGTACATTAAAAAATAAAAAAGGTGTCAATGTTCCAGGCGTATCTGTTCAATTACCAGGTATTACGGATAAAGATGCGAGTGATATTCGTTTTGGTATCGAACAAAATGTTGATTTCATCGCAGCATCATTTGTTCGTCGTGCAAAAGATGTCTTAGAAATTCGTCAACTATTAGAACAGAACAATGCAGTCCATATTCAAATTATTCCGAAAATCGAAAATCAAGAGGGCGTTGATAACATCGACGATATCTTGAAAGTTTCTGACGGTTTAATGGTTGCACGTGGAGATTTAGGTGTTGAAATTCCAGCTGAAGAAGTACCAGTCGTGCAGAAAAATCTAATTAAAAAATGTAATAAAGTAGGGAAACCAGTTATTACAGCTACTCAAATGTTAGATTCAATGCAACGTAATCCACGTCCAACTCGTGCAGAAGCATCTGATGTTGCCAATGCAATTTTAGACGGTACGGATGCAATTATGTTATCAGGTGAAACAGCTGCTGGATTATATCCTGTAGAATCTGTAGCAACAATGGCGAAAATTGCTGAACGCATTGAAGATACTTTAGATCATAAAGCAATTGTACGTGCACAATCAAAAGAGCAAGGAATTAGTATGACAGATTCAATTGCTCAATCAGTTGCATATACTTCGCTTAATCTACAAGTAGCTGCTATTTTAGCACCAACTGAGTCGGGTTATACAGCGACAACCATTGCAAAATATCGTCCGGGTGTAGCTGTAATTGCGATCACTTCGTCCGAATTAACAGCACGCCGTCTTGCATTAGTATGGGGTGTTATGCCAATCGTCGCTCAAAAAGTTCGTAATACAGATGGTATTTTAGAATTAGCTGTTCAAGAGAGCTTAAAATATGGTTTCGTATCTTATGGCGATGTTGTCGTTATTACTGCGGGTGTTCCAGTTGGACAAGCGGGTACTACGAACTTAATGAAAGTTCATGTTATTGGCGATATTCTTACAAAAGGTCAAGGTATTGGCAAATCAGTAGCAAACGGTCGTGCACTCGTTGTGAAAAATGCTGAAGAAGCAAATGCGATCGATACCAAAGACCGCATTATCGTAACGATTGGTTCAGATCGTGAAATGATGCCAGCCGTGACAAATTGTGCTGGTTTAATAACTGAAGAAGGTGGATTAACTTCTCACGCAGCAGTTGTTGGACTATCACTAGGAATTCCTGTTATTGTAGGAGTGAAGGATGCAACGAAATTGATTGAAAATGATCAAGAAATTTCGATGGATGCTACATCTGGCGTTATTTATCAAGGTTACTCAAGTATCCTATAAATCGTTGTAGCAATCCGCTGCTCTTTACGAGGAGGAATGCAAATGCGAAAAATTCTTTTGCTGATTCTTTTAATCCCGTTATTGGAAATTGTGTTCGTGTTGTTGTCAGGCAAAATAATCGGCGCTCTTTGGACGATTGTCCTAATCGTCGTCACAGGTATACTCGGAGTGTACCTTATTCGTTTTGAAGGTATGAAAGCAAAACAACAGCTTCAAAAAGCGATGGCAAATAGACAGCCACCTGGCCCAGCAATGATTGATGGTGTCTTGTTATTTATCGCTGGAGTGTTACTCATATTACCAGGTTTCTTATCCGATATAATCGGCGTTTTATTAGCTTTGAAACCAACACGTCAATTATTTAAACCACTAATTTATCGCTGGATTAAAAAGAAATATAGTAATGGCAATGTAGTTGTGTATAAACATTAAAAGAAGTTTCGGAAGCCTATTCCGAGCTTCTTTTTTTGATTCTATACTAGTTGTTGGTGTTTTCAAACAAGATCATCTCGGCTCGACGCTTTCTGCGGGTCTCGCTTCAACTAATTCCGTAGGGGACATGAGCTTGTGGTATTAACGTAAAAAGCACAATGCCCCTGATTTGTATGCTTAAAAACGGGCAAGTAGAGAGTTTAAATGGTTTTTTAGAAGGTATTCATCATAAAAAAAGGTTTTAAAACGCAATGTATTTGGATATAGATGCGTTGCTCATTTTCGAGCAACACTTGTATTGAATATGAAGGATCGAGAAATGGCTTTGCATTTAGGCTGAATGATTCGTGTAGTAAAGGACGAGGACTCCTGCTGGAAAGTATTTGTCTGAAACGAATAAATAGAAAAAGTGGGTTTCTTTCGCGTAGGGTTTTTGAGGACTGGTTGTGCTTATTAATCGCAAAAAGGTCAAATAAAACCATCTAAATATATATGAACTTGTGGCTTGAACACGAGTAGTGTAACGCCTATATATAAAGTGCAATCTAAAATTAAAAGGGCATAACCATCTTTTTAGCGTCTTTTTTCTTCGTCAATAAGGATGTCGCATAAAATCTTTTTATTTTAAAATAATGAAATAATGGTTTAAAATATAGTTTTTTCGGTAAAAAATAGCAAAAAGTAACAACTTAATAATGAAGGTAGGTTTTATGTTGCCATTTAATGGCTATTAATGACGCATAAAGACATAAAATACGTTAAAAAGTTCCGTTATATGGTTAATATGTACATAAAATGGGTAAAACATGATTTTTATACCTCAACGTTTTTCTACTTTGTGTATAAAATAAACTATAAAAGGTTCTATTTTAATAAAAAGATGTCTTTTCATTCACAAAGCCGTCAAAATTGATTATAATGTTCATGTAAGCGATTTACTTATAGGTTCATATACTATTTTTGGGGCAGTTCATTTCAGCAATGTTTTGACTGCAAAGAAGAATGTTTAAAGGAGAGAAATATAATGACATCAACTAAAGGTTTAGAAGGTATCGTAGCTGCAGAAACTAAAATCAGTTCTATTATCGATGATACATTAACTTACGTAGGTTATGACATCGATGATTTAGCAGTAAACGCATCATTTGAAGAGGTTATTTACTTATTATGGCACACACGTCTACCAAAAGCAGACGAGTTAGCTGAATTAAAACAACAATTAGCTGATAACATGGCTATTCCTGCATCAATTGTTGATTTATTCAAGTCTATGCCACTTAATACAGTTCACCCGATGGCTGCACTTCGCACAGCGGTATCAATGCTTGGTACATTTGATGATGAAGCAGACGTTATGGAACCAGAAGCGAACTACCGTAAAGCAGTACGTCTACAAGCGAAAATCGCTACAGTAGTTACTACTTTTGCTCGTGTTCGTAAAGGTCTAGAACCAATTGCTCCAAAAGCAGAGCTTGGCTATGCTGCTAACTTCTTATACATGCTTAAAGGTGAAGAACCAGCTGCAATCGAAATCGAAGCTTTTGATAAAGCACTTGTTTTACACGCGGATCATGAATTAAATGCTTCTACATTCACTGCACGTGTATGTGTTGCGACACTATCTGATGTTTATTCTGGTGTTACTGCTGCAATTGGCGCTCTTAAAGGTCCATTACACGGTGGGGCTAATGAGCAAGTGATGAAAATGTTATCTGAAATTGGTTCAGTAGATAATGTTGAATCATATATCCAAGATAAACTTGATCATAAAGTTAAAATCATGGGATTCGGCCACCGCGTTTATCGTAAAGGTGACCCTCGTGCACCTCATTTACGCGCTATGTCTGAAAAATTAACTAAACTTACTGGCAAACCAGAACTTTATGATATGTCAGTTAAAATTCACGATATGATCGTTACTCAAAAGGGTCTTCCAGCTAATGTTGATTTCTTCTCAGCTTCAGTATATGACTCATTAGGTATCGAACATGATCTATTTACGCCAGTATTTGCTGTTTCACGTACTTCTGGTTGGGTAGCTCATATCTTAGAACAGTATGCAAATAACCGTTTAATCCGTCCACGTGCTGAGTATGTTGGACCTGGAATGCAAACGTATATTGCAATCGAAGAACGTTAATTCCGACTTCACAATTATTATGTTATAATGTAAACTATCATGGGGCGGGGCTGTTATAGCACTAGCCCCATGATTATGACTATAGGAGGCGCAATATTCATGTCTGAAAAAATCGTAGTAGAAAATGGTGTACTTAAAGTACCTAACAATCCAACAATCCCGTTCATCATCGGTGACGGTATCGGTCCTGATATCTGGAACGCAGCTTCACGCGTAATCGATGCAGCCGTAAACAAAGCTTACAATGGCGACAAGAAAATTGAATGGTTAGAAGTTTTAGCTGGCCAAAAAGCATTCGACAACACTGGCGAATGGTTACCACAAGAAACTCTTGATAAAATCAACGAATACTTAATCGCAATCAAAGGTCCACTTACAACACCAATCGGTGGCGGTATTACTTCACTAAACGTAGCTTTACGTCAAAAGTTAGATCTTTACGTTTGCTTACGTCCAGTTCGTCACTTTGACGGTGTTCCATCTCCAGTTAAACGTCCAGAAGACGTTGACATGGTAATCTTCCGTGAAAACACGGAAGATATCTATGCTGGTATCGAATATGAAGCTGGTACTCCTGAAAATAAAAAAATCATCGATTTCTTACAAAATGAAATGGGTGTTAACAAAATCCGCTTCCCTGAAACTTCAGGTATCGGTATCAAACCAGTTTCTAAAGAAGGTACAGAACGTCTAGTACGCGCTGCTATCGAATATGCAATCAAAGAAAACCGTCCAACTCTTACTTTAGTTCACAAAGGTAACATCATGAAATTCACTGAAGGTGGATTCAAAAAATGGGGTTACGCAGTAGCTGAAGCTGAATACGGCGATCAAGTATTCACTTGGAACCAATATGATGCAATCAAAGCTGAATCTGGTGAAGAAGCAGCAAACAAAGCGCAAGCAGATGCTTTAGCTTCTGGTAAAATCTTAGTTAAAGATTCTATCGCTGATATCTTCTTACAACAAATCCTTACACGTCCTAAAGAGTTTGATGTTGTTGCAACAATGAACTTGAATGGTGACTACGTTTCAGATGCACTAGCTGCTCAAGTTGGTGGTATCGGTATCGCACCAGGCGCAAACATTAACTACCTTTCTGGACATGCAATCTTCGAAGCTACTCACGGTACTGCACCGAAGTATGAAGGTCAAGATAAAGTGAATCCATCATCAGTACTTCTTTCAGGCGTACTTATGTTAGAACACCTTGGCTGGAACGAAGCTGCTAACTTAATCACTGCATCAGTTGAATCAACAATTTCTTCTAAAGTTGTAACGTATGACTTTGCTCGTCTTATGGACGGTGCTACAGAAGTTAAATGTTCTGAATTCGCTAATGAATTAATCAAAAACCTTTAATAGTTAATTATTAAAAGGGAGTTGGGCTTGTCCCTACTCCCTTTTTTTATACAAAAAAATACATTTTTAAAGGAGAGTTTTGCATATGACTTTGAAACGTAAAAAAATCTCAGTAATTGGTGGTGGCTTTACCGGGGCCACAGCAGCATTTTTAGTGGCACAAAAAGAACTGGCGGACGTTGTACTTGTAGATGTACCACAAGCAGAAAATGCCACGAAGGGTAAAGCGCTAGATATGTACGAAGCTTCACCTGTGCAAGGTTTTGACGCCTCGATTTTTGGTACGTCAAACTATGAAGATACAGCAGATTCAGATATTGTATTAATTACAGCTGGGATCGCAAGAAAGCCAGGCATGAGTCGCGATGATTTAGTTCAAATCAATCAAGGAATTATGAAGATTGTATCAAAGGAAATAGCAAAATACTCCCCAAATGCTACGGTAATTGTCTTAACGAATCCCGTAGATGCCATGACTTATACGGTATTTAAAGAAACTGGTTTTCCAAAAAATCGCGTCATCGGTCAATCTGGTGTTCTCGATACAGCCCGTTTCCGTGCATTTGTAGCAGAAGAATTAAATGTATCGGTAAAAGATATTACTGGCTTCGTCTTAGGTGGACACGGCGATACAATGGTTCCATTAACACGTTACTCATTTGCCGGTGGTATACCGTTAGAAAGTTTGATTGAAGCACAACGGCTTGAAGAAATTGTCAACCGTACACGTACAGGTGGAGCAGAAATTGTTAATCTACTAGGTAATGGTTCAGCGTATTACGCACCTGCAGCAGCATTAGTAGAAATGGCAGAAGCGATTATTAAAGATCAAAAACGTATTTTACCGTCGATTGCTTATTTAGAAGGTGAATATGGTTATGATGCCATTTATCTTGGTGTACCTACACTATTAGGTGCAGGTGGAATCGAGAAAATCTATGAGCTAGAACTAACTGCCACTGAAAAAGAAGCGTTAGATGAATCAGCAGCAGCGGTAAAAGCTGTCATGGACGTTCTCACATAAGAAAATTATCTTGAAACTGCGACCAGTATTAAACAGGTCGCAGTTTTTTGTGTTAAACCAGTTAGTCGTGCTGGTGATTTTTAGGTTCTATTATATATGTTGGGGTATTAAAACAATTCATGTTTTAGACAATTAGAAATAGCGAGAGCTTTCCGCCGACAAGTAACGCACTATTTATTTTCACCGTAGGTGAAAATAAAGGATTGCTTACTACTTGTTTTTCGGCAGGAGTCCTCGCTATTTCTTTTAATCATGATGAACATACCTAAAAATAGACAGAAAAAAGCACAGGTTCACCCAATCTTCTATACTTAAAATGCTGCATAATAAGTAACAGTAGAAAGGTGAGCTGTGCTACATGAAATCTATCATGACTATCCCAGGATTAAAAGATATTTTAGTCACCAAAATGGAAGAAATTGAGGGTAAGTATGCTCTTTTTATAGAAATGCCGAAGCGTTCACATATTTGTCTAGCTTGTCAGTCAATTACTTCGAAAGTACATGATGATCACATACAAAAAATGGTTTGATTGGGCCAAAAATTCGAATGGCTTTTTAGAAGGTATTAATAACAAAACGAAAGTAATGAAACGACATGCATATGGTTATAAAAGATTTGCTCGATTGAGAGCGAAGATCTTACTAACATTAAAGTATAAAGAAGTTGGTTTACATCTGGGCTAAATGAAAAAGGTGAATGAAATTGAAAATCCAATTTCATTCACCTCAACATTTGACACAGAGCCGATTTTTAGCTTCTACATCATTTTTGAGATCTTCACATAATGCACTTCTAGTCGAATCTTTTACAGGACACGAGAGCTATAGTATTTTCCGTATAAAAAAGCACCACACCATCAGTTAGGACGCTAAAAGATGAGTAGGTGACGATTTTGATTTGTTTTATTGTAGCTATTCCACGGAATACCTATTTTTGTAGCAATAAAAAAACATTTTCTTTAGGACTAAAATGATTGAGCGTAAAATTCCAATAAATAATGTAGAATTTTACAGTTTTCCTCAAGTAGAACTCGATTTTTCATGTGAATATTGTTACTATGAGATTAAGCTGATTTACAGAAGGGGGAATCCTGTGTTACTGGGCAAAAATTATAAGCTAGGTAAGACATTCGATGACATCGATATCGGTAATTCATTACAAATTACAGAAAATATTGAAGACAAGGATCTGCTGCTCTATTTAGGTTTGACAAATGATAATAATCCACTCTATATCCAACATGATTACGCAGCTTTAACGAAATATGAAAAACCGGTCGTACCAGCGATTATGCTCAATGGTATCGTCACGTCAGCCGTATCAAAATATTTACCGGGACCAGGTGCTTTTATCACGTCACAGCGATTAAGTTACCCGCAGCCTCTCTATCACTATGAAACAATCCAAATTAAATTCACTGTTATTAATAAGTTACCTGAAACATCTGAACTTCAAATTAAAATAGAAGGTCGCAATACTGAAGGTGCTGATGTAATAATGGGAGAAATATATGTAGTACCACCGAAAAAGCCGATCATCGACTAAACGCGGTGAAGAATGTTTGAAATGGGGGTTTCAAAACATTACTCGGAGGCAATAAAAATGACAAATACAATTTTAGTAGTAGAAGATGAATTATCAATCGCGACGTTATTACAATATAATTTAAAACAAGCAGGTTATGAGGTGCTCATCGCGAATGATGGCGAAGAAGGATTAAATAAGGCAATTGCTCACAAACCAGACTTGATTTTATTGGATTTAATGTTACCTAAAAAAGATGGTATGGAAGTGTGTAAAGAGCTTCGTCTATTAAAAATGAATGTACCGATTATTATGCTAACTGCGAAAGATGATGAATTTGATAAAGTTCTAGGTTTAGAACTTGGTGCGGATGATTATATGACGAAACCATTTAGTCCACGCGAAGTAAATGCTCGAGTAAAGGCTGTTTTACGCCGCTCTAAAATTATTGAACCGGCTACGACAAAAGGCTCAGTTGAAGGATTTGAGGGAGAACGTACGTTTAAAATTGGCGAACTAGAAGTTTTCCCGGAACGTTTTGAAGCTTCTTTGGACAAGAAGGATTTGGAATTCACGCCGAAGGAATTTGAGTTGCTGGTGTATTTATTAGAAAATAAAAATAGAGTATTAACCCGCGATCAACTTTTGAGTGCGGTATGGCATTATGACTTTGCCGGCGATACGCGTATTGTCGATGTGCATATTAGTCATCTGCGCGATCAAATCGAAGAAAATAGTAGAAAACCAAAATATATAAAAACAATACGTGGGTTAGGCTATAAATTTGAGGAGCCGAAGGGCGTATGAAAACATTGAGAACACGTTTATTATTAGCTTTTTCTTTTTTGTATAGCATGATATTAGCTGGCCTTGGTTTTATTTTAGGGCAGCTTTTTCCCGTTTATTTAGAAAATACGATTGATGAAAACTTGATGAAAACTGAAAAAGATATTGTAGCTGTTATGAAAGACAATAATATTGTATTAACAGCGCAACAAATACAAGAATTAGAAAAAGTAATGCCAAAAAGCTTTTTATTGGAGGAAATAGCGACTGCTAAATTGCAATTTTGGCTCATTTTAATTGTAGCGCTTGTTTTTGCCTTTTTACTATTACTTTTTATAACAGATCGCCTCTTAAAAAATCTTACAAAATCAGTAGAACATGTTACGCATACCGCCTTGGAATTAGCGAAGGGGAACTATCGAGCGCGCGCCTATGAAATGGGGGAGGTTGCCACTTCACAACTGAGTAAATCCATCAACTCATTAGCGCGTAATTTACAAGATATGATGTTGGTACGTGAGATGGAACAGGAAAGATTAAAAACGCTTATTGAAAATATGGGGAGTGCGTTAATCATGATTGGGCGAGAAGGCGATATTTCTGTCGTCAATCGTTTTTTTCTAAAGCTGTTTAATAAGAGCAATCAAGATGTTAAAAAACATGTATTTCGTGATTTAGGTGTCGATGAAAATTTAGAGGAATTTGTTGACTATGTTTTTATGACAGAACAACCCTATCGTAAACAAATAGAAATTAGTATCGAAGGGCGAAAACGTCATATGGAGGTATATGGTGCACCCGTTATTGGAGAACATGGTCATTGGTTAGGTGTCGTAATCGTCATGCATGATATAACCGAATTGAAGCAACTTGAGCAAGTAAGAAAAGATTTTGTCGCTAATGTATCGCATGAACTGAGAACGCCGATTACATCGATTAAGGGGTTCTCTGAGACATTGATTGATGGGGCCTACAAAGACGAGGACACTTTACTATCCTTTTTAGATATTATGTATAAAGAAAGCAATCGTCTTCAAATGCTAGTGCAAGACCTATTGGAATTATCAAAAATAGAACGAGAAGGTTTTAAAATTGATATTATTCCAACTTCTTTAAATGCCATCGTACGAAGTAGTATTGAAATGGCTAAAATGCCAATTGAACAAAAACATATGACATTAAAGGTGACCGATGATGAAGAAGTGATTGTCCTCGGTGATGCGAACCGTTTGATTCAAGTAGCGGTCAATCTTATCGTTAATGCTGTAACCTATTCACTGGACTATAAAACAGTGCATATAAATGTAACTAAACATAATGACTATGGTGTTATGGAAGTGATTGATGAAGGGATTGGTATTCAGAAAGCTGAAATACCACGAGTTTTTGAAAGATTTTACCGCGTAGATCGTGCGCGTAGTCGTAACTCAGGTGGTACAGGACTTGGATTAGCCATCGTCAAACATTTAGTCGAAGCACATCATGGTAAAATTATCGTAAAAAGTCAAGAAGGTGAAGGAACGACAATTCGTATATTAATTCCTCTGGCCAAAGAACAATAATTTACACTAGCTTTACAATTCGATAATAAGTGCTTCATAAGTCATTGTTATACTCATCTTATGAAGCCCCCTTCATTCATCTAAATAAGGATAAACGAAATGAACTTTACGCCATAATGACGTAGAGAACATTTCGTTTTTTTTATTTAGTACGCTTTGCATGGTAAACTATAATAGATGAATATACGATTAGGGAGTTGAAGGAATGACAAAAGAAAAATTACTATTATTAGATGGCAATAGCCTAGCTTATCGTGCCTTTTTTGCTTTGCCACTACTAACAAATGAACAAGGAATCCATACAAATTCAGTCTATGGTTTTACGACAATGTTACAAAAAATTTTAACGGAGGAAAACCCTACGCATATGCTGGTAGCATTTGATGCGGGAAAGGTAACATTCCGTCATAGCACATACAAAGAATATAAAGGGGGGCGTCAAAAAACACCACCAGAACTATCCGAGCAATTCCCCTATGTTCGCAAGCTAGTCGAAGCCTATAATATGAAGCAATATGAATTAGAAATGTATGAAGCAGATGATATTATTGGTACTTTAGTAAAGCAAGCAGATGCTAAAGGATTACCTGTCATTGTTGTATCTGGTGATAAGGACTTGACGCAGCTAGCTTCAGACAATACAACGGTCTATATCACACGTAAAGGTATGACAGATATTGAAAAATATACACCACAATATGTGAAAGAAAAATATGGCTTAACACCACAGCAAATTGTTGATATGAAGGGTTTGATGGGTGATACATCTGATAATATTCCGGGTGTTCCAGGTGTCGGTGAGAAAACAGCCATTAAGCTGTTAACAAACTATCCGACAGTCGATGAAGTCTATGAAAATATTGACGCACAAAAAGGGAAATTAAAAGAAAAACTTGTAGCGAATGAAGAACAGGCGAAGATGAGTAAGGTACTTGCGACAATAAATTGCGAAGCACCAATTACTATATCAATCGATGATTTACAATGGGATGGACCAAATATGGATGCGTTATTTGCCTTATGGAATGAGCTTGACTTCAAATCATTAATCGAAAAAAGTGACTATGCTTCTGAAGAAAAAGAGACGGCAGAGTTGAATTATACAATTGTTACGGATTTAGATGCTACGCAATTAAAAGATGGCATGGCTATCCATTTGGAAATTGAGAATGTCCATTATCACACAGCACCACAGTTGGGCTTAGCGATTGTTGATGCAGAAAATGCCTACTATATTAACTATGAGGATGTTGTGCAATCCGAAAGTATTCGAGCATACCTACAAGATGCTTCAAAGAAAAAATATGTTTTTGACGTAAAAAAACAGCAGGTGGCCTTCGCGCGTGATGGTATTCAATTGGCTGGCGTTGATTTTGATTTATTGTTAGCAGCCTATATTGATGATCCGGCATTTGCTTCAGAAGATATAGCTTCTGTCGTTAAAGTATATGGCTTTAGTGATATTCAAACTGAGGAAGTGATCTACGGTAAAGGTGCCAAGCGTGAAATACCAGAGGTAGCAATCTTATCTCAACATGTTTGCCGTGAAGCATTTGCTGTGTTTACAGTAAGAGAGCAGGTCATGAAAAAACTGCAAGACAATGAACAGTATGAGCTATACTACACAATCGAGCTCCCATTGGCTAAAATATTGGCTGATATGGAAACAGCCGGTATTAAAGTAGATGCAGATACTTTAAATACAATGGGTGTGGAATTGAAAGGGAAGCTGGTGCAAATTGAAGCGACGATTTATGCTTTGGCGGGAGAAAAATTCAATATTAACTCACCTAAGCAACTTGGTGTAATTTTATTTGATGTGCTAGGCTTACCTGTGATTAAAAAGACGAAGACAGGTTATTCAACAGCTGCAGATGTTTTAGATAAACTAAAACCCGAACATGAAATTATCGAACATATTTTACAATATCGTCAATTGGGTAAACTACAATCAACGTATATTGAGGGCTTAACGAAGGAAATTCATGAAGATGATCAGAAAATCCATACGCGTTACCAACAAGCACTTACAGCAACAGGACGATTAAGTTCTACGGATCCAAATCTCCAAAATATACCGATTCGTTTAGAGGAAGGTCGTAAAATACGCCAAGCCTTTATTCCTTCTCAAAAAGGATGGAAGCTATTTGCGGCAGATTATTCACAAATCGAATTGCGTGTATTAGCACATATGTCACGCGATGAAAATATGATTCAAGCCTTTTTAAATGGCATGGATATCCATACAAGTACAGCGATGAAAGTATTCCATGTAACAGAAGATGAAGTCGATTCAACTATGCGTCGAGCTGCAAAAGCAGTAAACTTTGGGATTGTTTATGGTATAAGCGATTATGGTCTTTCTCAAAACCTTGATATTTCGCGTAAGGAAGCAGCAGATTTTATAGAACGTTATTTAGAAAGCTTCCCAGGCGTTAAAGTATATATGGATGACATCGTGGAAGAGGCAAAAAAACAAGGCTACGTTACGACATTATTGAATCGTCGTCGTTATTTGCCAGATTTAAAATCCCGTAATTTTAATTTGCGAAGTTTTGCAGAAAGAACAGCAATGAATACACCAATTCAAGGTTCAGCAGCAGATATTATTAAAAAAGCAATGATTGATATGACTCAAGCGTTAAAAGACAATAATCTTCAGGCGAGAATATTGTTACAAGTACATGATGAATTAATATTTGAATGTCCAGAAGAAGAAATTACATTACTAGAAAAAATTGTACCAGAAGTCATGGCGAATACCGTGAAGTTAGATGTACCACTGCGTGCGGATTATTCAGCTGGTGACACTTGGTATGATGCGAAATAGGAAGTGAATAACATGCCAGAATTACCAGAAGTTGAAGGGGTTGTAAAATCATTGCAACCGATCATTACAGGGCGGAAAATTGTCGCTGTGACAACATCAGATATCTTAAAAAAATCGCATGATGATGGAAAGGAAGCAATCGTCAAAGCGATGCATCCTAATCTGCTTGCTGAATTGCTTGTAGGTATGACCATTGCGCGTATCGAAAGACGCTCAAAGTATATTTATTTCTATTTACACACGGAAGGTGAGCAATATATTTTAGTTAATCATCTAGGTATGTCGGGTGCATGGTTCCATGTTGCGGCACTCGAACAGATACCAGAGGCGAAATTTAGAAAACATGCGCATGTTTTCTTGCAACTGGATGATCATCATTTCTTGATATATTCCGATATACGTCGATTTGGTGAACTACGATTATTGAAAAAAATCGCCGATTATCCACCACTTTTACAGTTAGCACCTGAACCTTTTGAGGAAGAGGCAAAAGCTTTTTTCTTAGGTGTTTGTCAGCAACCCAAATACGCTAAAAAAGCGATAAAAGAAGTAATTATGGATTCTCATGCGATTTGTGGAGCGGGAAATATTTATGCTACTGAAGCGTTATTCGCAATGAAAATACACCCGGGACGAAAAGTGTCCAATTTGACTGAAGAACAGTTGGCACAGCTTTTTGACAAGATTGTCGACGTATTAGACGAAAGTATTGCATTTGGGGGTTCATCTATCTCAGATTACCGCAATATTAATGGTGAATCTGGTAGCATGCAAAACCGTTTAAAAATGTATGGGATGAAAAAATGCCCAATGTGTCATACTAATTCACAGCAGATTTTGATCGCAAATCGCAACTCATATTTCTGCCCGAATTGTCAAAAATAGGAGGTTGTTTAGATGATTATTGGATTGACAGGTAGCATAGCAAGTGGGAAAAGTACGGTTGCTAAAATAATAGAAGAATTGGGATTTCCTGTCGTTGATGCAGATGTGGTTGCGCGTATTGTAGTAGAACCAAACCAACCTGCTTTACGTGAAATCGCAGCAGAATTTGGTGAGGATATTATCCGAAAAGATGGTAGTATGGATCGTCAAAAAGTCGGAGAAATTATTTTTAATGATGCGGAGAAACGTCAGAAATTAAATAATATTATCCATCCTGCCATACGAAAAGAGATGGCCAAACAAAGAGATAAATGGCTTAGTAGCGGCTTTAATACAGTTTTTATGGATATCCCCTTGCTATTTGAAAGCGCGCAAGGTCGCACGGTCGATAAAATTTTAGTCGTATCGGTTTCACCAGAAATTCAACTGCAAAGATTGATGGCGAGAAATAACTTAGATGCGTCACAAGCACAAGCTAGAATTTCTTCACAACTGCCATTATCTGAGAAGGAAAAAGGAGCAGATGCCGTTATTTTTAATGATGGTACAGTGGAGGAAACACGCCGACAATTGGAAAAAATATTAAAAGAGTGGGCGGTCTTAAACTAAAGTAAGAAAAGTCGTATTTTTAATAAAATTAATTATTCAGAAAATAAAAACTTTAATTTTACTTGTTAATAATGTTCTCCTTTATGTTAAATGTGTTATACTAATTCACAAATAAACATATTAAAAGAATTTCTTTTAAACAGGAGGATTTTTCATGACAGTTTCTATTGCTATAAACGGATTTGGCCGTATCGGACGTATGGTGTTCCGTCAGGCGATACTTCAAGATGATTTAAATATTGTTGCTATTAATGCAAGTTATCCAGTGGAGACACTTATTCATTTAGTTAAATACGATACGACACATGGCCGTTTCGAAGGTACAGTTGAAGCGGGAGAAAATGCATTGATTGTAAACGGTAAACGCGTACAATTAGTAAATGATCGTGATCCATTAAACTTACCATGGCAAGATATGGGTGTTGACATTGTTATTGAAGCTACAGGTAAATTCAACTCGCGCGAAAAAGCAGCTTTACATCTAGAAGCTGGAGCTAAAAAAGTAATTATTACTGCTCCAGGTAAAAATGAAGATATTACAGTAGTAATGGGCGTCAATGATGATAAACTAGACCTTTCTAAACATGATGTCATCTCAAATGCTTCATGCACTACCAATTGCCTTGCTCCTGTTGCGAAGGTATTAAACGACACATTCGGAATCGAAAATGGTTTAATGACAACGGTTCACGCATATACGAATGACCAAAATAACATTGACAACCCACATAAAGACTTGCGCCGTGCTCGTTCATGTGCAGAGTCAATTATTCCAACTTCAACAGGTGCTGCAAAAGCATTAGAACTCGTATTACCTGAACTAAAAGGACGCTTACATGGTATGTCATTACGCGTGCCAACGCCTAATGTATCATTAGTAGATTTAGTAGTTGATTTACAGCAAGATGTAACGGTTGAAGAGGTGAATGCGGCATTCATCCAAGCATCACAAAGCTCTTTAAAAGGAATTTTAAATTTCTCAATGGAACCATTGGTTTCCAAAGACTATAATACGGATCCAGCATCTGCTACGATTGATGGTTTAACGACATTGGTTATGGGCGGGCGCAAAGTAAAAGTGATCGCTTGGTATGACAATGAATGGGGTTATTCATCTCGCGTAGTTGACTTAACTAAAAAAGTAGCAGCAAAATTAGCAACTGTTGGTGCATAGTTTGTGATAAAACAAAGCATAAAGGCCGCGATTGATGGCTTTTATGCTTTTTTACTATTGTGTATGAAACTACTGTTTATGCAGTAGTAGTAAGTTGGTCATAGTAAGAAATTATAGTAGCGTTCATGCCGCTAAAATAGTAGCTTGTTCATATGTTTCAAAGCTATAATCGGAAGGCTACAAAATATATCTTTCCAGCCTACTTTATTCTTCTCCACTACGATTGAGGAGTACTTTTTTATAATCAATTACATATAGACTATGCTAGTTTAATAGCCAGAAATGACGATCATTATGATGAAATTCAAGATATTTATCGATAATTGCATATTATTTTCCATAATTCAAGCGTCTATCGTAAAAAATAGTAGGATTATTCGATTTATTGTTCAATTATTTGTTATAATAGATGAACTAAATAGTATTCATTCAGGAGAGAGAAAATATGAGATGTCCCGCTTGTCAATACAATGGAACAAAGGTTATTGATAGTCGACCAGTTGATGATAGTAAAGCAATTCGTCGAAGAAGAGAATGTGAGTCATGTGGTTTCCGCTATACGACTTTTGAAAAAATTGAAGAAATGCCATTAATCGTCGTGAAAAAGGATGGTTCACGGGAAGAATTTAGTCGTGAAAAAGTACTGCGTGGTTTGATTCGTGCTTGTGAAAAACGACCTGTTGCGCTAAATGAATTAGAAGAAGTTGTTTTTGCAATTGAGCAGGAGCTTAGAAGATTAGGTCATGCGGAAGTGAAATCTGAAGATGTTGGTGAGAAGGTTATGGACCATCTAGCTAAAATCGATGAAGTGTCCTATGTGAGATTTGCATCTGTTTATCGCCAGTTCAAAGACATTAATGTCTTTATCGAAGAATTACGAGAATTAATAGAACGCCAAGATGATGATTTAGAAGAACCAGAGGAATAATGAATAAGGAAGGGGGTATTCTAAGATGCAACTACTTAATGAATTACACCCAGTTGATCGTTTCACGATTCATATTCCCTTCCCGCTTTCAAGTTATGAGAGAAAATTGATTACATTATTGTATCAGCCATTAATCGGACCAGAGCCGATTAGCCTGTATTTTTTATTATGGGCAGAAGGTGAAGATTTTGAAGGCCAGGATTATGCTCATTATCATTTGATGAAGGGTTTGGATATGTCGATTTCTGCGGTTTTTAACGCAAGAATTTCATTGGAAGCGATTGGATTAATTAGAACCTATAAAAAGGATCAGGATAATATGCGCCACTTTGCGTATGAAGTAATGCCGCCTCTAGAAGCGCGACGTTTCTTTGATGATCCTCTTTTATCGATGTTTTTATTTAGTAAAATAGGTGAAAAAACATATAGAAACCTCTTGCAAAGATTCTCACCTAAAAGTGACCCGAAGGCTGGAATGCAAGAAGTTTCAAGACAATTTACAGATGTGTATCAACCGATTAAGCAGCAGATGCCAAATACACAGGATGACAGTATAACAGCGGAAAAGCCAAAAGATCTTCCTTTCTTCTATCGTGATTTCAATTTCCCACTACTAATGTCTGGACTATCAGAGGCGCTCATACCTCATAAACTAATTACGTCAGAATTAAAAATAACGATTGCAAAAGTAGCGTTTATGTATGGTCTTTCAGCAATTGAAATGAAAAATGTCCTCATTATGGCGATGGAAAACCCAGATGAGCTGACGCAGTCGACGATTAAAAAAGCGGCTTCTGAATACTATAAATTAACCGTTTCGAAACAACCACCTACTATTTCCAGTATGCTGCAACCTGAACAAGCGCAGGAAGAAGCACAGGAATGGGATAGTAAGCAACTCGAGCTTATAGAGTACTTTGAAAAGGCGAAGCCAATTGAAGTGTTAACCGCTGTCAATGAAGGCAAGCAACCATTCCAAAAGGATGTTGAACTATTTGAAAGCTTAGTTACGCTATATGATATAAGTATTCCGGTTGTAAATGTATTAATCCATTATGTATCTTTGAAAAACAAAGGACGTATTAATCAAAATTATGTAGAAGCAATTGCAGCAGACTGGCGTGCGAAAGGTATTACAACAGCGAAGCAAGCAATGAGTGAAGCGCGTGAATTTATGGATCATAAAACAGCACCTGTCCAACCCAAAGTAGCAAAAGCAGAAAATATGCGTGAAGAATTTGAATTATTACGGGCAGCTGCCTATAAATTATATGCTTTCGAAGCAGGTAAAAATGCACAAACAGCAATTGTTGATATCGAAAAAACATTCAAAGAATTGATGCAAAAAACAGAACCGCTCAAACTGTTACAAATGTTGGCGGATGGTAAAGAACCCTTTTCAAAAGATGTTAAAACAGTCACGCAATTTGCAGCATCCTATGATATTGAAAAAAGTTTACTCAATGTATTAATTCACTATGCTCATTATTCAAGTGAAGGTAATTTAAATCTAGCATTTCTAGAGGCAATTGCTGGTGGCTGGCGTAAACAAGATATACAAACAATGGATGCGGCTATTGCCTATGGTCAAAATTATCAAAAGGTCAAAACACAAAAATATAGTAAAACCTCCTACTCGAATCAAGCGAAAACACAGCATGTGCCTGATTGGATTAAAACTTCCAAAAAACCGCTCGATAAACAGTCTTTAGAAGAAATGGAGCGTAACTACAAAAAGTCACAAGGAAAATAGAAGGGAGACCCATAGAATATGAAGCCAATTCAATCAGAAATAAATAAACAAATGGATGCTAACTTTCAACAACGTTTTAATGAAATACAGGCCGAGCTATTGGAGAATCCCGCAATTCAAAAATTCTTTCAAGAAAATGAAGCGGTTATGTCATCTGAAATTGTGGAGCGTGGATTAGGAAAATTATATGAATTTCAAAATCAGCAACATGACTGTTCAAAATGTCCGTCTGTAGCGAAATGTGTTAATACAATCGATGGTTTTGTGCCAAAACTCTTCATCAATAGAGGACTTATTGACATCGAGTATGCGCCCTGCCAACAAAAACGTATTGAAGACGAACGTCGATTAACCGCGAGTAAAATTACGAGTATGCATATGCCTAAAGATGTATTAAAAGCTACTTTAGCCGATATTCGTGTCTATAATGATGAGCGAGCGAATTTACTGAAATTAGCGAAAGATTTCATAGAAGAAGTGAAAACAACTGGTGAACTACCTCAAAAAGGGCTGTATTTATATGGCGATTTTGGTGTAGGAAAATCATTTCTAATCGGCGCCATTGCCAATGAATTGGCAACGATCCAAGTGCAATCAGTTGTCGTTTATGTACCAGAATTTTTACGTGAACTAAAAAATGCTATCGGTACACCACAATTGGAGCAGAAAATAGACTTCGTAAAAAAAGCATCTGTTTTAATGTTGGATGATCTCGGTGCAGAATCGTTGTCACCATGGACACGTGATGAAATTTTAGGGGCTATTTTACATTACCGTATGGCGGAACAATTGCCAACTTTCATCACATCCAACTTGGATTACAACGCATTGGAAGATGTCATTGCGAAGACGTCAAAAGGTGAAATTGAGCCAGTGAAAGCTGCGCGTATCATGGAAAGAATTAAAGCTATTACAACACCTGTTTTCGTTGAAGGGTACAATTTACGCAATATGTAAGACGCTTATTGCAAAGTCATTTTAAAAGCGTTATACTATGTAACATAATATTGAAATGCTAGGAAAAGGATACGGATTAGTTAGGCGACTTTCAGAGAGGAATGTAGTGGTGAGAGCATTCTAGTAACGTTGATTAATTTACCACCTTGGAGCAGCGACAGTGAAATATAGTAATTGTCGACGGTAGCGGCCCGTTAGCCGATCGAGAGCTTCGTCTTTGCATAGCTTTATTTTACTGTGCATAGAAGGAAGAAGGGTGGAACCACGAGCATATGCATCGTCCCTTTTGGGATGGTGCTTTTTTGCGTTTTCTAATAGAAAAACATCAGACTTTTGGCCCTGAGCACTCGAAATAAAAAAAGGAGAGAAAAGACATGTCAGAAATGATTAAATTAACATTCCCAGATGGTTCAGTAAAAGAGTATGAACAGGGTATTACTACAGATGCTGTAGCAGCGGCAATCAGCCCAGGACTTCGTAAAAAAGCATTGGCTGGTAAGTTCAACGGTACTTTAGTAGATACGAAAACGCCTTTAAAAGAAGATGGTACAATCGCTATTATTACACCACAAGATGATGAAGCATTAGAAATTCTTCGTCACTCTACTGCACATTTACTTGCGCAAGCTTTAAAACGTCTATACCCAGGTGTTAAATTAGGCATTGGTCCAGTAATTGAAGGCGGATTCTACTATGATGTGGACTATCCAGAGTCAATTACTTCAGAAGACTTCCCTAAAATTGAAAAAGAAATGAAAAAAATCATTGCTGAAAATGTTGAAGTGGTACGTCATGATGTATCACGTGACGAAGCACAACGTCGTTTTGAAGCGATTGACGATCAATATAAATTAGAGTTACTAGAAGCGATTCCTGCGGATGAGCAAGTATCAATTTACGAACAGGGTGATTTCTTTGATCTTTGTCGTGGGGTACATGTACCATCAACAAATAAGATTAAAGAGTTTAAACTTTTATCAATTGCTGGTGCTTATTGGAGAGGAAATTCAGACAATAAAATGCTGCAACGTATTTACGGTACTGCATTCTTCACTAAAGAGGATTTAAAACACCATCTTCAAATGTTAGAAGAGGCGAAGGAACGTGACCACCGTAAAATCGGTAAAGAACTTGAAATTTTCACAACAAGTCAATTAGTAGGTCAAGGTTTACCATTATGGTTACCAAATGGTGCTACAATCCGTCGTACAATTGAACGTTATATCGTAGATAAAGAAGTATCACTTGGTTATAAACATGTCTATACACCAGTACTAGGTTCAAAAACACTTTATGAAACTTCTGGTCACTGGGATCACTATCAAGAAGATATGTTCCCACCAATGGAAGTGGATCACGAAACATTCGTTTTACGTCCGATGAACTGTCCTCACCATATGATGGTATACAAATCAGCGATGCGTTCATATCGTGACCTACCTTTGCGTATTGCGGAATTAGGTACGATGCATCGTTATGAAATGTCAGGTGCAGTATCAGGTCTACAACGTGTGCGTGGCATGACTTTAAATGATGCTCATTTATTCGTACGCCCCGACCAAATTAAAGAAGAGTTTAAAAAAGTTGTACAGTTAATTCAAGCAGTGTATAAAGATTTCAACTTAACTGATTATGAATTCCGCTTATCATATCGTGACCCAGCGGATAAAGAAAAATACTATGATGATGATGCCATGTGGGAAAAAGCACAGGCTATGTTAAAAGAGGCAATGGACGAACTGGGACTAGATTATTTCGAGGCTGAAGGTGAAGCAGCGTTCTATGGCCCTAAAGTTGACGTGCAAGTGAAAACAGCGATTGGTAAACAAGAAACATTGTCTACTGTCCAATTGGATTTCTTATTACCAGAACGATTTGATCTTGGTTATGTAGGGGAAGACGGTAAACAACATCGTCCGGTTGTTATTCACCGTGGTGTCGTATCAACGATGGAACGTTTTGTAGCCTTCTTAATTGAAGAATACAAAGGAGCGTTCCCAACTTGGTTAGCGCCAGTTCAAGTACAGGTTATTCCTGTATCAAATGAAGCTCATTTCGATTATGCTAAACTTGTTGAAGAAAAATTAGTCGCTGCAGGCGTGCGTGTAGAGTTAGATTATCGCGAAGAAAAGCTTGGCTACAAAATTCGTGAAGCACAAATGCAAAAAATCCCGTATATGCTTGTTTTAGGAGATAAGGAGCTTGATTCGACTAGTGTGAATGTACGTCGTTATGGCTCTCAAGAGTCAGAAACAGTATCATTAGAAGATTTTATTACTTCAATTTCTCAAGAAATTAACTTTAAATAAATAATTTGTATACAGATGACCAAACCTCGAAAACAACAGGTTTGGTCATCTTTTTGTATTTTTTTGCTGAAACTGTATAATATTTTTCTGCTGAGGGTATTAAAATAAGAAAGAAATTACAGACAGTTAAGGTGGTGTATCGATGAGAAAAATTTTACAAAATCAGCAGTTACGGCAATTAGAAATTGTGGAATTTTTACTGGATAAACAATCAGTACTGCTTAAAGATGTTAGTCAGGAATTATATATAAGTGAAAAAACGATACGAAAAGATATTCGAGCCATCAACCATATTTTTAGTCCGATTGAGATTAGCGCAAACGGTGAAGGTATTTCCTTAGTTATTCCCAATAACTATTCAATTGATTTTATTTATAGTTGTTTTTTGGAGCAAAGCTTAGAATATTCGATCGCTGAATATTGTTTTTTTTATCCAAATATGACTATAGAAAAACTCGCGAAGGAGTATCAAGTCAGTGATTCTACTATTAGAAGAACGCTAAATCGTTTGAATAGTGAATTTAAGAAGCATGATTTTGAATTATCTGGGAACCCGATTATCTATAGTGGTGATGAATTGCATATAATTATGTTTATTTCAGCACTTTTAAAAGAAAAATATACGATGAGAGAATCTATTTTCCCTATTGACCAATTTATGTTCATCCAAGAATTGATTCATTCATTTTATAAAAAAAATAAGATGATTATAGATGATTTTGAAGAGCAAAAATTAACACTATTCGTACTTACTTCTATTATAAGGCGTCAACAAAATACAATGAAATTAATTCCGAGTTTAATGCGGAGTCCAAATGAATTTGATTTTACGGTAGTACATGATGCGGATTATAAAATGAAGTATAGTTTATATTTTAATCGTGCATTAACGGAAGATGAGTTGGCCATTATATTTTGGATTATTTTGAATAAGACACATGTATTTAATGATGGGAATATTATTTCTATAGAAGATTCTCTAGTAAAAAGAAAAATTGAAGATTATCGAATGCTCGTTAACAACATGAAAAAACGCTTGGGAATTGCATTTGAAAATGCGGATGATGTAGCGTTGGAAATGTATAATTTAGTTATTATGAAACCTTCTAAGGACTATATTTTACATGATCCTTTATCTGAATTTGAAAAGGAACTTCGAGCCAACTATTTTGATTTTAATTATATATTTGATGAAATATGTGAAGATATCTTTCCAAATGATACGTATACTACGTATCAAAAACGTTATATGAAGTATCAATTGTTTACACAATGGTCGGAGTTGTACCCGCAACTAAAGCAAACAATTAAAAAACCACGAGTAGCCATCATATCTAATAAACATACGGGTCATGCAGATTTTCTCTACAATAAATTGAAATATATTTATAAAGATCGAATTGATATCGAAATTTTTTCTTTTAAGCAATTATCAATTATTATCGAAAAAACAAATGATTTTCATATTTTAGTGACATCGATTCAAGGAGTGGTTGTCAAAAATGGCATGCGTGTTATTAATTTTTCCATTTTTCCAACTAGTCATGAATTGTATGAACTTGATTTAATGATCAATGAGGTAAAAATAGAGCTTACACAAGAAAGCTAAAATAGACTCCATCAAAACTGCCATGTTTGAACTGGCAGTTTTTTTGCTTTTCAAAAATTACCTTTGAGAAAGGATAACCTGAAGAATATAACTACCTAAAAAAGATTACAGTTATGGTAGTTAAGAAAAACAATTAATAAATGAATCTTTAAAGGAAGGTGGGGTGTTCATTGAAAGCACTACAATCTTTTTTAATTGGAATTCTACTACTTGGCTGTACATTTATAAGTTCAGGGCAGTATGTAAATGCAGCTGTTTCTGATAGTAAAACACATGGTGGTTCGTATGAATCGAACGGCAAGATTAGCTTTTACGGTGAATGGAAAGATCCGAAAGAGCCTGTCGATCCGAAAGAGCCTGTCGATCCAAAAGAGCCTGTCGATCCAAAAGAGCCTGTCGATCCAAAAGAGCCTGTCGATCCAAAAGAGCCTGGGGGAACGGGTGTCGGTGGTGAAACAATTGATTCAGGAAATGCAATCAAGCCGAGTGAGGCTGGAAATGAAACACAAACAATCAAGGAAATAGTTACCGATTCGAATAGACCAACTCAGTTGAATAGTGGTTCGAGCGATCTACCGCGCAATACAAAAGTAGATGGTAGTTTACCTCAAACTGGCATGTCTACTTACTTTTCTAATCTAGGATTACTCCTCATATTAATCGCGAGCTATTTTATTTTGACTCGTCGAAGAAAAGAAAGAGCAAATTAGGTATGTCAAAAAATACACCCTCATAGGGAAGAAAAGAAACCAACATGATTTGAAAATTAGTTATGATGAGAATAGTTAAAAAGTATATACGGTTTCAAAAAATATATTTGGATAGGGAGTTTTCAATAATGAATAAGTTTAAATTAGGTATGTCCGCAGTAGCAGTTTTAGCTTTAGTAGCATCACCAGTAATCGGAACGAGTAAAGCTTCAGCTGTAGATGGAGCAAATTATGAATCAAATGGTAAAGTTTCATTTGTACCGAATACGTCTACAACGCCAGTAGATCCAGTAGATCCAACTGATCCAACTAAACCAGTTGTTCCAGTAGATCCAACTGACCCAACTGGACCGAATCCAGGTACGGCAGGTCCATTATCAATTGATTTCGCTTCAAGTATTGATTTTGGCTCAAATGAAATTTCAAACCAAGATGAAGTATATTATGCAAATGCGCAAGCAATTAAAGATTCTGATGAAGTTCGAGCAAACTATGCACAAGTAACGGACAGACGTGGTTCCAACAAAGGTTGGTCACTTAGTGTGAAGCAAAATGGTCAATTCAAAAATGATGAAGAAAACACGGTGCATAACACATTAGATGGTGCAGTAATTAAATTTGCTAAAGGCACGACGAATACAGCAGTAGCTAATGCTACACATCCAACAACTTATGCAGTGACACTAGATCCTTCTGGAGAAGCAAATTCTGTCATCGTTGACGCTGCACAAAGAACAGGCGCCGGCACATGGACGAACTCTTTTGGCGCGCTTGAATCTAAAACAATTGATGGCGAAGAAATAATGAAAAATACAGGAATTTCTTTAGAAATCCCTGGTAATACACCAAAGGATGCAGTAGATTATAAAACAAAATTAACTTGGGTGCTTTCTGATACACCGTCAAACCTATAATATTACATTCTGACATATATTCATTAAAATTAATTAACTCAAAAGGAGACTTATAAATTATGAAAGTTGTAAAATATACAGCAGCAGCGGCGTTATTATTATCTTTAGGGGCAGGGGCTTTAACAGCAAATGCAGAAACAAAAGAATATAAATCAACAGGTACACTTAAATTAATCCAAGATACGTCTATTACACCACCAGTAGATCCGGTAAATCCAACCGACCCAGTAATTCCAGTAGATCCTCCAGGTCCTGGTACGGCAGGTCCATTATCAATTGACTTCGCTTCAAATCTTGATTTTGGTGAGCAAAGTATTTCAACTGTAACAGAAACATATCATGCAAAACCGACAAAAGTGAAGGATAGTGAAGGTGAAACAAGTGATCGTCCAAACTATGTACAAGTAACAGATAAACGTGGTGGACAAAAGGGCTGGACTTTATCAGTAAAACAAAGTGGTCAATTTGCAACAAAAGATAATGCAGATGTAGAAGATGGCATTGAATTGTCGGGCGCGCAAATTACACTTAACAATGGGGCAGCAGTAAAGGCTGAAACATCAGAAGCAACAGCACCAACAATCGTGAAATCTGAAATCATTTTGGATGCAGAAAACGCTTCAGCATCTACAGTTATGGGAGCTAAAGTAGGAGAAGGTGGCGGTACTTGGATTAATCGTTTTGGTGATATTAATAATATGGCTGACAGTATTTCGCTTAAAGTACCAGGCGGCTCACTTAAAGAAGCAGCAACTTATAACACCGAGTTAGTTTGGTCAATTGACTCAACTCCAGCAAATGAACTTTAATCTAAGGTTTAAACGTAATAAATGTATATTAGTTTCATTCGTTTATGATTAAAAAGACTACTTTAACGAGTAGTTCTTTTTAATGTAAAAAGATAATCTGTATGATTTTTAAATACAAAGACTAATTTTTCTTTAAAAGGGTATTAAATAATGTCGTGAATATTTAAATTTCTCAATATTGAAAGAAATTGGAGTGATGTAGATGTCATTTTTCAAGAAAATTTCAGTTTTATTTGTAAGTGTTTTATTTTTTAGTGCAACAGTAGCAGGGCTTATGTCAAAATCTGCTTCAGCAGCGGAACTTAATTTTTCAGTTACTTCTGTCTTACCAGATAATCAAATTGATAAGAAACAATCTTATTTTGATTTGAAGATGAAACCAGGGCAAGAGCAGACCGTTTATGTGATGTTAGATAATGCAACGGACAAAAAAGTAACAGTAATGGTTTCTGCAAATGAAGCAAAAACAAATATTAATGGGACTACTCAATATGACAAAAATAAAATTGAGCGTGATTCAACACTAAATTATTCGTTGGAAGATATTGTTACTGTGAAAAACAAGGTAGTCATACCTCCAAAGAAAAAAGTGAAATTACCTGTACACTTAAAAATGCCTGATAAAGAAGTAAAGGGGATTATTTTAGGTGGTCTATCATTCCAACAAAAAGAAAGTGAATTGGATCAAGCAGAAAAAGATAGTGCGAAAGAAAATGGTATGTCTATTAAAAATAGATTTTCGTATAATCTTGCGATGAGCCTAAAAATGACGGATGATCAAGTAGAACCTGAATTAGTACTCAATAAAGTAGAAGCACAATCGATTAATGCGCGTACAGTGATTACGGCAAATATCCAAAATACACAACCGATGTTAATGAATCAATTAGAGGTAAATGCATTTATTACAAAAAAAGGTGAATCAGAAAAATTATTTAAAAAGAATATGAAAGAAATGCAAATGGCACCAAACTCAAATTTTAATTATCAAATACCACTAAATGGTGAACAACTTGAGGCGGGAACATATACAGCGGACGTAACAGCGAAATCAATGGGGGAAACATGGCATTGGAAAAAAGATTTCACCATTTCCAGTGATGAAGCAAAACAACTGAATAAAGCCGATGTAGATGCAAAAGATGATTCAATTAATTGGACCATGTGGATTCTCATAGCTGTCGGCATTATCATCGTTTTATTATTGCTCCTTATTTTAGTAAGACAAAATAAAAATAAAAGAAGATCATAAACAATAATAATGTTGAAATAGAATTGACAAGAACAGGCTAAGATGATAATATAAATGAGGTTAACAAATACAAAGTTTGTGGTTGAAGTAGAGGCTGCCCGCTTCTCACCTGACGTTCGATCCTATTACTAGGAATTGACAGGTTAATTGATGAATCGAACATGCAAGATTTTGCATGTACACATATATGCGGGCGGACATTTCGACTAATGTCCGCTCGTTTTTTTTGTGGACACGAAATCTCTGCCGATTATGGGCTCCTTGCCCAAACAACAGTATTTTAATACTACATGGAGGTGGATTGTTATTAGCAAAGACATGTACGTAAATGAAGGTATTCGCGCTCGTGAATTACGCGTAATTGATCACAACGGTGAACAACTAGGTGTCAAATCACGTAACGATGCACTAGCACTTGCAGAACGTGCAAATTTGGATCTTGTCCTTGTGGCTCCACAAGCCAAGCCACCAGTTGCTCGTGTTATGGATTTTGGTAAATTCAAATTCGAACAACAAAAGAAAGATCGTGAAGTACGTAAAAACCAAAAGGTTATTGTACTTAAAGAAGTCCGACTTTCACCCTCAATTGACGAGCATGACTTCCAAACGAAGTTACGCAACGGAATTAAGTTCCTTGAAAAAGGAGACAAAGTCAAAGCATCTATTCGCTTTAAAGGTCGTGCGATCACTCATAAAGATATCGGACAAAAAGTATTAGATCGCTTTGCAGCGGCGTGTACAGAAGTAGCAACTGTTGAACAACGTGCGAAAATGGAAGGTCGTAGTATGTTCTTGATCTTAGCACCTAAGAACGAGAAACAATAATTATCAAAGTTTATGAGTAATAGGAGGAAATCCAAATGCCAAAAATGAAAACACACCGTGGCGCTGCAAAACGCTTCAAAAGAACTGGTACTGGTAAATTAAAACGTGACCGTGCTTTCGGCTCTCACTTATTTGCTAACAAATCTACAAAAGCAAAACGTCACCTACGTAAACAATCGATGGTATCATCGGGCGATTACAAACGCATCAAATCTTTACTAGCTTACATGAAATAATAAGAAAATCACATACATTATTTGTCCGAAAAGGACGAATAACAGGAGGTAATGAACTATGCCACGCGTAAAAGGCGGAGTAGTGTCGCGCAAGCGTCGTAAAAAGGTTTTAAAATTAGCAAAAGGTTATTACGGTTCAAAACACACACTTTATAAAGTAGCGAACCAAGCAGTAATGAAGTCTGGTCAATATGCATACCGTGACCGTCGTCAAAAGAAACGTACATTCCGTAAATTATGGATTACACGTATCAATGCACAAGCACGTATCAACGGTCTTTCTTACAGCCGTTTAATGCACGGTTTAAAACTTGCAGAAATCGAAGTTAACCGTAAAATGCTTGCTGAATTAGCAGTTAATGATCAAGCAGCATTCGCTCAATTAGCAGATACTGCTAAACAAGCAATCGCTAAATAATACATGCTTCTAGCGTGTTAAAATCCAAAGTCTATGTATAGACTTTGGATTTTTTTGGTTTTCTTCTATATGTTAGGGGATCGAAATAATTCATATTTTAGACATGTAGAAATAATGACAGCTTCCTACTTGTTTTTTTGGCAAGAGTCTTCGCTATTTCTTTTAATTAGGATGAATATACTTAAAATAGACATAAAAAAGCACAGTTTCTCGACAATTAGACATAGAGTCCTTTTTCATGTGATGAATTGTACTATTAAGCGCAACACTGTTAAAACAAAACGTTGTTTCTCGTCGTGGACAAGCAAGCGCTGCGTCATTGCATTTATTGAGCGTAAAACCCACAGCTATTTCCTCTAGTATCCTAGCAATTCGATGTAGCATGGCAGTTATATACTATACGAAAAAAGACACTACTCCAGTTATATTGTGAGTAGTGTCTTTTTTATCTATCAAATAAAATAGCTGCTAAATCTTCTTTAGATGTTAGGAAATCTGCTAGATTATAGTCATCTAGTACAGCTATATAGGCGTGCAGAGCTTTGTTTAAAGCGCCTTTTAAACTACAAACCGGTGAAATAATACATCCGGGAGAATCAGGATTAAAACATTCGACTAAATAGAAATCTTCTTCTGTTTTACGTACTAATACCCCAATATTAATATCTTTCGGGTCTTGAGCTAAGCAAATACCGCCACCTCTACCTCTAACTGTTGTAATATACCCCATTTTACCGAGTTCATGTGTTACTTTCATTAGATGGTTTTTTGAAATGGCATATGCATCAGAAATATCCTTGATTGTAGAAAGTTCATTCGGTTCTTTGGCGCCGAGATAAAGTAATACACGCAGTGAATAATCAGTATATAGTGTTAATCGCAACTGTATCGCCTCCGACTATCATTAGTATAACATGTACAGCAAAAACTCTAAAATATTTAAAGATGTATTTTAAATATGTCTTTTCTGTTAAAGATGTATTTTATATATTGCTTTAAGTGACAATGAGGCGTATGGTGTGATTATAGACTTGAGAGGATGATATAAATGTTATCACAACAATCGATGAATATTGTAAAATCAACTGCACCAATACTAGAGGTTCACGGCGTGACAATTACAAAAACATTTTACAAAAACTTATTTGAGGCACACCCAGCCCTGTTAAATATTTTTAATCATGCAAATCAAGAAAAGGGTCGTCAGCAAACTGCATTAGCAAATACAGTATATGCAGCCGCTGTTCATATTGAAAAACTAGAAGCGATTATTCCCGTAGTAAAACAAATTGCTCAAAAACACCGTAGTTTAGGTGTATTACCAGAACATTACCCAATCGTCGGCGAATTTTTATTGCGCGCAATTAAAGAAGTATTGGGAGATGCAGCAACAGATGATATTATTGCCGCATGGGGTGAAGCATACGGTGTAATTGCAGACGTTTTCATTGCTGAAGAACAGCTATTATATGAAGAAGCTGAACAACAAGAGGGTGGCTTCAAGGGATTTAAAGATTTTACAATAATAGATAGACAACAAGAAAATGATGAAATTGTGTCATTCTATTTACAGCCATCAGATGACAGTAAATTAGCAGCATATTTACCGGGTCAATACATTACCGTACAAGTAAAAATACCAAATGAACAATATACAATGAATAGACAATATAGTTTATCGAAATCATTTGATGGTAAAAGCTATCGTATTTCGGTAAAACGTGACAATAAAAATACGCCAGCTGGCAAAGTATCAAATTTACTGCATGATCATCTACAAATCGGAGATCAGCTAGCATTAAGTGCACCAGCAGGCTGGTTCACTTTTGAAACAACAGATAAACCTGTGACATTTATAGCAGGCGGTATTGGTGTTACGCCGTTTATCAGTATGTTTAAAAACGCTGTAGACAATAGTTCATCAGCAACGGTGAAGTTGATTCATAGTGTGAATAATGCGACTGATCAACTATTTGTACAGGATTTAAGCATCATTGCTGCTTCAAGTGAGCAGTCGACATATACGTCGAAATTAACAGCTCAAGATGGACAAATTGATCGTACTTACTTGGCGCAACAAGTAAACATAAATGGTATCGTTTATGTGTGTGGGCCAGTCGGTTTTATGCAAATGATCAACAAAGAATTAGTAGCACTAGGTATGACAGCGGAAAATATTCGTTATGAATTTTTTGGTCCAGCAATGAATATCTAATAAATAAGACAATAAAGTGTGCAATAGGGAGTGATTCCGTATTGCACACTTTTTCTATTAAAATACAAGGATAGTTCAAAATATGTGTTTAATTTCCAATGTGACGATGATACAATAGGATTATGTTTAAATGACTAATTAAATACTATAAAAAGGTTTTTTATAATTCGAATGTCATAAAATACGTAAAAGTGAATTCGCTCAACTCTCTTTAGATGCTATTAGTGTAGTAGAGTATAGACTGATTTTTACTAAACCTAAAAAAGATGGAAGGGATTGACAGAATGAAGAAACAAAATCTAGTGTTGTCACTAATTGTCGCATGTTTATTGACAGTTGGTTTTACAATGACAGCATCAGCACAAGATCATTCAGCAAAACCAGAAAGTACAGTACCATGGGAATATCCATTAAATATCAAACCTATGCTCGTTCCAATGTCAGTGAATAATCCGCTAATTGCCGATATTTCGAAATGGCAGGGAGATATTGATTGGTCAAAAGCAGGAAAAGCCTTAGATTTAGTAATTATCCGAACACAAGATGGTATAAATACAGAAGACTATATGCATAAGAACTATGAAACAAATGCAAACAAATACAATTTACCATATGGTGTGTATTCTTTTGTAAGAGCTGGAACACCGGCACAGGCAAGAATAGAGGCACGTAAATTTTATAGTCGAGCAGGTAAAAATACACAATTCTATGTCTTAGATGTTGAAGTGAAAACAAATAAGAATGGTTATTCAATGCGCTCAGTAATCGAAGCCTATGAAAATGAAATGCGAAAATTGACGAATAAAAAAGTAGGTCTATATGTGGCCAATCATCTTTATTCTTCATTTAATCTAAAGACATCAGATTTTGATTTTGTCTGGATTCCTCGCTATAGTTCGACTGCACCAGTTCATAAACATGATTTATGGCAGTATACAAGTCGAGGTTCTGTACCAGGTATTAAAGGCAATGTCGATTTAAATTATTTGGCAAATGGTGTGAAGTTAGAATTTTTCACGAATAAATTAAGTCAAGTATCTAATAAACCAGCGCCCTCCACTAAAAAATATTATTTAGATAATCCTAAGTATGTTATTTTAAAGAAAAAGGTTAATGTCTATACAAAAAAAGATTTTAATAAAGGGCAAAAAAAGAGTAGTTATAAAGCCGGGAAAGTAGTGAAAATTAAAAAAATCACGAAATCATCAGCTGGTATTCCACATTTAGAATTAACGAGTGGTAAATTTATAACAGCTAGCAAAGAGTATGTATTAAAGACATCCGCTGCGACATATACTAATTTTTATACAGCGGAAGATCGAGTAAAACAAATTATTACGCTGACAGATTTAAAATCATATACATCAGCAAGTTATACTTCACAATCAATAGGTAAATTCATCCCAAAATATACAATTTTAAATGTCTCGCGTGTCGCATATAGTGGCAAAGGTGAAATACGTTTTCAAATTTTAAATGGTCGCTTTATTACAGCGGATCGAGCGTTGGTAATTGAAGCACCACAGACCATTGAGAATTATTACTTAGAAGAGGAAGGTAATTTGCAAACAGTTAAAGATATTTACGAGTATACCGATACAATTTTTGGGACAGCTACAGATAAAATAGCGGTACCAATAGGTACAAATCTGATAATTACAGGTGTCGTATTCAATAAATTAGGTTATCCACGTTTTCAATTAGCAAATGGTAATTATATTTCAACAAAAAAAACACTTTTCAAAAAAATACCTTGGTATGAGCAAGAATAATTTATAAGGTTGGACTATTTTATACTAGTTCAACCTTTTTTCGTATAGTAAAAAATACTTACTAGTTATTTATAGTTCAAATATTACACTTAAATGTAAAATGTAATAATAATTTAATATTTGAAAACAAAATGATGCAAAAAATGTCACATAAGGTAGTAGTTATTTGTTATCCTTAATATAGTCAATTGATGAAGGAATATGAAAAAAAGGGTTATGCGATTGGCGACTATTATGAAGGAGACTAGGACGATGAAAACATTAATTAAATGGAGTCTAACTGCAAGTTTCGTATTATTATGCATGTTAGGTGTTCATGTCGCTAGTGCAAAAGCTGCTGATACATTAGATGATACAGAAGAACTAGCACCTGCGAATCCGGATAGCAAAACATATTGGGAAGGCACACCGTATGTTACGGACACAACGAGTACAAATAACAAATTAAGAGCATCTAGTGTAAGTAATCCAGTTATTGTGGATATTTCACATCACCAAGGAACGATTGATTGGAGTAAAGCATCAAAAGTGATTGATTTAGCAATTATCCGTACGCAGTATGGGAGTCAGCTAGAAGATCGCAAGCATAAGGAATATGAAGCGGGCGCAATAAAATATGGCGTACCATTTGGTGTATATGCCTATCATCTTGCAACAGATGAAGCAGATGCCAAAGTAGAAGCACGTGATTTTTATAAGCGCGCCAATAAAAATGCTAACTTCTATGTTATTGATGTGGAAGAAACAACTGGGAAAAACACTGCAGCAATGAAGGCAATCGTTAACTCATACGTCGCTGAATTAAGAAAATTAACAAATAAAAAAATTGGAATATACATAGCAAATCACCTTTATACTTCATATAATTTAGATATGTCGAAAGCTGATTTTGTATGGATTCCACGCTATGGTTCGACGAAACCAATATATAAACATCAACTTTGGCAATTTACGGATCAAGGTAAAGTAAACGGTATTTCGACATATGTGGATTTAAATAAGTTAAATGGCATAGCACTGTCGTATTTTATGAACCCTACCGCGCCAAAACCAGAACCAGAACCAGATCCAGATCCGAAACCAGATCCAAAACCAGATCCAATCAAGGATGATTTTTTCGAGACAAACCCTTCTACAGTCGCTACGAAGCAAATTGTTACTGAATATAAATCAGTAACATTTAACGCAGCAACAACAATACGAAAAGTTGCGAAAAATACAGTTTTAGAAATTGCAGATATTGAAAAAACAGCATCAGGTACATCACGTTTGAAACTGAAAAATGGTAATTATGTAACAGCAAATAAAAAATACGTTGTCAAAACACGTAGTAATATAGAAGATTATCTAACTGTTGTACCAAAGAAAGTAGTAACAAAAGTTGCACAAAATGCATACAATAAAGTTGATTTTGTGGCAGCAAACAAAGTAGCAACCGCAGCGAAAAATACGGTTTTCACCATTGCAGACATTGATTATACAGCGGGAGGTACACCAAGACTTAAAACAGTTTCGGGAACGTATTTAAGTGCCAATATTGCCAATAATCGTCCTGTGATTAATGGTGTGCTAAACTATATTTACATCAACCCTAAAGTGATTAAAACAATCGGGAAAGTAAATGTCTATACGGGTGTTGAATTTACAAAACGCACAGGTGTTTCATACGCGAAAAATAAAACGATTACTGTTGAAGGTATTCGTTGGTCAAAAGCAGGGACACCCCGTTTGAAATTGTCAGATGGCAACTATATTACTGCAAATAAAACACTTGTTCAGAAAAAATAATTGTGAGGCTTCAAGGGCTAACCCTTGAAGCTTTTTTTGGAGGTTAAAATGATTGTTATAACGTATATGCTGATTTTGTCACTTTTTGCATTTATTCAAATAGGTGTCGATAAAAAAAGGGCGAAAAAGAACGAATGGCGTATTCCAGAGAAATCACTATGGTTACTTGCATTACTCGGCGGTGCGACAGGTTCTTTTTGTGGTATGGTGTATTTTCGCCATAAAACAAAGCGTTGGTCATTCAAAATTGGTTTTTTATTATTAATGATCATCGATGGCGTAAGTATCATTTGTTATATGCTTATAAAGACTGGAAATCTATCGCTATTTTAGGTACGATATTGAGGGCTAGCTGAAAGGATGATTAAAATGAATATAGAAAAAATATTTGATATGCAAAAAGAATTAGATGATTTTATCATGAAGACACAAAATATTACACAGGATGTATTTAGAGAAAAAACATTAGCGCTATTAGTTGAATTAGGTGAGCTTGCAAATGAAACACGCTGTTTTAAATTTTGGAGTACAAAGGGACCATCAGCAGATGCTGTTATTTTAGAAGAGTTTGTCGATTCCATACATTTTCTTTTATCCTTAGGTATTATGAAAGGTTTTAATGATTTAAAAGAATGGCCAGAGGATCAACGTGAAGAGTCCTTAACGGAGTTGTTTTTACAAACACAGCAAGCAATTATTGTTTTTTCAAATGATGTGACGAGAGCTCATTATAATGAAATTTGGTTATGCTATGGGGCAATTGCAAAAGCATTGAATTTTGATGCACAAAATATTATGGATGCGTATATTTCGAAAAACGAAAAAAATTATGACCGCCAGCGTTCAGGGTACTAATTTCTGTAGTATACTTAATGTATAAAAGATGATGAGGAGAATGATGATGACACAATTAGATCCAACTTTATCTATGCTAAAAGAATTAACAGATGCATGCGCTATCGCAGGAAATGAAAAAGAAGCACGTGACGTAATGAGAAAATATATCTCACCTTACGCAGATACAATTGAAACAGATGGTTTAGGCTCATTGATTGCTAAAAAAGTTGGAGATGCGAATGGACCAAAAATTATGATTGCTGGACATTTGGATGAAGTAGGCTTTATGGTTACTCAAATTGATGATCAAGGCTTTATTAAATTCCAAACAGTTGGCGGTTGGTGGTCACAGGTTATGCTTGCGCAACGTGTACAAGTTGAAACGACTAAAGGAGAAAAAATTGTTGGTGTCATCGGTTCAAAACCACCACATATTTTAGCTCCAGAGCAACGATCAAAAGCTTTTGAGATTAAAAATATGTTTATTGATATTGGGGCAACTTCAAAAGAAGAAGCTTTGTCTTGGGGAATCTTACCAGGTAATATGATTACACCTTATTTTGAATTTACAGTCATGAAGAATGATAAATATCTATTAGCAAAAGCATGGGATAACCGTATTGGTTGTGCAATTGCCATAGATGTTATGAAAGGTTTAAAAGATCAAAAACACCCTAATATCGTCTACGGCTGTGGTGTAGTTCAAGAAGAAGTAGGATTACGTGGTTCAAAAACAGCGACACATATGATTCAACCGAATATTGGTTTTGCAGTTGATGTTGGGATTGCAGGCGACACACCTGGTATTTCTCCAAGTGAAGCAGCTTCTAAAATGGGTGATGGCCCACAAATTATTATTTATGATGGTTCGATGGTAGGTCATAAAGTATTGCGTGATTTTGTTGTGCAAACAGCGGAAGAAAATAATATACCGTATCAATACGAAGCAATTCCAGGTGGCGGAACAGATGCAGGTTCCATTCACATCACAGCAAATGGTGTACCGGCGTTATCAATTGGTATTGCCACACGTTATATTCATACGAATGCAGGCATATTACATCGTGATGATTTTGAAAATACAGTAAAACTTATAATAGAGGTAATTAAAAAATTAGATCAACATGTAGTTGAAAAAATTACGTTTGATTAATCGTAAGAAGAGTCTGGAATAAAACCCACTCACAAAAAAGCAGGCAGTCATGAATTTAATTCATGACTGCCTGCTTTTTTTGTGAATGCTGTTTTTCGGCAGGAGTCCTCGCCATTTCTTTTAATCACAAAAGTTGAAGAAGTCGAGGGCAAGTCTGCTCTTTTTATAGAAATGCCGAAGCGTTCACCTATTTGTCCAGCTTGTCAGTCCATTACTTCGAAAGTACATGATGATCGCATACAAAAAAGAACCAGTACTTGCAAAGGTTCGGTAATCAAGTAGAAATCGTTGTAATGGATATGAATCAATGAAACGACATGCATATGATTATAAACGATTTGATCGATTTAGAGCGAAAATCTTACTAATATTAAAGTATAAAGAAGTTGGTTTACATCTGGGCTAAATGAAAAAGGTGAATGAAATTGAAAATCCAATTTCATTCACCCCAACATTTGACACAGAGCCGTTTTTCTCGGCACAACTTCATTTGATTTTTGACGTGTAATCTGAAAAAAATGGATATTCAGTTTGGGCTAGTTCCGCACAAGTCACATCTATATGGCCCAGTCTTTTTTCTTTTGAAAAATAGATAGTTGACTAATATACAGTACCTATTTCAATAAATACCTTTTCGAGGGGAATTCATGACACTTTAAAGGACAGAAAACAATGTAATATATAACTATAAAGTAAAACAACCGTTGCAATAACTAAAATAAATGAAGAAAATGTTGAGAGGAATGAAAAAGATGAAAAAGACGTTCATGCTATTTTTGAGTACATTATTAATAATGAATCTTTCGATTCCATTTTCAAATAGTCAATTTGTGAAGGCTGAGGAAACAACTAATGTTGAAACAGATGAAAAGGCGCAAATGGATCTGAAGGACAATGAAGTTGTGGATAAAAAAGTGGAAACAGATATTGAGACAGATGAAAAAGCGCAAATGAATACAAAAGACAATGAAGTCGTGAATAATAAAGAAAAAATAAATATTGAAACAGATAAAAATGATAAAAAGAAAGTGGAAAATAGAGCAACAAATCAAAAGACAACAAAGATGACAAAAGCAGCAAATGCGGATGAATTGACAATAATTACAACATTTGCTGAATTAGTAGCGGCCTATAAAGAACCAACAAATAAAGGCGTTATTTTAGCAAATGATCTGGCTAATACTGGAAATGCAGCTTTAATAACAAACAGAACAACTGATTTTACAATTGATGGCCAAGGTCATAAATTAAATCTAGGCACTCGCTATTTTGGTGTGACGCAAAGTGCAACAGCAACTTTTGATATTCGAAATATTGAAGAGTTGTCTGCAACAACGAGTAGAGTTAGAGGAGTTGTAGCTTCTGGAGATGCCAATGTCGCAAATTCTGGATGGACAATCAATTTTACAGATGTTAAAAGTAATGAAAATAATCAAACAAGAATTGCATCTGTTTCCGGTGCGCAACTAAATTTAGCTGGTAATATACACTGGAAAACAGCAAGTGAGATGGCTGTAATTGATGGCGTGAAAATAGAAGATAATGCGAATGTAGTAGCTATAAAACAAGATTCAAGTGATAATAGATCATTTTTTTGGTATGGACAATCGGGTATGAATAGTACAAGTGCTGGAACACATGATTTTGTCGTAGGGAAAAATGCCAAAGCTAATTTTAAAATGCCAGGAACAGGAACAGCTTATCCCGTCGTTTTTGCATACTATAAAAAAGTGCATTTAGAAGAAGGCGCAACATTTAATGGCACAATGCCAGGTAATGCATTTAGATCAGATTACTATAATAGTAGTTTTATAGCGGATGGTAATAATACGATTAATTTAACATCAACTAGAAATGGTAATTCACCTATCCATTTCAATTCCGGTCAAAATGCTGCTGAAAAATCACAGTTTTATGTAGGACCAAATAGTAATTTATATGTGATTGGTGCCACAAATAGTCCATTATTTAATGCGAGTACAGCGGATGGGAGACGTACATCCGTCATTATTGATTCACCTGAAAATATTGACTTGCGAAATTATAGTGCTAGTACTACGTCAGCCAACAGTAGTGTGGCTGTCACTAATTTTGAAGAATTCACTATTAAAAATTCTGATCTTGATATCTGGAGATTAGTAGATCCAGTGACTGGACCATCCATTTATTATGGTGCACAAGTCGATTATTTAACACAAAAAGCTGGTGGGGTAATGTCATCAAGTAATTCTGGAATTACACAATACTTCCCAACGAATAAAGTGCGTAGAATCTCAGGTTTAAATCAAATACCCGAATTATCATTCAAACCGATTACGGATGCAGACAAATCAATCTATGGTCGCATTATTTTAGGCTATGCTCCGGATGAAATAGGGATAGATGATGAAGGGAATACAAATTATGTACCCGTTTATGCAGGTGCTGGACAAGCGATTGCAGAAATTGAAGACACATATGGTGTAACAACAAAAACGCCAACAGAAAACGATGGCTATGTAACAGTTAAAAATGATAAATTTAATAAAGGAAATGAATTTGTTACAGGTAAGGCACATAAAGGGGATATAGCACAAGAAGAAAATGCAGAATTTAAAGTAATCGATATTACACCACCAGAACCAGCAAAAGTACAAACGTCACCAATATACCCAGATACAACAGTGATAAAAGGTACTGGTGAAGCAAATAGTGATGTCACAATGACAAAAAATGGTGTTGCTTTCCCTGAGGCAAATACGACAGTAGATGCACAAGGAGACTGGAAAATCCAACTTCCAGAAGGTTCTATCAAGAAAGAAGACGTTTTACAAATTTTCCTACGTGATCATGCAGGGTTAGCTGAAGGTTTAACAGATCATCCAGCCACAAATAATGCAGTAGGGAATAGTAACCCAGCTACGACTATGACTTATCGTGATGCTACTTTTAAAGCTGCAACGAAAGTTACTGTTGTGAGACATCCAAATATTGCGCCTGTAATGGAGTTAACGAAACCTGTTCAAGATGGTGAACTGTATAACTATGATCCAGTTGAAGAAGGAAATTCGTTTATGACAGAAGGTACTGTTTTTGATAATGATAGTGAAACAGTGACAGTATATGCGCAAGTGGATGATGAAGCACCGACAAAAGTAAAAACTTTTGATGAAAGTAATGATAAAATAAAATGGTCAAAAGAATTTACAAAAGCGGAGATGACAAAACTCTTAGCAGATGAAAAACCACACACAATTTCCTATTATGCAATTGATGGCGACGACGCAAAATCAAATAGTGTGAAATTTAATGTGCAACTTTATACAGGTGAGTTGAAAATATCATCGGCACCAAAAGATATTTCATTTGGTGAGCAGCTCATATCATTAACAAATCAAAAATATTATATTGCAGATAAAGATAAAGATTTAGTAATTGAAGATACAAGAACAACAGGTCAATCATGGAGAGTTACGGCAATGCTTGATCAAGAGCTAACAAATGATACAACAAATAAAGTAATCAAAGACGCGGTATATTACAATGAGGCTACGTTGTCTACTACTGATGCGTATACAGTATATGAAAAAGATGTAGCAGAGAAAGGTTCATTTAATATTTCTGAAAAATGGATTGATGATAAAAAAGGGTTGAATTTAGAAATGACTGCAAATTCTGAAGCAGGAGATTATTCTACAGAAGTACGTTGGTCATTAGAGGATGTACCAGGAAATCAATAAAATAAGTAGCAGCCTATTCGTAAGTATTTCACGAATAGGCTGTTTTTGAATTATCTAAAATTTATATTAAATGAATAGAAATATTTAGTGGTGCATATATAATTGGTTTTTAATCATATTTAAAAACATAAAAATACATTTGACAGAATAAATATACAATATTATAATGAAGTTATTAGATAATCGAAAAGGAATGATATAAATGAAATTATTAGAAGAGGTACAACTTAAAATTGTCGATAGCTTAAAAGGGAAGGATTTATTATCATTATCACATTATACAAGTAAAGAAGTTCAACAATTAGTGGAACTAGCAATTCAATTAAAAACAATTACGAAAGCAGGGAAATGTCCAAAATTACTTGAAGGGAAAACATTAGCGATGATTTTTGAAAAAAATTCGACACGTACACGAATTTCTTTTGAAGTAGGAATGCATCAACTTGGTGGTGAAGGAATGTTCATGAATGCACGTGACTTACAAATTGGTCGCGGTGAATCTGTTCATGATACCGCTCATGTCATGTCTGGCTACGTCGATGGTATTATGATTCGCGCAAATTCGCACGCAATGGTGAAAGAGTTGGCTGCCCATGCGTCTATTCCAGTAATCAACGGTTTAACTGATCTTGCCCATCCTTGTCAAGCATTAGCGGATTTAGAAACAATTGCTGAGGTGAAAAAAGATTTTAAAGGGCTAAAATTAGCTTATATTGGTGATGGTAATAATGTCGCACACTCTTTAGTCATAGCAGCGGCACATGTCGGAATGGATGTTGTTGTTGCAACGCCACAAGACTATGAACCATCAGGAGATGTTATGAAAAAAGCTGCTGAAATTGCAGCGACAAATGGAAGTACAGTTACTTTTACAAATAATCCATTTGAAGCGGCAAAAGATGCGGATGTTATTTACACAGACGTCTGGACATCTATGGGGCAAGAAGAGGAATCAACTAAGCGTTTACAGGATTTCGCAGGATTCCAAATTTCGGAGGAACTAGTAGCTATCGCAAAACCTGATTATATGTTCTTGCATTGTTTACCTGCTCACCGTGAAGAAGAAGTAGCTACTGCTGTAATTGATGGCGAAAACTCGTATATTTTCCAACAAGCAGAAAATCGTCTACATGCTCAAAAAGCCGTTTTAGTATCTGTATTAGCAGATTAAGGTAACGTTTATAAATAGTAGAGGTTGGAACAAAACACGTCATCTACCTTTTTTATTGCTCAGGTATAGCGGTGTTTTTATACTTATATCCTAGCCTCTTCTTACGATTAAGCAAGTGGATTGAATACACTTTTTGAGCTGGTAGTGTGGACTCATAATTGTATAGAATTCCTGGTGTTAGTAACTGAAATGTCACTTTCAAAAATATATGATCGCAATCTTATGAGGCTTTCTCTGAGGTTGCTTTTTTAATTTATAAGAAGAATCCATAAAATGATGCACTCGGTTTTTTAATATCAGCGTGTCTTGCATCATGAAAAACACTTGATTTATTTGAATAATGAAATAATATGCTACAATCAATTAAATAATGAAGGAAGTGACAGGCTATGAAAGCAGTATTTTTTGAAAATGGACAATTAAAAATTGCTGACAGACCAGAACCAAGTGCAACAGCAGGACAGGTTGTTGTGAAGTTGAAAGCAGCAAGTTTAAATAGAAGAGATTTGTATACACCAAAGCGTTTAGGCGACAAAGCGTCAGCTGTCATACTTGGTTCTGATGGAGCAGGTATAATCGAGGCGCTTGGAGAAGGTGTGAAGAATTTTAAAATAGGAGATGAAGTGATTATTAATCCATCTTTGCGATGGTATGAGCAATCAGTAGTTCCCCCAGCTGATTTTGATATAGTAAGCTTACCAGATGATGGTACTTTTGCTGAGAAAATTGCGATTTCTGTAGAGCAAATAGAGCCCAAACCGGCATATTTAACCTTTGAAGAAGCAGCTACCTTAGGTATCGCACCTTTGACCGGGTATCGAGCACTTGTGACAAAAGCAGCTATTCAAGCAGGTGAAACACTGTTTATACCTGGTGCAAGTAGTGGTGTAGCTACTTTCATCATCCAATTTGCTAAAAACTTAGGTGCGCGTGTGATCGTCACATCTCGCTCAGCTGATAAATTAGCTGCAGCAAAAGAACTTGGCGCTGATTTAGCGATCAATACGGCGGATGATTGGTCGCTACGATTGCAAGATGAAGTCATTGATACAGTAATTGATAGTGTTGGAGCAGCAACTTTTAATCGGTCATTGGCTGTTTTGAAAAAGGGTGGTAAACTAGTTACATTCGGTGCAACAACTGCAGATGTGACAAGTTTCAATTTACGCGACTTTTTTTATGGTCAATACACATTATACGGTACAACTTTAGGGTGTAGAGTAGAGTTTAGAGCATGTTTAGCACATATCACTACACATAAAATGAAGCCGGTCATTGACCGTGTGTACCCAATAGAACAAGCGCAGCAAGCAATGGAGCGACTTCGGAAAAATCAGCAGTTTGGAAAAATCGTAATTACGATGTAAAAGGCGGTAACAGCATGAAACGTATAGAATCATCAAGTAATTCACTCGTGAAATATTGGAAAAAACTTGCGACAACACGCAAAGAACGAGATAAAACAGGTGAATTTTTAGTGGAGGGCTTTCATCTAGTAGAAGAAGCTCTCAATGGCACAGAAGTTATTAACTTAATCGTTCGTGAAAATGTAGAAATACCTTCTTCTTGGAATATCGATACTATTTATATGATTGAAGTAACAGCTGCAATCGCAGCAGAACTGGCTGAAACAGAGCATACACAGGGGATTTTTGCACAATGTAAGCAACCGATTACCGAAGTGAATGACTCGTGGGGAAAATTTCTCTTAATCGACTCGGTACAGGATCCAGGCAATCTTGGTACGATGATTCGTACTGCAGATGCGGCAGGGTTAGATGCTGTTATTATAGGTAAAGGTTCGGCAGATGTATTTAATCCGAAGACCATTCGTTCTACACAGGGGTCTATTTTTCATTTACCAGTTATTAAAGCAGATTTAATGCAGTGGATTCCGATATTAAAAGAACGAAATATCGCGGTTTATGGTACAGCACTAGACGCCAGCTCTGTTGAATTTCATAAAGTGGAAAAAACAAAGCAATTCGCTATTATTATGGGCAATGAAGGAAATGGTATTTCACCAGAAATACTTCAGCAAACGACACAAAACGTCATCATTCCAATTTTAGGGCGTTCGGAGTCGCTAAATGTTGCTGTCGCTGCAGGCATTGTAATGTATCACTTTGCAACAGCTGAGTAACTCTTGAAGTATTGCTTCATATTGTTTATACTATATATGTATGACATATAATTTTTCAAAAAAATGCGTTGATCGGGAAAAGTATATTGTAAAGATGACCAAGGGATAGTATGCCATAGACTGAAAGCTACTAACATCCACTTACGATAGAAGTTCACCCCATGAGCAGCAACCGGGACCAGCAAATAGGCTGTAAAGGTTTGCCGGTATTTGAGCCGTTAATTCAATCGAGTGATTGTTTATGCGTAATGGTATAAGCAATAACTAGGGTGGTATCGCGACTAATCCTCGTCCCTTTTTTGGGGCGGGGTTTTTTTATGTTTAGATATACCTAAACAATTGTTAAAGGAGGAATAGAGTTATGGCAATGGTAGAACAATTAAATGAGCTAAAAGAACAGGTACTCTCAAAAATTCAAAGTGCTGACAATGTCAAAGCACTGAATGATGTACGCGTTGCTTACCTAGGGAAAAAAGGCCCGATTACAGATTTATTAAAAGGAATGGGTAAATTACCTGCCGAAGAACGTCCTAAAATGGGTGCATTAGTAAATGAAGTACGTGCGGAAGTACAAGGTGTTTTAGAAGCACGTATGGTCACTTTAGAAGAACAGGCAGTTGAAGAACAATTGGCGAAAGAAACGATTGATATCACGCTTCCAGGACGTCCAGTTAAAGTAGGAAATGCACATCCATTAACACGTGTAATTGAAGAAGTAGAAGATCTATTCATCGGTATGGGCTATCAAATTGAAGAAGGTCCTGAAGTTGAAAAAGATTACTATAACTTTGAAGCGTTGAATTTACCAAAAGGTCACCCAGCGCGCGATATGCAAGATACTTTTTATATTTCAGAAGAAACGCTGTTACGTACGCATACTTCTCCCGTGCAAGCACGTACGATGGAAGCAAAAAAAGGGGAAGCAATCAAAATTATCTGTCCAGGTAAAGTATTCCGCCGTGATAGCGATGATGCCACACACTCCCATCAATTCAATCAAATTGAAGGTTTAGTCGTGGGTGAAAATATTCGTATGAGTGATTTAAAAGGAACATTGGATCTTTTTGCGAAGAAAATGTTTGGTGACGAACGCGAGATTCGTTTGCGTCCAAGTTACTTCCCATTCACTGAACCATCAGTAGAAATGGATATCTCATGTTTCAAATGCGGCGGATCTGGCTGTAATGTTTGTAAAAAAACAGGTTGGATTGAAATTTTAGGTGCCGGTATGGTTCACCCAAATGTGTTAGAAATGGCTGGCTATGATCCGAAAAAAGTGTCAGGCTTCGCATTTGGTATGGGTGCAGAACGTATCGCAATGCTGAAATTCGGCGTAGAAGATATTCGTCATTTCTACACTAATGATATTCGTTTCTTGGAACAATTTAATAGAGCAGAAGATTAGGAGGAACTCAATATGTATGTTTCGTTAAAATGGTTGTCTAAATATGTTGATATTTCAGGCATCGAGCCACAGGATTTAGCAGAAAAAATTACTCGTTCAGGTATCGAGGTTGAAGGTATTGACTACTTATCAGCTGGTCTTAAAAAATTAATGGTCGGTGAAATTAAAGAAAAAACAAAACACCCAGAAGCTGATAAATTAAATATTTGTCAAGTTGATTTTGGAGAAGAAGAATTATCCCAAATTGTCTGCGGCGCGCCAAATGTTGCCGTTGGTCAAAAAGTAATTGTGGCACGTCCAGGGGCTCATTTACCAGGTGGGAAAATTAAAAAAGCAAAATTACGTGGTGAAGTTTCTCATGGTATGATTTGCTCATTACAAGAACTAGGTATTGAAGGTAAGCTTGTACCAAAAGCCTATGCTGACGGTATTTATATACTACCAGCTGAAACACCAGTTGGTGCAGATCCAGTTGAAGTATTGGGTCTTGATGATATCGTACTAGAACTAGGTCTTACGCCAAACCGTTCAGATGCCATGAGCATGTTAGGTGTGGCATATGAAGTTGCAGCGATTTTAGAGCGTGATATTACCTTGCCAAAAGCGGTTGCACCTACTATAGCGAAAAAAGCAGCAGATGTTTTAACATTATCCGTTGAAGCACCGCAACAAAATCCGATGTATGCAGCAAAAGTTGTACAAAATGTCAAAGTGGGTGAGTCACCACTGTGGTTACAGCAAGCATTAATGGCAGTTGGTGTTCGTCCACATAACAACATCGTCGATATTACCAACTATATTTTAATGGAGTATGGCCAACCCTTACATGCGTTTGATTACGATGCACTTGGTACGGGAGAAATTGTTGTACGCCTTGCACATGAAGGGGAGAAAATAACGACTCTAGATCAAAAAGAGCGCTCTTTAAAAGCAACAAATCTTGTAATTACAAACGGTAAAGTGCCAGTAGCTGTTGCTGGTGTAATGGGTGGTCTTGATTCGGAAGTGACTGCTGACACGACAACTGTCGTAATTGAATCGGCTTATTTTGATGGGTTATCAGTTCGTTATACATCGAAGGATTTAGGTTTACGCAGTGATGCAAGTGCGCGCTTTGAAAAAGGAATTGATCCAAACCGTATTTTACCAGCAGCAGAACGTGCGGCTCAAATGATGGCAGAACTTGCCGGTGGTGAAGTATTGGAAGGGACGGTATTATTCGATGAGCTAGATAAAAAACCTGCTCGTATCGCCGTATCCCCAGATTTTATCAATGCTCGTCTCGGGATGAAAATTTCATTAAACGAAATGGTTACTATTTTAAATCGCCTTCGCTTCCATGTTGAAACAGCGAATGGTCTATTGATCATTGATGCACCAACACGTCGCCAAGATATTAAAATCGAAGAAGATATCGTGGAAGAAATTGCGCGTATTTATGGTTATGATGAAATACCTAAAACGGTACCAATGGGAGAAACAACAGCTGGGGGTCTAACACCTTATCAAGCAAAACGTCGTCTAACGCGTCATCATCTTGAAGGTAGTGGTTTATATCAAGCTTTAACGTATTCTTTAACTTCACAAGAGTTAGCACAAAAATATGCGTTAGAAACAGCTGATACGACTCGTCTACTTATGCCAATGAGTGAAGATCATAGCACGTTACGCCAAAGCTTATTGCCACATCTAATCGATTCTACAGTGTATAATGTTTCACGCCAAGCACCATCTGTAGCCATGTATGAGATTGGTTCTGTGTTTTTAGGTCTTGAAGAAGATGGATTACCACACCAAGAGGAGCATTTATCGCTTGTCATGACAGGGAAATGGGTGGATCATGCATGGCAGGGTGAACAAAAATCAGTCGATTTTTATGTATTAAAAGGTGTAATTGAGAGCTTATTAGAAAAATTAGCACTTAGTGAACATATTTCGTATGAAGCAGCAGTAGTTGATGGGCTACATCCAGGACGTACAGCAAGCATCTTATTGGATGGAAAACGAGTTGGTTTCTTCGGTCAATTACACCCAAAAGAACAAAAAGAATTGGGTTTAAAAGATACGTATGTAGCCGAAATCAATTTTGCCACAATTACAGCAGTGCCACTTGATGCACTTATTTACACACCAGTACCACGCTTCCCATCTATGTCACGTGATATTGCGTTAGTAGTAGATCGTACAATTGAAGCAGGGACAATTGAAACGGTTATTAAAAATGCTGGTGGGAAATTATTGAAGTCAGTACAAGTTTTTGATTTATATGAAGGTAGTAATATGCCAGATGATAAAAAATCATTGGCCTTTACGTTGAAATATTTTGATGCAGAAAAAACATTAACGGATGTTGAAGTGGTAGAAGTACATGAAAAAGTACTTGCTGCTTTAACTGAAACAGTAAATGCTGAATTACGATAAACAATAAATGCTTGATAACCCGCAAAATTAGCTATTTTTTGCGGGTTATTTTTATTTTTATTTTAAAAAAAGATTTTTTACTGTAAATTAATATGCTATACTTTTTTCACCGGACGACAAAATTTGTATAATTCAATTATTAATTACAAAAAAAATAAAAAATATTCACAAAATTGATAGATTATTTTAATAATTGTGTTATATTAAGAAAAATAACAAAAATATTTAAATAGTGAGTATTTAGCGATCACAAAGATATGGTTCAAAAGTAGAGGACTATATTTTTTAAAAACAATTTATTTCGGTATTCGTAATTTATGCATAAAATGTATAAATAGCTACAGAATAGTCGGAATATTCTAGCTTGAGCGGGAAGGGGAAATATTTTGAATACATCAAAAGAATTACTGACCATTAAAAACTTACATACGAGTTTTCGCATTAAAGATCAATACTTTGCTGCAATCGAAGATATTAATCTAACGTTAAAAGAAAATGAAATATTGGCCATTGTAGGCGAATCAGGCTGCGGTAAAAGTACGTTAGCCACTTCAATCGTTGGACTTCATCAAGAAGGAAATACGAAAGTCGATGGTGAAATTCTGTATAACGGTTTGAACTTAGCTAATATGAAGGATGATGACTTCAATAAAATCCGTGGTAATGATATCGGTTTTATTTTCCAAGACCCACTAGCAGCATTAAACCCGTTAATGCGCATTGGTGATCAAATTGCTGAAACGTTAAAATACCATACAAAGAAAACAGAGAAAGAACGTCAGGTTCGTGTGTTAGAGCTGTTAAACCAAGTTGGTATTCATAATCCTGAACGAATCGCTAAGCAGTATCCTCACCAATTATCGGGTGGTATGAGACAGCGTGTCGTAATCGCCATCGCGATTGCGTGCAAACCCAAAATCATGATTGCAGATGAACCGACAACTGCCTTGGATGTCACAATTCAAGCACAGATTTTAGATTTATTGGGTGATTTACAAGAAGAAACAAATGCTGGCATTATTTTAATAACACATGATTTAGGCGTGGTGGCAGAAGTAGCTGATCGCGTAGCTGTTATGTATGCAGGACAAATTATTGAATTGGCATCAGTAGAGGAATTATTCGCTTCACCGAAGCACCCATATACTCGGTCGTTGTTAAACTCTATTCCACAAATTGATAGTGATAATGACCGCTTAGAAGTGATTAAAGGTATGGTCCCTTCATTAGTGAAGATGGATCGTAAAGGATGCCGCTTTGCACCACGTATTCCATGGATTGATGAATCAAAACATGAAGATCATCCACAACTACATGAAATAGCGAAGGATCATTTAGTTCGTTGTACTTGTTGGAAGGATTTCCATTTTGAACATGAAGAAGGGGGATTGCATCATGAGCTTCATGCAAATTAAAGATTTAAATGTCCATTACCCAATTCGCGGTGGCTTTTTTAATACAGTCGTTGATCATGTTTACGCAGTTGATGGCGTAACAATGGAATTCGAAAAAGGTAAAACGTATGGTCTTGTAGGTGAATCTGGTTCTGGTAAGTCAACGACAGGTAAAGCGATTATCGGACTAGAAAAAATCACATCCGGTACGATTACATATGAAGGAAAAGATGTTACAAATCAACGTCGCAATCGTAATAATAGTTTTAATAAAGATATTCAAATGATCTTCCAAGACTCTACATCAGCGATGAATCCACGCAAGCGGATTCAAGAAGTATTAGCTGAACCGATTCGTAATTTTATGAATTTATCTCCTCATGAAGAAAAGAGACGTATTATCGAATTGTTGGAGATTGTCGGGATGTCTGAGGAGGCGTTACTTAAGTATCCACATGAATTTTCAGGCGGTCAAAAACAACGTTTAGGTATCGCACGTGCAGTGGCATGTAACCCGAAGATGATTATTGCAGATGAACCAGTTTCCGCTTTGGATTTATCGGTACAAGCACAGGTATTGAACTTTATGAAAGATATCCAAACAGAATTTGGTTTGAGCTATTTATTCATTTCACATGATTTAGGTGTCGTACGCCATATGTGCGATCATATTTCCATCATGTATAAAGGGCGTTTTGTAGAAACCGGTACGAAACAAGATATTTACGAAAATCCACAACATATTTATACAAATCGTTTATTATCAGCAATTCCGAATATTGAACCAAGCACACGAAAAGAACGTAAAGAAGTTCGTCAAGCAGTCGAAGCAGCTTATCGAGTTGAAGCACCAAAATTCTTTGATGCAGAGGGTAAAGTACTTGGATTAAAAAATCTGTCTTCTACGCATAGAGTCGCGATGTCAGCATTAGAAACGGAGGCAAATTAATATGTGGAAAACAATTGTCAGACGTGTATTAATCATGATTCCTCAGCTATTCGTATTAAGTTTATTAATCTTTTGGTTAGCAAAATTAATGCCGGGTGATCCATTTACAGGAATGATTACACCGCAAACTGATGCCAATAGAAAGAAGAACTACGTCAATTAGCAGGCTTCTATGATCCTTGGTATGTACAGTATTGGAACTGGATTACCAATGCATTACAAGGTGATTTTGGTGATAGTTATGCCTTTAAAGATAGCGTAGCAACCTTAATTGGGGGACGTGCACTAAATACATTATGGTTAGCATTATTTAGTGTTATCTTACTGTATTTAATTGCGATCCCACTTGGAATATTCGCAGGTCGTTTCCAAAATTCTTGGTTCGATAAAATTACAGTGTTTTATAGTTTTGTAAGCTATGCGATTCCGACCTTTGTCTTGGGACTTATATTCTTATTCTTCTTTGGTTACACATTAGGTTGGTTCCCAACAAGTGGTACGGTCGATGTTAAATATGACCCAGGCACATGGGCGTATTATAAAGATAAAATCTATCATTTAATATTGCCGGGCGTTACCTTTGCAATTTTAGGTACGACAACGGTAATCCAGTATTTACGTTCAGAAGTAATTGACTCTAAAACACAGGATTACGTAAAAACGGCACGTTCAAAAGGCGTACCGATGCAAAAAATTTATTCGAAGCATATTTTCCGGAACTCATTATTACCGATTGCTGCATTTATCGGCTTTACGATTACTGGTCTATTGGGTGGATCCATCTTTATCGAAACAATCTTTGGTTATCCAGGTATGGGACAACTATTCATTCAATCACTCGGACAGCGTGATTACTCTGTAATTACAGCGCTCGTATTATTATTTGGATTCCTATCATTATTAGGAAGTTTAATTTCCGATATTGTCATGAGTATTGTCGATCCACGCATCCGTATTGACTAACCAATAATCAAAGATAAAGAGGTGAATAATATGCAACAGCTAGAAGAAAAAGTAGTAGCAACATCTGAGGAAGGTGTACCAGCAACTGGTTTTAAAGTTGTATGGCGTGAATTTAAAAAAGATAAGTTAGCAATGACATCGCTCATAGCACTCGTAGCTATTATTGTCGTTACATTTATATGGGCATTTTTCATAGATAAAGAATCATTAATGAAGATTAGTTTATTAGATGAATTTGCAGAACCAGGTACAAATGGCTACATACTTGGCGCAGATCAAGGTGGTAGTGATGTTTTAGGTCAGCTGATCTTAGGTACCAGAAATTCAATGGGTATTGCTATTGCCATTACTATTATTACGGGTGTTCTGGGTGTCATTACAGGTCTTGCAGCCGGTTATTTCGGTGGAATAGTGGACGCGATTATTATGCGAATCATTGATTTTTATATTACACTTCCAACGCTAATGATCATCATTGTTTTTGTAACCATTGTACCAAAATTCAATGCTATTACATTCATTCTGATTATGAGTGCCTTCCTTTGGGTAGGTACCGCTAGACTGATCCGTAGTAAAGTACTCTCCGAGGGAAAACGTGACTATGTCAACGCCTCTAAAACGATGGGTACAAAAGACTTTGCCATTATGTTAAAAGGCATTTTACCAAATATAAGTTCACTACTAATCGTAGAACTTACATTAAATTTTGCGGGTAATGTTGGTATTGAAACAGGTCTTACATTTTTAGGCTTTGGTTTACCGCCAGATGTTCCGAGTTTAGGAACGTTAGTTGGTGCAGCCAGCAATCCAATCGTACTACAAAATTATTGGTGGGTATGGTTACCCGCGTCAATATTAATCTTAATATTGATGCTGGCAATAAATTATGTTGGACAAGCATTACGTCGAGCAGCAGATTCAAAACAGAGAATAGGATAGGGGAGAAATAACATGAAGAAAAAAAGTTGGTTATTACTGACAGTTCTTGCGGCGATCATGCTTGTATTAGCAGCATGTGGCGGCGGCGACAAGGACGGCGGCAAAACGAAAGAAAAAGAAAAAGTAAATACATCAACATTACCACTTAAAACAGAGAATAAGGATGCGAGTATTAAGGGTGGTACTCTTAAAGTTGCACTATCTTCAGATGCACCATTCAAAGGGCTTTTCTTATATGAAGTATACGAAGATGCATATGATGCTGAAATTTTGGGCTATACTTCAAACTCAATTTTCCCAACTAAAGAAGATTTCTTAATCGGCGATGATGGAATCGGTAAATTAGCAGTTGATGAAGATAAAAAAGTTGCAACAGTAACGATTCCTAAAGATATTAAATGGTCTGATGGTGAGCCGTTAACTGCGGAAGATTTAATCTATCCGTATTTAATCATTGGTGACAAAGATTATACGGGTGTTCGTTATGATACGAATTTCCAAAATATTATTGGTGCGAAAGAATACCATGATGGCAAAGCAGATTCAATTTCAGGTATTAAAAAAGTGGATGATCAAACAATCGAAATCTCATTCAAAAAAATCTCACCAGCAATTTACTCAGGTGGTGATGGTCTTTGGGGTTATGCAGCACCAGCACATCAACTAAAAGATATTAAAGTAAAAGATCTTGAAAAATCAGATGCAGTTCGTAAAAATCCAGCTACTCTTGGTGCATTCGTAATTAACAAAATTGTTAAAGGCGAATCAGTAGAAATGGTTGCTAATAAAAATTATTGGAAAGGTCAACCGAAATTAGACAAAGTAGTGATTTCAGTTGTTCCTTCAACATCTATTGCAGCATCGTTAAAAGCAGGTAAATATGATTTAGCAGTTCCAAACTATCCAGCAAATGATTATGCAACAATTAAAGATTTGAAAAATATTACTATACTAGGACGTCCTGAATTAGCTTATTCTTACTTAGGTTTCAAACTTGGTAAATGGGATTCTAAAAAATCAGAAGTAATCGTAGATGAAAAAGCGAAAATGAATGATAAAGATTTACGTCAAGCAATTGCATATGCTATGGATATCGAGCAAGTAGCAGATGTTTACTATGATGGTTTACGTTCACGTGCGAATTCATTAATTCCACCAGTATTCTCAGCTTACTATGATGATTCATTAAAAGGTTATTCGTATGATAAGAAAAAAGCTGAAGAATTATTAGACAAAGCTGGTTATAAAGATACAGATAAAGACGGTTTCCGCGAAGATAAAAACGGCAAACCACTAACGATTAAATTAGCAGGTATGGCTGGTTCTGATAAAGATAATAAAATCGCTCAATTCTATATCCAAAACTGGAAAGATGTAGGTCTTAAAGTTGAGTTAACTACAGGTCGTTTAATCGAGTTCAACTCATTTTACGATAAAGTAAAAGCAGATGATAAAGACATCGATATGTATATGGCTGCATGGGGCACAGGTACTGACCCATCACCAATCGGACTTTACTCTAAAGCAGCATCATTCAACTACAACCGTTATACATCTCCAGAACTTGAAACAATGTTAGGCAATATTGACTCGAAAGAATCATTGGACCCAGCATATCGTTCAGAAGCATTTTTGACATGGCAACAATTTATGTCTGAGAATGCAGCAACAGTTCCAATGTACTTCCGTACAGAGTTAATTCCGGTAAACAAACGTGTTAAAAACTGGGATATTGATTACTTACACAGTTCAACAGATAATTTACAAGATGTAGAACTATCTGCTGAAGAGCCAATTAAAGAATAAAAATGAATCATGTATTTTAAAAATTCGTTTTTAAGCAATAGAAAAATGGCATGATTGTTTTGAACAATCAACAAAGCCGGTGTCCCCCTCGACACCGGCTTTTGTGTATGCAAAATAATACTTTTACCTAGTTGTGCATACATATGAATGATTTCTTCCTTGATTGAAGCATCAGAATGATAAAAAACTGCCACTGATTAATAGGTATGCTACGTATCAGTGACAGTTCATGAACGAATGTTTTAAGCATCTTATACTTTTCTTTTTTTAGAAGCGATGCGCGATGCTTTTGTTGTGTTAGCAAAATGCCATTTTGTGATAGAACGAAGAGAGTCTTCGCCACGTGCTAGTAAAATTTGAGCAGCTTTTTCGTCGACAATCTGACCAGCGCCTTTAGGGAGCGTTGTACCAACTTCCGTACTTAGTCTATCCATTTCCTCTAAAAATGCAAAACGTGCGATTATAGAGGCTGCTGCAACTGATAGATGAAGCTGCTCAGCCTTTGTTGCGAACAAAACATTCTCACGAATAATTTCTTTTTCGTTTGCAATATGACGGTAGTAGATTGGGCGCTCTGCAAATTGATCAATCAAAATATATTCAGGTTTAATTGGTGCTATTTTTTCAAGAACTTTACGAATAGCTTGGTTGTGTAAAATAGCTTTGATTTTACCTTGCGACCAGCCTTTTTCTTGCACTTCATTATATTTATCATTTCGTAAAATAAGCAAGCTATGCGTTAATGTAGCTTTTAAATCAGGGGCGATTTGGCGCATGAAATCGTCTGTTAACATTTTAGAATCTTTTACGCCCAATTCTTTTACGAGTTCAATTTGATCACTTGCTACATAGACGGCTGCGACTGTAATCGGACCAAAATAATCACCTGTTCCAGTTTCGTCTGAACCAATAACGGACTTGTTAGCAAAATGAGGAGGCAACGTATCACCCTTGGATGACGTCACTTTAGTTGTGGTGTTTGGAGAACCCCAACGTGTTGCTTCATTTTCGGCTTCGACACCTTGAAACATGACTTTGCCAGATTTGTAAGAAGTGATCGATGTCCCATTTTTCTTTGCAGCGAAGATAATGCCAGGGCCGCTGCGATCTAATTTTTGAGCTTCATAATATTCATGTACCTTCTGTTGTTGAGCACTTGGTAATTGAATGACAATAGTAGACATTTAGTTAGCACCTTTCTGCGTATCGTTGTTCACATTGTTAAGCATTTCATGGTATGATTATTAATAAGATTTTCAAGGGAGGGTTACTTTTGGAAGAGAGTCCTAAAAATCGCATTTCCATTGAAATATATGGTCAAACATACAACATGATAGGACCCGAGTCAACTGCACATATGAGAGCGGTTGCGGCCACTGTTGATGAGCAAATGCGTAATATTAAGCTCATGAATCCTGTGCTAAGTAGCACACAGTTGGCAGTTTTAACGGCAGCAAATACTGTCAATGAATCATTGAAGCTCCAACAAAAGATCAAATCCCTAGAGGCAGAACTGAAAAAAATAAAGGATGACGTACATGATTGATATAATTTTAATAGTTTTATTTTTAGCAGCTCTACTATCAGGTTACCGTAAAGGGTTGATTTTACAGCTTGTTAATCTCGTAACACTAATCGTTGCTTTCGTTGTGGCCTACATATACTTTAAGCCATTAGCCGAAAAATTTCTACTATGGGTACCATACCCAGCAATTACAGAAAATACAGTGTTGAAATATGCGACTGACACTTTAGATATAAGTATGAGCTTTTATCAATTGTTGGCTTTTGCGGTGATCTTCTTTTTAGTGAAAATTGCATTAAGTATTTTCACTTCTATATTTGATTTCTTAAAGCATGTACCTGTACTGGGGATTTTCAATAGTTTCTTTGGTGCAATTTTAGGTTTTATCCAAGGCTACTTTATGATCTTTATTTTGCTGTATGTTTTGGCACTATTACCGATCGAATCAATTCAAAAATATATTGAGAGTTCAATATTAACGAAGTTAATCTTAGAGTACACACCGATTATTTCGAAATATTTACAAAGTATTTGGTTTGTCTACACGAATTAATCCGTGTGATCTACTGAAGTGAAGTAATCAATAAGAAGCTACTCAATTCGTTGGGTAGCTCTTTTTTTCGGAAGGATGAGGAAGATGAACAAAAATCAAGTTGTACAAGTGTTAGAAAAAATAGCTACATACTTAGAGTTACAAGGTGCAAATAGCTTTAAGATATCTGCTTATCGCAAGGCAGCTGCAGCGCTTGAAAATGATGCGAGAAGCATGGAAGAAATAGAGGATGTAACAGCGTTAAAAGGAATCGGTAAAGGAACAGCGGCTGTCATTACCGAACTTTTAGAGCATGGTAAATCGACGGAATTAGAGCAACTACAAGCCGAAGTACCGGCTGGATTACCACCATTATTAAAAATACCTGGTTTGGGCGGCAAAAAAATAGCTAAATTATATGCAGAATTAGGTATTGATTCTGCTGAAGCATTAAAAAAAGCAGCAGAAGAAGGAAAAGTTCAACAATTAGCTGGATTTGCAAAAAAAACAGAGGAAAAAATTCTGAAAGAGCTAGAGACTTTTGGCAAACGTTCAGAAACACATCCAGTTTGGCAATTGGAGCAAGTCGTAGCAGATATAGATGCTATTTTAGCAACAATTGAAGCAATTGAGTGTTTTTCTGTTGCGGGAAGTTATCGTCGTGTGAAAGAATCAAGCAAGGATGTCGATTATATGATTGCATCAACTGCAGCATTAGCCGTCAAAGAAGCGCTTCTTGAAAAAGTGACCTATGCTGAAATAGTTGCCGCTGGAGATACGAAAATTTCCTTCATTTTACCTGGTGAAGAGGGGCCGAGTATTGATTTTCGCATTGTAACACCACAGGAATATGCTACGGCATTGCATCATTTTACTGGCTCAAAAGAGCATAATGTCCGCTTGCGTCAAATTGCCAAAGATCGCGGGGAGAAAATTAGTGAATACGGTGTGGAACAGCAAGATGGTTCTGTATTAACATTTGAATCAGAGGAAGCATTTTTCAACCATTTTGATTTACCATTTATGCCGCCAACAGTTCGTGCAGGCAATGCAGAATTTGAGCGTTATGCAGAGATACCTAAGCTTGTGACAGAAGCAGATATTCGTTCGGATCTTCATATGCATACAACATGGTCGGATGGCGCGCACACAGTGGAAGAAATGGGCCGTGCACTTATGGCAAAGGGCTATGAGTATGCAGTCATTACAGATCATTCACAGTATTTGAAAGTAGCGAATGGTTTAACACCAGAGCGACTAGCCAAACAGCGTGAAGAAATACTACGTTTTAATCATGCCAATCCGACATTTAATCTATTAAGAGGGACGGAGATGGATATCCTACCTGATGGTAGCTTAGACTTTTCTGATGATGTATTGAAGGAATTAGATTTTGTCATCGCATCGATTCATTCGAGTTTTGCACAACCGCAGGAGCAAATTATGGAACGTTTGCATAATGCGTTAAAAAATCCATACGTGCATATGATTGCACATCCTACTGGGCGTGTCATTCATCAACGAGATGGTTATAATCCAGATATGGTACAACTCCTTGCTTGGGCAAAAAAATATAATAAAATAGTAGAGTTGAATGCCAATCCATATCGTCTGGATCTCTGTGTTGCACATCTTGAAATGGCAGCTGAAGCGGGTGTGCCCGTGGCAATTAATACAGATGCTCACGCCATTGAGCAGTTACGTTATATGACAATTGGTACAAAATATGCACAAAAAGCCTGGCTTCACAAAGATATGATCGTCAATACTTGGTCATTTGAGAAATTCATGGACTTTTTACACACTAGATGAGGAGGTGTTTTGAATGATCGCACAACGCGCATTGAAAACACTAGAATATGATAAAATAATTGACAAAGTATCAAAATATTGTACGAATACACTTGGCAAAGTAGCCATTGAACAATTGGAACCCAAAGTTACGTTGATAGAGGTCAACGCTCTTTTAGACGAAATGGATGAAGCACTATCTATCTTACGTGTTAAAGGAAGTGTGCCTTTAGGTGGTATTTTTGATATACGTCCAGCATCAAAACGTGCACAAATTGGCGGTGTATTAAGTCCAAGTGAATTAATGGAGATTTCTTCAACGATTCGTGCAAGCCGTATCTTTCGAGAATTTATCGAGGATATCGTTGCGTTAGAAGATATTTCGATTCCTGCATTCATCGCAAAAAAGGAAGAAATTCCTATGCTGACAGGTTTACAAAATGAAATTAATAGTTGTATCGATGAAAATGCCAATGTTGCAGATTCTGCAAGTGTGGCTTTGCGTTCAATTCGTCAGTCATTGCGTATGCAAGAAGGGCGAGTACGTGATAAATTGGCTAGTTTAACACGTGGGGCCAATGCGGCGAAGATGTTATCAGACACCATTATTACTATTCGTAATGATCGCTTTGTTATTCCTGTAAAAGCAGAGTACCGCAGTCATTATGGTGGGGTTGTGCATGACCAATCATCATCAGGTCAAACCTTGTATATCGAACCGGATTCAGTCGTACAATCCAACAATGAAATTAGTAGTTTAAAAGCGAAGGAAAAGGCAGAAATTGATCGTATTTTAGCTGAATTGTCTGCGAAAGTACAGGAAGTCGCACATGAACTATTCGTTCTCGTACAACTTCTAGGACAAATCGATATGATTTTTGCAAAAGCAAAATTTGGCCAAGCAAATAAATGTTCAAAACCGCTTATGAATGATGACGGTTATATTAAAATTACACAGGCGAAGCATCCTTTGCTCGATCCTGAAACAGCGGTTGCCAATGATATTGAATTTGGTAAAGAATACACCGCAATCGTCATTACTGGGCCAAATACAGGTGGTAAAACAGTTACGCTTAAAACAGTTGGTCTCTTTACAATGATGGCACAGGCGGGTATCCCGATTCCTGCACTTGATGGCTCACAAATGGCTGTCTTTGATCAAATTTTCTCTGATATTGGTGACGAGCAATCGATTGAGCAAAGTTTATCGACATTCTCTAGTCATATGGTAAACATCGTCGATATCTTGAAAAAATTCGATGATCAGTCACTTGTATTATTTGATGAATTAGGGGCGGGAACAGACCCACAAGAGGGTGCTTCATTAGCCATTGCTATTTTAGATGAGGTACATGGTCGAGGTGCACGCGTTATGGCCACAACGCATTACCCTGAACTAAAAGCATATGGTTATAATCGTGATGCGGTTATTAATGCGAGCGTAGAGTTTGATGTGGAAACATTGAGCCCGACCTACCGTTTACTCATTGGTGTACCGGGACGTTCCAACGCTTTTGAAATTTCAAAACGTCTTGGATTGCCAGAACATATTATTGAAACATCAAAAGCTTATGTAGGTACGGAAACGCATGAAGTAGAATCGATGATTGCTTCATTGGACGAATCTCGTCGAGCTGCTGAAAAAGACGCTGAAGAATCAGCACGTTTATTGGCTGAAGCCCAGACCTTACAGGCAGATTTGGATGCGCGTTTACAAGAATATGAAGATCGCAAAGAAGAATTAGATAAAAAAGCAAAAGAAAAAGCGAAGAAAATTGTTGAAGCAGCGAAGCAAGAAGCTGAAGCTGTCATCGATGAATTGCATAAAATGCGTATCAATGCCAATAAAGTCGTGAAAGAGCATGAAATTATTGATGCTAGAAAACGTTTAGATGAGGCAGCACCAAAAGAGAATAGAATACTGAAAAAACAACGTCAACTAAATGAAAGAGCCCAGGAACTTAAAAAAGGTGACGAAGTAAAAGTAGTAAGTTATGGTCAAAAAGGTGTACTAATCGATAAAACATCCAATGGCGAATGGATTGTACAAATTGGTATTCTAAAAATGAAGATTGAAGAAGATGATTTACAGTATATTAAACCAGAAAAAGAAAAACAAACGGTTAATGTTTCAAGTGTTCGTGGACGCGAAGCTGTAAAACTTGAGTTGGATTTACGTGGTGAACGTTATGAAGATGCCCTCATGCGCACAGAGAAATATATCGATGACGCATTATTGTCGAATTATCACCGCGTGTCAATTATTCATGGTAAAGGTACAGGGGCCTTACGTAAGGGGGTTCAAGAATTATTGAAACGCCATCCACGCGTGAAGAGCTACAATTTTGGTGAAGCAAGTGAAGGCGGCTACGGTGTGACAATAGCAGAACTAAAATAGTCATATGATGGAGGAAATGGGATGCTAGCAGATTTTTGGAACTACCCTGTAGTCATAATGACGGGTTATTTTAGTGTTGTTGTATTATGCCTAGTATTAGCGATGGCATTATTTGAAATGGTGACACGCTATAAGAATTGGCAAGAAATAAAAAATGGTAATATGGCAGTTGCTTTTGCAACAGGTGGGAAAATAATCGGTATTTGTAATATTTTTCGTTATTCAATAGAGAAGAATAATACACTACTTGAAATGATCGGTTGGGGCATGTTTGGTTTCGTCTTATTAATTATTGCTTACTTACTCTATGAATTTTTAACACCTGCATTCAAAATTGATGAAGAAATTGAAAAAGACAATCGCTCTGTTGGATTCATATCATTGACTATTTCAGTTGGTTTGTCCTTTGTAATTGGCGCAAGTATTTCCTAAAGAGAGGCACAGGTGAAAGACGAATGGAAAAATTATCTAAAGTCTTACTGCTATGCTGCGTAGCCTTCATCATCGTGGGTGTAGTTTATATGTATCGTCGTTTCTAATTTCAAGTGACTGAAGCAATTCAGTCGAGGGATTATCTATGAGTACTCCTCTTGGGGATTATTCATGGTAATGCCTTTAATTTTATCCTATTTATTGAGGTTATTTAAACAAATATCACTTTTGGTAGACCTTAATACAACTATTTCACAAAAGATGTAGTCCTATAAAAAGCTATTGTTTTGACAAAATATTTGTCAAAACAATAGCTTTTTTGATTGAAATGGCTCCACTAAAAGTATATGAGCGATTGACTACTCAAACAAAACCAATAATCTTGAATCCTGTTTATTTAGATACGCTAATAGTTTAAAAATTATTCAACAAGCTCAAGATGTATGTCACCATTATTTGTAGTGACGTTTAAATTCGTATCGCCATTTTTTTTATTTTCTGGAAGGTTATTTTTACCTTTAGAAGCATTACTAGAAATACTAAATGCATCATATGAGCCAATAATAGTTCCTGTGATATCACCATTTTTCGTTGTTAATTTCAAGGCGTCTTCAACGGCAACTTTTTTCACTTGTATATCACCATTTGAACTTGTAGCATCGATGGAATTTTTTGCACTTACTCCGGACAAAACGAGGTCATCATTTTTCGTTTCTAATTTCAAATGTTTATTCACTTTTGTATCTGTAATTTCTATCATGCCATTTGAGGTTATGGCTTCTACTGCGCCATCTAAGTTCACATCAGATAAAGTAATATTTCCTTTTGATGTACGTATTTTTATTCCACTAGAAATGCCATTTGGAACAGCTAGTTGTACAATACGATGAGCTTTCTCAGTATTTAAACCCACATAGTCTTTCCAATTTTTATTTGTTACCAATTTCATCGCCAATTCATTTTTATTTGTAACATGTACTTCGTAAAATTCTTTGTCATTTTCAAAGTACTTGATATGAATCTTCTTGTCGGTCGATTCGATTACTTCAACTGTACGCCCTTTGGCAGACAGTGATATTTGTTCAATTTTTTTCGCGTCAATTGCATAATTTTTTTCTGCAAATGAAGTCGATTTTTTCTGCGAATCTGAATTCGTTGTACAAGCTGAAATACTAATGACTAAACTAAGCATAATAATCACTGTTGGCATTTTTTTAAATATTTTTTTCATTCTTTATACCCTCTTTCTAAATAATCTTAATTTAATCTTCCGCATGAACCATGTAGTCAGCCCTACTATTTTTTGGGAAAGCACTTTAATTGGGGAATAGGCAAAGATGCCAATCCCAATAGCAATTAAACTGACAATAAACATAAGAATCTGAATTGCACTATTCTCACTAAAATCGACAATCGAAGCAATAATTCCCGTTATCCCAACCAATATAAAAGAAAGATCAAGTAAAAATAGCCCGATGATTGATAACCATATACCTGCATAAAAAACGAGGATCAGTGTAAATAAAGCAATGATTAAAGGGGTCGACATAACTAAGAGTAAAATATCTACTGTTGAAAGTGATCTACTAGGGATAATGAGGTTTGAGAAAGGGGTAGCTTCAAGTATTGCCTCTTGTGCGATCTCATCGATATCTCCAAGGCCACATACTGCATGTACTTCACTCATGCCATCTTCCATACGATCATCAATGATTTCTGAATAATATGACAGGACTTTGTTGAGTTCACTGCGAGGTAGGGTTCTTAGCTTAGCCCCTAGTTCGGATAAATATTCTAATTTATTCACTATTTGCTCCTTCCTGAACGAATTTATGTAGAGTTAACAGGGACGCCCAATCATCTAGAAAATCTTGGATTTTATCTTTACCTTGTTGCTCTATTGTGTAATATTTACGCAACCGACCGTTATGTTCAATCGAATAAACGGATACGCAATTCTGGGTCTCTAAACGTTTTAAAATTGGATACAATGTTGATTCAGTAACCTTAATATGCTCCGATAAATCTTTGATTATTTTGTATCCATAAGAGTCTTCTTTGGAGAGAACTGTTAATACGCAAGCTTCTAATAGGCCTCTTTTTAATTGTACATCCATACGATCACCTCCTAAACCGACCTTAAACGCTGAAGTTCTCTAAAATATATGTGTAATATTACTATCTTTCACATGATACTACGTTATACATAGTATCATGTGAAATCGTTAAAAACCAATGAAACATTGCTTGTACATTCTTCTATTCCAACTTGAAATGATGGATCGATATTTTTTACTAAATGATGTCGTCATGCCATGGTACTTTAATCGTTAGAAGTTCTTTATTCCTCTACTTATGTCAATCATTTTTAGGAAGGGTAATCTTTTATAAGCAGGTCAATTAAATGAGAGAAACAAACAGTGTATAGTAGTGAGAAATTAGTTTATGTTAATAAAATAATATGTTTGGTAATAATAGGATAAAGGGAAAAATGATAGTAAAAGGAAGGAGATTGGTTGTGGAATGGAGAAATGAATGAAATGTGCAAACGCTCAATCTATGTAAAAAAACAACTTATAGAAGAAAAAAATGTTTTTAAATAGAAAATAATACGCTTTTACAATGTGAATAGTCATTCATTTGTGGTAAAGTAATATGTATATAGTAGTTTGTTGAGAAGTAGAACATCGTTGACCTAGGAGCTATGAACTTTGAAGGCCAGACATATAGGACATATATTTTATGGAAGCGCTCACAAAATAACTATATTGTTAAAGTTAGTTTTCTATAATTCAATAGAAGGAGTAGATGTGAAATGACTGAAAAAGTATGGTTACAGCATTATCCAGATTATATTCCGGGAACGCTCAATTATGAAGAAATGCCGTTGCAGCATTTTTTAACTGATGCAGCAAAGCTTACTCCAAATAAAACGGCTATTCATTTTATGGGGAAAGACATTTCTTATACAGAAGTTTACTCAGATGCGCTTAAATTTGCGAATTATTTACAAAAATTAGGTGTTCAAAAAGGGGATCGGGTAGCCATTATGTTACCAAATTCACCGCAGGCTGTTATTGGTTACTTTGGCGTGTTATATGCTGGTGGTGTAGTTGTTATGACGAACCCTCTGTATACTGAACGTGAAATCGAGTACCAAATAAACGACTCTGGCGCAAAAATCATTTTAACTTTAGACCTGCTCTATCCAAGAATTATGAAAGTATTCAAACAGACAACTTTAGAAAATGTTATTGTGACGAGTGTGAAAGATTTTTTACCTTTCCCCAAAAATATTTTATATCCTTTTGTACAAAAACGTGAGAATGGTTTTAAAGTTGAAGTATCGCATAGCGGCGTTAATCACTTATTTGTTGAAATACTTAAAACATCGCCAACAAAACCAATTGAATTAGATTTCAATTGTGAAGAGGACGTCGCATTACTACAATATACTGGCGGTACGACTGGTTTTCCAAAAGGGGTTATGTTGACGCATAAAAATCTCGTAGCAAATGTAAGAATGTGTGAAGTATGGTTGACAGATTCTAGAGGCGATGATGAGTCGATTTTGGGTGTACTGCCATTTTTCCATGTATATGGTATGACGACTGTGCTATTATTAAGCATCTTAAAAAATGCCAAAATGATCCTCTTACCGAAATTTGATAGCGAGACCGTATTAAAGACGATTGAAAAGCAAAAACCGACATTATTCCCTGGAGCACCAACTATTTATATTGGTCTCATAAATAATCCGAATATTACAAAATACGATTTATCTTCTATTAAAGCATGTATTAGTGGTTCAGCTTCATTACCAGCTGAAGTACAAGAAAAATTTGAAGAGTTGACAGGTGGCAAACTCGTTGAAGGGTACGGATTAACAGAATCTTCTCCAGTAACACATGCCAATCTTGTCTATGAGGATATTCGACGTAAAAACTCGATCGGTATTCCGTGGCCAGATACAGATTCACGAATATTTGCCGACGGTACAACGGAGCAAGTACCAAACGGTGAAATCGGTGAAATCGCGGTAAAAGGCCCACAAGTTATGAAAGGCTATTGGAATCGTCCAGAAGATACAGAGATGACTTTAAAAGATGGTTGGTTATTAACGGGGGATCTTGGTTATATGGATGATGAAGGTTTTTTCTATGTTGTTGATCGTAAAAAAGATGTCATCATTGCCGGTGGTTTTAATATTTATCCACGAGAAGTGGAAGAAGTATTATATGAACATACAGATATTGTCGAGTGTGTAGTAGTTGGTGTACCGGATCCATATCGTGGAGAAACCGTAAAAGCTTTTATCGTTTTAAAAGAAGGATCAACGATTACGGAAGGTGAACTGAATACATTTAGTCGTAAGAGTCTTGCGTCATATAAAGTACCTCGTATATATGAGTTTAGAAATGAGCTGCCAAAAACAGCGGTCGGCAAAATATTAAGAAGAACATTAATTGATGAAGAAAAAGAGAAACAACAACAAGTGTAAAGATGATCAAAATACTTGACATTACTACACTTAAATACTATTATAATAAGTGAATGAATAATCATTCATATTTAGGGTTATTGGTGGTGACAATGTGAAAAAAGAAAAACCAAAGTACAAACAAATTGTAGATGCAGCAGTAATTGTGATAGCAGATAATGGTTATCACCAAGCACAAGTATCTAAAATTGCAAAACAAGCAGGCGTGGCAGACGGAACAATCTATCTATACTTTAAAAATAAAGAAGATATTTTGATTTCTGTATTCCAAGAGAAAATGTCATTATTTATCGAAAACCTACAGGAAATTATTCAAGAGGATACGACGCCTTCTGAAAAACTCCGATTGATGATAGAAAATCATTTTAAAGTATTATCAAATGATACTTTTTTATCTCGCGTAACGCAGCTTGAATTGAGACAGTCCAATAAAGATTTACGCCTACAAATCAACTCTATTCTTAAAGAATATTTAGATCAACTAGATGCTATATTGGTTGAAGGTGTAGAAAGTGGCGCCTTCTCAAAAGAGATGGATATACGATTAGCCCGTCAATTAATATTTGGAACAATTGATGAAGTGACAACCTCATGGGTAATGAAGGATCACAAATTCGACCTAAATTCTCAAGCTTCTAAGGTATATCAATTGTTATTAAATGGCATAAAAGCGTAAAATGAGTATGGGAGTAATTTTCTCCCTACTCTTTATTACATAGAGTGATTACAAAGGGGGAGAAACAATGGAGTTTTTACGTGTGACAGAGGACGAAGGGGTTTCGATTATTACGATTAATAGACCACCTGCTAATGCGATGAGTCAAGCTTTAATCGGAGAAATCGAAGAAGCAATGAACAGTATTGAAGCCAATAATTCTACTCGAGTTGTTGTCATCCATGGTGAGGGTAGGTTTTTCTCAGCAGGTGCAGATATTAAAGAATTTTTACAGGTTCCTTCTATAGAAGACCATGCAGCTAAAGCACAGGCGCTATTTGAAAGACTTGAAAATTCCAATAAACCTGTAATCGCTTCCATCCATGGCGCAGCATTAGGTGGAGGTTTGGAACTAGCGATGAGCTGTCATATTCGCTATGTTTCCACTACAGCTAAGCTAGGTTTACCAGAGCTTTCTCTCGGCATTATTCCCGGCTTTGGTGGTACGCAGCGCTTACCACGTTATGTCGGTGTCGCAAAAGCGGCCGAAATGATGTTTACAAGCGATGCAATCTCTGGTTCAGAAGCTGTTGCAGCAGGCTTAGCAACTGCAGCATATCCAGAGGAAGAATTATTAGCTGAAACGCTCAAAATCGCCAAAAAGATAGCATTAAAGAGTCCATTAGCTTTGAAAGCAACAATTGATCTATTGGCCTATTCAAAAGCAAAAAACTTTTATGATGGCATCGATGCAGAAGCACAAGCATTCGGTGAGATTTTCAAATCGGCAGATGCAAAAGAAGGCATTGAAGCTTTTATCGAAAAACGCCAACCAATTTTTAAAGGTAAATAAAACTATTCAGGGGGTCTCTAAATATGAATATCTACGTCTTAGTAAAAAGAACATTTGACACAGAAGAAAAAATTGTAATTTCAGGTGGTTCAATTCAAGAAGATGGTGCTGAATTCATCATCAATCCATATGATGAATATGCGATTGAAGAAGCGATTAAAGTACGTGATAGTGCCGGTGGAGAAGTGACGGTTATTACGATTGGTAATGATGAGTCTGAAAAACAACTTCGCACAGCTTTAGCTATGGGCGCAGATAAAGCAGTATTAATTAATGCAGAAGAAGATGTTGAAGCGTTAGATCAATTCTCTGTTGCAAAAATTTTATCTGAATATTTAAAAGACAAGGAAGTAGATTTAATTTTTGGTGGTAACGTAGCGATTGATGGTGGGTCTGGTCAAGTGGGGCCTCGCTTAGCTGAACTACTGGGCATTAACTATGTCACAACAATTACAAGCTTCGAGTTATCGGGTACCGATGTGAAGATCGTGCGCGATGTGGAAGGTGATTCTGAAGAGCTTACAACATCACTACCATTATTAGTAACAGCTCAACAAGGATTGAATGAACCAAGATACCCATCATTACCGGGTATTATGAAGGCGAAGAAAAAACCGCTTGAAGAGTTAGAATTAGATGATCTTGATCTTGATGAAGATGATGTTGAACCGAAAATCAAAACAGTCGAAGTTTTCTTAACAGCTGAAAAACAAGCTGGACGCGTATTAGAAGGCGAAATTGCAGAGCAAGCAAAAGAACTAATTTCACTACTACATTCTGAAGCTAAAGTTATTTAGTACTAAAACTCATACTACGAATATTTGATTGGAGGAATAACATATGTCTAAAAAAGTTGTTGTATTAGCAGAAACACGTGATAATTCTTTAAGAAATGTCTCATTCGAAGCAATCGGTGCGGCAAAAACCATTTCTGAAGGTGGCGAAGTAGTTGTAGCATTATTCGGTTCAGACGTTTCAGCAGTGGCAGATGAACTATTTGAATATGGTGCAGATCGTGTCGTAATCGTCGAGCATCCTCATTTGAAATATTATACTGCAGATGGTTATAATCAAGCATTTCTAGCGGTAGTTGAGCAAGAAAATCCAGATGCAATCGTCTTTGGTCATACCGCATTAGGGAAGGATTTATCCCCTAAAGTTGCAAGTCGTCTTGATACAGGGCTAATCTCAGATGTTACTTCAATTGAAGGTTCAGGTGATTCAGCAGAATTTATTCGTCCAATCTATTCTGGTAAAGCATTCGAACGCGTCGTGTCTGATAGCAAACCATTGTTCATCACAGTACGCCCGAATAATATTGCACCACTAGATCAGCAAGTAGGTAAAGGTGGTTCGACAGAAAAATTAACAGTAGATATTACAAACCTTCGTACAATCGTAGAAAATGTGGTACGTAAAGCGACGGATGGCGTTGATTTATCTGAGGCAAAAGTCGTCGTAGCTGGTGGCCGTGGTGTGAAAAGTTCTGAAGGCTTCGAACCACTACATGAATTAGCGAAGTTATTAGGTGGTGCAGTAGGTGCTTCTCGTGGAGCCTGTGATGCTGATTACTGTGACTATTCGTTACAGATTGGTCAAACAGGGAAAGTTGTTACACCAGACTTATATATTGCAGCAGGTATTTCAGGCGCAATTCAACACTTAGCAGGTATGTCTAACTCGAAAATTATCGTAGCAATCAACAAAGACCCAGAAGCGAATATTTTCAAAGTAGCAGACTATGGCATCGTAGGCGACCTATTCGACGTCGTACCATTGTTAATTGAAGAAATTAAAGCACTTAAAATTAACGCGTAAACGATGTAATTATACAAAAACCAAAAGGAAGTGTGCACGCTTCCTTTTGGTTTATTTTTTATTAAAAGTAAATCAAGATAGCAATAATTATTCGTTGTATATACATAAAACAAAGTTGCCTGTATTGAAGAACCAATTTATAAGGGGTGCTAGTATGTTTATTATTGATGTATCGAACACTTTGCCGCAAATGCAGTTTGGTGACGTTACAGAGGTTGAAATGAAAAATGTCGACTATATTCAGCGCCATATACCAAGCTGGACAAAATTAGCTGGCTGGGAAGCAACTGAATTTCAAAGACGATTACAAAGTAATTCGTTAAAGTCGGTATTAATTCAATTATTTAAGGAATTGGATTCAATCTATTCAATCGAAAATTTTAGGATGTTATTAAAAGAATCGAATATTCAATATCATGCTATTCATAACTTAGATAGTGATCGTTCAAAAAATGATAAGCCGGTGGACCATAGTGAAGTGGCCACCATATTAGCTACTTACCCGCGTGAATTTATAGGTTTTGCAGGTTTTAATCCACATAAAGAAAATAGTTTACAAATAGTAAAGCATGCTCTAACAAAACAAGGGTATGATGCAGTCGTTATTACACCCTATGATCATGGTATAGCAGCTGACGATAAACGATACTATCCTCTTTATGAAATATGCGAAGCTTTAGAAAAACCAATTTGGATTCATTCTTCGATAAATTATTATAAAGAGACCTCTGTTTTTATTGATCATCCTAGACATTTAGAAGCACCATTGATGGATTTTAAATGTTTAAAAATAATTGCCGGTCAAGGGGGATGGCCGTGGATGGAAGATTTGGTTATGTTATTATTAAAATTTGATAATTTATATATTGATTCTACTGCACTCAAACCACAACATATCAATGTTTCCGCTAGTAGTTTGGCGCTTTTTTTTCAATATGCAAATACGTCGCTTCAAGATCAGCTATTATTTGGCTCGAATTGGCTATCTAAAGGTATACCAATAAAGGAGTTACTTGAAGATATTGAAAAATGGCCATTGGAAAAAGAAGTGAAAGAGAAGTTTTACTATAAAAATGCAGCGAAGTTATTTAATTTAGATATAATTCACCTAAAATAGAATAAATAGCGGTGAAATTTCAGTTTAAAGTAAGTGTGAGAAATAGCGATAAGACTAAGTTTTGCAAGAAAAATAAAACTGTAGGCATTTTTTTCGCACGTACCTACGTAACATGCTATAATCCTAGCATAGGGTTTATATAAGGAGGAAATTTAATTATGGCAATTGTACATTCAACAGATTCAACATTCACAGAAGATATCGCAGAAGGCGTAGTATTAGTAGATTTTTGGGCTACTTGGTGCGGACCTTGTAAAATGATCGCTCCAGTTCTTGAAGAACTAGATACAGACTTAGCTGGTAAAGCGAAAATTGTCAAAGTAGACGTTGATCAAAACCAACAAACAGCTGCTCAATTCGGCATTATGTCAATCCCAACTTTATTGGTATTTAAAGATGGCGAACCAGTTGATAAAACAGTAGGTTTCCAACCAAAAGAAGCGCTTGCTGAGTTACTTGCTAAACACGCTTAATATAAGCTTGTCAGTCTTACATTCCAAAACCGGATCCTTCTAGAGGGATTCGGTTTTTTTGAAGGTGATAATCATGAATGATCGTATAAAAGAAAAATTGGCTGTATTGCCTGACCACTCTGGCTGTTACTTAATGAAGGATAGGCAAGGGATTGTCATTTACGTCGGAAAGGCAAAAGTGCTTAAAAATCGAGTGCGCTCTTATTTTACTGGGGCACATAATGCGAAAACACAGCGCTTAGTTGCTGAAATTGAGGATTTTGACTATATCGTTACATCCAGTGATATTGAGGCATTTTTACTTGAACTTAATTTAATAAAATTACATGATCCAAAGTATAATATTATGTTAAAAGATGATAAAACATACCCCTATTTAAAAATAACGAATGAAAAATATCCACGTCTTCTTACCGTACGCAAAGTGAAAAAAGATCGAGCAAAATATTTTGGCCCTTACCCCAATGCGTTTGCAGCTGCTGAAACGAAAAAACTTTTAGACCGGATTTATCCTTTACGTAAATGTGATAAAATGCCCCCAAGAGTCTGTTTATACTATCATATGGGGCAGTGCCTAGCACCATGTGTGAAAGAGGTTCCAGAGCAGTCGATGGACAAAATTGTGAAGGAAATTTCGGATTTTTTAAATGGTGGACATGAAGCGGTGAAAGAACAGCTCACTAAACGTATGACGTTAGCCTCTGAAGAACTTGATTTTGAGCGTGCGAAAGAATTTCGCGATCAAATTATCAATATTGAAACGGTCATGGAAAAACAGAAGATTACGACGAGTGATTTTACAAATCGTGATGTGTTTGGTTATGCAGTCGACAAAGGCTGGATGTGTGTGCAAGTATTCTTCATACGTCAAGGGAAGATGATTGAGAGGGATGTGTCATTATTCCCGACCTACATTGACCCGCAGGAGGAGTTTTTAACATTCGTTGCTCGTTTTTATGAAGAGGCCAATCATCTTCAACCAAATGAGGTGATCGTACCTAAACATATAGACGTGGAATTATTAAAGGCAGCATTAAAAACAAAGGTTACGACACCTCATCGTGGTCATAAAAAAGATTTACTAGATTTAGCGACGAAAAACGCCCAATTAAAAATTGATGAGAAATTTCAAATATTACAACGTCAAGAGCAAAAAACAATCGGTGCCTGTGAAGAACTAGGTGAAGCGATGAATATTCAAACACCTTTGCGTATTGAAGCTTTTGATAATTCACATATATTTGGCTCTGATACAGTATCTGCAATGGTTGTTTTTGAAGATGGTCGCCCACGTAAAAAGGATTATCGCAAATTCAAAATTACTACAGCAGCAGCCCATGATGATTACGGTGCGATGCGCGAAGTAATTCGTCGCCGCTATTCACGTGTCGTCAAAGAAGGATTGCCATTACCGGATCTCTTATTGACAGATGGTGGTAAAGGGCAAATGGAAGTCGCACGTGAAATTATTGAAGATGAGTTGGGTTTAGATATACCAATTGCAGGTTTAGCAAAAGATAATAAACATAAAACATCGCAACTATTATATGGGAATCCTCCACAAGAAATCCCGCTTAAACGTAATAGCGAAGGGTTTTATTTATTGCAGCGTATTCAAGACGAAGTACACCGATTCGCCATTACTTTTCATCGTCAATTACGTGAAAAGAATGCTTTGACGTCACAACTTGACAATATACCTGGTATTGGTCCGAAGCGGAAGCAGCAATTATTAAAACATTTTGGCTCCATGAAGAAAATTAAAGAGGCAACGAAAGAACAACTAATTGCTAGTGGATTACCAGAAAATCTCGCTAATGCTGCAATTGAATATTTTTCCGGAAAATAATTGTCTTTTACCAAATATTATGCTAAAGTAATAGTGATTTAAATCACTGAAAATAGTGATGATAGAGGTGCAGGTTTCAATAGTAGCGAATGGGAGAGCGTAGTAGCTCGATGAATATTCGTGAAAGGGGAAACTGCCGAAGTGAGAGGTATACTACCTTCCTTTCGCTGGTTCTTCATTTAAGAGATGAAGAATTGTCAGAGTCGAACAACTCTGGAGGGCTATCACACATGAATGTTCTTTAAGAATAGACATGCAAGATGGCCTTTATCTACCAAGATAAAGTGCCGTCTTTTTTTGTTGTTTTTTTGGAAGTCATTGTGGTCATCGCCCGCATATTAATTATGTATGGGAGAGATTGGATGAATAAATTAGTTGTGAAATTTGGTGGAACTTCCGTAGCGACAACGGCTCATATTCAACGTGTAGCAGCGAGGGTTTTAAAAGAAGTAGAAAAAGGCAATAGTTTAGTTGTTGTCGTATCTGCAATGGGCAAAACAACAGATCAACTTGTGCATATGGCTAACGAGCTGTGTGCAGAACCTTCAAAACGCGAGCTAGATGTCTTGTTAACAACGGGTGAACAGGTGACAATTTCTTTGCTTTCTATTGCTCTGCAGAAATTAGGCTTAAAAGCGCAATCTTTTACCGGGTGGCAAGCTGGTATTCATACGGAAACAGTACCAAGTAATGCGCGTATTGAACAGATTGACACACAAGCAATCGAACGAGCATTAGCGGAAGGCAAGGTAGCCGTTGTTGCTGGTTTTCAAGGTGTGGACAGCAATGATAATATTACAACTTTAGGACGTGGCGGTTCAGATACAACAGCTGTGGCAATTGCCGCAGCTATTCAAGCGCAACGTTGTGATATTTATACCGATGTTGAGGGTGTCTATACAAGTGATCCACGCTATGTCAAAAATGCCCGTAAAATTCCACAACTGAGCTACGATGAAATGCTGGAATTAGCGCATTTAGGGGCGGGTGTCCTACATCCACGATCTGTTGAATTAGCAAAAAACTATGAAATGCCGATGTCTGTTCGCTCAAGCTATTGCGAAGAAGAAGGAACGATGTTGAAGGAGGAAGTACAGATGGAAAAAGATATAGTTGTTAGAGGTGTTGCTTTTGAAGGAGATATTATTCGTTTAACGGTATATTATGAAGCGCCTTATACGAGTTCTTTAGCAAGTATTTTCACGACTTTAGCAAAACATCATATTAATGTTGATATTATCGTACAATCTGTCATTCCAAATATGACGCCAACTGTGTCATTCTCAGTGAAAAAAGAACAGTTAAAAGAAGCATTAATTATCTTAGGTGAGCATAAAGATACATTGGGTTTCGACCATATTGATCATGAAGCAGAACTTGCAAAAGTGTCGATTGTCGGCTCAGGTATGGCATCGAATCCAGGTGTTGCTGCCACGATGTTTGATTGTTTATATAAAGAAGGTATTCCGGTGAAAATGGTCAGTACTTCTGAAATAAAAGTGTCAGTCGTTATTCCACAAGAAGAAATGCTCCATGCAGCAAACGCATTACATGAGCAATTTGATTTGTCCATTCTGCCTGAAACTATCGCGTAAAGAATAGTAATTTTAAAAAACAAAATTATTTTAATATATTATAAAAAAGAAAACCCAACGATTTGACATTAGTCAAAATCGTTGGGTTTTTAACGATATAACGATGAATTGGATTAAAAATAAAACAGCTATTTAATAGGTATGTACATCATTATTTTGAGTGAATAGGGTCTTTACGATCCCATTTTATGTGAAAATTCACTGTGTTTTTTTTGGTGTCAACTTCCTCGTGACACTCTGTTAAAAAGCCATTGTATTTTTGATGTTGCTCCGCTAAGTAACCAGCCTCAAGTCTGAAGCTACGTTGATCAAATTTTAAAATATCGGCATCGCCTGTCAAGGAATAGAATGCTTCGCTTTTTGATGTTTTATCAAGTATGAGATGGCCCCATGATGCTTCTGTGAAAAAATCAGTGACCTCGTCTAACTCTAATAAGGGAAATTTCCGTGCGATTTCTTTACCGCACCAATATAAAATATCTTCTTCATTTTTACCAACAATCGCTGATAAAATATGGTCTCGCAGTAATTCGTAACCAAATACAGTTACAGTTTTCGTGTCAGTGGTCATTTAGTAAGCCTTCTTTCTTATTTTTCGCTCACTTTTCACCTTTTGTAGGGAATATGCTACTGGAATAGCGAAAAGTATACATTTCTGTTGAATATTACGCACTTTTTCAGGGGCATAATAGTGGTGGTAACATTGACTCTCATTTGTTATGAGAGTACAATTGAACATGTCATAATATTGTACCATGATAAGGTAAACAGTCCAATAAGCCATTCGTAATCGTTTGGTATGTGGATATGTATTATCTTAAGTACTAAGGGGGGTAACTGTCTTGTCGAAAGATCGTGAGTTTTACTTGCGTCGATTACATTCATTCCTAGGTTTAATTCCAGTAGGACTGTTTTTAATCGTGCATCTATTAGTAAACTATTCAGCAACAAATGGTGAAGCTGCATTCAACAAAGCTGCAGGATTAATGGAGAGTATTCCATTCCTACCAATCGTTGAGTGGGTAGTAATTTATATCCCATTAATGTTCCATGCATTCTATGGTGTATACATTGCGTTCACTGCAAAACCAAATTTAAAACGTTTTGGTACTACACGTAACTGGTTCTTCATGTTACAACGTTTAACAGGAATTATCCTTGTGATTTTCATCGCGTGGCATATATTCCAAACTCGTTTCCAAAAAACACTTCACGGTACGGAACTTGATTACAACTTAATGGCTGATGTTGTTTCAACTCCATGGATGCTTGCATTCTATATCGTAGGTATTATTTCTGCTACATTCCACTTATCTAACGGTATTTGGTCATTCTTAATAAGCTGGGGACTTATCCAATCTCCAAAATCACAAAAAGTTACAACTTACATTACAATGATTATCTTTGTATTGTTATCAGTAGTAGGCGTGATGGCGATCCTAGCATTCACTTAGTCTTTTGAGGGACTTAAGAATGTATGAAAGCGCTTGACTACTAATTGAACGAGGAGTGAGAAAAAACATGGCGAAAAGCAAATTGATAGTTGTTGGGGGCGGTCTTGCCGGCCTTATGTCTTCTATGAAAGCTGCTGAATTGGGCACTGAAGTAGAATTATTCTCATTAGTTCCGGTAAAACGCTCACACTCTGTATGTGCGCAAGGCGGAATTAATGGTGCTGTAAATACGAAAGGTGAAGGGGATTCTCCTTGGATTCACTTTGATGATACAGTATACGGTGGAGATTTCTTAGCAAACCAACCACCAGTAAAAGCAATGTGTGATGCTGCACCTGGTATCATTCATTTATTTGACCGTATGGGCGTTATGTTTAACCGTACACCAGAAGGTCTTTTAGATTTCCGTCGTTTCGGCGGTACAATGCATCACCGTACAGCATTTGCTGGCGCTACAACTGGTCAACAACTTTTATACGCACTTGATGAACAAGTTCGTAAATGGGAAGTTGAAGGTTTAGTAACTAAGTATGAAGGCTGGGAATTCCTAGGTCTAGTACTTGACGAAAACGGTGTATGTAAAGGAATCAAAGCACAAGATTTAACGACTCATGAAATTAAAGCATTCCCTGCTGATGCTGTAATCATGGCAAGTGGTGGTCCTGGTATTATCTTTGGTAAATCTACGAACTCAATGATCAACACTGGTTCTGCAGCATCTATCGTGTACCAACAAGGTGCAAAATATGCGAATGGTGAGTTCATTCAAATTCACCCAACAGCAATTCCTGGAGATGACAAATTACGTCTAATGTCGGAATCTGCTCGTGGTGAAGGTGGTCGTATCTGGACTTATAAAGATGGGAAACCATGGTACTTCCTTGAAGAAAAATATCCTGCATACGGTAACTTAGTACCTCGTGATGTTGCGACGCGCGAAATCTTCGACGTATGTATTAACCAAAAACTTGGTGTTAACGGAGAAAACGTTGTATACCTTGATTTATCACACAAAGATCCTCATGAATTAGATATTAAACTTGGTGGAATCATCGAGATTTATCAAAAATTCGTAGGTGACGACCCTCATAAAGTTCCTATGAAAATTTTCCCAGCAGTTCACTATTCTATGGGTGGATTATGGGTAGATTATGATCAACAAACAACAATTCCAGGCGCATTTGCTGCCGGTGAATGTGATTACTCTCAACACGGTGGTAACCGTCTAGGAGCGAACTCATTACTATCAGCTATTTATGGTGGTTCTGTTGCAGGTCCAAACGCAGTTAACTACATCAAACACTTAGATACACATGTTGAAGATTTACCAACTGCTATCTATGAAGATGCTGTTAAAGAAGAACAAGCTAAATGGGATGAAGTTATGAGCCTTAAAGGCACAGAAAATGCATACCTATTACACAAAGAACTAGGCGAAGTAATGACTAACAATGTAACAGTTGTACGCCATAACGACCGTTTAGAAAATACTTTAGTGAAGCTTGAAGAATTAAAAGAGCGTTGGAATAATATTGATATCAATGACACGAATAAATGGTCTAACCAAGGCGTACAATTTACTCGTCAATTGAAAAATATGATTGCATTAGCATTCGTTATTACAAAAGGCGCATTATTACGTGACGAATCACGTGGAGCTCACTACAAACCTGATTTCCCAGAACGTAATGATGAAGACTTCTTGAAAACAACAATTGCGCAATTCACTCCTTCATTCGATCCAATTATCACGTATGAAGAAGTAGATGTTTCAATGATTAAACCACGTAAACGTGACTATACTGGAGGTGCCCACTAATCATGGCAGATCAAAAAATGTTAGACGTAGAAATTCAACGTCAAGACAGCACTGACTCTAGTCCATATTGGGAGAAATTTAAGGTTCCATACCGTCCAAATATGAACGTAATCTCAGTACTAATGTTCATCCGTGAACACCCTACAACTGTTGAAGGTAAAGAAACTTCACCTGTAGCTTGGGACATGAACTGTCTTGAAGAAGTATGTGGAGCTTGTTCAATGGTAATCAATGGTCGTCCACGTCAATCATGTTCAGCATTAGTTGACCAATTAACGCAACCATTAAAATTACAACCAATGAGCACTTTCCCTGTTATCCGTGACTTACAAATCGACCGCTCACGCATGTTCGATTCACTTAAAAAAGTTAAAGCATGGGTTCCTATCGATGGATCATATGATCTTGGCGAAGGTCCTCGTATGCCAGAACGCAAACGCGAATGGGCTTACGAGCTTTCAAAATGTATGACTTGTGGTGTATGTCTAGAATCATGTCCAAACGTGAACTCTGGATCTTCATTTATGGGACCAGCTCCATTATCACAAGTTCGTCTATTCAATACTCACCCAACAGGTGCAATGAATAAAGACGAACGCCTTGATGCAATCATGGGTGATGGTGGCTTAGCTAACTGTGGTAACTCACAAAACTGTGTAGCAGCTTGTCCAAAAGGTATTCCTTTAACAACTTCTATCGCTTCACTTAACCGTGCAGCAACAGTACAAATGTTCAAAAACTTCTTCGGTTCTGACCACATGGTCGACTAAGAATGAACTAACGGCTTCATCTACTTGTAGATGAAGCCGTTTTTGTATACACATAAAAGGAAGAAATTCCATCGCCATTGAAATCTGTAATGTTAGTTGAATCAGCTCAAGCGGCAAGTAAATCGAGCCAACCGGTAAGTAAATCGAGCCAACCGGTAAGTAAATCGAGTCAAGTGGTAAGTAAATCGGCTCAACCGGTAAGTAAATCGAGTCAACCGGTAAGTAACACCTGTATAAGTTAAACTTTTCACTTTAAAAGAGTAGTTATGTCAACATTCGCGGCGATAATCACATACAATCGAAAGGAATTGTCGCGTATAAGGGAGTAATCCAATCTTGCTAGTTAAGCTGCAAGTAAATCGAGCCAACCGGTAAGTAAATCGGCTCAACCGGCAAGTAAACGAGCTCAACCGGTAAGTAACATCCAGTTACGGAAATAATTTAGTTTTAAAATTCAATAATGAGTCATGATTGGGTGATATTAAATCGTATGAAAAAAAAGAATATTGCTACACGTATAGGCGCAGCGTGTTAGTGAGGATAAATCTTGCTGTAAGAAACTATATTCTTTCCTATTTAAATATTATTCTGATACAATTACATTATGAATAATGATTCACTTTTAGGGGGATAATGATGAAGGAAACCTATATTGAAGACTTTGAGAAGTGGCAAAAGGATTTTACTTTTTATGAAGATATTGAAGTGCGATTTTCGGAAACCGATATGCTTGGACATCTGAATAACTCAGTACCATTTATTTATTTTGAATCAGCGCGTATGAAATTTATGGGAGACAGTAAATTATTCAATGATTTTACAGCAGAAGACAATCCCATTGTGCCTGTAGTGGCCGACATTCAATGTGATTTTTTAGGCCAAATATTTTTTGGTGAGACGGTACGTATCTATACAAAATATACGCGTATTGGCAATTCATCTGTAGAAATTCATTATATGGGTGTAGTTTCTGGCGATATTCGCTTAACGGGTAGAGGGACCGTTGTTCAAATGGATTCAACAACAGGGCGTTCTTCAAAGTGGACGACTGAGCAATTAGATATCTTAAAAAGCATAAATATTTATTAATTACTATGTAAAATAGCCGAATTTGAGAAGAATACTTGCCAATCTTCGACTTAACATTCACAATATACTTAATACGTTAATTTAATAAAGTAATTCGAGTTTTGAAGTAAATTAATCGAAGTAGGAGTGAATAGTCATGGCAGGAGAACAACAAGATGTAAAGGTAAATCGCGATGAGATTGGTATGTTAGAAAAAGATTTACGACATATTGCAGCAATCGTAAAACAAAAGGGTCGCGAAATCCTAAATAATTATACGATTACACCGCCGCAGTTTATTGCGCTACAGTGGTTGGACGAGCTTGGGGACATGACAATTGGTGATTTATCGAATAAAATGTACTTAGCTTTTAGTACGACGACAGATTTAATTGATCGTATGGAAAAAAACATGCTCGTACAACGTTTACGTGATATGCAAGACCGTCGAGTTGTACGCATTCATCTACTACCAGAAGGGGAGAAGATTATTAAAGAAGTCATCGATAAACGTCAGCTTTATCTACAAGATATTGTGAGCGATTTTGAAGATGAAGAGGTATCACAATTATCCGTATTACTACAAAAGCTGTATATAAAAATGAACGAAGATATGAATGAGGATTGAGGCGGTAACTTATGAATGCTCCCATCGGGGTTATAGATTCAGGCGTGGGTGGGTTGACCGTTGTAAAAGAAATGCTAAAATACTTACCAAACGAGACGATTTACTATATTGGTGATACCGCTAGATGCCCATATGGACCGCGTACTGGTGAGCAAGTATTAGATTTTACAACCGAACTAGCGGAAAAATTAAAGAGCATGCATATTAAAATGCTCGTAATCGCATGTAACACAGCAACGGCAGTGGCTCTTGAACCACTTCAGAAGCAATGTGACTTCCCGGTGATCGGTGTAATAAATGCAGGTGCAACAGCAGCGATTAAAGAAACAAAATCACATGAAATTGCGGTAATTGCAACTGCCGGTACAGTGAAAAGTGGCGCTTACGAGGATGCGTTATACTCCTTGTATTCTCAAAGTGTTATTACATCTTTAGCATGTCCAGCGCTTGTGCCCCTTGTAGAGAGCGGACAGTCGACAGGTACTTTTGCTCAACAACTCGTTGAGAAGACGTTGGCCCCCCTACAAGAGGCTACATACGATACGATGATTTTAGGCTGCACGCATTATCCAATTATTCAAGAATTGATTGAACATGTTGTTGGCCCAAAAGTACATGTTGTGTCATCTGCAACTGAAACAGCCAAGCATGCAAAGGAAATACTTGAATTTATGTCGATTGATAATACGAGTGGAATAAGAGGTAAGCACCAATTTTTTGCAACAGGTTCCGTACCTAAATTCCAGACGGTGTTAGACCACTGGCTTAAACTCGATGATACACAAGCACAGAAGATAGACCTATAGTACTTAATGGGCAGCGAAAAGTGAAAATTCGTTGCTCTTTCTTTATGTTGAAATATGAATTTATGGTAAAATGAAGAGGAATTTATACAGGAGGTAGTCACATGAAAAAAGTCGTAATCGCAACAAAAAACAGAGGTAAAGTAAAAGATTTTGAAACAATTTTTGGACCAATGGGGTATGAAGTTGTAACGATGTTTGATGTCGCACCTGATATGGAAATAGAAGAAACAGGTACAACATTTGAAGAGAATGCGATTATTAAAGCGGAGACGCTTGCTAAAGCGCTTAATCTATTAGTTATCGCAGATGATAGTGGATTGATGATTGATGCATTAAATGGCGAACCTGGCGTTTATTCGGCACGTTATGCTGGGGATCATGATGATGAAGCAAATATTGTTAAAGTATTGAAAAACTTAGAAAATATTCCGCCAGAAGAACGTACAGCACGGTTTTGCTGTTGTTTAGCAATCACAGGTCCAGATTTCCCAACAACGACTGTATTTGGTACATGTGAAGGGCTGATCCTTGAAGAAAAACGCGGTGAAAATGGTTTCGGCTACGATCCAATATTTTATGTACCTTCACAAGAAAAAACAATGGCAGAACTAACGCCAGCACAAAAGGGTGCAATCTCTCATAGAGGAAACGCATTAAAATTATTGCAAGAAAAAATAGGCGAACGATAAGGTGGTAATAAAATGAAAATTGTCGTACTTAGTGATACACATGGCGATGCAGAAATAATTTCAACCGTATTTAATCAGGAGCAAGATGCAGATGTATTTTTCCATTGTGGGGATAGTGAACTTAGCTACAACGATGACCATTTTAACGATATGATTCGTGTTAAAGGTAATTGTGATTTTGATGACAACTTTGAAAATGATATTATCGTCAACCTAGATGACCGTAAAGTATTTATAACACATGGGCATCTATATGATATTAAAACAACATTAGCTCTATTAAATGATCAAGCTCAAGAAGCTGACGCGGATTTCGTATTTTTTGGCCACTCTCATCTAATGGGAGCAGAAGTAATTAATAATAGGCTATTCCTGAACCCAGGAAGTCTGACTTTACCAAGAGATGGAAACGCTAAAAGTTATGCTACAGTCGAGTGGGAAGATGATGAAAATGATCTGACCGTCTATTTCAAAACACCAGATAAAAAAATCATCTCTAAACATTTATTTTCTATATTAAAAAAATAATGTTGACTTTCATTGCTATATTGCATATAATAAATATTGTCCTTAGGAAATCAGTAAGTTGATTCACTAAAAGATAATATTGTCTCAGTAGCTCAGCTGGATAGAGCAATGCCCTTCTAAGGCATCGGTCGGGGGTTCGAATCCCTCCTGGGACATAATAAGTGTTTTATACGATGAAACAGAAAAATATAAAAAGTGCTATAAACCCTTTACTAATAAGGCTTTGTGGCACTTTTTTTATTCGTTAAAATAAACAGAGTGTCATGAACAATGAAAAGAAAGAGTGACCGATGTGACCACCGATGTGACCACTAATAAGAGTTATATATATTAACGGCTATTGATTCATCTCTCTCTTTCATCTCATCCAGCACATGCGCATAATGATCAAGTGTTGTTTGACTATCGGCATGGCCCAATCGCTGCGAAACGGAATGAACGTTAGCGCCTTTGTACAAAAGTACACTAGCATGAGTATGTCTTAAACCATGAACTGTAATACGCGATAGAGATCAATTTTCTAATAGTATTCTTAGTGCTTTATTTATACCTTCATTACTAACTGTTTTATTTGCAGTGTTTTTATAAAAAATCATGTCATATTGAAGTTAAGAGAAAACATGTCTACTTACATGATTACACAAAAAGCATAGAAAAATACATAAACTCATAATTTCAGTTAAACCATCTGTACTCATGATAGGGCGCCAATTCTTTAAAAATATGAAGTGTTTCAAGACTGCAAGCAGTATAATAGCGCTATTTATTTGGACAAAATATAATGCAGTCGATTGACTAGCGTTATTTTTATGTGGAAAAGGGTAATTTAATTATGCGAGTTATTAATAGTAGGTGGTGAGATTAATGACAGGAGCAGAATATTGTATGGAGTGTAATGAAGAGGTTAAATTAAACCATGAAAATAAATCGTATTACTGTGAAAATTGTAATAATGAGTATGGGTACTCAAACTGTAAAGAATGCGGGATCATGATACCAGAAAAAAGTATTATGGAATTATGCAAGTCTTGTTACAAAAAAATCACTATGTAATGCAATTAATAAGTAGGTCAAAACAAAAGCACTCATTATGAGTGCTTTTGTTTTGACTAAAAAAGTTTCTTTGGAGAGAACAGTGATGATACGTCACCGCGTCTCATCGCATTTGGTAGGTAGATACTTGCTTTTATATAATTCAAGAAAATTTATTTCAGTAAAAACATAATTTCGCTTAAAAATTGAGATTTTATTTCATATAGATTATGATAAAACTAATCGAAGGGAGTGATTTGTAGTTGAGAGGGTTTTCAGTTTATTTGTATGATGAACTTCAAATCGACTATATGATAAATATGAAAAATTCGGGTTTTGACAGGGTGTTTACATCACTACATATACCCGAGTATGATTTGGCATCTAGTTGGCAAGTATTTCAACAATTAATCGCTCTGTGTAAGGATTTAAAACTTCAACTTATGGTAGATGTCTCACGAGAAATTATGGAGAAATTGCCGATGTCAGCAGATGAGTTAAGTGATTTAGGGGTGAGGGGGTTACGCTTAGATGACGGTTTCTCTATCATGGAAATTGCGCAGTATTGCAAACGCTTTCAAGTGGCGTTGAATGCTAGTACAATAACGGTTGATATGGTTAGGGAATTACAGGATTTGAAAGTTAATTTTTCCCATATTGAAGCTTGGCATAATTATTATCCGAGGCGTAATACAGGCTTAGATGCATTTTTTTTACTTAATCAAAATACGTTTTTACATGAAGTTCATGTGAAGGTTGTGGCCTTTGTTATGGGAGATCAACAATTACGTGGACCGATGTATGAAGGATTACCGACACTTGAAAAACATCGTAACTCTGCTGTTTTTGCAAATGCTCTTGAGCTGATTAATAGGTATTCCGTCGATGAAATTATGATTGGTGATCCATCAATTTCTAGAAAGGCTATGCGACAATTCGAGTCATACTATAGTGAAAAAGTTATGATGCTAACGGTGGCATTTAATGGTGATTACGTACCAATTACGCACTGTGTATTCACAAGTCGTCCTGAAATTGCACGCGATGTAATTCGTCTTCAAGAAAGTCGGTCTTTATTTTATAACCATCAGTTTACCGGCACTGTATGTGAACGAAAAATAGGTGATATAACGATCAATTCTCAAGAACTATTGCGTTATAGTGGGGAGATTAATTTGGTAAAACAACATATACCATTGGATGCGTTTGTCCTGAAGATTGGGCGAATAATAGAAGAAGATATCCCTCTATTATCACTATGTGAAGGGCAACAAAAAATTATACTAACTGAGGTGACAGAATGGATTTAGATAAATTAACGACCGAAAAAAGAAATGAAAAATCGATGGGATTAGATGAGTATTCAACACGTGAAATACTACAATTGATGAACGCAGAAGATGAAGTTGTACCAAAAGCAATTGCAAAAAATTTAGCATCAATTGAATCTGCAACTAAAAAGATTATTGACACTTTTAATAAGGGCGGTAAATTATTTTATATTGGAGCTGGAACAAGCGGTCGCTTAGGTATATTAGATGCTGTAGAATGTGTCCCTACTTTTGGTACAGATCCAAAAATGGTTCAAGGTATTATTGCTGGTGGAGAGACAGCGATGATGAAAGCAGTAGAGGGGGCAGAGGACGATCTGCAGTTAGCGGAAAAAGACTTGATAGGACGTGGAATTACTGCGAAAGATACAGTCGTTGGTATTGCAGCGAGCGGGCGTACACCCTATGTAATTGGTGGGCTACGCTTTGCACGTAATCTAGGGGCTAATACAGTTAGTCTATCCTGCAATCGTCATGCTGAAATAAGTAAAGAAGCTGAGATTGTTATTGAAGTTGAGGTGGGAGCAGAAATTTTAACTGGTTCGACACGTTTGAAATCAGGAACGGCTCAAAAACTTGTATTAAATATGTTATCGACTAGTGCCATGATTGGTATTGGTAAAGTTTATAATAATTTAATGGTCGATGTTCAACCCTCCAATGAAAAATTGCGGGTGCGTGCAATTCGCATTATTCGTCAGTCGACAGATTGCTCTGAAGAAATCGCTCAAAAAGCATATAAAGAGGCGGAGCTAAATGTGAAAGTAGCCATCGTCATGATTTTGTGTTCTATATCCGCTGAAGAAGCGAAAAAACGTTTACTAGCGAGTCATGGATTTATAAAAGATACTTTTTAATACACGAAGGGTGATGAGAAAATGACAGAGTCCAAAGAATTTAATATAGCAAAAGGCATTTATGATCATATTGGTGGCATAGATAATGTTGAGAAAATAATTCATTGTATGACACGTGTACGTATATCCATTAAAGACTATTCATTGGTCGATTTGGAAAAATTGAAAGCAGTAAAAGGTGTTTTAGGTGTTATAGAAGATGATACATTACAAGTAGTTGTTGGACCAGGAACAGTGAATAAAGTGGCAAATGAAATGGTCCAAATGGCGGGCGTGAAGCTCGGTGAAAAATTCCCTTCTTCAAATAAGTCTTCATCACAACGATCAAATAAAGAGGCAGTTGAAGCGAAGGCTGCAGAAGTGAAAGCCGCTCAAAAATCAAAACAAAAATCTTCACCGATGAAAAGAGCGTTAAAATCTATTGCTAATATTTTTGTACCACTTATTCCAGCCTTTGTCGGTGCGGGTTTAATTGGTGGGATTGCAGCAATTTTAGTCAATTTACAAACAGCAGGGGATATTGGTTCAAGTTGGGATCAAATTATTCTTGTTTTAAATGTTATTAAAAATGGTGTATTTGCTTATCTTGCTATATATGTTGGTATTAATACGGCAAGTGAATTTGGGGGTACGCCAGGTCTTGGTGGTGTTATTGGTGCAGTCACATTACTGGCGGGTATGACGCCTGAGAAGCCAATTATGAATATTTTTAATGACAATGCTTTGATTGCTGGCCAAGGAGGTATTATCGGTGTTATTTTTGCTGTATGGATTATGTGTGCAGTAGAAAAATGGTTACGCAAGTTCATTCCAAATTCCCTAGATATTATTATTACACCAACAATTACATTATTAATTATCGGAATAATCACAATTTTTATTATTATGCCAATTGCTGGTGTAGTATCAGTATCATTAGTAACTTCAATCACTTGGGTATTAAATGTCGGTGGGGCGTTTGCTGGATTTGTGTTAGGAGCCTTATTCTTACCGATGGTTATGCTTGGTTTACATCAAATTTTAACGCCAATTCATCTAGAGATGATTACGAGTGCGGGTTCGACTTTACTACTTCCTATTTTAGCGATGGCCGGAGCAGGGCAAGTAGGGGCTGCAATTGCTTTATGGATAAAATGTCGTAAAAACAAACAGCTGACAAATATGATTAAAGGAGCGTTACCAGTTGGTATTTTAGGGATTGGAGAACCGCTTATTTATGGTGTAACATTACCTTTAGGAAGACCATTTATAACTGCTTGTTTAGGTGGGGGTGTAGGCGGTGCGATCATTGGTGCTTTAGGTGGTGTAGGGGCAATTGCCATCGGTCCGTCGGGTGTAGCATTAATTCCACTCATTACTACAGGACATATGTTATATTATGTATTTGGTTTATTAGGTGGGTATGCCGGTGGATTCCTCCTAACCTATTTCTTTGGTGTTCCAAAAGATGCAATGGTGGAAACGGTCCTAGAAGATTAAAGGAGATTTAAATATGGTACAAGATTTACGTTTTACAATTCAATTAAAAGCTGCGACTCTTTCAGAAGCAGAACAGCTAGTTGCATACTATGTGTTAGCAAATAGCGATGAAGTGATTCATTTGTCGACCCAACAATTAGCACAAAAAGTGGGTGTGAGTAATGCAACTATTACACGCTTTTGCAAATCCATTGGAGCAAAAGGATTTCCTGATTTTAAAATAATATTGTCAGCAGAACAATCTACACCTGCAACGATTTTAGAAGAGATTAAACCAACAGATTCACTTGATCAAATAAAGCAACAGTTAAGGCTAAGAATAACAAATGCATTAAGTGAAACAGAGACCCTTGTGCAAAATGAAGCCATTGTGTCCGGTAGTAAGTTAATCCACCAGGCAAACGATATTGTTATTTTTGGCATAGGGGCATCGTATGTTATTGCTAAAGATTTAGCTCAAAAATTTATTCGAATTGGAAAATTAGTATTGGATACGCAAGATACACATTTAATAATATCTGCATTATCCTCTAGACCAAAAGGTAAATTAATGATTCTGATTTCAAATTCAGGTGAAAAAAAAGAAATCGATATTATCGCAAAAGTCTGTAATGAATTGTCTATTCCGATCATCAGTATCGTATCGAATGCAGGAAGTTCATTGGCTCGGAAATCGACTGTTAGCTTGGTGCATAGTCAAAGTGAACAAGTTGATTCATTGAGAAGTGCTGCCACGGCTTCCTTAATTGCGCAACATTATATTGTGGATTTATTGTACTATCATTATTTGGCGGTAGATTATGAACAGCATATTGAGAAGTTGAAAATTACGTATAATTATGTACAAAAAAGTTGGAAAGAGTAAGGACATAAAATGGGTTATTTGGTCGCGATACCAAGTAACTCTTTTTTGATGATGTATAGCAGTATATATGATGAGTTGAAATCAAGGGAATAAAAAAGGAGTATAGTGGGTATTCATAGCTAATGAATATCATATAATATGGTATTGTATGGAGTAAGAATAGATTAGAAAAGGAGGATTTCATGAACCTCATTGCACAACATCCTTATATAAAAGTAGAAAAAAAGGTAGAAGGTCTTAGTCAAGTGGTTATTGAAATTGATCGTGTGATTTATTTATATCAGGATAAGGTTGTTACGCAACATAGAGAGTTTCCCATCCAAATCGTGAGAGATTTTTCTTTTCGCGAGATAGCAAATGAAGGGGGTATGCTCTATTTACATTCTACGCGTGGTGTCTTTGCCTATACGGTGAAAACTTCACCTGAAGCATTTATTTCGGCATATAAAAGTCACTTTAAATAAGTAGGATCATTTATTAACTAGAGCTATTCAAAAAAAGCCTACCACATAAAATGTGATAGGCCTTTTTTGTAGGTTTACTTACGGTCTGATGATTTTCGTACGAAAAATTGCGCAGCGATAGCAGCTGTAATGGGAATAACTAAAATGACACCAATCGTCGCACAACAAATTGTAATAAATTCAGAACTGAAAATTTTTGAATTGACAATATCACCTATGGAGTAAGAGAGGTCCTTGAACCAAATCATGAGTGCTAAATAATTACCAATAAAGGCGAAAAATAGCGTATTCGTACTCGTACCAATAATATCGCGTCCAATTAATAAGCCGAATTGAAATAATTCTTTGCGCGAGCTAGTTGGATGGTGAATATACATTTCTCTCATAGGTGATGCAATAGCAATAGCTGCATCTGTAATTGCGCCAATCGTACTCATAATAATAACTGAAATAGCAAGTTGCATAAAACTAATGCCAATCAATGGGGAAAAAGCGCCTAGCTCCTCTGTTTCCTCTTCGCCAAAACCGTGAATTAATGCTAAATCTGAAACGGCTAAAATAACAAGTAACAGTATTGAAGTTGTCAATAAAGTTGATAGGAAGGCTGCCTTCGTTGTAGTTGTTATTTCGTTGATGAAAAATAAATTAATGCAAGCAATTACAACGCAAGCGATTAATGTTAGGACAATAGCATTCATACTTTGGATATTCATAAAGAATAAGAGGATAATCATCACGCTGAAATTGAGAAAAAGAGCGATAAAAGAGCGGAAACCTTTTTTTCCGCCAATAATGGTCATTGCTAAAAGTAGTAGAATGGTCATTAGGACGATTGTATTCATAATTTAGCCCTCTGTCTCTTGATGAAAAATAGGGCACTATACAGCCCGAGTGGAATGGTTAAAACAATACCGAGACCACCTGCTAGCGCGCGTACAATCTCTAATGATAGATTGACAGATAGCGTATAACCAAATGGTAGAGTATTTTTGAAATAAAGTATGAGCATCGGAATCGAGCCACTGACATATGCGAAAAATAATACATTTGTCATCGTCCCCATAATATCTTTGCCTATTTCGAGACCAGATTTTTTCAGTGCTTTAATAGACATGGTAGGATCTTTGTCGTATAAGCTGAACATAGATGTTGACATGGTAATAGCAACGTCCATAACGGCACCAAGTGCACCGATAAATAAGCCAGCCATAAAGACAATTTCATAGGGACGCGTGATGAATTGAAGTTCTTCGTAACGCAGCCCTTTGCCACTGGTTACTGTGAGTGCTAAATAGGTGATCAGTAATGAACTGAATGTCCCAAGTAAAGTGGCAATAATCGCTGCAGCAGTTTTTTTGTTTCGCCCATTGACGAATAGTAAAGATAAAATGGTAAACAGTATTATACAACCTGCAGAAATCCACAATAACGACTGATTTGATTGTGTTATATACAAGTCTAAAGCAAATGATAAAATAACGGCATTCACTAGAAGCGTAAGTAGAGAGGAAAAACCTTGTTTTTTTCCAACGAGTAGCAATACGATAGCGAGTATCCAAGCCACTAATAGTAAATACTTATCCCGTTTGACACCGGTGATCGTCGCACTCATTTTTTTAGCATCACTGGAAGTAAGTGTCACAAATAGCTCGTCTCCAACTTTATATGGTTCGTCGAAAGCCTGCGATTTTGAATAGTTATTGGTTAGTCGAATCGTATCACCTTGTGCGCTACCATTTTTCACAACAGCAGATACATATTGGGTAAATAGTTTATCCATATTGTCATGACGATCTGTAACTGTTTGCTCATCAACTATTTTGGTCGCAGTTACAGCTACAATCGTATCATCGTAAAAGGCATAATTATTATGTACGAATAGAAATGAAGCGATTACACAACAAATTAGTACAAGCCAAAATAGTTTTTTGGATAAAGACATGTCGAGCAATCGTTTAGTTAGAAAATTCATATGATCCCTCCAAAAAAGATGTAACACTTATTTTAGCAGAGTATTCTTTGATAATGAATGGCGTAACTAAAGAAGCGTAAAAAGATATGTCAAAAACAAGTAGCTATATAGTGGTAAATAATCGTATAACGATTGGTTCAAACTGTATAATAAGGGGGTTGCCAAATATATAAGCATTCATTTTTTCAATAATTACTTAGGAAGTAGGGTGTAAAGATGTCGTAAGAGTAGTCCTGCTAAATGATGCTAGAATCCAGGACAGCTTGGGCAATAAAAAAGAAGCAAGATCTCAATTAGTGAGAGTCGCTTCATTATTTTTCAGTATTCTTTTGGCCATTTCATAACCGGACTTTACAACGATGGGTGAGCCACCACCAGGATGGACAGAACCGCCAACATAATATAAATTATTAAATTGAGAATCGCGATTACGTGGTCTGAAAAAACTATTTTTTAAAGAATTAGAAGCTTGGCCATATATAGCACCACCTGCAGTTAAAAATTCTTCTGCGATAAATGACGGTGGTAAAACCTGTCTTGTTACAATATGCTGTTTGGAGATCCCCCATTTCAATAGAGCTGTATCTACTTGCAGAGTAAGTTTTTCTACAGCAAGTGGCGCATTACTTGGTGCATTTATCAGGACAAAAAGAGCAGGTGGATTACTGGAATCAGAAGCATAGGGATAGCAACTATAGACGGTTGGATTTTCAGCGTAGTGCCCAGTATGTAACGCTTGGAATTCTTTCTTATAGTCAGCACTAAATAGTACATTATGGTGATGTAAAGGTACTGGACTTTTCAAACCAATTAACTCGACATAAGCAGAGGTAGAGCGTTGTTTTTTAGTTGTTTTTCGCCCTAACAATTGTTGGAAAACGTCATAATCAGCGTTACAAATGACGAGATCAGCCTCATAATGCCCCTTTGTCGTAGTGCAACCAGTGATTTTATTGTTTAGGTGGTTCAAAGAAGTCACGAGTTCATCTGTATGAATCACTACATGTTGAGCAATTAATAATTCTTCAAAGACAGCAGCGATTTTAGAGGCGCCACCTTCAAGTGAATAGGTCCCCTCTACCAGTTCAAAGTAAGCAATGAGTGCAAATGTAGCGGGCGCTTCGAAAGGAGAAGAACCGATATACGTTGCAAAACGTTCAAATAATTGACGTACAAATGGGTGTGGAAAATATTTTTCTAAAAATGCAGACAGTGTGGTAAATGGATGCATTTGAATAATACTAGCGGGCAAAGAAGGGTCGCAATAATCAGCAAAACTAAAAAAGGTTTTTTGTAAAAATGGTTTTTCACTACGCTTGTATAAGGAAGTGATTTCACGAATAAAAGCAGGGTAATTTTGAGCACTTTTATGATCGATTTTGGCAAGTTGTTCAATCATAGCTTGTTGATCAGTTGTGAAAACTAACTCAAAATCATCTAGTTGATGGTGAGTTGGCAATGCAATTTTTTTAAAGGGTAACCTTTTTTCTGGTTCTCCAAAAGGAGCAATCACATCCCAGAAATAATGAGGCATTGTTAAGGTATTTGGCCCAAAATCGAAATGGAAACCATCAAGGTTTATCGCGCGCATTTTGCCACCAAGCTGTGCATTTTTTTCGATAATCTGGACATCATACTCCGTACTCAAAGTAAGTGCTGCAGAAAGTCCTCCCAAACCACCACCAATAATCAGTGCTTTTTTTCTCATAATAATCGTCCTTTCCAACTCGTCTTGTCATTGACGGTGTATTTATACATTGCAGTAAGGAGTAACGCAATATATAGCGCAGCAGATAAGGGCATCAACAGTGAGAATAGATTGATGTTCTTACTTAAATAGTCACTAATCAAGCGTTGTATTGTAATGCATAGATACGGAATTATGGTCCACCATTGCCCACTAAAAAGACCATAGATCAGTAAAGCAAAGGGGGATAAATAATACAGTGTATAAACAAAAATAATGGCGATAGCCGTTAGGTAGGAGTGGTGAAAAGCAGCAAAACAATTTTTCAAAAACCCCTGCCAAGTAGCGCTAGAAGAACCATACATTTTACATTCTACAAAGTCGGAGCCCCTTAAAAGTAATGCGTTAAAATGATTCTTTTTGATATTTTGAAATAGTGTTACGTCTTCCACAATATTATTTTTCACACTAGTATGCCCACCAATCGCATGATAGCAAGTCGAAGTAACAGCTATAAATGCACCACTTGCCGCAGTTGCTGTTAGTAGTTTTTGGTTGTTGGAAAGCCGAATAGGTAAGTGCATATAAATGAAAAAGTGCAGCAACGGTGTTAAACAATATTCCAAAAAACTACTGTTTCTAAAATGAGGAAAACAACTAATTGCATCCGCCTTATTTACTACCATAGAAGCAATGACAGCATCAACAGTCTGTGGTTTTAATAGAACATCGGCATCCAAAAATAAAAAAATATCACCTTGTGCATAGGAAGAAAGTTGGTGACAAGCATGGGGTTTGCCTTTCCAGCCATTAGGAAGTAATCCGCCTTTTATAATTTGGAAGCGATGATCTGTAGCGGTATGATGAATGGCTTTATTTAGTGTGTCATCGTCTGAATCATCATCATATAAGATAAATTCTATATTTGTATAATCTAGCTCCTGTAAGTTTTTGATTAGATTTTTAATATGTGATTCTTCATTTCTTAAGGGAATAAGAATGCTAACAAAAGGCTTTACAGTATCTACTATAGTTAGTTTTTTCATCTGAGTAACATTCCAACACATCCAAATAGTACCGAAAATATAAAGAACAAGGATGATTACCATAGCTCCGTATAGCTATCGAATTTTTTCATAATAACATCCTCCTTGAGATGATCAACCTCTGCTGTCATTGTCGTTTCAATAAAATGTTGAATATCCTGTAATTCATGAGGTCGATCCATAGCTTTAATATGCAACATACGACAGGCAATTTCCCCTTTGGGTTTTGCACCATAAGAATAGTATAAAGAAACAAATAGTATGCCGTGATGAGGATTTTTAAGTAATAATGAAGCAGCGCCCTTTTCTATAGAAAAAGGACGCTTTTCAATATGTTCTTCTTTTCCTTGTGGAAAAATCAATAAGGAATGCTGTTTCATCAAACTGATTAGTTGTTTATACTCAGATAGCTTCATCGGAGTGGAAACAGGCACAACACCGAGTCCATTGAATAATTTATGCTTGTCTAAACCCGCTTTATCCATTACGGCAACAACTGAATTTGGTAGTAGATTTTGTTGTTCTAATTCAAATAACACAAGACTATCATAAAAATTGCTATGGTTTACGACAATTAAAACGGGTGCAGTTGGGGTATGATGCAATACATTCAGTTGATGAAACGCTTTTTTGAGCAAGTATCGCTGTCCCCATCGAAAAAACCATTGTGAGTGTTTATTTTTTTTCACGTGCAGACCTCCGCAAAAATTCAGTAAGAACAAAGGCTATCATAGACACAGTAAAAGCTAAAAATAATTTATTTAACAATGCAATCCAAATGAAAAGAATAGCAATTGTCCAAAAAACGACAATTATTTTATTTTGTAAAAATAAATAAGAGTTGTTTTTTTGTGTCGTTAATAGTAATTGCCAACAGAAGGCAATTGTAAACCAACCAAGAAAATTACTAAGTGGAATATCATAGTAGAAACTCGTATCATCCCATATCCAGTAACCTTTTACAATATAGGCTACTGGATCGAGAATTAAATCTAATGCCACAACATAGAAAGCAGCAATAACTGAGCGAGTTAAGCGATTTTTTATATGAATAGTAAGTGCATGCCCTGCCATAATCATTGTGATCCACGCAAAGCCAATTCCGATTGGTACACCAAAAAGCAGGGGAGGAAATAAGGGCGTATAATCATAATTTCCGAAAAAAATATCGAAATGAGCACTTAATCCTTCAATTGTAAATGTTGTGAAAAAAATGCCACCACTTATCATAATCCCTTTTTTACTACCAAATGTATACAAGGCATACAGAATGGATAAGCTACCAGACAAGATTAAAAACATACTATTAGCCCATTCTAGCCAGGGAGGGATTAAATTTAATCCCACCAAGAAAAATCCGATAACGAACCATATAATATAAATTCTATATAGTAGTTGGATCATAGGCAGGCACCTTAGGGATACTATAATTCACTTTTTTTGGTAACGGTTGAATGGGATAAGTTTTAATCCCGTCTCGTTCCAAAATTAAATTAGCTGTAATACGTGAAGATTCTAAAATGATGGGTAAACCACTACCCGGATGAGTACCCCCACCAACTAACCAGCAATTTTGATACGGTTTAAATTGGTTATGTGGTCTAAATGTCATCATTTGAGATAATTGATGTCCAAGATTAAATGTCGCCCCTTGATAAACATTCATTTGCTGTTCCCAATCCTGTGGAGAAAAAACAAGCTCTTCTTCAATATGTTGTTCTAAATCTTTTAAATCTAAACGACTTTCTAGTGTTTTGATTAAAACATCTCGATACTGTTTTTTTATTTGTGGCCAATCAATATCGCTAAAATTATTTGGCACAGGAGCTAACACATACAGTGTTGACTTACCAGCAGGAGCTAAAGTGGAGTCGGAAACAACAGGGTTTTGAATATAGATGGACATATCTTCAGATAATATTTTTGTATCAGAAATTTCCTCCATATTTTTTTTATAATCTTCCGCAAACATAATTGTATGATGTTGTAAATCATACTGTGTATCTAATCCAAGATAGAGCATAAATGTTGAGCAAGAAAATTGTTTTTTCTTCACTTTTTCAGGCGTCCATTTTGAAGCAAGTGGTTCTTTTAATAATTTTGTCATAGCGTATCCAAAGTCAGCGTTGATTACAACATCATCTGAATAAATAATATCACCATTTTCTAATAGTAAACCCGCTACTTTTTTCTTCGTTTTTAGCACTTCTTTAACAGGCGTATTCAAGTGGATTTTGACATTCATTTCCTCAAGTACAGTGGCCATTGCTTGTGTTAGTTGATTGACGCCACCTTTAATATGAAATACACCATATGCTTGTTCGATGTATGACAGGATTGAAAATGCACCAGGACAACTCCAAGGAGACATACCTAAATACTTCGATTGGAAAGTAAAGGCTAATTGTAGTTCTTCATCATTAAAATATTCGGCTAATTTTTGCATTAATGATTTACCTATCTCTAGTTCGGGTAATGCTTTTACAGCATCTATAGAAAGTAAGTCAGTAATACTATCCATTTTCTTTTGTAGCAATGGAACAAGTGCCTCTAATTTTTTATGTGTTTCTTGTAAATAACGTGTGTAGCCTGCAGTATTTCCTGGGAAAACTTCTTCAATATTAGAGATCATTTGCTCGTAATCAGAAGTAACCGTCAAACGTTTTGTATTATAAATTAGATCGTAAAGTGGTGTTAATTCGACCAACTCCACATAATCTTCTAGATTACGGTCTGCTAAATCAAATATCTCTTTAATTAAATACATCATATTTACGAATGTTGGACCACGATCAAATGTAAAATCACCAATGTGAATAGGACTTGTTCTGCCGCCAATAAATCCTTCTTTTTCAAAAACTTCTACTTCATAACCGGCATTTGCCAATAATATTGCTGCTGTTAAGCCACCAGGGCCAGCCCCTACAACGCTAATTTTTTTCATGTGATAGTCTCCTTTATTGTCAACGAGAATGTGAATTTATTCATCCAATTCTAACTATACTTATGAGTATAATTTATACTTTAAAATAACTTTTGTCAAACCTTTTATCAAAAAGTATGGACAATGTTGTCAACGCTTAATAAATAATATATACTTGGTTCATAATATAGTTAAGGATGGAGAATGGTTGAAATGAACCAACATTCACATGAAAAAACCCATTATACAATTGGTCAGGTGGCAGATATAACTGGTTTATCCAAGGACACAATTCGAAAATGGGAGCAAAGATATCAATTTATGACACCAGAGAGATTAGAGAATGGATATAGAGAATACGAACAGGAACATATTGACCTATTATTACAAATTCAAAAATATATACGAGAAGGCATGACGACTAAACTAGCTGTATCCATGGCATTAAATACGCAAAAAAAAATGGACAATCTTCAAAAATCAGATGTCCTTCCACTGCAAAATAATAGTTTTTTTATAAAATTATTAGAAGCGGGAAATGTCTTTGATGAAGTAGAAATCACACGTATCTTGACAAGGGCACATCAAGAGCTTGGATTAAAAAGTTTTCTAAGAGAAGTAATCGTGCCTTTTCTTCAAGAAGTTGGCGAACGTTGGGAGAGCAAACAATGGTTTGAACATCAAGAAAAAGTATCTTCAGCAGCAGTTCGAGATTATTTAGCTCATATCCGTAGAAGCTACCCACAATCCGCGGAAGCACCACTTGTTTTAGGGGCTTGCCTACCGGGAGAATTTCATGAAATTCCTTTGCAAATTCTACTATTAGAAACATTGTTAGCTGGATACCAAACATTTTTGATTGGCAGCTCACCAACATTGGACACAATCAAAGTTTTAGTGAAAAAACTCCAGCCATCTACTGTATTATTGTCTGCCACGACAGACAAGATTATGAGAGACTCCAGCGATGTTTTAAAAGAACTGGATGAATTCGCCGAGCAGCAACAGATGAGTAAATTTTTTATTGGTGGCAGTGGTGCAAATAAATACTATACAAATCTATCATTAAACAATATTCAATTGGCTTATTCGTTAGATGCCATACTAATGAAAAATTGACTTGTTATAAAATAAACTCTATTATAGATATATTAAATCTGTAATAGAGTTTATTTTTGATTACTGCAAGGAGACAGACTCTACTTGCTTAATACAGCGCGCAATCGATAAGGTTGAAGCTCATATCGGTAATTTAACATAAGAAAAAAGCATACTCGGATGTTTTTTTGTTTAATTACAGATATTAAAACTCTATAATGAGGAGGAATGGATATGTCTGAATTTTGGGAAGAAAGTTTTAAGGAAAATCGAGAAATGTGGGGATTTAAAGCAGCAGATTCCACTGTTAAAACAAAAGAGCGGTTCCTTGAAAATAAAGTGAAAACGGTGTTAATACCAGGTTTTGGCTATGGTCGCAATGCCAAAGTTTTCATGGAAAATGGTATGGAGGTAGAGGGCATTGAAATTTCCGATACGGCAATTCAATTAGCTCGAACCCATCAGATAACAGTACCCATTTATCATGGCGGTATTACAAGCATGCCATTTAACGATAAAAAATATGATGGAATATACAGTTATGCTTTGCTGCATCTATTGCCTACTGGTGAACGACAACAGTTCATAAAAGATTGTTATGAGCAATTAGAAGACGGTGGCCTAATGGTTTTTGTGACAATTTCTCAAGAGTCACCTATGTATGCTAAAGGGAAAAAAATAGCTGAGAATTATTTTGAAATCATGCCAAATTTAACAATGTATTTTTATAATGAGCAAGCCATTCAAAAAGATTTTGCAGAGGTAGGTTTAAAAAAAGTAGAAAAAATTATCGAACCGCATAAAGAAAACCCCGATAAAGAACCATTTATCTTTACGATGATTACTTGTCAAAAATCATAATTAAATTTAAACTCCAAATGAATAATTGTATGTTAAAATGATATTTAGATTCATACTTGTGTCATGAATAGGTGTATATGAAAATATACTTAAAAGGGAAGTTCGGTGGAAATCCGGCGCTGTCCCGCAACTGTAAATTGGAGCTTTTTTACGTAACCACTGTTTCGACGGGAAGGAGTAAAAAAGTGTTGAAGATAAGTCAGGAGACCTGCCTAATTCGAGTACACACCAAAGACCTACGTGGAATTAGGTGGTGTTTTGTGCGAACAATGTAAAAAAGCGTGCTTTTTTGCTTATTTGTTTTTGCATAAAAATCCAACACATTCCTTTAAAAGGGCATGTGTTTTTTATTTGTCGAAATAAGTAGAAGAGGAGGAATTATTTTGGAAAACAATCATTATATCGAAGAATTGTGGGCGATGATTATGAATAATCAAATTGTGCATCAATATGGAACCATTTATGATATGAAAAAGGAATTACATAAACAATTTCCTGCGGATAAAGAATTAATAGCAACAGCCTATGATCGCGTGCATCGTGAATTAGTTGGTAAATAAAACAACATCAAAAAACCCGAAGTTTGAACCAATTAAATGGGTCAGGACTTCGGGTTTTTCCTTCAGGTATTTAGTAAGGATTTGTACCTAATATTGTTGCTTGTTTAACATAGATACGATTCGGTAAAGTTAATTGATTGACAATAACTTCAGCTAAATCTTCTGGTTGCATCATACGATCCGCTTTGGCTTCATCTACTAGACCAGAATCTTTTGCAAGTTCTGTAACGACTGTGCTTGGTGCTAGTGAGGTAACTCGAATATTATGACGACGAACTTCCTGTGCCAACGACTCAGTTAATCCGATAATACCGAATTTTGCTGCACTATAAGCAGTTGATGTCGCCGCACCGTTTAGACCATTTGTTGAAGAAATATTAATAATATCACCTTCATTTTTTTCAATCATTTGAGGCAATACAGCGTGTGTGACATGGTATGTGCCAAAAACACTGGTGTCGACGATTTTCTTCCATGTTGTTGGATCCTGTTCGACTAATTTACCAAAACCACCAATACCAGCATTATTAATTAAAATATCTGCAGGACCAATCTCTGATGTTAGTGAGGCAATTGCGCTATTAACTTCCTCCATATTTGTCACGTCAGCTGTTGCAAAAGTTGCTTTGCCGCCTGTTGCTTTAATCGCTTCCGTAACCTCTTTTACTTGTGCTTCTGTACGTGCTAATAATCCAACGGTCACACCTTCTTTTGCTAATGCTTCTGCAACTGCGCGGCCAATACCTCGACCCGCTCCAGTAACAAATGCAACTTTACCTTGTAGTGATTGTGGCATCTAAATCATTCCCTTCTATTATCTTCATCTATCAGTATATGCCTTTTAAATAAAATCATAAAGGATTTCACATCATTCCTCCATAAATCGGGTCAAGCGGTAAGTAAATGAGGTCAAGCGGTAAGTAAATCGGGTCAAGCGGTAAGTAAACCGGGTCAAGCGGTAAGTAAATCGAGTCAAGCGGTAAGTAAATCGGGTCAAGCGGTAAGTAAATCGGGTCAAGCGGTAAGTAAATCGAGCTAACCGGTAAGTAAATCGAGCCAACCGGTAAGTAAATGAGGTCAAGCGGTAAGTAACACCTGTATAAGTTAAAAATATCACTTTTAAATCAAACCATCGTCATTGTTCGCGTGAAAAATCACATGATAACGAATATTATCGCCGCGATTAAGGGAGTAATCGAAGCTAGCTGGGTCAAGCTGTAAGTAAATCGGGTCAAGCTGTAAGTAAACCGGGTCAAGCGGTAAGTAAATCGGGTCAAGCGGTAAGTAAATGAGGCCAAGCGGTAAGTAAATGAGGTCAAGCGGTAAGTAAATGAGGTCAAGCGGTAAGTAAATCGAGTCAAGCGGTAAGTAACACCTGTATAAGTTAAAAATATCACTTTTAAATCAAATCATCGTCATTGTTCGCGTGAAAAATCACATGATAACGAATATTATCGCCGCGATTAAGGGAGTAATCGAAACTAGCTGGTTCAAGCGGTAAGTAAACCGAGTCAAGCGGTAAGTAACACCCGTTTACGATAAAATTTAACTTTAAAAGCGCGATTTTTCTCTAGCTCGTGACGCTCATTCATATGAAAGGGAAATATTTAATCGCGTACAAGGAAAGAGAGGGAATAGCCTGATAGCTAGGCGGTTTATTTTGTTTGGATGAAGTATACTAGTGTTAACTAATACGGTAGGGAGTGTTGTTGTTGAATTTTGAACAGGTGATGGCGGAATTAGCGATATTGGGTAAGGACAGATCGAAGAAAATATATATGTCGAATGGTGCACAAGAGCCGCTTTTTGGTGTGGCTACTGGTGCGATGAAGCCTATGAAAAAGGAGATTCACATTAATCAATCACTCGCGGAACAACTGTATGCTACCGGTAATTATGATGCCATGTATTTTGCTGGAGTTATTGCCGATGCAAAAAACATGACAGCTGAAGATTTTAATCGTTGGATGGAAGGCGCTTATTTTTATATGATTTCTGACTTTGTTGTCGCAGTCACACTTGCCGAATCACCACTAGGGCAAGAAATTTCTGACTGTTGGATAGCGAGTAGTGATGAATTATTGATGTCGGCTGGCTGGAGTTGCTATTGTTGGATGTTGGGTAATCAAAAAGATGAATATTTTGATATGCTAAAACTGAAGGGCATGTTAGATACGATAAAAGATGAAGTTCATGAGCAGCCGTTACGCACAAAATTAGCTATGAATAATTTTATTCATACAGTTGGAGTATCCTTTAAACCTTTGCATAAAGAAGCTTTAGCTATTGCTAAAGAGATAGGTAACATCAACATTGTAAAATCTGATGGGAGAGCGACAACTATTTCAGCAGTGGCAACGATTGAAAAAAATATCGATAACGGACGCATTGGATTTAAAAGAAAACATGTCCGCTGTTAAGAAAAAAATGAAGTTCTTCCTATTAATATAGTAGAAAAATCGTCAAAATCATTACGCAAAAATCCATTTACAAAAACTCCAGTAAATAATACACTTGTAATTGAAAGTGATAATCACTCTCATTTAATCATTTAATTGTAGGAGGAATTGGACTCGTGAAAAAATCATTAGTAATTCTGCTGTTAGCACTTGTTATGATCATTAGTGCCTGTGGAAATAAAGAAGAAAAAGATACTAAGGCTTCGGCTAATAACGATTCGCCGAAGATGGTCACATATAAATCAGAAACTGGGGATATGCAGGTTCCTGCAAATCCAAAGCGTGTAGTTGCTTTAACGAATGGCGGCAATTTCATTGCATTGGGAATACCATTAGTAGGTGTTGAAGAATGGACTACGAAAAGCCCGTTGTATGATAAAGAGTTAAAAGGTGTGGAGATTGTTTCAGAAGATGATATTGAAAAAATTAGTGCCTTAGAACCTGATTTAATCGTGGCACCAAGTACATCTAAAACACTAAATAAATTGAAAAAAATCGCACCAACAGTATCTGTCACATATAATAAATTAGATTATATGGAGCAACATATTGAGTTTGGTCGCCTAGTAGGGAAAGAAGCAGAGGCACAAAAATGGGTTGATGATTATAAAACAAATTCAGCAGCTTTAGGCAAAGAAATTAAAGCTAAAATTGGTGAAGATGCGACTGTTACAGTATTAGAAGCTTATGGTAAAGAAATGTCCGTATTTGGTGATGCATGGGGTCGCGGTACAGAAGTTCTCTATCAAGCTTTAGGTTTGAAAATGCAAGATAAGGTGAAAAAAGCAACTGCTAAAGATGGTTATTTCTCATTATCACAAGAAGTTATTGGCGATTATATTGGTGATTATGTAGTGATTAGTAAGTATGCCGATCAAAATAATACATTCCAAAATACAAAATCGTATAAAAATATTCCAGCTGTGAAAAAAGGCCATGTTATTGAAGCAAATGGTTATGCCTTCATGTTCAATGATCCAATTGCTGTTGATCACCAGCTTGAAGTGTTTAAAGAGAATTTTTTAAACTAACTTAACTGAATAAACCTCGTCTAGTATCCTATTAAAAGGTGTAACTAGACGAGGTTTTTTGCATCTATCATTTGTAGTCATCGGTAGGTTTTATATGTAATTCGCTGTTTTACTGTGTTTCTAAAGTGTAAGTTGAAAAACTTATACTAACTTCATAGGAGGCGTGGTATAATAAGTAGCTTAATGACATGTATGTGGAATGCTACTCCAAGCCTCCGCAAAACCCAAATTATGGAGGTGCTTAACAATGAACAAAAGATGGACATACTCAAAAATCAGAGAATTCGTAGAAAAGAATTCAGAAAGTAAATTACTCTCTACTGAATACCATGGCTTTTCTCAAAAACTTCTTTTTAAATGTGCTTGTGGGACAAACTTCGAAAAAACATTTACTAAATTTAAAAACAATAATCAACGTAAATGTGATGTTTGCCAACCACCAAAAGAATCAAGATAAATAATTAACTCAAGAACTTATTTCTAGCTTTGTTAGAAGTAAGTTCTTTTTGTATACTAGAAGAAAAACAAATTATTTCGGAGGTATGTATGAAGAAAGTAGCGGTAATACAGGATTTATCATCTTTTGGTAAATGTTCGTTAACAGTTGCGATACCGATTTTGTCGGTCATGCAAACACAAGCCGTACCCTTACCAACGGCGATTTTGACATCGCAAACTGGTTATAGCAGCTTTTTTTGCGAGGATTTAACAAATAAAATGCATCATTTTGAAAATGAATGGTCAAAAATGGATGTTTCATTTGAAGGTATTTATACAGGGTTTGTCACAGGGGAAGAGCAAATCAATCATATTTTTAGCTTTTTGGAAAAATTTCGTCATGCGGATACGGTGTTGCTCGTTGATCCAGTAATGGGGGACGATGGAAAAGCATATACATTCTTTACACCGTCGTTATTAGCACGCATGAAGGCGTTAGTGAGTGAAGCGACAGTCATCACACCAAATGTGACTGAAAGTTGCTTACTAAGCGGTTTAAACTATGATGACTTGGCAAAAGAACAAACTGCAGAAGGCTATATGGCAATGATTAGGAAAATAGGGCAACGCTTGCAAAAATTGACGACTGCAAAGATTATTATGACAGGCATTCATCCACCTTCAGATAGCGCTGCTACTTCGCAAATTGGGACTGCTTTTTTTGATGGGGAACAAATTGCAACGTTTTTTACAGCATACAATGGTAAAAGTTATTCTGGTACGGGGGATATATTTGCTTCTATTATGATGGGAAGTATAATGCGCGGAGACTCTCTATTAAAGGGGCTGTCGCTAGCAGAGCAATTCATCTCAACTGCAATAGCTGATACAGCACTTAGTAACACGCCAAAAGAAGCTGGTATAAATTTCGAAAAATTCTTAAAATTACTTATATAATGAAGTGAATTTAACAATTTTGTTTGACTATTGGTAGCTGTTTTCGCTTTCCTAAACTAATACTATAATTACTCACTACTAAAGATATTTCCTAAGTAAAACATGATTTTTGTTGAAAATTGACAATGAAATGCTGACTTGATTCGTTCATATTTTATTCTTTTAGTAAATATGCTACACTAACATAAGGATATTTTTGATACAGATAAGGTGTGTATTCAGGTTTCGCATGGGCAATGGCCTTTGTCAAAGCATCTGCAGCCTTACTGCAAATATTAAGATATAAGGATGGTAATAATGAGTAACAAAACTAACAGTACAGACGTTATCTTAATTGGTGCCGGAATCATGAGTGCAACATTAGGCACACTTTTGAAAGAATTAACTCCGGAATGGAATATTAAAGTTTTTGAAAAATTAGCTAAAGCTGGCGAAGAAAGCTCAAATGAGTGGAATAATGCTGGTACAGGTCACTCGGCACTTTGTGAGTTAAACTACACACCACAAAATGCAGATGGTTCTGTCGACATTAAAAAAGCGATTAATGTCAACGAACAGTTCCAAGTATCTCGTCAATTATGGTCTTATTTAGTTGATCACAATAAAATTAAAAACCCTTCAGAATTCATTATGCCAATTCCTCATATGAGTATGGTACAAGGTGAAAAAGATATTGAATTCTTGAAAAAACGTGTTGAAGCGCTTTCAGCTAACCACCTATTTTCAGGTATGGAATTCTCTGAAGACCCTGCAGTGTTAAAAGAATGGTTACCGATTATGATGGAAGGTCGCAATCCTAGCGATAAAATTGCGGCAACAAAAATCAATTCAGGTACAGATGTAAACTTTGGTGCATTAACACGCATGTTAATGGAAAGTCTTGAAAAACAAGACGTAGAAGTAAACTATAATCATGGCGTCCAAAATATTAAACGTACAGATGATGGTCGTTGGGAAATTAAAGTGAAGAGTGAAGATGGTAAGATTGCTTATCATACAGCTAAATTTGTCTTCTTAGGTGCAGGTGGTGGCAGCCTTCGTTTACTACAAAAAACAGGTATTCCTGAAAGTAAACATGTCGGTGGATTCCCTGTAAGTGGGATTTTCTTAGTATGTAATAATCAAGAAATTGTTGAGCAACATCATGCAAAAGTGTATGGTAAAGCGGCAGTCGGTGCTCCACCAATGTCAGTACCTCACTTAGATACTCGCTTCATCGATGGTAAAAAATCATTATTATTCGGTCCATTTGGTGGATTCTCTCCTAAGTTCCTAAAATCAGGTTCTAATATGGATTTAATTAACTCAGTGAAACCAAATAATGTATTCACAATGTTAGCTTGTGGCGCTAAAGAGATGTCGCTTACTAAATATTTAGTACAACAAGTGATGCTAAGCCATGAAAAACGTGTTGAAGAACTACGTGATTTCATTCCTAATGCTAAAACTTCAGACTGGCATGCTGTAACCGCTGGTCAACGTGTTCAAGTAATTAAAGATACAGATAAAGGTAAAGGTACTTTACAATTCGGTACCGAAGTAATCACATCACAAGATGGTTCTGTAGCTGCTTTACTTGGAGCATCACCAGGTGCTTCTACTGCAGTAACAGCCATGCTTGATGTTATGAGCAAATGTTTCCCAGCAGAAATGCCAGCTTGGGAATCAAAAATTAAAGAAATGATCCCGTCATACGGACAAAAATTAGTTGATAATGAAGCTTTATTTAATGAACTTCATGCAGCTTCTACTAAATCTTTACATTTACATGATTAATCACTAATAAAAAATGACCCTTTGTGAATTTTTAGAATTCATAAAGGGTCATTTTTCATAGTATGCCTTACTTAAAATCTTTAATTGTACCATCTAGTTCACTTGCTGTATTTTGTAATTCATCTGAAGATGTGGACATCATTGTGATGACAGAGGCGAGCGTTGAAACTTGTTCGCTGACAGAGCCAAAGTCCATGATTGTATCTTCAATATGAGAAGAAATCGTTTCAAAGGCAACTGCGAGTTCTTTTTGTTGTGTTTCACCAGCTGTCACGAGTTTTTGAACAACTTGGATTTCATTGACAACTTGAACGGTTTGTTGATTTGATTGATCGATGAGTAGAGCGATTTGATCGGCAGATTCCTTTGTTAATTCTGCAAGTTTTCGTACTTCGTGTGCAACAACGGCAAAACCTTTACCATGTGTACCGGCACGAGCAGCTTCAATAGCGGAGTTCAATGCTAGTAAATTTGTTTGATTGGCAATTGTTTTGACAATTTCAATGACTGCTTTAATTTCAATAGATGATTCGTTTAATGATTGGATCATTCCAGACATTTCAGCGGTTCTATTATTAATTTTCGCTGTGTCGTGACGTAACTGCGTCATTTTAGTAAAACCTTCTTGTGAGGCTGATTTTGTTTTTTCAGAGCCTTTAATGGAAGTTTTGATGAAGTCATCAACTTCTTGCGAACTTGCGACTAGCTCGGAAATAGCATTGGCAGTATTAATCGATTGAAATTCTAAATTGCTTGAGATGGCTCCTAGGTCTTCACGTACTCGTTGGTGTAAATCTTCTTGTAGTTTATGGGCAAGTTGTTGGGAGAATAATTCATACTCCTCCAGAACGAGTTGTTGCTCAAAATTACAAATTTTACTAATCGCTTGAATCATGTCATTTCGTTGTGAAGCAGGTAAATCTATTGTCCAAACAATAGAGTGTAGGGCTTGTTGGATTTTTAAAAAAGCAGCCAAATACCATTTTGGTTCTAGGCCTATGTGAACATGAACGCGTGCAACACGTTTGCGAACATCTATATAAGCGCTGTCGATTTTACCGTCAAACATTTGTTGAATGGCATGTGATAGTGTTTCACGTAAACGATCAACATGACTATGCTCTTCAATAATATTTTTCAACTGTGGTATAGTCCCAATTGCATCATAGAATTGAGTAACAATCATAGCGATTTGTTCTTTAACATAGGGTTGTAAATAGCGTATATTTGCAAGATCTTTCTTTTGCAAGTCAATAATTGTTAACTGCGTTAGTAAGGTTGGTTCGCTAATGAATAAGCCGACATGATCTTGTGAAATGACAATTGTTTTTTTCTCTGTACGATTTTTTGTGAACAACATATTCTCACCCCTGAAAATTAGATTCGAAACTATAGTAACACTATATTGTTTATAAATGGTGTATTTTTTGTGACTATTTTCTTATGTAGTCGAATAAAATACATTTGAACTAAATTTGAAAAAAAGATAGAAAGACTAAATGCCTATATTTTTTTGTATAGCATATTGTATCGTTTAATAGCGATGAGGTCACTTTTTTTAAAATATGAAAAAATAAAATCGTGAAATAGTAATTTAGAAATAAAAAACTTCAATATAATGATTATCGAAAATTTAGTCTATCAACTAAAAGGGATATATGGTATATTTTATGGAATCAATAAATGAAAACGGTTTCAATTACATAAATATTATATAATAGTCACTTTATATATGAATTATATGATAGAATGTGTTTATGGAGGGTACAGAGTGTTTTCTCCAATGGAATCCGTAATTATATTGAAATTATACTTTGTTGATGGGGGAATTACTTTATGAGTAAATTAATTAAAAAATGGAATGATTCGAGCTTAGTAGGTCGTATTATTGTCGGTATTATAATCGGTGTAATTTTAGCGGTTGTAGCGCCCAAGGCATCTGCAATTGCCATGCTAGGGACACTGTTTATTAGCGCCCTAAAAGCGGTCGCACCCATTCTTGTTTTTGTCCTTGTATTACAAGCTATTTCAAGCCATACCGCAGGTACGAAAACAAATATGAAAACAGTATTAGTATTGTACGCAGTTGGGACATTGCTGGCTGGAACAGTCGGTGTTATTGCAAGTAAGTTATTCCCAGTTAAACTAACTTTAAAAGAGAGTGTAACAGATATTGCGCCTCCACAAAATGTGTGGGAAGTTATGCAGACACTACTACAAAATATTGTTGCAAATCCAGTAGATGCATTACTTTCAGCAAATTATATCGGTATTTTAGCTTGGGCAATCGTTTTAGGTTTCGCCTTCAAAAAAGCAAATGATTCAACAAAAACATTTATTAATAACTCAGCAGAAGCAGTCACAAAAGTTGTACAATGGGTGATCAGCTTAGCACCTATTGGTATAGTCGGTATTGTGTTTGATGCAATTTCGAGCAATGGTTTTAATGCATTAAAAGAATATGGTACGCTGATTATTATTTTAGTCGGGTCTATGTTATTTATTGCTTTAGTAGTCAATCCATTAATTGTTTTCGTTGCTACTAGAAGAAATCCATATCCGCTTGTATTTACGACTATTAAAGAGAGTGGTATTACAGCATTTTTCACTAGAAGTTCCGGTGCTAATATTCCAATCAATATGAGATTAAGTGAAAAATTAGGCTTAAACAAAGATACATATGCTGTATCGATTCCATTAGGCGCAACAATCAATATGGCAGGTGCAGCTGTTACAATCTCTGTTTTAACATTATCAGCAGCCTATACATTAAACATTAATGTAGATATTCCAACAGCCATTATTTTAATGGTAGTGGCAGCAGTATCAGCAGCAGGTGCTTCAGGTGTCCCAGGTGGATCATTATTATTAATCCCGTTAGCTTGTGGATTAATCGGTATTCCAGCGGATGTCGCTATGCAAATTATCGGTGTTGGTTATGTTATTAGTGTCGTGCAAGATTCATTTGAAACTGCGTTAAATTCTTCTTCTGATGTTGTATTTACAGCAGCAGCAGAATATGCAAATGAGCGTAAAGAAGCTGTGAAAAACTAATTTTACATTTGAATAGAAAGAAGTCATAGCTACTTTATGTGGAGATGACTTCTTTTTCTTTGAAGAGAACTTGAAAATAATAGAGGTGACGGTTATAATTATTATAGTAATAAACTGTCTCAATAGCTCAGCTGGATAGAGCAACAGCCTCCTAAGCTGTAGGTCGGGCGTTCAAATCGCCTTTGGGACATAATCAAAAGGCAAAAGAAAAACGTTTAAAACCTGATTTTTATGGTTTTAAACGTTTTTTTGATGGAGGATAGGGGATCACACTTTTTCTTGAAAGTATGGAATATTTGCCTCTTTTTGACGATTGAAATTCAAGGTAAAGTGTGTAATAATTAGCACCGATTAGGGGGGGAGTTTATGGCGCAAATTAAACGTTTTGGCTACGGTCTTCAGGCAATGCTTGTTATGACATCACATAATAAATTACATTCAAGTAGTGAAATTGCAAAGTTAATTCAGTATGAGAAAACGCAATTAAGAAAAATTCTGTCCTTATTAGTTGAAGCACAGCTTGTTTCTGTTCAACAGGGACGAGGTGGCGGTTATTATATGACAAAAAACAGTAAAGATATTTCGTTGTTCGCTATTTATAATGCAGTTAATCCAGGTCAACAACCCGAGTGGCATCGATTACTTGCTACAACCGGAGAAAATTATTTTGGTCAACAAGTGAATGAATCCTTCGAGGAGATTACGTCGGAATTATCGCTAGCGATAAAAGCTATTTTAACAAAGTATACATTGCATGATTTACTCCAAGATCGTTCGCTAATTAATATGTAAAAGAGGCGTTTTAGCATGACAAAACTACAATTAAAGAAATTTCTATTAACGTTAATGATCGGGAGTATTGGCGGACTATTATTTACAGTATTACATATCCCCATTCCTTGGTTACTTGGTCCACTAGCCTGTGCATTAACGATTAATACATGGCGCCCTGATTTTTTATATTGGCCAAAGAGCATGAAAAGTATCGGCATGCTTTTTATCGGATATACGATTGGGCAAGCATTAACATCTGAAGCAGTGAAAGAAATAAGTGCACAGCTACCCTATATGTTCCTTATGACGATTTTATTAATTGCATTAAGTGCAGTTATGGCATTAGTTATTTCAAAAGTTGCCAAAATAAATTATCAAACGGCTTTGCTTAGTAGTATTCCGGGTGGTATGACGCAGATGATTGTAATGGCGGAGGAAACAAAGGATGTAAACTTAACGATTGTGACGATAACTCAAACGATTCGTCTTCTGTTAATTGTGATCGGTATGCCTATTCTCGTTTTTTCATTTTTTACAGATGTTCGTACTGCAGATACTTCTTCCATTTCAGCGCAATGGAGCATCCATATGAACAGTATGACGGCACTGATTTTAATTTTATGTTTAGTGGCTGCGTTACTTGGTAAAAAAATCAAATTTCCAACAGCCTTTTTACTAGTACCTACGATTGTCACCGCTCTATTGCAAAGTATTGGTATGACAGGACTCGAATTATCACCACCCTTCATTGATTTAGCCTTGTTATTCATCGGACTGAATATAGCATTGATGATGAAACCACGTGATTTAGACAATAAAAAACAAATTTTATCTTTGGCTTTTTTTAGTGGAGCCTTATTATTCGTAGTAGCTATTGTTTTAGGATTATTTTTTGCATATATGAAGGAAATCGATATTCCGACAGCACTTCTCAGTCTAGCACCGGGTGGTATGGATCAAATGGGTGTCGTTGCACATGAAGTCGATGCTAGTTTGCCTTTGGTTGCTGGATTTCAGATTTTCCGAACATTCTTCATACTGTTCGTTATTCAGCCATTGCTTGTTTTATTTTTAAAATACACACAAACAAAATCTTTTTCTAAAACCTCTGATTGAATTAAGGGGTTTTTATGAGAAAAAGCCTGTTTAGTTGCAGTTGGATATCGTTATTTTTTAGTGTAAAAAAACTGACTATTCTTATATTTAGATAATGAAATAGTGGAAAAGTATAATTTCAATAAAATAAAGGGTTCTTTAACGTTAAAATAATAAAAATCTTAGTAGCAAGCAAACACTCGTCATTGATAGATTTTGAGCTAAATCTTACGTGAAAAAGCTAAAAATAGTGAAAGAAATCAAAATCAACCTATTGGAATTACTACGTATGAAGTGTATAATTCTTTTTGGAAGTATGAAAAGTGTAAAGCATATTAATTTAGCTTTCATTTGTCGGGATGCTCTGCATGTTTTTTTAACCGTGTTTATATGCATTTTTATGTGATATATTTCACGTTCTTTAAAAATTTGTAACATAAAACTTCAAAACGACTGCTAATTTTAATCTGTTAGAATGGAGTATTATTTTTTTATTCATTCAATTATTACATGTCAGCATGTAGTATAATGAGCTAACAATTTTGTTGGTTCATAAGTGTAATGTTCGGTTTTACCGTTCAGTAATAGAAATAGCTATTGTAAAGGAGAATTGAATATGTCAGAAAAGACTACTCAATCAGAACAACCGGCAGTAAGCCAAGAACAATTAGATGTACTTGATCAATTATTAAAACCAGAAGTACAGGCATCATTAACTACATTAGTGGACCAGTTACCAAAATTAACTGAAATGATGACTACTTTAACGAAAGCTTATGATGTAGCTCAAACATTAGCAACAGATCATACATTCAGAGCAGACGCAATTGGTACTGTTACTGAAATGGCTACACCAGTTGTTAAAACTGCAAAAGATATCGCAGCGACAGCTATTGAAGCGAAAGATCGTGCAGCAGATAACCAAGAAACAATCGGTTTATTCGGAATGCTTAAACTACTAAAAGATCCACAAGTACAAGGTATTTTCCGTTTTGCAAATGCATTTTTAGAAGTTTCTAAAGAACATAAAGCTACAAAATAATTTTCAAACACTTAGTATCATGGAGGTTTAACTATAATGTCAAAAAAAATCGTCATTTTAGGTGCAGGTTACGGCGGCGTATTGTCAGCGTTAACATTACGTCAATTTGCAACAAAAGAACAAGCTCAAATTACAGTAGTCAACCAATTTCCAACTCACCAAATCATCACTGAACTTCACCGTTTAGCTGGTGGTACGGTAAATGAAAAAGCGGTTGCTTTCCCACTTGAAAAATTATTCAAAGGTAAAGACATCGATGTTAAAATTGCCAAAGCAGATTCGTTCTCAGCAGAAGAAAAATTTGTTAAATTATCAACTGGTGAATCATTATCATATGATGTTTTAGTTGTAGGTGTTGGTTCTAAAACTGGTTACTTCGGTATCCCAGGTTTAGAAGAAAACTCTATGGTATTAAAATCTGTAAATGATGCAAACCAAATCCGTGAGCATATTATCGGACGTATTAAAGAATACGCTAAAACAGGTAACGAAGCAGATGCTACAATCGTTATCGGTGGCGGTGGCTTATCTGGCGTTGAACTTGTTGGTGAAATTATCGACAATATGACAAAAGAAGCGATTAAATACGGCGTACAACCAGCTGATCTTAAAATCAAGCTAGTTGAAGCAGGCCCGCGCATCTTACCAGTATTACCACAAACTTTAATAGAACGAGCTACAGAATCATTAGCTAAACGTGGTGTAGAATTCTTAACAGGTCTTCCTGTTACTGGCGTTGAGGGAAATGTTATTAATCTTAAAGACGGTTCTACTATTACAGCAAACACATTCGTTTGGACTGGTGGCGTTGCACAATACCCAATGGTTGAAGAATCAGGTCTTGTATGTAACCGCGGTAAAGCAGTCGTTAATGACTTCTTACAATCAGAATCTCATGCGGACGTATTTGTTGTTGGTGATGCAGCTGCAGCTTATGCTAAAGGTGCTAACAAAGAGACAGATCGTCCGTACCCACCAACAGCTCAAAATGCTTGGCAAATGGGCGAATTAGTTGGTTACAACATTTTCGCTTACTTAAATGGTCGTCAAATGAACGATTTCACACCAGTTGATTCTGGTACATTAGCTTCACTTGGTCGCAAAGACGGAGTCGCTACTGTGGGTGCAAGCCAAACTGAGCTTAAAGGCTTCCCGGCTTCACTTATGAAAGAAGGTTCAAACATTCGTTACCTTTCTCATATTAAAGCACTTTACGGTTTAGCTTACTAAGCCAAGCCCTATATATAAGCGTCGGAATCTACGGATTTCGGCGCTTTTTTTGTAGGAAATAATATTAATTACATATAACAACGTATAACGCTTCATACGTTGAAAAATGGGCAGCTAGAGCTGATGATTTTTTCAATATAGCTAAGCATAAAAGAACTTGTTATGTTAAGAAAGCAAGATTCTACTTCATACATCGTTTTTGAAGAGGGTTATACCCACCTCTATGGCATCAAGTATAAAATAATAAGGTGGCGGGAATTGTATCCATGAAAAGGACTTTTTGTGTTGATCTTTGACTGTTATAAAAGGTGGTTGTCTGAGTAACGGTTATTTTTCACAACCATTAGTTGGTATAGACATAATATAAAACGATTGTTATTTGAATATTGTGTAAATTATAGATTACAATGATGCAAAGGGGTGGTTGCATGCAAGAAGAAACGATGAGGAGTCAAGCTGCTTTAATGGAACAATGTCAAAAAAATAAAGAATTGATGGCATTCATCAAGGAGCGTTTAGATGATGCTAAAACAAGCGTCATGATTAATGATGCAAATTCAGGTGACGCGCTCTTTAGATATAATGCAAAAATAATGATGAAACCTGCTTCAACAATGAAGTTATTAACTGCAGGAGCTGCTTTGGACTATTTAGGAGGGCATTATCGATTTGCAACAGCATTATACACTACGGGTGAAATTGACGGATCTGTATTAAATGGAGATGTTTATTTAAAGGGTAGTGGCGATCCTACTTTGAATCGCGATAAACTCAATAGTTTGGCTTATTCATTAAAACAGCAAGGAATTACGACGGTAAATGGGCGTTTATATGGTGATGACCTGTTATTTGATAATCAATTACTCACACCGGGTATTTGGAAGCATGACGAATCTGAATACTATGCAGCACCAATAACGGCATTAACCATGTCACCTAATGGAGAGTATGATACAGGTTCTATAATCATAGATATTACGGCAAATAAAATAGGTAAGAAACCAAGGATTGACATAACGCCCAGTTGTGGTGATTTAGTCATTATCAATAATGCTAGAACGGTAAAAAATCGCGCTTCATTAACGGTAGAGCGCAAATATAAAAGTAATGAAATAATTGTTTCAGGCTGTATCGAAGTGAATGAGACACAGCGTAAATGGGTGACGGTGAAAAATCCGACTACTTATACATTAGCCCTCTTGAAAGAAGAAATGAAGCATCATGGTATTCAGATGAAGAAGAATAAAAAAATGACACAAAAAAAGATACCGAAATATGCAGAATTAAGAAAAATAGTGCGTTCAGAAACGTTGAATCAGCTGTTAATTCCATTTATGAAGCTGAGCAATAATGGTATTGCCGATATTCTTACTAAAACAATGGGTGTCGAAATATACCGACAAGGTACAACGGAAGCTGGACTACATGTTGTGAAAAGCTTTTTGGCAAATCTTGAAATTGATGAAGAAACGTGGATTTTTGAAGACGGTTCGGGGATGTCGCATAAAAATGGTGTGACAACAAAGACGATGAATGATTATTTATATAAAATTCAACATAAAGAATGGTTCAATGAATTTATCGTTTCTTTACCAGTTGCAGCAAAGCAGAAAAGACTTGTTGGCGGTACGTTACGGGACAGGTTGGGGGCTAAAACAACAGCGTATAAAGTGCGTGCAAAAACAGGTTCTTTGTCAGCGGTCAATACATTGGCCGGTTATTTGGAGACGCAAACAGGAAGGAAACTACTTATTAGCGTGTATGTTGAGGATGCGGTAGGAACAATTGAGGATATCGATAAAATTGTCGAATGGATCGCTAAAAATTATTAAAAAAAAGCCAACCTAGAAGGGGATTACTAGGTTGGCTTACATAGATGTCAAAAGCGCTTTCTATGTGAAAAGAAATTTCTATTACACTACATACCCCAAACAAGTAACTTAAAACGATTGTCGTTACTAACATGAATATATGAAAGCGGGTTTTCAGTGAAAAATCAGTGTGCTAAACTAACGAATAAGGAGCGTGGGTGCTGTTGAAGAAAAAACATGGAAAATTATTAACCGATAAAAATATGATTATGTTTCCGGGCACAGTTGAACGCTTACTAGCTACCGGACATGACTATGCAGAAACAAGTAATTATGAATTAGCTGTTGAAGCATTTAGTGAAGCGATGCAATATGAAGTGTTAGATGAACATTCGATGAATGTCTATGTGTACTCATTATATGAAATGCGCCGTTTTCAAGAGGCACGCGAACTTTGTGAATTATTATTAGCACGAGGTCCAAGTCGCTATATTGAATTGATGGAACTTTATTTATCTATCTGCATGGAACTCAGAGATTTCTTCCATGTGCAACAAATTATTCAATCGTTGCTTGAAGAAGAAGTTATTCCACCTGAATCGTTGGAGAAGTTTAAAAATATTTTAAGTTTGAGTGAAAAATTAGCAAATCTTTCAATCGATGATACACCAGAAAAAACGGAAATAAAGCCAGATGACTATGAAGTAGCAACTTTTTTTAATCAACCTCTTTTTATGCAGTTGACTAATTTACAAAGATTGACGGAGATTAATGTGCGCCCCCTTGCCAATCAATTAAAAGATATTATTGAAGCTGAAGAAGTGCATCCGATGGTCCAAAGTATCGCATTATATATGTTAGTTGCGCAACAAGTAGACCTGCAAGTAACCGTTAAAAAATTTGATGAAAGTCGTGTCGTCAATACTGCAGAAATGCTACTGCCAGATGATACACCACTGTTTCTCGAGGTTTTTGAACGCATAACGGAACGCTTAGAAAAAGAGGGTAGCTTATTAGAAATGGCTCATTTTTTACTAGCGAGACATATTTTAGTAACATATCCTTTTGAATGGTTTCAATACAGCGCAGATGATATAGTAGAGGGGTATACTGATTATGTACACTCGTTATTCGAGCAAAATCAAGTGTCTAACAATGAATTATTAGACTTCATCAAAACGCTCGAAAAATATTCTGATATACCAGAAGTATGAAATCAGTTGAATCTGATTGGAACTATGATATACTAAAACAGTTGTCAAAGTCGTAATAACGAACGCTTTTAAAGCACTTTGAATTTTATTTTGGAGGTTATATTAATGTCAGCTAAATTTGAGAAAAAAGAAGGAAACAACGGTGTCTTAACTGTTGAAGTTCCAGCAGAAACAGTAAATGCAGCGATTGATCGCGCATTTAAAAAAGTAGTAAAAGAAATTAACGTACCAGGTTTCCGTAAAGGTAAAATGCCTCGTAACATGTTCGATAAAAAATTCGGTGTTGAATCTTTATACCAAGATGCACTTGAAATTGTTATCAACGAAAGCTACCCAGCAGCAATCGCTGAAGCGGGTATTGAGCCAGTAGATCAACCAGAAATCGATTTTGAAACAATCGCTAAAGATGAAGCTTTCACTTACACAGCTAATGTTGTTGTACGTCCAGAAGTTGAACTTGGTGACTACAAAGGCCTAGAAGTTACTAAAGAATCTACTGAAGTAACTGCTGAGGAAGTAGAAAAAATTATCGCAGACAATCAAACTCGTCTTGCTGAATTAGTAGTTAAAGAAGACGCAATCGAAAATGGCGACACAGCTGTAATCGATTTCGAAGGCTTTAGCGAAGGTGAAGCATTCGAAGGCGGCAAAGGCGAAAACCATTCTCTTGAAATCGGTTCTGGATCATTCATCCCAGGTTTCGAAGAACAACTAATCGGCGCTAAAGCTGGCGAATCTAAAGAAGTAGAAATTACTTTCCCAGAAGAATACCACGCTGCTGAATTAGCTGGAAAACCTGCTACATTCAAAGTAACAATCCATGAAGTTAAAGGTAAAGAGCTTCCTGAACTAAACGATGAATTAGCTACTGAAATCGACGCAGAAGTTAAATCTTTAGACGAATTACGTACTAAATTAACGGAAGCTGCTAAAGCTGAAAAAGCAACAAATGCTGAAACTGCTTTACGTGATCAATTAGTTGAAAAAGCTGCTGCAAATGCAACAATTGATATTCCTGCAGGCATGATTAACACAGAAATCAACCGCATGATGCAAGAATTCGAACAACGTTTACAACAACAAGGTATGAACCTTGATCTTTACTTCCAATTCTCTGGTCAAGACGAAGCTGCTCTACGTGAGCAAATGACTGAAGACGCAAACAACCGTGTTCGTGTGTCATTAGTTCTTGAAGCAATCGCTGCTGCAGAAAACTTAGAAGTAACTGAAGAAGAAATCACTGCTGAATTAGAAAAAATGTCTGCACAATTCAATATGGATGCTGAACAAATCAAAGCTGCTCTTGGCGGTACTGAAGTTCTTGAGCATGACATTAAAATCCAAAAAACAGTTGAATTCTTAGTTGAAAACGCTAAAATCACTGAATAATTTTACAGTAATAAATTGATTTGTTGATGAATCATATATGGTATCTTCTTCAAATCTGACAAGGTATGGTTCTTCCATACCTTGTTTTTCACATATATAATGCAACATTCTTGTACATACAATTAAAAGTAAATATTATTGAGAAAGTACGTTATATTTGATAATGTCAATAGAATCTTGTAATATTGTTGCTTGAATAGGGGTGAAATAATTGTTCAAATTTAATGATGAAAAAGGCAATCTAAAATGCTCATTCTGTGGTAAACCACAAGAACAAGTACGTAAACTAGTAGCCGGTCCTGGCGTATATATTTGTGATGAATGTATCGATCTATGTTCTGAAATAGTAGTTGAGGAACTAGGCACTGAAGAAGATGTTGAAATGAAAGAAATTCCAAAACCAAAAGAAATTCTTAATACATTGGACAGTTATGTTATCGGACAAGAGCGCGCTAAAAAAGCCCTATCTGTTGCCGTATATAATCACTACAAACGCGTTAATTCTCAAAGTAAAATTGACGATGTAGAATTATCAAAATCTAATATTGTATTAATCGGACCTACTGGTAGTGGTAAAACATTGCTTGCTCAAACACTTGCTCGTATTATCGATGTGCCATTTGCTATTGCTGATGCCACTTCATTAACTGAAGCGGGTTATGTTGGGGAAGATGTTGAAAATATTTTATTAAAACTAATACAAGCTGCAGACTATGATATCGAACGTGCAGAACGTGGTATCATTTATATTGATGAGATCGATAAAGTAGCACGCAAATCTGAAAATCCATCCATTACTCGTGATGTTTCAGGTGAAGGTGTTCAACAAGCACTTCTAAAAATCTTAGAAGGCACAGTTGCGAGCGTTCCTCCACAAGGTGGACGCAAACATCCTCATCAAGAATTTTTACAAATTGATACGACGAATATTTTATTCATCGTTGGTGGTGCATTCGACGGAATCGAATCGATTATTAAACGCCGTAAAGGACAAAAAGTGATCGGTTTTGGTTCAACAGAAGAACAAAAAACAGATGATAAAAAATTAATGAAATATTTGGTACCGGAAGATTTATTGAAATTCGGTTTAATCCCTGAATTTATCGGCCGTTTACCAGTATTGGCTAGCTTAGAGCAACTAGATGAAGATGCTCTTGTTCAAATTCTAACGCAACCAAAAAATGCATTAACTAAACAATATGAAAAAATGATTGGCTTAGATAATGTAGAGTTGGAATTCACAGACGACGCTTTACTTGAAATTGCTAAAGAAGCAATTGAACGTAAAACAGGTGCCCGTGGTTTAAGATCAATCATTGAAAATGTTATGCTTGATGTGATGTTTGAACTTCCTTCACGTGATGATATCGCTAAATGTATTATTACGAAGGAAACACTTACTGAAAAAGCTCATCCAAAACTTTTATTAGAAGATGGAACTGAAGTTAAAGATTCAGATAGCGAAAAAACATCAGCCTAATCAAAACAAGGATACTAGCTGGCTTCGATTAAGTGCTAAATATGCACAATTTCGAAAGCCAGCTTTTTTATGTTTTATAGAACCTAGTACAATCATAAAATGGAGGTGGCTTCACATGGCAGAAAAAATGAGAACGTATAGAGTACCTTTACTTCCACTACGCGGTTTGATTGTTTACCCACATATGCTGTTACATATAGATGTGGGCCGTGAAAAATCGATGTCGGCTGTTGAGCAGGCAATGAATGACGATAGTACAATTTTCTTAGTAACTCAAAAGGAAATTGCAAAAGAAAACCCAGAAACAAAAGATTTTTATAGCATGGGTACACTTGCAAAAATTAAGCAGATGATTAAATTGCCAAATGGCACATCGCGTATTTTAGTTGAAGGCATTAGCCGTGCAAAAGTATTGGATTATATTGACGAGGAAAAAATGACAGTTGTTGATGTGGAGGCTTTCGTAGATTCAGAGGAAAAAACAATTGAAATGGAAGCACTCATGAGAACGTTATTGGAGTCTTTCGGAAAATATATTAAAGTGTCAAGTAAAATTTCTCCAGAACTTTTAGATACGTCTGTGGAAATTACCGATGCAGGTTTACTAGCTGATACTGTTGCAACGCATCTTCCTATGAAAATGGTTGCAAAACAAGAAATTTTACGTACTGTTGATGTTAAAGAGCGCTTGGAAGTTTTGTTACAACGTATTGCCAATGAACAAGAAATATTGAATGTTGAGAAAAAAATTCATTCAAAAGTTAAACGTTCAGTGGAAAAATCACAAAAAGATTTTTATTTACGAGAACAAATGAAGGCTATTCAAGAAGAATTAGGTGACCAAGAAGGTAAACCAGGCGAAGTTGCAGAGCTTAAAAAGAAAATTGCCGAAGCTGCGATGCCAGAACATGCTGAAAAAGCAGTGTTAAAAGAATTAAGCCGTTATGATAAACTGCCTGCTCAAGCTGCTGAGAGCGGCGTTATTCGCAATTATATTGATTGGATGATCGCTATTCCATGGTCGAAGGAAACAGAGGATCGTCAAGATTTAGCGGTGGCAGAGAAAATCTTGAATGATGACCATGATGGACTTGAAAAAGTGAAGGAACGAATTCTTGAATATTTAGCGGTTACGCAATTGAAAAGTTCATTAAAAGGACCGATTATCTGTTTAGCAGGACCTCCAGGTGTTGGTAAAACATCTCTTGCGAAGTCTATTGCTTCCTCGTTAAATCGTGAATTTGTCCGAGTTTCACTTGGTGGTGTGCGTGATGAGTCAGAAATTCGGGGACATCGCAGAACCTATGTTGGTGCAATGCCAGGACGTATTATTCAAGGGATGAAAAAAGCTGGAACGGTCAATCCAGTATTCCTTTTAGATGAAATTGACAAAATGTCGAATGATTTCCGCGGTGATCCTTCTGCAGCGATGTTAGAAGTTCTAGATCCAGAGCAAAATAATACGTTTAGCGATCATTATATTGAAGAAACATATGATCTATCAAACGTATTGTTTGTCGCTACAGCCAATGATCTCGGTTCAATCCCAGGACCGCTACGTGATCGTATGGAAGTCATTCAAATCAGCGGTTATACAGAGCAAGAAAAACTTCAAATTGCGATCAATCATTTGGCTCCAAAACAAATTATTGAAAATGGTTTGAAAAAATCACAGCTTCAATTTAAGCCGGATGCTATGTTAGACTTAATTCGTTACTATACGCGTGAGGCTGGTGTACGTGGATTAGAGCGTACAATTGCAAAAGTATGTCGCAAAGCGGCAAAACAAATTGTGACAGATGAGAAAAAACGTGTTATTGTTACAGTTAAAAACCTAACAGATTATTTAGGTCATCATAAAGTGTCTTATGGTCTTGCTGAAGAAGAAAATCAAATTGGTGTTGCTACAGGTTTAGCTTACACGACTGTTGGTGGAGATACACTTCAAATTGAAGTATCAATTACAGCAGGTAAAGGTAAACTGCAATTGACTGGTAAGCTAGGGGATGTCATGAAAGAATCAGCTCAAACAGCTCTTTCTTATGTACGCTCTAAACTGGATTTATTAAAGGTCAACGCAGATTATTTTGAGACGCATGATGTTCACGTCCATGTACCAGAAGGCGCTGTTCCAAAAGACGGACCTTCAGCTGGTGTAACAATGGTAACGGCCTTAGTGTCCGCAATAACGGAGACGCCTATTCGTAAAGAAGTCGGTATGACAGGTGAAGTAACATTGAGAGGTCGTGTGTTACCAATCGGTGGACTAAAAGAGAAATCTTTAAGTGCGCATCGCGCTGGTCTGAAAACGATTATCATTCCAAAGAAAAATGAACATGATATTGAAGATATACCAGAAAGTGTACGAAAAGAGCTTACTTTTAAGCTCGTGTCAAACGCAGACGAGGTATTGAAAATAGCGTTAGACGGAGGGAAATAATTTAAATGAAAGTTCATAATGTAGAATTAGTAATAAGTGCAGTACGACCAAATCAATACCCGGAGGATGGCTTTCCGGAGTTTGCTTTAGCAGGGCGCTCAAATGTTGGTAAATCATCGTTTATCAACAAGATGATTGGTCGTAAAAGTATGGCACGTATTTCATCTAAACCAGGGAAAACACAAACGTTAAACTTTTATAAAATCGAAGAAGAACTATTTTTCGTCGATGTACCAGGTTATGGTTACGCAAAAGTTTCAAAAACGGAGCGTGAAGCATGGGGAAGAATGATTGAAGAATACTTTACAAGCCGAGATCTTTTAAAAGCAGCGATTCAAATTGTCGATTTACGTCATGCTCCATCTGTTGATGATTGTATGATGTATGACTTCTTGAAGCATTATAATATCCCATGTATTATTATTGCTACAAAAGCAGATAAAGTGAAAAAAGCACAATGGGAAAAGCATAAAAAACTTGTCCGTACAACGCTTCAAATGGATGCAAGTGATCCATTGATTTTATTCTCTTCTGAAACAGGTAAAGGCTTCGATGAAGCTTGGGCTGAAATTGAAGGTCGCATGTAAGGTAATAGAAGGCAAAGAAGCTCCGAAATCGTTGAGATTTCGGAGCTTCTTTTATACTACATAATATGAGGGATACGTAGTTCCAATCATATATTAGTCAATGATATTAGGCGATTATATGGATTTTTGGTATAATTAGGTAAGGGGGTGCTATATGTCGTATTTACCAATAGAATTGAATAGTGAACAGTTACATTTTGTAGTAATCGGTGGTGGTATAATTGCAACTCGTAAAATTCGTTTATTAGTTAATAGTGGTGCAAGCGTGACAGTAGTCAGCCCAACAGCTACAGCCTATATAGCTCAGCAAGCTATGTTAAAGAAGCTTGTTTGGCATCAAAGACCTTATGAAAAAAAGGATGTAGAACGGAGTAAATACTGCATCATAGCAACAAATCAGCTAGAGCTAAACAATGCCATTCAAGAACAGTGTGCAGGGTTAGTATGTCGTGTAGATGATGCTTTTTTAAGTGATTTTATTTTGCCTGCAACGTTGCGGCGTGGCGAACTATTGATAACAGTTAGCACGAACGCCAATAGTCCGGCATTAACAAAGAAAATAGTGAGGTCTTTAGAAGAACAGTTTGATGAAAAGTATACCAGTTATATTCAATTTCTAGGACAATGCCGACAAACTTACAGGCACAATAAGGTATTATTACAGCAAATAGTTGATGAACGCTTTTTGAATTATAGTTTAGATGAGCGACAGCAAGAACTTGAAAAATTAGTTAGACTACAAGAACAATAAGAACAACTGCATTTTTACATATGTAAAAAAGGTTCAATTCATTGAATGAAGGGTAAAACTTTGGTAGACTTATATAAGAATGATTCTAATGAAGGAAATTATGACAGAAATCGTAATTATCTTATGTAAATAAAGAAAATACTTTTAGTGTGGTATAATATGATTTGTTAATATTGAACGTGAGAGGTGTATGATTTCATGCATACGATAGTTGTAGGGTTGAACTATAAAACAGCTCCAGTCGAAGTTCGTGAAAAGTTCTCGATAACAGAGAATGCACTTACTGAGGCGATGAGAGCTTTACAAAACGAAAAGAGCATATTAGAAAATGTTATTATTTCTACTTGTAATCGCACGGAGATTTATGCCGTGGTAGATCAGCTACATACTGGTCGTCATTATGTGAAGAAATTTTTAGCAAATTGGTTCAAGATTCCCGTTGAGGATTTTGAGAGTCATCTTTATATTCGTGAAGATGAGGCCTCAATGGAACATTTATTTAAGGTGACTTCTGGTATTGATTCAATGGTATTAGGAGAAACACAAATTCTTGGTCAAGTAAAAAATAGCTTTTTAGAAGCACAAGAGATTGGTACAACTGGTACAATGTTTAATCAATTATTTAAACAAAGCGTAACTTTCGCTAAAAAAGCACATGATGAAACAGCAATTGGAGAAAATGCCGTATCGGTATCATATGCTGCTGTTGAGTTAGGAAAGAAAATCTTTTCTTCACTTGAACATAAGCATGTTGCAATTTTAGGTGCTGGTAAAATGGGCGAATTAGCAATGGAAAATTTATATGGTAGCGGCGTACGTAAAGTGACCGTGTTAAATCGCACTTTATCTAAAGCGGAACTTCTAGCAGAGAAATTCCATGGCACACCAAAATCAATGCAGGAATTACAATGTACGTTATTAGAAGCAGATATCCTTATTACTTCTACAGGTGCAACGAATTATGTTATTGATTATGAATTAATGCAATTTGTTGAGAAGCTACGTAAAGGAAAACCACTATTCATGGTAGATATTGCAGTACCACGTGATATTGATCCTAAAGTGGGCGAACTATCCAATGTTTTTCTTTATGATATTGATGACTTACATGGCATTGTTGAATCGAATTTAGCAGAGCGTGAAAAAGCAGCAAGCCAAATTACGACGATGATTGATACAGAATTGCACGATTTCCAAAATTGGATGGATACTTTAGGTGTTGTACCAGTTATTGCTGCATTACGCAATAAAGCAACACGTATCCAAGAGGAAACGATGCAAAGTATCGAAAATAAAATGCCTGATTTAACAGAACGTGAAAAAAAAGTGCTAAGTAAGCATACAAAATCAATCGTCAATCAATTGTTAAAAGAACCGATTTTGCAAGCAAAAGAATTAGCAGGAACTGCAGATGCCAAAAAGCAATTAGCATTATTCCAACAAATTTTTGGCATTGAAGATGACGTAGAAGATGAAGTTGAAAAACAACAGCTTCATGATAAAGAACGTCGCCAAAAAGCTTCGATAGTTGGTGAAGAATTACAATCGAAATTATCATTTTAATCGTAAATAATACAGCGTTGTCGAATCTATGTGTTACTATATAGATACGAGGACGTTTTTTATTTTGTTCCCAATATGGAACTACAAATAGGGCATATAAAGAGTGATCCTTTAATGACTATATTGTTAGCATATTTAATGGCTTAGCTCATTTGAGTAGCTGTTTACATTATTCAAGCTATGAAACATAAGGGGAGTATAGTATGGTCGATTTAACTATGACTAGATTGCATGAAGCGATTGTCGTTTTATATGCAATCGGGATAATATTTTATTTTATAGACTACTTGAAAAAAGATGTTAAATCGCGTCGAATCGCTTTTTGGTTCGTTTCAATCGTTTGGGTATTACAATCGATTTTTTTAATTATCTATATGTATGAAACACATCGTTTCCCCATATTAACTTTATTTGAAGGGATTTATTTCTACTCGTGGCTACTTGTATCAATTTCGATTTTATTACATTGCATTTATCGAGTGGATTTACCGGTATTCTTCATTAATATAATCGGATTTGTATTTATGGTAATCCATACATTTGCACCAAATCAACTAGTACAATCACCAGTGGGTCAGGATTTATTGTCAGAATTACTATTGATTCACATTATTTTTGCGATTTTATCCTATGTAGCTTTTTCACTATCTTTTGTTTTCTCCGTACTTTATACGATTTTATACAATGTACTAAAAAAGAAAAAATGGACGAAGCAATGGACGCGGCTACCCTCTTTACAACAAGCAGAAAGTAGCTCAACATGGTCGATTATTATCGGAGTACCCATTTTATTTATTAGCCTTGTACTCGGTTTGATGTGGGCATATGTAACCGTTGATAATTTGAACGTTTTTGATATTAAAATTATGGGATCGATCATTTCCTTGCTAGCCTATTGTATTATTATTGTGTTAAATCGTAATGGTAAATTAAGATCAACTAAATACGCATGGGCAAATATTTATGCCTTCTTATTTATTATTATTAACTTCTTTTTAGGTAGTAGTTTATCCGGTTTTCATTTCTGGTACTAAAATAAAATAAGACAACCTCTAAAAAACTTCAGCTTCTGGATTTTTTAGAGGTTTTTTACAATGCCAACCTAGCTATTAGAAGGGCTCCATCTTACTGGTAATTCTGAAGTTGAACGGTTAATTGCACCTAGCAGACTATTTAATAGAAAGACTTTTTACCATAGGAGATTGTAACGATATCGTACGTTTTACAAGCATGTTTTTATGCTATTATAAAAGAATATAGTTGTTAACAATGTAGTATTCATCCACTTTCTGATAAAATGGGATGGAATGAATTCTTCATATAATTTGGTTTGCATAGAAGGGTAGGATAAATTTGCGTAAAATTATCGTAGGTTCAAGAAGAAGTAAATTAGCATTAACACAAACGAACTGGTTTATCGAAGAATTGAAAAAAACAGGAGCTCCATTTGAATTTGAAATCAAAGAAATTGTAACAAAGGGTGATCGTATTTTAGATGTTCAGTTATCTAAAGTAGGCGGTAAAGGTTTATTCGTTAAAGAAATTGAACAAGAGCTTTTTAATCAGGACATCGACTTTGCTGTACATAGCATGAAAGACATGCCAGCAGTTCTACCTGAAGGCTTAGTTATCGGCTGTATTCCTAAACGTGAAGATCCTCGCGATGCTTTTATAGCTACAAATCATGTGAAATTAGCAGATTTACCGCAAGGAGCAGTTGTTGGTACATCTAGCTTAAGAAGAAGCGCCCAGCTATTAAAAGTACGTCCTGACCTTACAATTAAATGGATCCGAGGGAATATCGATACGCGACTTGAGAAATTAGCGACAGCAGAATATGATGCGATTATTCTTGCGGCAGCAGGTTTAAAGCGCATGGGTTGGTCAGATGAGATCGTAACAGAATTTCTATCTACAGAAGTATGTGTACCAGCAGTAGGTCAAGGTTCTCTTGGTATTGAATGTCGTGGTGATGACGAGGAGTTATTGCAAGCATTGGCGAAAATGACAGATGCTGCAACATGGCAAACTGCAACTGCAGAGCGTTCATTCCTTACAGCTATGGATGGCGGCTGTCAAGTGCCAATAGCAGGTTATGCAACATTTAAAGATGGACAAGTAAATTTTGAAGGTCTTGTAGCAGCGCCTGATGCCTCCGTATTTTATACGCATACTGTTGCGCATACTGATGCAGAACAAGCTGGTAAAATTGTAGCGGAGAAGTTAACTGCTGAGGGAGCCTATGATTTAATCCAACGCGTTAAAGCTGAGCAAGATGAACAGTGAAAAACCGTTAACAAACGAACGGATTCTTTTGACGGGAACGGCAGTGACGAAAAAAATCACGTCATATATCCAAGAACTTGGTGGTCAGGTGGAACATTACCCGCTTATCCAAACGACAGAGTTACAACAAAAAGAAGATGAACAGCTCTTGCGAAGAAGCATGAATTTCGACTGGTTAATCTTTACGAGTCAACATGCCGTCGAGGCTTTTGCTGCAAAAATGGTACGTTTTGATAAGCAGGCAACAGCATGGTCCGTGCGCATTGCGGCAGTTGGAGATCAGACGGAGCAAGCCTTAGTAGCTGCTGGTTTTTCAGTGCATTTTAAACCTACACGATTTAGTGCAGATACGATGGTAGAAGAGATGAATACTGTCATTACAACCGATGAACAATGCTTGTTTATTCGTGGTTCTCTAGCAAAAAATACACTCGTTGATGGTTTGCATTGCCATGTTGAAACATGGACGATTTATGAAACCATCGAATCGATAAAATACGCCGCTGCTATGTTAGAAGCTATTCAAGCAAAAAGTAATTGTACGATTGTTTTTGCGAGTCCTTCAGCTGTTCGTGTTTTTGAACGAACAATACGACCAAAAATCAAGTGGTCGCAACTGCATATTGCGGCAATTGGTCATATAACGGAAAAAGCGCTTGCAACAGCCGGTGCACAGCAAATAATAACGCCCACAGTTTATACAATGCAGGCGGTAATTGATGAAATTGTGTTACGAAAGGACAGATGAAAATGACAAAATTGGATTTTAAAAGACATAGACGCTTACGTCAAAGTGCTACGATGCGTGCAATGGTGAAAGAAACTCATTTGCATAAGGAGGATTTTATTTATCCGATTTTTGTAATGGCAGGAAAGGATATTAAAAATCCAATTGCCTCGATGCCAGGTATTTTTCAATTTTCAATCGACCGTTTAAAAGAAGAAATGGATGAGGTTGTATCGTTAGGCATCCCATCTGTTATATTATTCGGTTTGCCAGCAGAGAAAGATTCAGTTGGTTCAGGTGCTTTTCACGATCATGGAATCGTTCAAGAAGCAACGCGTTTTGTTAAAAAACAGTATCCGGAAGTAGTTGTTATTGCAGACACATGTCTTTGTGAATATACATCACACGGTCATTGTGGCGTTGTGTCAGAAGATGAAAGAATCCTCAATGATCCGTCATTAGATTTATTGGCTCAAACAGCAGTGTCGCAAGCAAAAGCAGGAGCGGATATTATCGCGCCGTCCAACATGATGGATGGCTTCGTAACAGTTATTCGTCAAGGGTTAGATGCTGCGGGGTTTGAAGATGTACCCATTATGTCATACGCTGTGAAGTATGCATCTGCCTATTATGGTCCTTTCCGTGAAGCTGCAGATGGTGCACCAAAATTTGGCGATCGTAAAACCTATCAAATGGATCCATCGAATCGACTAGAGGCAATGCGTGAGGCAACTTCAGATGTAGAAGAGGGAGCAGATTTTCTCATCGTCAAGCCCGCGCTGTCTTATTTAGATATCGTACGTGATGTACGTAATAATTTTGATTTACCTGTTGTTGCATACAATGTATCAGGCGAGTACGCGATGATTAAAGCAGCAGCTATTAATGGCTGGATGGATGAGAAAAAAACAGTGCTAGAAACACTACTGAGTATGAAACGTGCAGGAGCAGATCTTATTATGACCTATCATGCTAAAGATGCTGCTCGCTGGTTGGAGGAAAAAAATAATGACTAGAACTTTTGAAAAATCACAAGCAATTTATGCGGAAGCCGTGAACCTAATGCCAGGTGGCGTGAACAGTCCCGTACGTGCATTTAAAGCCGTAAATCAAGCGCCTATCGTCATGGAAAGTGGTAAGGGTGCAATTATTACAGATGTTGATGGGAATTCATACATCGATTATGTTTTATCATGGGGACCACTCATTCTTGGTCACACACATCCAAAAGTTGTTTCAGCTATTCAAAAAGTTGCTGAGTCGGGTACCTCGTTTGGCGCATCTACAAAAATTGAAAATGAGTTGGCGAAAGAAGTAATTCGTCGTGTACCATCTGTAGAAATGATTCGTATGGTATCTTCTGGTACGGAAGCGACGATGTCAGCAATTCGTGCTGCACGTGGTTTTACAGGACGCGATAAAATTTTGAAATTCGAGGGTTCTTATCATGGGCATGGTGATTCACTATTGATCAAAGCTGGTTCTGGCGTCGCTACATTAGGCTTGCCAGATAGTCCAGGTGTCCCTATTAGCATCGCTCAAAATACGTTAACTGTGCCATATAATAATATAGAAGCCGTCCAACAAATGTTCGAAAAATATGGTGAAGATATCGCCGCTGTTATTGTTGAGCCTGTAGCAGGAAATATGGGCTGTGTACCACCACTTCCAGGATTTTTAGAAGGTTTACGTGAACTTACTACAAAAGCTGGTACAATTTTAATCTTTGATGAAGTGATGACGGGTTTCCGCGTGGGTTATCATTCAGCTCAAGGGTATTATAATGTACTACCAGACCTTACTTGCCTTGGTAAAGTAATCGGGGGTGGACTACCAGTTGGCGCTTTTGGGGGACGTCGCGATATTATGGAAGAAATTGCACCAGCAGGTCCTATTTATCAGGCAGGAACTTTATCCGGAAATCCTCTTGCTATGACTGCTGGTCTTGAAACGATTAGTTTATTAACGGAAGAGTCCTATACACATTTTGAAAAGTTGGGTGACCAATTGGAAAACGGCTTCCGTGAAGCCGCTGAAATGTACAATATTCCACATACAGTAAATCGTGCGGGCTCAATGATTGGTTACTTCCTAACAAATGAACAGGTGACGGACTTTGAAACAGCTAAAACGTCTGATTTAGCATTATTTGCAGAGTATTATGGCATGATGGCACAAGAAGGTATTTTCCTTCCACCATCACAATTTGAAGGTGTTTTTATGTCGACGGCCCATACGGAAGAACATATTGCCAAAACAGTTGCAGCCTTCCAAAAAGTATTTAAACAATTACGTAAATAAAATAGAAGAAAAAGCACACCTAGTAAGAGGGCACTGAAAAACTTATGTTTTTAATGACGAGTTGATTTTTTAGATAAAAACAAGGCACTTTCTGTTCGATTTGAACAGAAAGTGCCTTATTTCATTGTCTATTTCTTACTCTTTTTCATTTAGCAGTTTTAATATCCGCTTAAGATTGACAGCGAAAATTGGTGGAATCGCATTTCGA
>NZ_QFVR01000049.1 GCF_003143975.1 Kurthia sibirica | reverse complement strand
AATTGTTCTTTGAAAACTGGATAAAACGACATTGAAATATAAGTAACACATTAATTTTTTATTAAGTTTTAATTTTTTAGGCTTAATGACTTGAAAATGTATTTATTTCAAAACACACGTAAGACGAATTAGTGAGCGAAAGCATAGCTAACAAGTAGAACGAGGTGAATTGGAATCGAATAGGTTAAGTTATTAAGGGCGCATGGCGGATGCCTTGGCACTAGAAGCCGAAGAAGGACGGCACTAACACCGATATGCTTCGGGGAGCTGTAAGTAAGCTTTGATCCGGAGATTTCCGAATGGGGGAACCCACTACCTTTAATAGGGTAGTATCTTAACGTGAATTCATAGCGTTCTGATGGCAGACTCAGGGAACTGAAACATCTAAGTACCTGAAGGAAGAGAAAGAAAAATCGATTCCCTTAGTAGCGGCGAGCGAAACGGGAAGAGCCCAAACCAAGAAGCTTGCTTCTTGGGGTTGTAGGACACTCTATACGGAGTTACAAAGGAACGAATTAGACGAAGCGGTTTGGAAAGACCCGCCATAGCAGGTAACAGCCCTGTAGTCAAAAGTTCGTTCTCTCCAGAGTGGATCCTGAGTACGGCGGAACACGTGAAATTCCGTCGGAATCTGGGAGGACCATCTCCCAAGGCTAAATACTCTCTAGTGACCGATAGTGAACCAGTACCGTGAGGGAAAGGTGAAAAGCACCCCGGAAGGGGAGTGAAATAGATCCTGAAACCATGTGCCTACAAGTAGTTAGAGCCCGTTAATGGGTGATAGCGTGCCTTTTGTAGAATGAACCGGCGAGTTACGATTACATGCAAGGTTAAGTTGATAAGACGGAGCCGTAGCGAAAGCGAGTCTGAATAGGGCGAATGAGTATGTGGTTGTAGACCCGAAACCAGGTGATCTACCCATGTCCAGGTTGAAGGTAAGGTAACACTTACTGGAGGACCGAACCCACGTATGTTGAAAAATGCGGGGATGAGGTGTGGGTAGCGGAGAAATTCCAATCGAACCTGGAGATAGCTGGTTCTCTCCGAAATAGCTTTAGGGCTAGCCTCGTGTTTTAGAATCTTGGAGGTAGAGCACTGTTTGGACTAGGGGTCCATCCCGGATTACCGAATTCAGACAAACTCCGAATGCCAATGATTTATACACGGGAGTCAGACTGCGAGTGATAAGATCCGTAGTCAAAAGGGAAACAGCCCAGACCACCAGCTAAGGTCCCAAAGTAATCGTTAAGTGGAAAAGGATGTGGCGTTGCTTAGACAACCAGGATGTTGGCTCAGAAGCAGCCATCATTTAAAGAGTGCGTAATAGCTCACTGGTCGAGTGACGCTGCGCCGAAAATGTATCGGGGCTAAACGATTCACCGAAGCTGTGGATGGACATCTTAGATGTCCGTGGTAGGAGAGCGTTCTAAGTGCTGTGAAGTCAGACCGGAAGGACTGGTGGAGCGCTTAGAAGTGAGAATGCCGGTATGAGTAGCGAAAGACGGGTGAGAATCCCGTCCACCGTATGACTAAGGTTTCCTGAGGAAGGCTCGTCCGCTCAGGGTTAGTCGGGACCTAAGCCGAGGCCGATAGGCGTAGGCGATGGATAACAGGTTGATATTCCTGTACCACCAATTTATCGTTTGAGTGATGTGGGGACGCAGTAGGATAGGGTAAGCACACTGTTGGTTATGTGTGTTCAAGCAGTAAGGCGTGGAAGTAGGCAAATCCGCTTCCTGTAACGTTGAGCTGTGATGACGAGCGATTAATCGCGAAGTTCCTGATTTCACACTGCCAAGAAAAGCCGCTAGCGAGATAGATAGGTGCCCGTACCGCAAACCGACACAGGTAGTCGAGGAGAGAATCCTAAGGTGTGCGAGAGAACTCTCGTTAAGGAACTCGGCAAAATGACCCCGTAACTTCGGGAGAAGGGGTGCTCTAGTAGGGTGAAAGCCCGAGAGAGCCGCAGTGAATAGGCCCAGGCGACTGTTTAGCAAAAACACAGGTCTCTGCAAAATCGTAAGATGACGTATAGGGGCTGACGCCTGCCCGGTGCTGGAAGGTTAAGAGGATTGCTTAGCGCAAGCGAAGGTGAGAATTGAAGCCCCAGTAAACGGCGGCCGTAACTATAACGGTCCTAAGGTAGCGAAATTCCTTGTCGGGTAAGTTCCGACCCGCACGAAAGGCGTAACGATCTGGGCACTGTCTCAACGAGAGACTCGGTGAAATTATAGTACCTGTGAAGATGCAGGTTACCCGCGACAGGACGGAAAGACCCCGTGGAGCTTTACTGTAGCCTGATATTGAATTTTGGTGCATTTTGTACAGGATAGGTAGGAGCCTGAGAGACCGGAGCGCTAGCTTCGGTGGAGGCGTTGTTGGGATACTACCCTAAATGCATTGACATTCTAACCCTTGCCCCTTATCGGGGTAGGAGACAGTGTCAGGCGGACAGTTTGACTGGGGCGGTCGCCTCCTAAAGAGTAACGGAGGCGCCCAAAGGTTCCCTCAGAATGGTTGGAAATCATTCGTAGAGTGTAAAGGCATAAGGGAGCTTGACTGCGAGACCTACAAGTCGAGCAGGGTCGAAAGACGGGCTTAGTGATCCGGTGGTTCCGCATGGAAGGGCCATCGCTCAACGGATAAAAGCTACCCCGGGGATAACAGGCTTATCTCCCCCAAGAGTCCACATCGACGGGGAGGTTTGGCACCTCGATGTCGGCTCATCGCATCCTGGGGCTGTAGTCGGTCCCAAGGGTTGGGCTGTTCGCCCATTAAAGCGGTACGCGAGCTGGGTTCAGAACGTCGTGAGACAGTTCGGTCCCTATCCGTCGTGGGCGTAGGAAATTTGAGAGGAGCTGTCCTTAGTACGAGAGGACCGGGATGGACATACCTCTGGTGTACCAGTTGTCTTGCCAAAGGCATCGCTGGGTAGCTATGTATGGACGGGATAAGTGCTGAAAGCATCTAAGCATGAAGCCCCCCTCAAGATGAGATTTCCCATTACGCAAGTAATTAAGATCCCTTGAAGACGACAAGGTAGATAGGTTCGAGGTGGAAGTGTGGCGACATACGGAGCTGACGAATACTAATCGATCGAGGACTTAACCACGAAGTTACAAAACATTTCAATGAACCGTTTATCCAGTTTTGAAAGAATAAT
>NZ_QFVR01000048.1 GCF_003143975.1 Kurthia sibirica | reverse complement strand
GGGTTATGATCCCCTTCTTTTAAATTCCGTTTATCATAATAATCTTTTGCACGTTTATACATAATATTCGTGATAAAACGCTCTTGATTATAGGTCACTTCTAATTTACGTACATAACCATTCACAATTTTTTTTACATTTCGTCTATCAAACAACTTTTTAAAAGCATGATTAAATCGATCAATTTCTTTCTTCAAATCATTACCTTGTACATTAGGCGCAGTCAATGTTAAAAAAATAAATTCTTGTTCTTCTTGTTCTCTAATCGCCTGCATTAACACAGACAACATAATGGCATCTTTTTTTGCTTTATTCCACGTACATAATGGACAAAATCGATTCCCACAACTATTGGAACGATGAACACGTTTCGCACTCATCTCTAAATTCGTTAAATGTTGCATAAAATCACCACACGATTTCACCCGATCTAATGTTTTATGAGTGAAAACACCTTTCGCATATTCTGATAATTTTCGAACCAAGTCCTTTTTAGGTGTATATTTCTCCATTATGTACTTCCCTAACTCCGTTGACTTTAATTCTTTTTTGGAAATTTTTACTTCTTGATTTTTGGTCATAGACGTTATACAATCGCTCTATATTAAGTTAAAAAAACACACAAAAAGCGATTTGCTCCCCTCATAATGTTTTGATTTAATCTAAGCACTTAAATCATAAAACACTATACAAGGAAATGCAAGTCGCTTTTTTTTTAGCCTTAGAGACACAAGGGATAAAGCACATATCTAACTCCCAATTTCGTGCCGAAATAGTTAGGTATGTATCAAGTAAAGGAAGAACTCCATTTTTCGCTCCGCTCAAAATGCAATTTCGCTCCGCTCAATAAAAAACCAAAAAACCTAAAAAAAAAAAAATAAAAATAAAAAATAAAAAGAGCCTAATTTAGGCTCTTTTTTTATCTTTCCATGTCATAAGATTTATTCTTTTGTTTCCGCTGCTCTTTCTTAACTTGCTGATCCAACTCTTTTAAACCTTCTAACGAAAAGTTCCCTTTCTGTTTTTGCTCGTTATCTTCGTGTATGCGAGCGAATTCGCTTTTAGTTTGTTTACCTATCAACTTGTCCGTAAAAACCCTTAGAAGTACCTTAGAATCGTTTTTAAGGGGTATTAGAAGGTCTTTTATGTTTTGATATAACAATTTAATTTCAGTTTTCAACTCATTTACGGTTTCTTCTAAACGTCGATTTTTACGTTCTAATGTTTCATTTGTCGCTTTTGCTAATTTTAAATCAGCTTTTAAAGTTTCATTTTCTTTTTGAAGTGATTTATTTTCTTCATCGAAATTCCGATTCACTTGTACCAGATCTGTTTTCAAATAATTTTCAATTGATGTTTTTAAACGCTTATTCCCTTTCGCTGCATCAATCAATTTTTGATAATCTTTTTCTAAAACAATTACATTCCCAGTATATTGTTTTTCTTTCTTTGTTTTTTCTTGCCCCCAAAAATGCCTTTCTCCTATTGGCACTTCTACCATTTTCGACTGTCTTTTCGCTTTTACTTCAACATCATCTGGAATTTTCCGATTCAATGCTGACAATTCATTTTTTCGATTTTCAATTTCTGCAGCAAGACTCTTCGTTTCATTTTCAACAGCCATTTTTTTAAACCGAGCCATTTCAATATGCTCCCGATCCGAACCTTTTTCACCACGTTCTAAATCAAAACCAAGCGCTTGCATTGTTTTCGGAAAGCTATCTTGAATCCACTGCAATTCTTGGCGATTAAAAATATTTTTACTTTGCAAACGACCTTCACGCATTGGCACAATCCCTAAATGCATATGAGGTGTTTTTTCGTCCAAATGAACACGTGCATATGCCACATTTTGCGTACCATATCTTTCTGAAAAAATACGATAACTTTCTAAAAAGAAACGTTCACGTTCCGATACGCTTAATTGTTTAAAAAAATGTTCGTCTGATGTAATCAATAATTCGTTTACCAATACAGCATCTTTTCTTGTTTTTCGTGTCCCTATTTTTTGAGATTCAATGATTTCTTTCACACGCTGATGAAACGCAATATCTTCAGAATGAACCAGATCATAATTTTCATGTGAACGTTCTTCTTGAATATCTGGATTCGTTCGACTTTCTTTCTCACGTTGATGATGAATTTGTATGCCTTTCAACGCTGGAGATTTAATTTTTTGCATATGTACGACAGCATAACTCAAAGCAAATCACCTCTTTTTTTCTGCGGAAAACTTCCATGTAAAGTATATTAAAGTATATCACAATATACTTTACATTCGTAAAGTGTGTGCTCTGCGAGGCTTTTTGCCGAACAAATCGGCAAGCGTAAACGTGCTGATCCGCACAATGTTTTCGCAAAAAAATTAGACCTTGACGCTGTCAAACTGTAAGGGGAAATTTCCCCCTTAACCCCATTCAAAAAACTCCCCCAACCCCCTCAATTTTTGAGGGGACTCCCTCGCCGGTAGGCAGGAACAAACATGGTTTGTTCAGTGCCAAAAGGGTTTTAGATTGATTAAATTAGTCAACTCCTTAAATTCCCTCCGCTAACGCTCCAGTCAACCATTTACCGTTGACTAATGCCACATATTTTCTCCTCACCATGCAAGTAGCTAAAAGAATGTACAGATAAAAAAGACATAAAACCTAATATTTTACAGTTAAATAAATACATAATTGATTATAAATGGTATTATTGGAAGCGAGGAGGTTTAAGAAGAAACTATGATAAAAAATATTATTATTTTTTTACTCGGGATGTTAGCTTATTTCGTAATAACTGTTATTTATGATTTTTTTTTCTAAAAGGAGGAAATGAACGTGAAAAAATATTTTTTGAAATTAGCAATTATAGTTTGTAGCTTTACTTTAATTATTGGATTTTTATTTAACCAACCCAGCGCTTTTGCCTCTACACAAAATACTTTAGTAAATTCAGAAAATAACCAAACAAATAATTTAGATAACAAGGAAAATCCAGCACAACAAAGAGTAGGTCAGGTAGCCATATTTTTTGGTGGCATAGTTGTAGCATGGATTTTAGATGGGGCTATAAGCTACAAATCAGGAAAAGCACCTTCTGAATGGGTAAATATGGGACTTAAAAATATTGAAAAGAAAATTAAAAATTTTAGTAAAAATGACGTACTATCTAGACCAATCAATGTGAGTCAAAATGGACAAGTAAGTGGCTGTATAAAATATCCTTGTCAAATACAAAGAACAAGTCCTGATAACTCATCAGAACCTACGAAAAATTCTTTAGATCCTATTCCATTACCAATCTAATTAGCTAATTCAGTTTAAATTATTTTTTTATCCATACAATACTGTTTAACTTTATTATTCATAAAATTATCCTCAAAAGTTATTATCGAAATATACATTTCAATAATAAAAAAAGATGATATTAATTAATATCATCTTTTATTTCAATAATTTTCGCTTGTTTATTATATTGTTCAAATTCTTCCACTGATAATTGTCTAAGCATATTGTTGTATTTTGATGTTTTCCAAACTGATGTCAGTAAATGCGTATACTCATTTTCATCTTCTTTTTTGTACTGATCCAAATCTCCCAACTTATATTTCTTCACATAATCTTTAAATAATCCATTAAATGTCAATAATTGTCGCCCTTTTAACGCACGATAAAAAATTTCAAAAATAGACTGTGATGCATATAATTCATTACTTTTCGCTGAATATTTCGCAACTTCCAATACAGCTCCATTCTCCGATTTTTCAGAAGAACGAACCTTTCTTATATCAACTTGCGTAATACTCATATCATCCATACATTCACGCCACAATTCCAACCATTTATCCTGTTTCAAATAATCACGACTCGTAAAATAACTTTTATTAACGGCTAAAATTACATGAAAATGAGGATGATACGTATCATAATTTGGGTTATGATCCCCTTCTTTTAAATTCCGTTTATCATAATAATCTTTTGCACGTTTATACATAATATTCGTGATAAAACGCTCTTGATTATAGGTCACTTCTAATTTACGTACATAACCATTCACAA
>NZ_QFVR01000047.1 GCF_003143975.1 Kurthia sibirica | reverse complement strand
TTCAGAAGCACTTGAAACATTCGGAATCCAGCGTTCACTGAGTATGAAGGGGTGCCCTTATGATAATGCCATGGCTGAAGCGACATTTAAGGTATTTAAAACAGAATTCGCTAATCAAGCTCACTTCGCCTCTCTTGAACAGCTCGCTCTTGAACTTTGGGATTACGTACACTGGTTTAACAACCTACGAATTCACGGAACACTAGGTTATTTAACGCCTGTGGAATTCATGCAACAGCCCCTATAATTTTTGTCCAGTTTAGTGTTGGCATTCCAATCAATAAAAATAAAAAATAAAATTATACTAAGTAATGAAGATACTATATATTTTATAGATAGAATTAAATAAATTCATTATTTTTTTGTATTTCAACACTTAAATGTACAAGAATTTTAAATACTCTTGCTTAAATTCTAAATTCTTTAAATAGGTTTGTTCAAGGAAAGAGAAGTCTTCTCTGACCAGATTAAACCAGAATTTCAGGGGAATTGGAGGATAACTATGAAGAAAAGCTACTCACGCTTATCATTACTATTTACTTTTTTAGGCGTTATAATTATTTTTATTGGTATTAAACAATCTTTAATCGCAATGTTTTTAGGAATTATTCTATTAATAGCTGCATTCGTAATAGGTACGATAGCAGTTGTTAAACGTGAACGTAGTAGTCTCATTGTCTGGTCACTCTTTATTATATTTCTTTTTATATTACCACTGACAAAACCATCTAATGATTCTTTCACTGATTGGTTAGCAGATCAACATCAATTCGATTGCCAAAAAAAAGAATGTGTGTCTAATACAGAGAGTTTAAAAATGCGTGACGGAAAAACAGAAAAAGTCGTGAATAAAGAAGTTGAAAGAGTAGTTAATAGAAAGTCGGAGGATTATTTTTTCTTCAATAAAAAGAGTATTGAATTAGAAGATGAAAAAGGAAGACTTTTTCTTATTGAAGGGATTGGTATTCTTGGTGGGTATACAACTTTTACATATAAACCTGTATTCAAATAATAAAAATCAATGTAGTGATTCGTAAGCACCCAATATTAAAAAATCTTCAACAAATTCAGTAGTCATGGGGTAATCATGAAAATGAATATAGTTGAAGGTTTTTTAATGAAATAATTAAAGCGCCGTACATTCTTTTAAAATTATAAGATATAAGGATTGAGTGTCCAACATTAAGGCTGTAATCTAACAACGTATAAGAACACCCAAACATCTTTAGTAAATTTGTGTCATCATTTACTAGAGGTTTTTTATGTCCACAAATCTAACAAACGTTCCGATGTCGTTTGGACAGGTTACACTTAGTTAGACAATAAAATTAAGGTCTAGTAGAATAACCACTAACAGAAACGAGGAGAATCTACCATGACCGAAAAAAGAACGCGCAGAACATTTACCCCAGAATTCAAAAGCCAATTGGTACGACTTTATGAAAGTGGAAAACCGAGGGCTGATATTATCCGCGAGTATGATCTAACAGCTTCTGCATTTGATAAATGGGTGAAGCAAAGCCAAACTTCAGGCTCCTTTAAAGAAAACGACAATCGAACGCCCGAGGAAATTGAACTCATTAAGCTTCGCAAAGAGAATCAACGTCTACTGATGGAGAATGATATTTTCACCTACAGGCATAAAGACAACTAAGCTCGCATCTCGCTAAGTTGTCCTAAATAGCAAGCAGCGCTGATCATGGGACGAAAGTAGATATGATACGCAACAATGCCCACAAATACTCGATATCAGCAATGTGTGACGTCCTTGAAATGTCTAGAAGCACTTTTTATTATGAAGCAGTTGAAAGGGTTGCCGAAGATGACCTGATTGAAGAAATTCGACTCATTTTCAAAGCCAGTCGAAATAATTACGGAACACGAAAAATAAAGATTGAACTTGAAAAGATCGGTCGAACAGTTTCACGACGACGTATTGGACGAATCATGCAAGAACAGGGACTAGTATCCAATTATACGGTTGCCCAGTTCAAGCCATTTAAGTCGAAAGTAAACGAAGCGCCCGTGAAAAATGAGCTTGATAGACAGTTTGATAATCAGAAAGAATTGGCCGTTGTAGTAAGTGATTTAACATACGTACGTGTGGACGGAAAATGGAATTACGTATGTTTATTTGTCGACCTTTTCAACCGAGAAATTATTGGGCATAGTGCTGGACCAAATAAAACTGCTGACCTCGTTCACAAAGCACTAGCAAGCATTAGAGGGCCATTGGACGCGATCCAGATGTTCCCATACAGACCGTTGGAAGTGAGTTTAAAAACGACTTAATTGATGAAGTATTAGAAACGTTTTCTATTCAACGTTCTCTAAGCATGAAAGGATGTCCGTACGATAACGCAGTCGCTGAAGCGATGTTCAAAGTCGTCAAAAATGAGTTTACGAACGGGGCACACGTTAACAGCCTTGACCAACTAGAACTTGAACTAAATGATTACGTGAATTGGTTTAATAACATTCGCATCCACGGAACACTCGGCTATCAAAGCCCCGTAGAATACAGATTGAAGACCTTATAATTTTTTCCAGTTTAGTGTTGACAATCCAGTGATCCATTTTTTGTATATGTATGTGTAACTTCTACTTTTTTACCAGAACAAAAGAAATTTCCTTTTGTTTTAGATTTACTGGTGGTGTTAACTTTTTCTTTGTGGAGCTTCCACCTTTTTGGGGTTTTACGTGGACAATATTATCGCACAATCCATGTGTTTTTGTAGTATTTTCTAATTGAATTGATGTGAATACTAGTGAAAAAGCGATAAAAATTGATAAAGAAATTTGAATTATTTTTTCATAATTGCCTCCAAATGATAGAATAGATTTAATGGTAAATTTGTAATTAATTTTCTAATGAGGAGGATGTTATTTGTTTAGATATTGGGTTATTTTTATGATGGGGTTTTTATTAACCTTTATTTTTAAAGACAGTTTCTTTTCTCAATATAATTTAATATTTAATGTATTTTTTAGAATTATTTTTTCTTTGTTTTTCTTATTAGTTATTTGGTTATTACAAAAAAAATGAGCGATGTAAAATGAAGAATAAGATTTTATATAAAATTGTATCTACATTGGTTATCATGGCTCTTTTATCCGTGACAATAAATTTACTGCTAAGAAATTTTAGCTTTAGGAATAAAGAGTAATGTAGCGTGAATTGTCGTTACTTTAAGTTATATTTTAATAACTTGTAATCAGAAGATGGATAAAACAAGTACCTAGTCTAACTATAGATGGGGATATGTATGCTATTAATAAGTGTTTATGGTTGTTCTTCATCAAATGTTGCAACAACTTAAATATATAAAATATAGAATTGTAAACAAAATATGGCATATACGCGTGTTCACTTGGACTAAAAAATCTCTCATATACATGAAGGTCGTTTGTAAAGTACAAATATTTTTAATCGTCAGGAATTGCAATGGATTCAAGATAGCTTTCCGAAAACAGTACAAGCACTTGGTTTTGATTTAATTTATTGAATAAATAATGGTGTTTAAAATTTATTAGGAGATGTTGAAATGAAAAATGAAAAATATCCTATATGTCATCTATATGCACAAAAAGATTGGGCAGATGATGGACATATTATTGCTAATAAAGAGGGGCTTGAAAGATTAAGGAATGTAATTGATCTTGCTTTAGAAAAAGGTTTTGGTAGAGCTGTTTTTTGGCCAAGTGATATGGAAGGCTATGAATTGTATATTGCATGTGTTTCTGAAAAAGATATTAATGCAATTGAACTTCCATATACTTCCGATGATTGTCCAGATTCAGGTAAAATGGATAAGATGTATGATTTATTTCCTGAGAAGGTTTATGAATTTAGAAAATAATTTTTTTGTAGTCCGAATATTTTTATTGAACTGTTTTTGTTCTTTCTCAGCTTCATAGCCTTTAGGTATATATTTTTTAAAAGTATAGTGTGTGTCGTTCTTCCCGCTATGATCATGCCAAGAACAAGATCATCGGCCAATCAAGAAAAGACACAAACTCTATCAGTCCATAAGGACTGCCCCATCTACGATTAAAGGAATTGAGACGATACATGCCTTATACAAGTCTAGCCGAAAAGAATTCAATCTTTTTGGTTTTTCAGTGACACGAGAAATAAATCAACTACTCGGAGTTTCTGCCTAAAGGGC
>NZ_QFVR01000046.1 GCF_003143975.1 Kurthia sibirica | reverse complement strand
GAATATATAACTTATTATAACAATATCCGTATTCAAACGAAACTAAACAATCAGTCACCGATCCAATATCGCCAACTGGCTGTTTAGAAGGTGTTTTCTTACTGTCTCAAAAAGGGCAGTCAGTGCCTTATTCTATCTATTTTTTTGTCTGACACTAAGGTTCTAATGAATGGCAAGTAATTTCTTTGTCTTCACTACATTTCGGGGATACTTGGTATTGCAATAATCTTTCACTATTCCTAAGTTCATAACGTGTCGAATTTTATTACTTGCTACTTTATGTCGGGACTGCCTAAAGAGCGTAAGGGGAGCGTATGACATTGTTTCGCAATGTCAGTCAGTATAGCTGTTCTTTCTCTTTCATATAGGTTTCATCTATTTGTCAAGAATCACCTACAATGTGATTCTTGACAAATAGATGAAACCTATATTTTTGCACCTAACGACCGTGGTGTGACACACATCAACACCTCAATCAGTCATAATTTCAGAAATTTCTCGGTAATTCAGGTTATATCTCAAATAATAGCCAACGGCTATTGTAATAATATCTTTTTTTGAATTTTTCCCCCTTAATTCTACCTGATATCATGCTAATTAAGAAACCTTGCAACAGAACCCTTTTAGTCTTGTTAAATGGTTTTGTCGGGCGTGTATGACAGGGGGATTAGAATAATAGAATTGTATTGAAGATATGAAGTGTACATCGTGTAATCAGTGGTAAGCATAACAAACGATCCAGGTGGGGTGTACATGTTTCGCTATGTGTAGTTATGTGAGTTGGAGTGTCTGCATCGTTGATTGAAGAAGATTTACTAGTATACAGTTTAAAACTTAAAAATCAATAGCCAACCAGGTGAAATAATCTACAATAGTGTTTAAATGCTATTGAACGTACTAAATTTCATTTTTAATAACTTAAAGGTTAATTTGATAAAAAGATTGATAGAAACGTTTTTAATAGCTTTTAAACGATTTTGAGTAAAAGTGGAATACAATGAATAATTGCTAATAGTTTGAAAAAACGAAGTGATTCCAGGTTTATGTCCGCAACAGTCTCCAATTAATTTGTAAACAAGTTGTTTTTAAAGCATACATAATTTCGAACTCCCTTTTAAAAGTGGGTTCTTTTTTTATTAGGTTAATGCCTCTATTTCAAAATGTAAGCTTTTTGAAGTATAAAGAATATCTCGATAGTCCATATATTAAAAATAAACAAGTTTCTAAGAAGCTGAAAGTGCCTCGTAAGATGAAGTCAGTTCCTCCACTGAAAAAATGGTTCACAAGCGCACTAAGGTGCAACATCTAGTTACCAATTTTTTTCGTTATTCCTCCCTCTATTAAGATAGAGGGAGGGTAACAGGATAATAGGCAAACCCGGATGAAGCGAAAAAAATCGAAAAAAAAAGGATTTTCCCACCTTTCAACCCTTGCTATTACTGTTTTTTTACATAGTTGATTACGAAAAAAAATCATACGTGTCACGCACTTCAAAAATTAGCATAGTTGGTTATGAAAATAGCAATCGTAACCAACTATAAAATAAATAGCTTCAAAAAAGAATTTTTTCCCATAAATGGTTTGGGAGATTTTCTTTTGAGCACCTACTTCGTCTCTGTTTCAACGTGAAAATAGCGTCGGAGTAACACTGTTTTTAAAGGGGAAATCTGCTTATTTTTGATATTTCAAATAGGTGCATCTGTCTTTTAAAAGGTAGGAATAATTACAGCCTTTTATCTTTCTAAAATATTTGGAGCAACTTAATCGCGCTGTACGATTAAGTTAACGATTTAAAATACTGTCTGCTATTTTGAAGAATATGATTTACATGTTGTATACCTTTTAACGGATATTAAATGACGTAAAAAAACAGTTTTATTTATTGTGAACTGTATCTTTTTTGTGGGTAAAAAGGGTGCAATTCATGGAGGTACACCTCCGTTGTATACCTTTAACGTAGAAACAACGGGTGCTGACATAGGAAATAGAAGTGCAACTAATATATAAAAACTAGAGTGTAATTCAAATAGAAAAAGAATGTTATGGATTGGTAGTTATTTGTTTGTTTTTGCATAGTTTCATGTAAGGAAATCTATCCATGTTTTAACTTTTTTAGCATGAAATAAAGTACTATGATATACTTATATTAAATTTAATATAAACAGGAAACCCCTGAAAAATAAGACTTAGTAGAGTCTTATTCTTCGGGGGCTTTTTTGTTTTTAGGGAGGAAAAAAGATTTTGAGGCAGATTAAAAAAGGACTAAACGGACTGAAAATAGAAAAGGGGCATTTTTATAAAGGGGTAGTATTGCATGATTATGAAATCGAAGTATTACGCCATATTTATTTACACAAACAGTTACGTGCAACATCTCTTCATGAGTTATACAGATTATTAAGTAATAAAAAAATTGAAACGAGTAATATTTCAAATCGTTTAAAAAAGCTACTAGATGCTGGGGTTGTTGCAAGAAATGAGGAACTAATACATGACATGTCTAAAAATTTTGTAAGATATAGCTATCGTCTAAATTCAGCTGGCTTGGAAGTTCTTGTTTTTTTAAATATTATAAGAAAAGAAAGTATTAAAACGTATAAAACGAATGCTCATATAAACAAGTTTCCAAATTTACATTCGAAAGTTGCCTCTACAATTACGAATAAAATCGTCATGGATTTGATAAAGCAAGAGATTACTTTTGATTTTTGTAGAGGAAACAACCATTACTTATTAGGCAATGATTCGTACACAAGAAAAACTGAAACAACAGGTTTCATAATACCGGATTATGTTATAGAAACGAGAGACACAATTGTTCCTATTGAAATTGATACAGGTACTCAGCGTGCGCATATTATTAAACAAAAGATTGAAAAGTATATTGTACAAGCCCGTTCTAAAGAATTTAATCTAAGAAATATACATGTTGTTTTTATAGTTGTGGATAATTCCATCTCGGATACGTTTGAAACCAATAGAAATCGCCGAGTGTACTCACTTAAAGCTACATTTTTAAGCGGTTTTGATCTACCTGGGAATTTACATTTCTATGCTGTTAATGCTCTTCATTCTATTCCGTTGATTTCTTATATTTTAAATCCAAAAAATAATTTAGAAGAAATTGAAAAAGACTTTATTTGTGAAGATTTTATGGAGCTATATAATGAACGCTACAAACAGCATTTTATTCAAGTTGAAAAACCTGCTGTTGCTAAAGATCTCTTCCATGCGGTTTATACGTATGAAGTCAATACAATCAAATACGATGTTTATTTGATTTACAGAGTAGTTGGTAATTTGAGAGATTACCAAAAATCAGAAAGCGCATTAAGTTATTTATCAAAACGTTTAGAAAGAAATAAACGATTCATTTTATTATATGTATATGACAATGCTACAAGTGCATTAGCCGATGTAACAACTGCTACAGATGCTTCCATAACAATTGCTGCGTCTTATTTACCAACAGAAGATAATGAGGATTTAGTTGTTTATAAACATACATCATTACTAACTAAAAAAGCTGTAAAAGGGGTGATTGAGTATTGAATAGATGGGTTTATGGGAAGAAAATGGGTCAATTGTCTAGAATAGAAATTTTATTGTATAATATAGTTAACTAAAGCAACATGAAGAGGGAGGTTTTTTTATGACAATCAGTTTTAGAGAACGCGTTAAACAAATAGGTAATGGGGAATTTAAAGTTGAATTAACTATCCCACCTACTAAAAAGATGACACCTGCTGAAGAAGAGCGTTATCACAGAGAAGCTAAAAAAATCAATCAAATGTTACGCAACTCTGAAGGTTATAAAGAACAACAAAAAGAACTGTCAGTGTTTGCTGAACAACTGAAAAAAGATCGTGCAACTGGTATTGGTGTTGTTGATATGGATGCCTTAAAAGTTAAATATCTGGCTGATAAAGCGTTACGAGAGAATATAAAAATGTAAATAAAAAACAATGGATACTTATTTTTTAAGTATCTATTGTTTTTTTATTTTCTGATTTAAAACATAGTGAACCCTTGTATATTTGTTCATAAAATTCCGATTTAACGAACAATGGGATATAAGCAATTAAAAAAAGCTGTTATTTATCTATCCATAACAGCTTTTCACTCTTAAAATAATGTTGTTTGTAAAAACTCATTGGACTCTATCTTCACTTGCTTTGCTCCATTTTCATCTGTCTCTATATAAAAATAACGGTTCTGTTGCAAAGTTTAAAATAACAAATGATTTGCCATTAGGTTTCGCCTTTTAGGCAGAAACTCCGAGTAGTTGATTTATTTCTCGTGTCACTGAAAAACCAAAAAGATTGAATTCTTTTCGGCTAGACTTGTATAAGGCATGTATCGTCTCAATTCCTTTAATCGTAGATGAGGC
>NZ_QFVR01000045.1 GCF_003143975.1 Kurthia sibirica | reverse complement strand
TAATTGCAGTTTAAATTCGGGTGTAAATGTTCGACGTTGACGTGGCATATTTTGCACGCTCCCTTAATTTTATAATCTAAGTTTACAAGCCCTTATTTTATCTGTCCAACTTAGTGTATCCTATCCATATTATGAAAAATACGGAGATAGAGGTTATAGGTTTATATTATTAGAAAGTGGGCATTTAAGTCAAAACATAATAAATTTGAGCACTATTAGAAATATAGGAAATTTTTCTTGTGGTGGTTACTTGGATGATAAATATGCAGAATTACTAGATTTAACCGATTCCGAAATAATAACTCATCAAATAGCTTTAGGTTTAAAATGTTAGATTTTATTTGTTTAAATGATTACTCTGTTTAAAATGGAATATAAAGGAGAAAATAATGCGAATAAAGCCTAAAAAGGAAAATTTAATTTCATGGATACAAACATATGTACCTGAGAAAGATTTATTTTTCTTGTCCCCTGAATTAATAGAAAACGCAAAAACTTGTATAGATGTCATATTACTTCCAATAGATGAACTCTATGACCATAATACTTATGGACAAATAGAATATGTAAACGGATATGAGTATTGGAATATAAAGAATGCTACTCATGCTGTTGTAGCAGATAAAAGTTGGATTGAGACATTACCAGTAGAAGAACAATATAAAATTTTAAGTACTCAAGTTAAGACAGAAAGGGGACTTACTGTACCTACAGAATTTATTATTGATCGCCTAAATGAATTCCCAGCTAATTATATAGTTAATGAACATGTAGTTATACAACGACAAATGTGGGAGAATCTTTCTCAATCATTAAAAGAATATTTACTTACAAATATGGTTTATGAATGGTGGGATAAAGGAGATTGTGAAGATGTTCCTGAATGGCTTCCTTCCTTTTTAAAAAGATTTGCCAACACCTTCGGAAGTATCCACGGGGCCAATTGCTTTGCTGCTGTTGTTTTTTCTATATCAGAAGGACAACAAGAATGGTTTCTTTATGAGTGGACTCAACAGAAAACATTTATGAGAAAACTTCAGCAATACAATTATATTATAAACCATAGTACGGAATTGCAAAAAGAAGATGTTGTTATTTGGAAAGATGATCAAGGTTTTATTCAACATGCAGCTTATTATCTAGGAGAAGAATTATTTTTTAACAAGCATGGCCAAACTATTTTTAATCCCTGGAAACTAATTTCAAGAGAGGAATTATATAAAGAGTGGCAAGATTTAACACTTGAAAAGTATAGAAAAACGGTTCTGGTGCAAAAAAATATAAACAACTGCAATTCACCTCTAAAGTAAGGGGATATTAACACTATTACTCTAAATAGGGATGTGATTCGTGTGGAAAAGGAACAGCTATTCAAGTGGAAACATTTTCAACCGGAGATTATTTTGTTAACAGTGAGATAGTACCTGCGGTACAACTTGAGCTTCCGTAATTTAGTTGAGATGATGGAAGAACGTGGTTTATCAATGGCCCACACAACCATTATGCGATGGGTTCATCAATATGGACCGGAATTAGATAAAAGAGTTCGACGTCATCTTAAACCAACAAATGATTCCTGGAGAGTCGATGAAACCTATATCAAGGTAAAAGGTCAGGGGAGAAGTTCGTCCAAAATCAAAAAGAATTCATCCATCAATTGTTTGGATTAGTTGCTTAAGACCAGAGGTCGCTAGAGATCGGTTGCTTTTTTATATTTTCTTCAAGTGTTTGAACCAGAACCGCATAGAGGGTAAAAGTCATCGGAAGTATCAAATCTGACTATTTACATTCAATACATTAACATATTTTAGTTATTATGTTAATGTATTGAAAGGTGGAGATTTTATATGAAAAAAGTATTTCTTTTATTTTTAATATTAACATTAGGGGGCTGTAATTTATCTGATAAAAAAAACGATCATTGCATTTCTAATTGGGCATTATGTTCAATTGTACCAATACCATATACAGACATTAATAGAAAAACTATAAAAATTGCTGTATTAGATACTGGTATTAATACAAAAGAAAATAATATGAGGAAATTTATTAAAAAAAGCTATAACACATTTGATAAATCTTCAAAAACAAAACCTATAAATAATCATGGAACATTAATAACTAGTTTAATTGTAAATTCAAAACACAAAAATAAACAAATAGGAATAAAAAATGACCACGTTGAAATTTATGATGTACAAGTTTTAGATGAAAACGGAAAAGGTAATACTAAAAATACAATATTAGGAATAGAATGGTCCATAAAAAACAAAGTAGACATAATTAATATAAGTTATGGCTTATCCAAAAATAATATTTCATTGCAAAAAATAATAAAAAAAGCTAAAAAAAATGGGATTTTAATAATTGCAGCTTCAGGTAATAACTTAGATTCATCAACAGATTATCCAGCTAAATACAAAGAAGTAATATCCGTTTCAGCTATTGATAAAAAAAATAATATATATATATATGCAGGAATGGAAAAAGTGGATTATTTAGCTCCAGGTGTTAATATACCTGCATTAAATGAAAAAGGAAAAATAGAATATGTAACAGGAACATCATTTTCTACGGCTTATGTCACAGGCCTTATAGCGTTATTAAGAGGTAATTTAAATAATAATGATTCAATAAAGTATACAAACACAAAAAAAATAATACAATATATGGGAGAATAAAATGAAAAAAATATTAGCTATTATAATTTCTATAACACTATTTCTTAGCTATAGTGGAATAGGTAATGCAACTGAATTAAATACAATTAAAGAAAATAGTAATTACATTGAAATGAATTTAATTACTGAAAACAAGAATTTTGAAAGTAATCTAAAATACAATGAAGAAGAAAATATAATAATAGCAACAACAATATTAAAAGATAGTTATAATAATACAACCAAAAAAGAATTTGAAATAACATTTTCATATATATCATTAAACGATCCTAATAATTACAAAGCTGTTTTTAAAGATTTAGATACTAAAGAAACATATGTATATGATAGCAATGAAGTACATACATCAATTGCACCATTAGTAGGTGTAATTATTGGTTTTATAGCTAAACAAGGTCTTAAACAAGCTATAAAAAAATGGGGTCCTAGTATAGTTGGTTCTATGGTTCGTACAGTACCAGCTGTTACAAAAGAAGTAGCAAAAGAATTAGGATATTCTGTGTTAGCAAATAAATACTCACATGGAGAAAAAATTTTTTACAATAAAAAAGGAAAGCCTAAATATATAACAATAGATAAAGATAGTCATAATGGTGGAACATGGAAAGGTGCAAAAACTATAGAAGGCTTAGCTAGTAAAAAAACACGTTCTGGCACATATGATATTGAATTAAATAGAATAGGAGATTAAATTTAAATTATGGTAGAATTAAAAAAATTTAATATAAATTTTTCGCCAAACAAAGAAACTCCATATTTTCAAACTACTAATGACAAAAGAATAAGATTTATTTTAGATGAATTATCACTTCAAACTACAAAATATATTTTCAAAAAAATATATAAAGATAAATATATAAATACCATTTTTATTTCTGATTATATTTTAAAAAATAAAAAACAATATATTAATTACAAGAAAAAAATAGGAAATATAATACCTTTAAAAAACTGGGAAGAAATAATAGAACCCTATGAAAAAGATGATGATGAAACAAAAATATTATTTGCAAAAGTAAAAAGATTAAATTTTATAGATTTGTATAATTATTCTCTACATTTAAAAAAAGGAATACCAGAATTATATATAGTATTCTACTCTGATGAATTTTTAGTGTATTTAAATTCTGATGTTATAGATATTATTTCAAATGACAAAGAAAATATTAATAAATTAAAAAAAGAATTTAAAGAATCTTATAATAAATTACACGAATAATCTTAATATAAAAAATCATTCTTTAACAAAAATTTTATCTCGCTGATCAATCCAAAAATAAAAATTTCGGTTCTGGTGCAAAAAAATATAAACAACTGCAATTCACCTCTAAAGTAAGGGTATATTAACACTATTACTCTAAATAGGGATGTGATTCGTATGGAAAAGGAACAGCTATTCAAGTGGAAACATTTTCAACCGGAGATTATTTTGTTAACAGTGAGATAGTACCTGCGGTACAACTTGAGCTTCCGTAATTTAGTTGAGATGATGGAAGAACGTGGTTTATCAATGGCCCACACAACCATTATGCGATGGGTTCATCAATATGGACCGGAATTAGATAAAAGAGTTCGACGTCATCTTAAACCAACAAATGATTCCTGGAGAGTCGATGAAAGGTTCTGTTGCAAAGTTTCTCAATTAGCATGATATCAGGTAGAATTAAGTGAAAAATAAACGATAGGAGATTTCAAATGACTCATTTTAAGGGGAAACAATTCAAAAGAGATATTATTACAGTAGCCGTTGGCTATTACTAGAGATATAGCCTGAGTTATCGAGAAGTTTCTGAAATTATGGCTGATCGAGGT
>NZ_QFVR01000044.1 GCF_003143975.1 Kurthia sibirica | reverse complement strand
TCGCAAACTCATTGCGCGCCGCAAAAGCGTCGCCAATTGGTGGATGAATTAAATCGGGTGGTGAACCTGGAATCGTACGTAATAGTTCATCCGATTTGTTTTCCAAATCAGGCATTGAACCAAGTAACCCCCAAGTATACGGATGCTTAGGATTGTAGAAAATTTCATCCACTGTCCCATATTCGACAATTTGACCAGCGTACATAACCGCTACATTATCAGCTACATTAGCTACTACACCTAAATCATGTGTGATGAAAATAATGGATGTACTACTATTACGCTGAATATCTTTCATCAATTCCAGTATTTGCGCTTGAATCGTTACATCTAGTGCAGTTGTTGGTTCATCGGCGATTAATAATTTTGGATCTGCCGCTAATGCAATCGCGATAACAACACGTTGACGCATACCACCTGAAAACTCATGTGGGTATTGGTTAAAACGTTTTTCTGGATATGGAATACCCACTTCCGTTAATAGCTCAATTGCGCGGCGTTTGGCTTCTGATTTTTGTGTTGATTTCTTATGTTTTAAAATCACTTCCATAATCTGTTTACCGACCTTCATCGTTGGATTCAATGCCGTCATCGGATCTTGGAAAATCATCGCAATTTCATTACCGCGTATTTTTGTCATTTCATTTTCTGTACATTTTACTAAATCCTTGCCATTAAAAAGAATTTCTCCGCCTGCATAAATGCCTGGTGGCTGTGGAATTAATTTCATCAACGCATTACTCGTAACGGATTTACCTGAGCCTGATTCACCTACGATAGCCAATGTCTTTCCTTTCTCTAGTGAAAAGTTAACACCACGTACCGCCTGTACAGTTCCAGCATATGTTTTAAAATTGATTTTCAAATCTTTTACTTCTAAAATTGTTTCAGCCATTTTTTTCCACACCTCCTATTTTCTTAGTTTTGGATCAAGTGCATCGCGCAATCCATCACCAATGGCGTTGAATGCGAAGATCGTCACCGAAATAAATAATGCTGGGAATATTAAACGCCATGGTGCAGTATCAATGGCATTATTCCCTTCTGAAGCCATCGTTCCCCAACTCGCCTGTGGTTGTGATACACCCAGACCAATATAAGATAGGAATGACTCCGTGAAAATAGCACTTGGAATTGTTAACGTCATTGTTACAATAATAGCTCCCAAAGCATTTGGTACTAAGTGGCGCATGATTAAATGTCCTGTACGTCCGCCTAGTGTGCGAGCTGCCAGTACATATTCTTGATTTTTGATTGATAATACTTCACCACGTACGATACGGGCCATATTTACCCAACCTGTAATCGATAACGCGATAATCATTGGGAGTAATCCTGGTTGCATAACAACTAGTAAGATGATTACAACTAATAGATAAGGAACCGCTGTTAAAACATCTGCAATACGCATCATAATATCATCGACACGTCCGCCTGCTAAACCAGCGATTGAGCCCCATGCAACACCGATAATTAAATCGATAATAGCCGCAGAAAGACCGATGAATAATGAAATTCGTGCACCATACCAAACACGCGTAAAGACATCACGTCCTAAATCATCTGTACCAAACCAGTTTTTGGCACTCGGCGGGTGATTGAAATTACCAAGAACATCCGAATATTTATAAGGAGATAACCATGGTACGAAAATTGCCATTAATGCGACGATAGTAATAATGATTAAACCAACAATGGCTAATTTATTATGCGAAAAACGATGCCAAACTTCCGACCAAAACGATACGGATTTTTTTGCGAGCTGATCATTTTTACTATTATCTATTCCGACGATATTAAATTTTTCGACAGGGATTTTTTGTGTCATGATTTTTTCGCTCCTTTAAATTTAATTCGAGGATCGATTACGCTATACAAGATATCTACAAGCAATACTGCAAATAATAAAATAATTGAGTAGAATACTGTTGTACCCATGATTACGGTGTAGTCACGATTGGTAATAGATGTTACAAAATATTTACCTAAACCTGGAATCGCGAATATTTGTTCAACGATGAAACTACCTGTTACAACGCCGGCAGTTAACGGTCCCAAATATGTAACAACTGGCAATAGCGCATTTCGCAAAGTATGTTTGAAAACAGTCGTCCATTTTCCTAAGCCTTTTGCACGTGCCATCTTCACATATTCACTATGATTTTGTTCAAGCATACTTGAACGAGTTAACTTCGCAATGAAGCCCATGTGAGTAAAGGCGATTGCTAAAGCAGGTAATATACTGTATTTAAAACCATCCCAACCTCCTATTGGTAGCCAGTGTAATTTTAAACCGATAAAATATTGTAATAAACCGGCCAAAATAAAGGACGGTACAGAAATACCGAGTACAGCGATTGTTGTCGCTAAGTAATCGGGAAATTTATTATGATAAAGTGCCGAAACAACACCAATCAGTACACCAAGTCCTACAGCGAGGAGCATGGCCTCTATACCTAAGGTTAGAGATACGGGGAAACTCTCGGAGATCATATCATTTGTGGAACGATCCTTGTATTTCATTGATTGCCCAAAATCTAATTTTGCTGTTTGTACTAAGTAATCCTTATACTGAACATACCAAGGATTATCTAAACCATATTGGGCATTTAACTGGGCAGTAATTTCAGGTGGGAAATTTTTTTCAGATGCGAATGGGCTACCAGGAGCTATACGCATTAAAAAGAATGTAATTGTAACAATAACAAATAATGCTACTAAAATATAAGCGAGTCTCTTTAATAAATAATTAATCATTTCACTACCTCCTTCATGATTTTTCAAATAGAAAAGAGCTACCTTAATCGAAATTCTCGACTAAGAGTAGCCCCTTTTAATACTTTAAATGATAGGGTTAGACTACTTCGTCTAGCCGCCTATTATTTATTTCTCGATTTTAACATCTTTTAAGCTAATTTCGCCTAAGCTTGTTGGAGCCATGTTTTTAACATAATCTTTTTCAACCCAAAGGTTTGTATAGAAGTAAACTGGTGCAACTGGGAATTCAGTCATCAGAATCTTCTCACCATCTTTAAGAAGTTTTTCACGCTTAGCTTCATCTGTTTCTTTTACTGCTTTTTTCATTAAATCAGTGTATTCTTTGTTTTCCCAACCAGTATCGTTGTTACCATTTTTAGCAGAATCATAACGCTCTAAGAATGTGTAAGCATCGTTATAGTCAGCAATCCAACCCATACGTCCTACAGTGTAGTCAAGTGAAGACATTTTGTCTAAGAATACTTGCCACTCAGAGTTGTCGATTTTTGTTGTAATACCTAAGTTCTTAGTCCAACCCTCTTGGATGTACTGTGCGATTGCAGCATGTGCTTCTGAAGTGTTGATTGAGATATTGATTTTAACGTCTTTCGCATCTTTAATACCTAGTTCTTCCATACCTTTAGCTAAAGCTTTTTTCGCTTCGTCTAAATTATTATCTGTAATATAACCACGATCATCTTCGAATCCAGCGATTGCAGTTGGAACCATACCAAGTGCTGGTGTTTGTTCCCCTTTAACTACGTTATCAATTAGTCCTTGACGGTCAATTGATAGTGCTAAAGCTTTACGAATGTTTACATTTTTAGTAAACTCGCCAGTCGTATTCATTTTATACTCATAGATTGCAGCATAATCTTCAATATTTAGAGATTTATCTTTTTTGTAACCATCGATTGCATCAAGTGGAACTGTTTGGAATGGTGAACCAAGGAAATCGATCTCGTTATTTTTGAACATACGATTTGCAGTTGCTTCTGATTCAACCATTTTGATATTAACATTGTTTAGAGATACAGCTTCTTTATCCCAATAGCTGTCGTTCTTTTTAAGTGTAAGAGAAGCTGAGTGTTTCCAGTCTGATAATGTGAATGGTCCGTTTGATACGTAACCTTCTCCACCTTCAGCAGACCATTTTTTATTTTCTGTTGCTACTTTTTCATTTACTGGCATCGCCGTATAGAAAGCAGTAATTTCAGTGAAATATGGTGTAGGGTTTTCTAAAGTAACGACTAATGTTTTATCGTCTTTCACTTCGATACCTACATCTTCAACTTTACCTTTACCAAGGTTGAATGCTTCAGCACCTTTGATTGAGTAAAGAATTGAAGCATATTCAGAAGCATTTTTAGGATTTAAAGCAAATTCCCAAGCATATTTGAAGTCTTTTGCCGTTACAGCATCACCATTTGACCATTTAGAATCACGTAGGTGGAATGTGTATGTTTTTTTGTCATCGCTTACATCAATTTTCTCAGCGACAGCCGGTTGAACTTTACCATCTTTATCAACGCGCGTTAAACCTTCAAATACTGAGCGTAAAACTGCACCTGAAGTACTGTCTGTCGCTAGTTGTGGATTTAAGCTTGGTGGCTCTGATGGAATAACAAGATTTAAATCTTGTTTAGAATCTTTCCCCTTACCGCTATCTTTTGTACCTTCTTCTTTTTTACCCCCGAAACCACATGCCGCTAGCACTAACATTACGATTGAAATAAGTGCTAACAATACCGTTTTCTTTTTCATGAAAATCCCCCTCTTTGAACTTTTTATTTAAAATAGAAAAACAGCTACGTTGTATAGCTAATTACTATAATATCAAAATGTATTGAAAATTAAAAACATTATTTTTCAAAAAGTTAGAAAATTTTATATTTTTCTAATATTTTAACAAAAGAAGAGCGATTTTATCGATTTTTGACAAAAAATTACTATTGAATGGTGCATCGATTTTCGCTTTTTTTCACTTTCCGAAATAAATAACTGCATCTTTTATCACACTACCCCGCTAGTGTAATAAAATAAAAATAGACCAATTTACATTAAATCTCTCTATTTTGACACTATTTCTCTTTTATTCTTCAATATTCCATAATAGCTATTTAACGGTATTTGTTTTTTTGTTAAACGATGAAATTTTACCAATACGACTAATTTCTTTCTGAATTAATTACATAAAATTATCTCAATATAATAATATACACAAATTACTATCTATCTATTCAATAAAAGAATATGCGTTTCTACTATTAAAATATGCATTTACTCATTTCATCATTTTTAGACGCAAAAAAGAATCATTCACATGCTCTAAAATAGATGTCACTTTTTCTATTCGTTTGTTTCCTATGAATACAAATCGATCGCTTTATACTTTTATTTAGTAAATCTTCGTACGAAAAAGAGCAAACCATCCCACTCTAAATTCATATGCCTTACATTTCTAGCCGTTTCTTTGCTGTGGAACTCTTTCTAAAAAATCATTTGAATCCTATCGATTAAAACTAAAAAACCGCAACAATTCACAATGGAATTGTTGCGGTTTTATTTATTATTTATGACGCCAAGTGTTAATTTGCTCATCTGTACCAAAGACAAAATGCCCTGGGAATACTTCATGTGACTTACCATGTTCCCCTGTTTCCTCATGTGCATAAGGAATACGTGTACGTGTTGCTTCTGATCGTGGATCTGGCAATGGAATTGCTGATAGTAGTGATTTTGTATATGGATGCACCGGATGATAATAAATATCTTCAGATGTACCTAATTCTAAAATCTGTCCATTGCGCATAACTGCGATACGGTCCGAAATATATTTAACCATCGAAAGATCATGAGCGATGAATAAATACG
>NZ_QFVR01000043.1 GCF_003143975.1 Kurthia sibirica | reverse complement strand
ATTAAAGGCACACGTTAATGAAGGAGCTTTGTCCGTCACAAGTACTCTAGGATTCCCAAAATGTTTGATTAAGCGTTTAAAAAATGCATACGCTGCCCGACTATCACGTTTTTTTCGTAACGATCTACCTAAAGTCAGTCCGGAAGAATCGATTGCACGGTATAAATAACACCACTTCCCTTTCCCTTTCATATAGGTTTTGTCCATTCGCCAAGAATCACCTACAGCGTGATTTCTTTTCTTCCACAAACAATAGATAATTTGACTATATTCTTGCACCCACCGATAGACCGTGGTGTGACACACATAAACACCTCGATCAGCCATAATTTCAGAAACTTCTCGCTAACTCAGGTTATATCTCAAATAATAGCCAACGGCTACTGTAATAATATCTCTTTTGAATTGTTTCCCCTTAAAATGAGTCATTTGAAATCTCCTATCGTTTATTTCCACTTAATTCTACCTGATATCATGCTAATTGAGAAACTTTGCAACAGAACCTAAAGGACCTCGTGTACTGGTTAAAGCCAGCAATTACAGGTATTTCAATCGTACTTGGTATGCTCTTAATTTCACTTGTAACACCCTCATATGTCGGTCAAATTGTCGATAATTTGGTGAACTGGATTGGCGTGCGAGGGGCCATAATCGGCGCTTATCGTCATTTCTTTGCGACAAGTGGTTGGGGGTGTCTTGGCTGGGGATTAGTCCTTCTTGCTTTTGTAGGGCTTGAACTAGGGGTGCTGATTGCTTTTGGTTATGGGCTCTTTAAACTAATGAAATATGCGATTGATAAATTTTGCTAAATGTAGCGCACGTTCCAGTGTATCAATGAACTGAAGATTTAAAATAAAGTCATACCGTTTTAAATAAATTTCTACCTATTTTAAGAAAGTTGCACCGTTTCACCCTTTTAGAGGGAATGGCAACAGTAAATTGGACAAAAATTATGAGGACTGTAATTTGAATTCCATTGGCGTTAAACACCCTAATGTTCCATGAATACGAATATGATTAAATCAAAGAACATAATCAGCGAATTCAAGTTCAAGATGTTCCAGAGAAGAAAAATGATTCCGCCACCGCATTATCATAAGGACAACCATTCATACTAAGTGAACGTTGGATAGTAAATATCCGACATTGACATGGCATTTTAGCACACGCACTTTGGATGATAGTCTTAGTTTACAAGCCTTATTTATTCTGTCTAACTTAGTGTAGCCTATCCACCTTACGATACGAATAGATTTGGAGTAACTCACACAATCAAACATAGAAAAAGAACTTTTGTTTATCAATAATCGTCTAAAAAAGAGCCTACGCTGGAGTATCACATAGAATTTATTTGAAAAAATTCAATTATCAGAAAAAATAAAAATTGCTAATAATTGAAATAAATGTTAAATTATTAATGTGGAAGTAATATTTACTTTTTTCCACGAAACTACAAGAAGGGAATGTGATCTTTATGGCTAGTAGTAAACCAGGTAAAGGTAAAGGCAAGTTTAAATTTGATTTAAACCAAGATTTGGGCGTTTCTCTTTCTCAAAGCTTTGTTAAAAATGCAGATAGCAGTAATGGCGGTGGCGGCGGCGGCGGTTGTTGCTGTTGCTGTTGCTGCTGTGGGTCAGGCTCTTCAAGTTTAAAGAAAATTTTGTAAAAAAAAAAATATCTAATGTTCTACATTAGATATTTTTTTATTTTAGTTACGGAGTGAAATAGTTATGTACAAAATAAACCCATATTTATTATATAATACCAAAGATAATCACAATATTATCCAAACTAAAGAGAATTCTCTAATATTAAATAGTCAACCACTTATTGATTTTTTGAAATTTTTAGAAGTTAATAATATTGATATCATATCAATGAATGAGATAAAAAATTTTTTCGACAATGAAGAAGAATTTTCAGAAAAAATAGTAGATTTCTTATGTAAGAATGAAATTTTCAAAGAAAATATTCAGAAAAAAATATCTTTTGAATCAATTAATATTATTTCAAATGAAAATATAGGTCATATTTTTAGCAAATTTCTAAAAGTTAAAAATTCTTATACTGTGCAAGAGTTGTTAAATAAAAAGAAAATTTTAGAAGATGACTGCTTAACGTTAATTATTTTAAATCCTTTTAATCTAAATCACTTAAAAGAAATATTGGAAGTAATTCGAAATTATGAAAATTTAATATGTAAAGTAGTTTTTCCATATAATAATTCTATTTATATCTCGAATTATTATTCGAAAAAATGGAATAATCCTTGTCCAATATGTTTTATAAGTAGCCTAGAAGCACAGTTGAGAGGAAATATTAATGGAGATCTTACATGGAATTTTCAAATGATAATGGATTTAATATATGAAGAAAAATTAGAATTTGAGTATGATGGTTTGTTGGAAGAAAAAGATTACATACCTGTAATAAATATTTTACTTAGAGATATGTTAAATAATAAACTATCATCTAATATCGACAAAGTATATAAAATTTCATTAAGAGATTATTTTATAGATACTGATATAGCTTATTATTGGGAAGTATGTGACTGTTATGAATAAATATTGGAATGAATATAAGCATATTTATATAGACAAAGAAATAGAATATAAAATAAGTAAAATTTTTCAATTTTCAACTGAGCATGAGAGTCAAAAAATAGATCAAATGAAAATTATTAAAAATTTAAATTTAGAAAGTATTAAACATCCTGATATTTGTTTAAAACAAATAAATTTCGAGCCCTTACCTTCAATAATTAAAGATATTTTTCGAGTTTTAGAAATGACAGTTTCTCATAATGAATATTTGCTATTTATTCCTGTATTGGCAATACATTCGGGTATAGACAACTTAAAAAAAGGTATTTATATGTTAGATTTCTTTAATAATCAATTACTCTTGACTAGCAATGAGGTACCTTCAATTTTACAAGAAATCACGGATTCAAGTATTACAATCCATTGGTTTTTGGATATAGAGTCAACTGTAGCAATGTTTAATAATCTTGCTGTGATTGAAGGTACAAAACATATAGCAAAAAATCAAACCTTATTTGAGTTATTTATGAAAGAGAATACTAAATTAGAAAGCAAAGAAATTAAAATTTTACAGGCACAAAAATTTTCTAAAGAAGTAGGTTTGAATGCAAGGATATGCGTCTTATTAGCAAGTAACAAAATAAGATAATATATATTTCAGAAGGTGTTTAATATGTTTATGCAATATAACAAAGATTTTGGTATCGCGAATAGTTTTCAAGTGGAAACGAATAAAATTGGGTATATAAAATCTTTTCGAATAAAACATGGTGAATTCTTTGTTCCTAGTACCGGAACTTCGATAAGTAACAAGAAAAAATTATGTATTTTGAAAGCATATAATGAGTTTTTAGAACGATTTAGATTAGGAATTGGGTCTAAAGAAATTACTTATGGAAAAAATAATGATTATGGGATGATTGACACCACTGGAACTGCTTCAGGAAATAATTCAGAAAATATTATAAAAAAAGCAAATCTAGAATTAATAGAAAAAAATGAACTTTATTTATTTTGGTATACTAATAGCAGCGAATATGTTTTACTACCACACACAAGTGAGATTAAGTCATTGATTAAAAAATTAAATTTCCAAGGGGAAAGACATCTTATTTTTTATATGAAAAATATATCAAATGCCCATACAATTTTATCTGTCAGTTTTAAAGAAGGTATATTGACTGGGTGCGGTATTTCAGGAGATTTAAATTTTAAAAAAGCTTTAAAATCCAGTATTTTAGAGAATAAATTAATAGAATGGGAAAATTATCAGAATCCTAATTCTGATTTGTATCATCATTCCATTAATGAAAAAGAACAAATACAATTTTTTTTCAATGAGAAAATTAAAGAAACTAGACCACTAATAATAAATAATGAATCTTCAGAAGACGAAGATATAATATATAAAGATTGGATAGATACACCGCAAATAATTCTATTGAATACACAAAATTCATCTTTTAAAACTATTAAATTAATATCCAATAGTCTATTGAATTGTATTCCTAATAACTATAATCTGAATAATTGTCTAAATCAAAAAATTATAGAATTATTCCCCCCTACCCATAATTTCAATTGTTTATTAGTTTAATTTAAAATTATTTAAGAATGGAGGCGATTAGATAGTGCAAGGTTTTTTACTTAATTCTACTGAGTTATTTTCTGAAAAAGGTATATTTTTAAACCATCATTATAATAATTTTATGACTAGAAAAGATAAGATAGATGTTAAAGCATATGAAGTTGGTTTTAATGGAAGAACCAATAATTTAAAAAAGGTTTTTGGAGAGTTTTTTGAACGAGAAATTTTGATAAATAACAATAACTCTTCTCAAAATACTCATGTAGCTACTAGTTTAATTACAGGTGAGAAAAAATTAGTCCTTAAAAGTTCACTAATTGCTGTTGATGAATTCGTAGATTCGTGTGGAATGGCTTCACATACTCAATCAAATTTAGTAATAAAAAATGCATTTTTAGAGTTTTTTGAACGTCAAAGTTTAATAGTTAGTTTTTTATCAAAGCGTCCTTCAGAAAGATTAAGAGTATCGAAAGAAAGTTCATTTACTCATTCCTACTTACTAAACTTTGTAGATAATGTCTATTATTATAATATATCATTATCACCCAAAATTTTTGTGGTTTTAAGTCTAGCAATAGGCAAGAAGAAAAAATCTGCTGGCTTAGGAACTTCTTTTAACTTAAATGATGCGATTAATAAGAGTCAAATCGAAGCTTTACAATATTTTGCAAATGATAGAACTAAAATATATGAACAACTTTATAATGAAGCATCCTCTGAAGCTAGTGATTTATATCATATTTTATTTGATAAAATGAGTTTAGATGAGTTTCAAGATAATTATTCTTATTTATTAACACAAGAATTCACTTCTTCTTTAAATCAAAATCAATTACCCAAAAAAAATATGGAAGAATACAATTTTCTTGATTTGTTGATATGGTGTAATAAATATTTAAAAATGAATCCTTTTATTTGTTCATTCCCAAATAAGAGAGGTATCGCACATCTTAAAATTGTAAAAATATTTGACGAAAATTGGTTTCCGCATTTAAATGCTTCCTTATATTCTATTAAAGATATTGATAATATCTCAAAAATAATAGGAACGCCATTAAGTAAAGAAGTAGATTGGATACCTTTTCCTTAATTTATATAAAGAAGGTGATTTGAATGCAACAATCTATCGCAATTTTAAAACTTAACTTGATATTATTATTAAAAGATAAAATTTCTTTATTATGGGGTATTTTATTACCTACAATCATGTTATTTATCAATATTCAGAACTTTCAGCAAGAAAGTGATTTAGTATATTGGTGGATCTATATTGCATTTAATGCCTATTTATATGGTGTAGGATTACATGCATTGAATGAAAAAGATTCGGGTACACTCATTTTTATATTTTCTATAAAATGGATCAGTGTTCAATTTTTCTTAGGGTGCTTATTTACCCAGATAGTATACGTAGCAGTATGTATGGCCATTTTCAATATATTAGCAGCTTTATTATTAGGGTTTAACTTTTTCACATTATGTAGTTACGGTTTTTTAAGTTTGTTAATATGTATTCCTGTTGCATTTTTCTCTTATAATTTTACATATATTAAAGGTTTATATAGTTCTTCAATCAATTCTATATGCAATGTATTAACTTTTGGTATGTTTATTTCAATTAGCTTTTCTACTGTATTTAATCAATTCAATCCATTATATCAATTAGCACAGGTACAATTGCAAACATTAAATAATGAAATTCCTATCGATTCACTGCTTATATTATTATTGATCATTGTTATAAGTATACCTAGCATAATTATTTTTAGGCCTGTATCTATAGAAAGTAGGTAGTTTAATGATTACAATAAATAAATTAAAAATAAAAGAAATAAACACTTTTGTTACTTTAAATATTTATGAAGGAATCACTTATATTTCAGGAAAGAATGGATCAGGAAAAACGCTTTTTTTAGATTATATAAGTAAGATTCGAAAGGCTAAAACGAAAAATATTTCTGGAAATACGAACATGATTTATATGAGACAGAACTTTTCATTTTACAATAGAATAAGAGTGAAAGAATTTATAAAATTTGTCTACAATTTATGTGAGGAAAATTATATAAATTTCTATTCATTTTTGAAAAGACATCATATTTCTATAGATATTGAAAAGATAAAAAACACTAAAATGGGCATGTTATCAGGCGGAGAAAGAAAATTGATTTATATACTAACTATCCTCTCTCTACAAAGAGATTGGTATATATTAGATGAACCTTTCGTCAATATTGATAAGGAAACAAAAAAAGAAATTATTAATTTAATACTACAATTAAAAAAAGAAAATAGAAATTTCATTTTAACGAATCATGATGATTTACCATATTTATTAGAACATGTTGACTATGTTATTAATTTTGAAGAAGTAAAGGTGCATTTTTAATTTCTCCATATTAACTCAATTCAACCTATATTTTGAATTAAATTTCATGGTAAGAATACTATAATTCTTACCATGAAAAAATAGTTGTCGACACGAAGAAAGTGGTCAGATTTAAAATTCTTTGATGTTCTAGAAAATACATTAGAAGTGATATTTGATTACTAATTATGATAATCTACTAAAATTGGTTGCTAATTTTTAAGTACCATAACACTTTTTCTTGGGTATTTTCATGAAGTATAATGTTAAATAGAAAAGCCACAAATCATTGTTAAATCAATGATTTGTGGCTCAGTTTGTTTAAAAAGTCGTTCGTCAGTTATTCTTTCTAAAATTCGAGTCTTTTTTCTACTCAAATTCTTCGAATTTTTTATAATAGGTTCATAGGTTAAGAACCAGCCCATTTTTTTGGCTGATTCCAGGTTGGCGAGCCTGAGAAGGTTTTGTATGATGGTGGTCGTTAAAACCTGGCGCATTACTTTAAGAGCTCCGCGGTAGCGTGCATAGCGCATACCGTGGAGCTCTTTACTATTTGCGAAACTAAGTTCAATTGTAGAAGAACGTACAGATTTTAATTGTTTACCTCTTAGTGATAAACGGTTATTTCTAGCAATATCATAATAAGGTTGATGAATAGTAAGCCCGTAATCAAATAACGCATATATTCGAGAAGTATCTCCAGGTACGATAGACGTATCAAATGAAGGCGGTGCTTTCTTTTATGCCAACGAATAAACTTACAATTGTCCCCGTGACACTCGAT
>NZ_QFVR01000042.1 GCF_003143975.1 Kurthia sibirica | reverse complement strand
CAATGCAAGAAGGCTGTTATAAAGAGGGTTCTAAAAGTAAAACATATTCGGTCACGATTAAATCAACAGAACATAAGGACCAAGCGAACTTTCAAGAGACAGATGAATTCAAAGAGCTCGCGAAAAAACGCTACAAAATTGAAGCGAAAAATAGTGAAATCAAAAATCCGCATGGGTACAATACGGCCAAATCAGCGGGTTTATTTGGCATGAAAATACAAGGTGCCACAACGATATTCGCTGTCAATCTTAAGCGGATATTAAAACTGCTAAATGAAAAAGAGTAAAAAATAGACAATGAAATAAGGCACTTTCTGTTCAAATCGAACAGAAAGTGCCTTATTTTTATCTAAAAAATCAACTCGTCATAAAAAAAGTAAGTTTTTCAGTGCCCTCTTCCTTCACCAATATCATTTTTTAAGAAGGATTCCTTGATTTTTCTTGCCAGAGATGAATCTGTTTTCTATAACTTTATTCTATATACTTGCAGCAACAGACAGGATAAAATACGTCTCATCATAGCGCTATATCAACGACGATTCCCCGCTTTTTTAACCCAATTATAGAGCGTTGATTTTGGAATATCGAGTAAGCCAGCCGTTACTCCGAGCGATGTTGCATCTGCAAATTTTACGGCACCTTCCCGAAAAAGAGCTGTCGTATAATGTGATATCCCCAAACCATAGTCATCGTAGACAATTTTTTTACACTGTATGCAACGATACCCTCGATCGTCAACGGTCAAATAGATGGGGCCACCCATTGTATAGTCATGTAACACCTGTTTGATAATACGCGAATGGATATGTAGTTTCCCCCCACAAATACACTGTTTGCGCTGCTCCATCATCACGACTATTTTCCCCTGCCCATCAAATTCCGCCGATACATGTCTTGGTAATTTAAATGCTGTGTTCATCAATTATTCCCCCTATTTTATTATTGTTCGTTTTTATTTAAACGAATGCTTTTCTTTTGATTTTGAGTGATTATAGAGAAACAAGCTAGTGGAAAGATTTCGTGCGGAATCACATGGTTTTTGCATGTTTAACGCCCATGATTACGTCATAAAACCACCTCATTTCGCACAGTCATTCATTTTTTGAAAATCGCATTTTGCACTATTTTGGCATTGCTACTATGCTGTAGCTACCTAGGAATAGATTGCGTTGCGCAACGCGGATGATGAGGTATCTATGGAAAGAGATTTTGAAGTTGTTTACAAAGACATGCAGCCACTTATTTACTTTATATTAAAAAAACTTAATATTTATAAGGATCATGAATACTATATTCAAACAGCAAATATCGCCCTCTGGATGGCATGGAAAAATTTCGATGCTCAGAAAGGGAAATTTTCAACCTATGCTTTTTCATCCATTCGGGGCGCTCTTTTAACGGAGCTATCAAAAACAAATAAGGATGCCGAACGCTTTGTAGCTACGAATGACTTCGCATTAAACAAGCTTATACATGACCAGATTGATGATAAGGATCACTATGAAGATTTACATATACGCTATGACACGATTTGTCGACATGTCACAGATATAGAACTTGCTATTCTTCACGCATACTATATTGAAAATTATAGTATGCAGGAAATTGCCAAAATGGTAGGACAATCAGAGGCAGCTTTACAAAAAAGAAAATGGCGGATCGTCAAACGATTACGCACTATTTTCAACTAATAAAGCTACGAGTATGTTGACGACGGTCAATATACTCGTTTTAACTATTTGAAAAAACCTCATCATCATTAGCTGAGTAGCTAATGATGATGAGGTTTTTTTCATATGTTATTTGATAATATAATCATGCTTTCTTCACCTAATATAGGTTGAATAACCACCCGCATACAGACAATATACACGACTTCTCCAAGTGGTATAGCTTATTTTATTTTTCAACAATAGCAATTAAGCCACTACCTTGTGCAAAATAGTACACGGTATTACTTTCCATATTTTCAACGACTAAACAATTGTCTGTTTTACCATAACGACCATTTAATGTACGTATTTTAGAATGTTTTGTCATCGTCTGATTCCCCGCATCATAGGTGGTGACCTGACCTTGTCGTACAGGAATATCAAAGGATACATAAATTTGATCCGAGCTAGGTGCACCTACGAGTAATTCGTCCTTACGCAACTGATATCCGACACCAAAAGGAATTGTTTCATCTTGTCCATACCAGCCGTCTACCATCGCATCATAGGTTAGCTTCATATCCAATTTACGCGTTGATTGCTCAATTGTTAGCGTGCCTTCTTCCTCCTGTGATGCAGGCATATACAGTTGAAGCTGCTCATATGTAAGCTCCTTGGGTGCTGATTTTTGAAGTGTTGTCGCAGATGCTGTCATACTCATCGCCATCAGGGCCGATAGCAGGATTTTTATCATATTCAGTCCCCCTTTTGTGCAGTATTCCCCTTCAACTCCCTACTAAACGCCCATTTTTTAACAATAATCTAGTAAAAAACTAGAAATAGACTGTCTACTATTTACAGCTTTTCCAGTGCATCCTAACTATTTTTAACACCTCATTTTCTTTTCACACGTAGCAAATATCGGCTATTTTGTCGTTGGATATAGATTGAATGACCGCAGCACCGCAAAAAAATGGAAGAATTATAAGGATTCGTTTATTTTAATGGTAGAAAACTTCATTAACATTTTTTTATTCAATGAGTAGAAATAGCCGATGCTCGAGTCGATCGCTTAGAAACTCCCCACTACAATTCACCGGCTAAGAAATGTTCACTACGATTACGACCGCTGCTTCTTTTCTTGCATTATATGTCCAGCCAACGTCAGTCAATTGATCTATTCACTTCTTTTCCCCTAGTTTTTTTCAAGAAAAGATAGAAAATTGATGAAAATTTCTATCTTTTCTTTCTCATTAAAATATCAAACTACTAATTCTAATGTATTTTTGATTATTTTATATATTAATTATTAAATTAGAGTGAATCCAACATCAACTAGGTAATGTCAAATCTATATATAGAACCTTTCATACTAATTATCAAAAATTAACTATAGGTATTAATGCCTCTTTGCATCATAATTAAAAGATACTAGGAGGAATGAATGATGAAAAAATATTTGTTAAAACCCCTTGCTGTAACTGCTCTAGGCTCTCTTATAATCATTTCGAGTGCTTCAAATGCGGCGGCAGCTACTACGATTACGAAGGTCAACCAATCTGCAAAATTAGTAAAAGGAAAGGTCATTAAAAAAAGTACAAATAAAGCCTATCCGGGATATGTCTCATTTAAAGGTAAGGTCTATAAAGCTGGCTCGCTCTTCACTGGATTAATTTCAAAAAAATATTATAAAAAAGGTGTTCTTTCAACGGGAACTTATGCCAAAAAATATTATGTAAAAGGTGCTCTTTTTACTGGCGTTAAAAATAAGAAATATTATAAAAAAGGTGTTCTAACTACAGGTATTTATAAAGCGAAATATTATAAAAAAGGGCTACTTTCCACAGGTATGTATAAGCGTAAATACTATGTGAAAGGATTGCTTTTTAACGGTTTGAAAAATAACAAATTTTATAAAAATGGCGTTCTTTCATCGGGAACTTATAAAGATGTAGTTTATGTGAAAGGACTAGTTGATCAAATAAAAACAGCCCTTTTACAATTCAAGAAAAACAACAGAACGTATGAAGATTTACTCGACATTAAAAAAAGTTTACTAACAATTGCTGACCATAACGATCTCCTTGTCAATCCTACTCTTCTCCCTGAAAAGAATGATAAATTGCAAACAAAATCCAATCTTTTTGTGGGCATAGATCCTCCTACTGGTAGCGTTTTTTTAAATATAGCTTCCGGTGTACTTACACGCGCGCAACTCAATGATATTGCTCAAATGCAACCGTCGAATCCTACCATAAATCCGGCGCTATTCATTAGCCACGTCAATTCTGAACTATTCCCTACCCAACAGAATTTATTAACGAATTTCGATATAATTTTACAAAAGATCACTACTGATCCTGAGCTTCTCAGTCAAATGACTCAACTGCTAAAAAAAATGCAAGAAGACAACAATAACTTTTTAGGTTCTGGTGCACAACCAGCTGTCGCAGTTGGTTTACAACAACAAATTGATACTATGACAAATAAACTACCACCACTAACTAATAAATTACCACCATCTCCCACTACAAGTAAAATGAGTATGGATCAAATTGCAATAATAATAAAACAAATTCCTTGGCTTGAGGGTGTATCTGCTGATGCCTATGGACAAATTGTTCTTCAAAAATTGAATGGAAAACTCGGAAATACAACGCTTACTATTGAGACAAATGACGATGAAATCGAATTTATGCTAAACAATGGTGACCAGAGTCTGACCTTTTCCATGCTTTCACTGCTTACTCAAGCTACAAAATTAGTTAATAATCTATTCACAGGTGAGCATCTTTCTTCAAAATCTTCAAACTCAGAATTACTATTAGCTAAAAATGCTACTTCTAAATTAAGCGCCTCTACAACAAAAGAATCTTTACTACAAAGAATCGCTTTAGCTGAATCTTTATTCGTTTATAAAACATTACTAATCGCATTACAAGGCGCTATATGGACGACGGAAGACAATAGCGATGAAGTAGCAAACAAAATAAAAGAAACGATTCGAGGGATACCTGGTGCTAATCTAGTAAGCATCTCTCCATCGAATAACCAAGTAACCATTCAAGTTACACTAGGCGGAAACACGCAAAACATGACCGTGAACGCGCCTTGGTTAGAAGCTGAAAATGCCGTAACATCAGCTGAAAACTCAGCTAGTTTAAATCAAGAAATGATAAACACCTCAAAAACACTTGTAAATACCGTTCAAAATACGACAAAAAAACAAGAATTAACGACTCGTCTAAATAATTTACAAGAACGCCTTGCAAGGGAACAACAGGCAACTCAAAATCAACAACTATTCAATCGCCTTGTGCAAGCTGCAAGCGGCGTGATATGGGGCGAAGAGGATAACCCGGATTCCGTAGAAAAAGCGATCCGAGAAGCCGTTCAAAATGAAAATGCACTGCTATTTGAAACAACTGATAATGCTGTGACAGTAACGATTTCATATGGTGGACACACTACGACTATCACTCTCTCGAATCCGAATCCATCCTTGTAAAATGCACTTATAACGACAGAAAACGCCAACCCTTAAAAGGCTGGCGTTTTTTATTTACGTTCACTACTCTTTGCTACTAATGTAGCATCATTCATTCACAGGCGTAGTAGATTTTAAATATGCTTTAGAATATTCACCCTTGCACTTCGCTCCAATTCTTAAACAGATGGCAGATGTACGCACCCTGAATACTTACTCTATGCGATAAGATAACTATTTTGAATACATCCTCTTGGATGAACGGTCGAGGCATTTAGAGAACCTGTAGGGACGACCGATCGCGTTATTGGTTCATTCTTTGTGTTCAAAGATAAAACGACAAAGCGTTCTCGATCACAGTCCCCTGTAAATGACCAAATAAGCAGTGCACCATCCATCCCATAGACCTTTCTTCCTTCAAGTAAGAGGGAGAACCCTTGCGCTCTAAGACAATAGCCACGAAGGTGATCCATTTTCCTTCCTTTAAATAAGAAGAAGTTCCGTCAAAACGGCAAGTCCTTATGCCAACACCAAATAAATAGTAACCCTGTCAAGAAAAAGTAGTTTTAAGACAAAAAAACTCCCATCTTCCGAAGAAGATGAGAGTCTTATATCCGTTCGCCCAATAAGGTAAGGGGTAGCTTGGATTTTATAAAATTTGCTTATTTGCAAGTTTTATAGAGATTGTGTTGCTACTAATTATTTTACTTTAATAACAGTTTTACCTGTTAATTTATTGTCGTTTGTATCAACTGAAGTTGCTGGCTCGTCAACAGTAGTTAATTTAATTGAAGTAATTTCTGAAGATGCCTCTAAAGTATCATTAGATAATTTCACTCTAGTTGGTGTTGCTGGTGTAGCAGTTGAAGGCAATTCAATATATTTATAAGCTGCTTGAGCAACTACTTCATCAACTTTAGCTGCGTAAGTGTAAACATCTGTTCCTACAGTATATTTATCTCCTACTGCTGGTGTTGTTGGTAATGTGAATAGTGTACCTGTTGTAGAGTAGAATCCTGCTGGGGCAGGTAATGCTGCTGCTTTGTAAGTGTAAACATCTGTTCCTACAGTATATTTATCTCCTACTGCTGGTGTTGTTGGTAATGTGAATGCTGTACCTGCTGTAGAGTAGAATCCTGCTGCTTTAGCTGGAACACCCGCTACTGCTGCTTCATCTTTTACAATATTACTAAGATCTAGGTAATATTTACCTTTATCTGTACCAACTGGCATTAGGGCAATACTTGCTGATGTAATATCCACATCTATGTTATTAATTGTTAAATTGAAGTCAGTTGTATCAACTACATTCATATCTTCAGAGAATCCTACGATTACAAAATTGTCTGATACTTTCGCTGTTGTTAATGTTGGTGCTACACCTTCAGCTAATTTTAAGTTGCCTGAAGCCGCGATAACTGTACTTGTGTTACCTTTAGCATCTTTAAGACCAGTTACTGTTAATGGACCAGTAAGTGAAGTTGTAATAGAAGCTTTTGGAATTGTGATTGTAACAACTACTGGAGCCGTTTTTGGTTGTGTAGATGGATCTACAACTGGTGTAGAAATTTTAGAACCTGCTGGTAATGCTTTACCTGCTAATGTGTAGTTACCAGTGTTTAAAATTGATGCAAAATCAAGACCTGATTCAGCTTCACCTGCTGCAGTACCTTTTTCATCTTTAACTATATAAGTTAGAACATAATTAGAACCTGTTAGAATTGCTGCTGTAGATGTTAATGTAGCTGTTGGTGCTACAGTATCTTTTGCTTCTGCTGCTTCTGCTTTAGCAATTGTAATTGTTTTGTTATAAGCTGCTACTTCGTTAGCTGAATCATCAACTAAAGCACCTTTAACAAAGCTTAATTTGTATTGCTTATCAGTTGAACCTGCTACAAGACCTAAATCAAGAGTTAATGTTTTACCATCATTAGATACTACTGCAGTTGATAAATCTTTAGTCACAGCTACACCTTCATAACCTGTTGCAGAATTGAATTCTACGATTGATAAATCTTGCTTAGCTGTTACTACTGTTACAGCATCATCAAAGTTTAATACTAATTTACCTTCTTTAACTTCTGAAGAAATTAGAGTTGGTGCTACAACATCTTTGTCGAATGTAATTGATTGAGTTGTTGCTGCTGATTTGTTACCAGCTTCATCTGATACTAATGCTTCTTGTACATATAAAGTTGCAGAGTATTTACCATCTTTAGTAAATGCTGCTTGAGCATCAGTAGCTAAGTTTACAGTATAAGATACTGATTTACCGTCTGTAGAAACTACTGGAGTAGTTAATCCACCAACGTTAACACCGTTTGCAGATAAGTAAGTTTTAGCAGCATCTACTGTTGCAGCTGTTACTTTTTTATCGTAAGCGAAAGTTACTTTTAAACCAGCCGTTGCTGATTTAGTTGTAATAGAAGCTAATACTGGTGCTACTGAATCAGCGCCTACAACAGTTGTAGAAATTGTTGCTGGGTTCGGTGCGATTGTGTTACCAGCTAAATCTTTAACGTTTGTTAATTTAACATTTAAAACGTCGCCAACTTTAGCAGCTGTTCCTAATGTTAATACTAACTCATCTTTGTTAGCGCCTTGAGAAACTGTTACGTTAGCATCGTTAACATAAGCGATCGCTGAAGCTTGAACTGGCTCAGAGAATTTAACAGTTACTTTGTTAGTAGTTGTTTCTGTCACTTTAGCGATTGCTGCAGCTGCAGATACTACTGTTGGAGCTACTTCATCTTTATAAGTTAAAGTAGTTACAAATTTAGGTGTTTTAACTTCTTTGTCAGCTTTAGTTTCGATTGCTGGTACTAATACTGCTGATTCTTTAATAGAAATTGGAGCTGAAGTAGTAAGTGTTAATGTACGACCATCTTCAGATAATTCTTTAGCGTTGAATGATACGCCTTCGACTTTAATATCTGCTGATTCGGCAGAAGCTTTATCTACAGCTTTGTTGAATTTAACTTCGATTGTAGTAGCGTTAATTGCTTCAAATGAAGCTACTTTAGCGCCCACTTTAAGGCCTTTTTCAAATGCTTCTTCTTTACCTGCAACATCAAAAGTACCGTCTGCGATTACTTCGTTATTGTAGAATTTTTCTTCGAATTCTTTGATGCCTTTG
>NZ_QFVR01000041.1 GCF_003143975.1 Kurthia sibirica | reverse complement strand
ATCACAGTTATCAACAAAGATGAAACTGGTCAAGTAATTAAAGAAGGATCAGAATACAAAGTACTAACTAAAGAAGGCAAAGTACTAGAAGAAAAAGTAGTAGCAAAAGAGGGCAAAATCGTATTAGCGAAATTACCAGCAGGCGACTACCAACTAGTACAAACAAAAGTGAATGGTATTTATGTCTTAAACGACACACCACTAGCATTCACAGTAGACCCAACAAATTGTGACGCAGAATTAATCGTAACAAATGATCATGCAAAATGTGAGATCACAGTTATCAACAAAGATGAAACTGGTCAAGTAATTAAAGAAGGATCAGAATACAAAGTACTAACTAAAGAAGGCAAAGTACTAGAAGAAAAAGTAGTAGCAAAAGAGGGCAAAATCGTATTAGCGAAATTACCAGCAGGCGACTACCAACTAGTACAAACAAAAGTGAATGGTATTTATGTCTTAAACGACACACCATTAGCCTTCACAGTAGATCCAACAAATTGTGACGCAGAATTAGTCGTAACAAATGATCATGCAAAATGTGAGATCACTGTCATCAACAAAGACGTTGATGGAGATCGTATTACAAATGACTCAACATATGATCTATACGTCATTAATAATGATAAAAAATCAAAAGTAAATGAAGAAATAGTAACAGCAAAAGAGGGCAAGATTATTTTACCAAAATTACCAGCAGGCGATTATGAATTAGTTCAAAAATCAATTGAAGGTAACTATGTAGTAAACGAAGAACCACTACTATTCACAGTGGATCCAACAGATTGTGTAGCAGAGTTAGTCGTAACAAATGATTTTGGCAAATGTGAAGTAACAGTTATCAATAAAGATAGCGATACAAATGAAGTCATCACATCAGGTTCAACATATAAACTTTATGCAGTTGATAAAGAAGGTAAGAAAACAGAAGTAACGACTCCACAAGTCATTACTGCAGGAATAGACGGTAAAATTATTCTTCCTTCATTAGAACGTGGAGATTATGTTCTTGAACAAACAGATTCTCCGCAGTACTATGAGGCAGCAAAAGAATTAGCATTTACAGTAAATGCTAAAGACTGTGCAGCTACAGTTAATTTAGTAGTAGAAAATACAATGACTTACTGCCCCGCAACCATCATCCTAGTTGATGAAGAATTGGCTGCAGGTATTGAAGGTGCAGAATTTGTTATTAAAGATGTAAATGGCAAAGAAGTTGGTGACCACTTTACATTCGGTAAGGATGGTAAATTAACAACAGATCCATTACGTCCAGGTACGTATACAATTGAATTAGTATCACCTGTTTCGGGTTATGACATCGCAAAATCAACAACTTTTGTCATCGATGCAACACAATGTGGTGGTACAATCGAAGTGAATATTGTCAACATACCAAATAAATGTGATGTGACACTATTCAATAAAGATACAGATGGCAATGTAATTACAGCTGATTCAGCGTATAAAGTTGTCAAAGTAAATGAAGATGGTACAACAACCGTTATCAAAGAAACAATTAAAGCACAAGATGGTAAAATTGTACTGGATCAATTACGTCCAGGTAATTACCAACTGATTCAAACGGAAGCTCCAGATGGTCACTTCCTACAAAAAACACCTGTTACGTTTGAAGTGAAAAAAGATGAATGTCTTCCAGAACTTTCTATTATTAATGAAGTATGTGATTTTACCATTGTTTATGTAGGTCCTAAAAACAGCAATGCCACTTTCACATTAGTTAAAATAGAAAATAACAAAGAAATAACAGTTCAAAAAGAAGTGACCGTTATAGACGGTAAGTTACAACTTCCAACACTAGTACCAGGCGACTACAAATTAATTCAAAATAAAGTACCAACTGGTTATAATGGCTCTCACAACGTATCATTCACAGTTGCTTCGGGCGTATGTTATATAGCCCCAATTACTGTTGAAAATACGAAAAAACCAGAAGTAAAACCAGAACCAAAACCAGAAGTAAAACCGGAACCAAAACCAGATACAAATGTAGGTGGCGAAACAGATGAATTTATTCCACCAACTACAACAATCCCAGGTAAAAAACCAAACACTGATTATGAAGTCATTGATAAAAATACTGGCAAAGTAGTAGAAGCTGGTAAAACGAATGATCAAGGTGAATTAATCATCGACAAGCTTCCAAAAGGAGACTATAATGTCGTTGAAAAAGGTAAAAGTAGTACAACAATTGTAACGATTGATCAAACAGGTAAAGTTCTTCCACAAACAGGTGAAGAACATACGGTGTTATATGGCTTATTCGGTGGACTTATTCTTGTAATAGGTGCATTTATGATTGGACGTAATCGTCGCCAGCATCAAGCCTAGTAATAAATGAAAAAGTTGTCCAGTATGTCAAAGCACATAATCTTCTAAATGGGGGTTATGTTTTGCTTGATTACTCGGCAGCTTTTTTATTTTGTGATGGATATATTTTTGTTTCTACTAATATATAGTGTTATAGAAATAAAGAAAAAATTTCACCTTGTATGTCAATCCATGACAGTACAAGCGTAGATTCACTGAATTCGGAAAATAAACTATTTAAATCATGAATCTTGCTATTGGTCCTTCACTGTAAAAATAAACGCTTAAATAAGCCAATTAGAAAAGAATTTCATGTTTTTTTAAATGATTCCCTTGAAAGAATAACTGAAAATGAGTAGGTAATTTACTAGTATTGGTAATGTAAAACAGTGATTTGAAGGGCTTTTATTACAAATACTAAGTATGCCAGCTAGTAACAGCTATAATTTCCCATGCGTTGTCATCTCCCTGTAATATTGCCGATATTGAACTGTCACCTGTGTGCAACTTCCACTTGGTATAGTGTTGTTAGTAAGAAACACCGAGGAGGAAATTTCACAATATGAAGAAACAACTTATCGCAATTACAGGTGCCATTGCACTATCAACAGCAGCATTCGCAGGTACAGCGTCAGCCAAAACAGTAACAATTCATGCAGGTGACACTTTATCAGGCTTAGCTCAAACACATGGCACAACAGTGAATACATTAAAACAACTAAACGGTCTGACATCAGACTTAATATATGCAGGCGCACCAATTGAAGTAGGCGGAAGCAATGGGCAAGCTGTACAAAAAACAGCTTACCAAGCACCGGTCCAAAAACAAAAAACGTATAAAGCACCGGTAAAACAAGTGCAAACACAAACAACATACAAAGCACCAGTACAACAAAAGCAAACGTATAAAGCACCGGTCCAAAAACAAGCAACAACAAAAGCGTATACAGGGTCAAGTTCATCAGCAAAATCATGGATCGCGAATAAAGAATCAACAAATAATTACAATGCACGTTCAGCAACAGGCAAGTATATTGGGAAATATCAATTAGATAAATCTTATTTAAATGGTGATTATTCACCAGCAAACCAAGAACGTGTAGCAGACAAATATGTAAAAGATCGTTACGGTTCATGGAGTAACGCAAAATCAGCATGGCAACAAAAAGGCTGGTATTAAGCCTACCGAGTAAATAAGTAAACACCTCAAGCCTATCGCTTGAGGTGTTTTTTTGTCATTAAATTCATTTTTTAATATAGGTTAAGCTATAGAAAGAGCTTCAGCTGATCAGTGAAAAATATTGAATAATAGAGGAATTACAAGTAGAGATTTTAACTAGCATTAATAGTAGCGTATAAGATAGTAATTTATATCAGACTACATAGAAAAAGGAATGAATTTGAATTTTTTCGTTCACTTGCCTTATTATTTTTTAAATAAAATTAAATTTTTAAATAATTTAGTGGTATATAATACCTTATTTTCGTTGTTCTGGTACTAATTCTAAAGTCTTTTTTAAAGCATTTTATAAATTTTAATCCTGTTTTCGTAGGTCTATAAAACTATTTTAAGCGTTTTTTTGTATAATTTATTAAAAAAATGATAATATGGATGTAAGCAAAATAATTACAATTATGTATGTCATTTTACTGTGTTGATAAGATTGGCGATTTATTGTTTTAATTTCATGCCTAGCGTAATGAGATGTTCAATTAATCTTCGATGTATTATTAATGCTTTTTTTTTGCTTATAGATAGAAAAGAGGAGGACAACAAGTGAAAAAACAAATTAGTGTAGCCATACTTTCATTTATGTTAATCATGCAAATTATGGCCAATGGTGTCATGATGCCATTGCAGGCTTTAGCAGCACCTACAAATACAGCGTCTATTGATTCTACGCTCACGCCAGACCAAGTAGTACCTGCTGAAGAAAAATCACAGGACATGTCAACAACCGAAACAACGGTCCCTGTAGAAGAAAAATCTTCTGAAACTGTACAAACGATTGAGCAACAGGTACAACAAAAACCAGTTCAGCAAGAACCGATAGTAAAACCATCTACTACAGATGATCAAGTCACAATAGAACCAGAACTTACTGAACAACAAGCAGTAGAACAACAGCCAGTAAGCAGTAAGATCACAAAAAAATTACTTACTAAAAAAGAATCCCTGCAAAAAGCTGAAAAACCAACTTCAATTATTGAGAAGGTAACAGTAAAGGTAGGAACAGCAGCACTAGAACAAAATCAACTAAATAATGTGAAACTAGAAGATGCTATGTCATTGGATTATGCATTAGCTATCCCATTAAACACATATAAAGCGGGAGACACGTTCACAATTGATTTACCTCAACAATTTAATACGAAAAATATTGACAATGCAACTGGCAATATCGGTGCTTTAGGTACATATGAAATTGTCGGGAATAAAGTGGTTATAACATTTAATAAAAATGTAGAAAATGAAAACGGCACACTTGGTGTAGATGGCAAGTACTATTTATATGCTGGTGTTAAGTTGGAGAGTACATTGACAAGTAATGAGACAAATAGTAGTTCTCAGGAAATTACTATTAATACAATTACTGGTCAAGAAAAATATCCATTACAAATTAAACCTCAAAATACAGATAACACCATAAAGAAAAAAGGCGTTGCTGGTAAATTAGGTGCAGATGGACTATTTACACCAACCATAAAAAATACAGATACTATTTCTTGGGAAGTCACTTTCAATAAATCACAAGATATTTTGAAAAATGCTGTCTTTACAGATACATTTGATGCTACACAATTGGAACTAATCGATGGTAGCTTTAAAGTAACAGAACTAAATATTGCATTGGACGGGACAGTAACAGAGGGCGCTGAAGTTACTGCTGACTTTACAAAAACAACAACAAATACGTGGAAAATTGCTGAAAATTCAACAAAAGCATATAAAATTACGTATTTAACTAAAATTTTAGACAAAACGGAAAGAACATATGTCAATAATGCTTCCTTGAAAGCAGTGAATATGGATAAAAGTGTAACAAGCGCGATTACAGTGGAACGCGAATCATTTATTAAAAAAATAGGGAAAGCAACAGAAACGGGTGCTGATTGGACTATTCAATATAACTATAGTGAATCAGCCCTTTCAAATGCTGTTATCGTCGATAAAATAACAGATAACCATGCTTTTGATCCAGCTTCATTGAAAATTTATCCAGTTGCGATGAATGACAAAGGTCAACTAGTAGCAAGTAATATAGCTTTAGATCCTTCGAAATACACTATAGGGTACACAGCGGGGCCAATTGGATATAACACAATGAATATAACAATTAAAGGAGAGAGCACGTCAGCTTATACTATTCATTATTCGTCAACATTAGTAGATCCTACTATTGCTGTCACGCAACAAATTAAAAATACAGCTACATCAAAAGGTAAAACAACTGGAGAAGTAGGGGTTACAAATCAACAAAGAGCTTTGCTAAAAGGATATCAAGATGTGGATTTCCAAAAACAAGAGATTACATGGAATATCTGGGTGAATGAAAAAAATTATGATATGAAAAATATGATAATTGAAGATACGTTTAAAAATGCTAATTTAAACTATATTGAGGGTAGTGCAAAAATCGATGGTGTGGCAATGACAGCATCAAATGTAACAGTGAAAAAAGACGGTTTAACCTTTACTTTAGGTGACATTACTAAAAAAGTTCATATTATGTATAAAACAAAATTAGATCCAACAGTTAACAAAGATTTTGTGAACCAAGCATCAGCAACATGGACAACAAATGATAAGCCGTACACAACGAATGTTGAAAGTACAGTTAAATTACCTAATTATGTAAAAAACAATGGTTTCAAAGATGGCTCAGTAAAATGGAATGCAGAAAAAAACAAATATATAATGTCTTGGGAAGTTGGATTTAACTATAAATTGCAAGAAGTAAAAGCAGGGACAACGATTACAGATGTTTTTGATCCAGCGAATATGACCTTGCTTACAGATTCATTAAAAATGGTTGAAGTGACAATTGAAAAAGGCGACAAAGGGACCGTAACGGAAGCGATTGTTCCCATATCCAAGTATCGTCTTGTTGAAACAGAAAAAGGCTTTACGATTACACTAAAAGAAGATTTAGATTCTACAAAAGCTTATAAAATCATCTATGATACAAGCGATTCAGATGCTATTTATGATAAGTCATATAAAAATACGATTACTGTAACTTATCCAAATGGTCTAACAAATGATTTTTCGAAAACAATCGATCTTCCAAATGGTGGACAAGGTCTTACTAAATCAGGAAAACAGGTCGGTAAATCACGTACATTTAATTATCAATTAGATATAAATAAATCAAAATCAACTTTGCCAAATGCAGTTGTGCATGATAAATTGTCAACAACTGATGGTGATGCACAGGCAGTTTACTTTATTGCAGAATCATTTGATTTAACAGTCGAAGGTAAAAAAGTAGTATTATTACCAACAACAGCTGACAATAAAACAGCTAGTTTAACAGAGTATTATCTCTATATAAGTGCAGATAAAAAAGAGTTTAAAGTGATTTTTCCAACGAGTTTAACGAGTGAGGCGACCTTGAAATATAATGCTTATTTTGAAGGGGATAAAGGTGCACTATTAAATAATGAAGCACAACTAAACTTTAGTGGTAGCACTGAAACTTTAACAAATAAGGGTACTAAAGAACTGACGTATACTAATAATTCAAGTGCTTCAGCTTGGGGTACTGTTGTGTATAAAGAATTATTTATACAAAAAGTAGATAGTGTAACAGGTAAACCACTAGCGGGAGCAACATTTGAAATTTATAAAGAAGATGATCTGAGTAAAGTCTATCGTATAGGTACAACAGATCGTAATGGTTTGGTGAAATTTGAAAATATTCGATTGAAAGACAGCGGAACAACACCTTATATTGTAAAAGAAACACAGGCGCCAACAGGTTATCTCATTGATCCTGAATATGCTCAAGGTAAGCTTGTTGAATTTTCAATTGAAAACCAAAAAATGACAACACCATTTAAAATTACGAATGCAGCAATTACACCAGAACCAAAGCCAGATCCAAAACCAGATCCGGAACCAGAAGTTAAGCCAGAACCAAAGCCAGATCCGGAGCCAGAAGTTAAGCCAGAACCAAAACCAGAAACAGATGTTGATGGTGAAAAAGAAGAATTTGTACCACCAACACCAGAAACAAATGTCGGTGGTGAAAAAGAAGAATTTGTACCACCAACAACAGAATTTCCGGGTAATAAACCAAATACTGAATACGAAGTTGTAGAAAAAGAAACAAATAAAGTAGTTGCAACAGGAAAGTCAGATAATACAGGGAAGTTAGTTGTTAAAAAACTACCAAAAGGCAACTATTATTTAGTTGAAAAAGGTACAAAGATATATAAATCAGTAACGGTAGGAAAGAATGGTCAAGTTCTTCCACAGACTGGTGAAGAAAATACAGCATTATATAGTCTATTAGGAGGACTTGTTCTAGCGATTGCTGTATTTATGATCGTTCGTTCACGTCGTCAAAAGCAAGCTTAGTTATATCCAAGAGCAATGCTATTTAACTAGAGATTATGTAAATATAAAAATGAGAAACGGCAAAGTGTATAAAGCTGTTTCTCTTTTTTTGTTCTCTATTACTATTTATTGAGAGGTTAAACCAGATGCCCTACCACTTTCACTCGATGCTTCCAAGGGAGTTTTACTTCAACTGATTCCGCAGGACATAGGGGTGCACGTGATCTGTTACGTATAAAAAGCATCACGCCATGAATGAGGGCACTGAAAAAGTCCACTTATGCACAGAAAAGCGAGGACAGGAACGGATTTCGTTCCTGTCCTCGCTTTTCCTCGTAGCCGTTGATTCCGTTCCGGCGGACGCTTTTCGCGGGCACGGCTCCAGCCTTCTCCCTCGCTTCGCTCAGTCCGGGTGCT
>NZ_QFVR01000040.1 GCF_003143975.1 Kurthia sibirica | reverse complement strand
TGTCACGGGGACAATTGTAAGTTTATTCGTTGGCATAAAAGAAAGCACCGCCTTCATTTGATACGTCTATCGTACCTGGAGATACTTCTCGAATATATGCGTTATTTGATTACGGGCTTACTATTCAACTAAAATCGCCAACAACGTTATTTGACAAAAAACCTAAAAAAACGCCCCCTCAATGTTGAATTGAAGAGGCGTTTTAAATTGTCTATAAAACGATGGTTTTTTAGAACGACAGTATGTCCCTATTTCAAAACCACTGTCTATTTTTGTCTTTTCTTAGAATCTTTTAACCGATGGCCCTTAATTAAATTTATTGAGTACGATTAGTTTCGTCCATATTTTTTGATAGATTGATTTCCTCTGTCCAACTTGGTGTAGACTATCCAAATCTATTATCTCATCTATTTTATTTTTTTGTTCCATTGATTAAAAAAACATTTATGCTGTTGTTCTAATAACACCCGCCATAGCTCCATTAAGTCTTGATTAGCTCGTATATCATATGCCCTCCATTCTAATAGTACAGATAAAAATTCTTGCGTGGGCTTGGAAGGTGCACGAAAATCTTCTATAATAAAGGCTAAAACGCCTTCATATCCCTGGTCGCGCTCCATTTTATCTTCTGATAAATCACAAAAATACTTATTTATCTTTATTAATACATCACTTTCAAGTGGATATTGATAAATATAAGCTAAAATCACATATAAATATTTATTTTTACAGTTCAATATATATTGTTTATTTATTAGTAGGTTTTTGTCTATTATTTTTTCAATTAATTCTTTTATTTTCTTTTTCTCTACCAAAATTTCAGATTTCATAATAGAAGCTAACTCAAGTATTTCATCTGAGTACACACCGTTTACAACTTCCCATTCTGCTAATTCAATTAGTATTTCATCCGAAATAAATCGATTCTCCCGTCCCCAATAAAGTTCCGTCCAACTGAATGTAACCTCGCTTTTTTGAATAAATGTATACGGTAAATTTATCTCTAATTCATTTTTAGGTATATCATAAATTTCGTTTCCATACATGTTCTCCATTAGTTTAAAAACCACCTTTCTATAAAATTATATTTGAAAAATAGCTCGTTGTGCCTCGCGTCCACATTTGATGACTAATTTTACCATCGATAGTAATAATATAATGAACCACGCCTTCTTCCCCCTTATGAAGAGCACGTACTTTGAGATGGGTATACATATCGCCATACATTCCTCGTTTCACATAAACTCTGCCTTTACTTAATTGTTTAACGCTTAAGTATGATGCCATTCGGTGATATTCATCATTTTTCAGAGCACTACCTATCCTAGGCATAGAATGTATTTTAGGAGCAATTGCACTGGCTTTTAATTGTACCCGCTTATATACTTTTACTTTTTTCGTCTTTTTAGTCGTCTTGATTTTTTTTACACCTTTTGCAGTTTTATAAACTTTTCGTACCTTATATGTTCTATAAACAAAATAAGCTCCCATAAGAACGTACTGAACATATTCTCCATTTGGATCCACATTCATCACGGGATTGCCATTCGCATAGCTATAACCATTTTGTGATAATGGTTCATCGTCATCACCTGGATGTGGGTCTAATGCTAAGAATGCACCGTTTGCTGGATTATAGTAACGGGCTTGTAAATAGTAGTTCTTCGTTTCTTCGTCATAATAATAACCTGCGTAACGAATTGGGTTTTCTTTCGCTAGGTCACCTTTGGCAGTTAATACATTTCCGTATACATCATATGTGTATGCACCGACTTCTTGGTCATCTTTATCACGAATACTTAGTACATCGCCACGATGGTTCGTAATGAATTGATACGCTTTCGTTTCAAATGTACCGGATTCATTTTTCGCCTTCACAATCATACCAAGCGGTGTATAGCCACTCCATTCATATGAACGGTATTCTGTTACAGTATCCTTTACTTTCACAACTTCCATATCCAATACTTCGTCGTTATAGAAGTATTCATGCGTTGTATCGCCAACTGTTTTCGTTAAACGTAAGCCATTTTCATCGTATGTGTACGATGCGATAATTTGATCGTCTAATGTCGCTACTTTTGTTAAACGTTGTTGCTCATTGTATGTGTACTTATAATGTTCATCTTTTAGTAAGTTACCATCTGCATCATACGTATAAGCCGTTTCATTTTTCGTCGCAATTTGGTTCGCATCATTATACGTGAAAGTCGCTTTCTCACCATTCACTTCGGATGCTGTACGATTCCCTACTGCGTCATAATCATACGTGTTGATCGTACCATCTGGTAAGGTTTCTTTTGTTAATTGGTCATTGGCATCATATATAAAGCTGCTCACTTGACCATTGACATCAGTTTGTACGATATTACCAGCCTTCGTATACTCATAGCCAATTTTAAATGGTTGCTGCGCTTTTGTTGTGTATGTTAATGAACCGAGTAAATTCGCATCGTTCATTTGCGTCACTTGTTTCCATAAATCATCGTTCAGTGTAAGTGTCGTTTTATTGTTTGGTACATCGATCTCACTTTGGTAATCATGTGAAACTTGATCTGCACTGATTTTAATACGGTCGACATCATCGCTGTTTTCTTTAAATGTTGTCGCTTCTTTTACTTCAAAGTCTTCTCCATACGCGGTTGTCACTGCGTTGTTGCGTTCTTGATCGTCGTAACCATAATTTTGCTTAAATAAGCCAAGTGTATAGTTCGCAAGTAAATTAGTTTCAGCTGTGTAACCATATGTTTTGAGTGTTTTTGTATCACGTAAAATGGATGTTGTATTGCCGTTTTCATCATAATTGTAATCAATTGTTTCATTGCCATTTTGTATTTGTGCTAATTGACTGTCACTATTATATGTGTAACTTGTCTCAATACCTGAAGGTAATGTAGACTTACTTATTTCACCATTCTCATCATACACATATGAGAACTTCATATTCGGCATGGTGACGGTCGTTACTTGGTCGTTATCGTTATACGTGTACGTTTTTTGACGGTTTAATGCATCCGTTAACGCTGTTAAATTATTGTTATTGTCATATTGATACGCTGTTTTATGACCATTTCCATCTGTTACAGAAAGGATAGTTGAAGGGTACATCGGATCATACGTATACGATTTCGTGTGCCCATCTGCATCTGTTTCTTTCACTTTTTGTCCATAAATAGAATATACTACAGAAGTCGTATTCCCTTTTTTATCTGTCGAAGTTACTTGACGTTGCTCATCATCATAATCGACTTGTTCAAACGTACCATTTGCATACGTTGTTTTTGTGACACGCCCATAGGTATCATAGGCAAAGGTTGTTTCTTCTTCCTTCGTTTTTGAACGAATAAGCTCAGGTCCATCATATGTGTAAGTCGTTTCTTCACCATTAATATCTTTCGTCGATGTTAATTGATTTCGACTATTATACGTATTGGTTACGGTGCCTTCTTTTGTGCTTGATGTCAGAAGATTTCCTTGTGGATCATACGTGTTTTTTTCTGTAGTAGCATCTGGATTGATTACTTCTAACAAGTTGTACTGTTCATCATACGAGTAAAATGAAGTTGTTTTTTGTTCATCATCTCCAGGCGCATTTTCTTCCACAACTGCGTAAGTATCGTTCTTTTCATCACGTTTATAAACCGTTTCATTATCACTAGAGTCAATCGATTTATACTCATTATTTTTTGTGTCAAATTGATACGTATTCGTCACAGATAATTCTGCGTCTGTAGCTTGTTTATCGAAAATAATTAATTCATTTGCATTATATTTAAACGTTGTTTCATTTTTTTTGCCATCTACATACTTCGTTAGTTGTCCATTTGCATCATACGTAAAGTTTTCGACAATTGTACGTGTTGATTGATCACTGCCGATGATTGTTTGTGTCAATTGATCATTAGTGTAGCTATATTTTGTCCAATGGTCACCGTATTGAACCTGACTCACACGATTATCTGCGTATGAAATCTTGATGTTCTCTTGATTACTTGTTCCTTTTGTTTCAGCCACTTCAGTGACTTGACCTTTTTCATTTCGTTTAAAGCTAATTTCGTTGCCATATTCATCTGTGTAAGAAGAAAGTACATATGTGCCTGTTTGTGGGCTTTCTTGATACGTTTGAATAAAGCCATTCTGATCTGTCATAGTGTACGTTGTATCATTTTTCTTTAATTGTTCATTCAAACCTTTTGGTGAAGTGAATGTATCCCCGGATTTATTAAATCGGTGGACTGTTCCATCTTCATCTGCATAATAAACTCCTTTTTCACCATCTTCTGTTAAGGTTTCATTCCCTACGAATGTCCACCCTTTTCCTAAAGCAGAAGAAGTGGTTGAGCGAGAGTTATACGTACGTGTAAAATCATAGCCTAAATCACTTCTTGTATAAAGCGACTCATCTGTAAATTGTACAGCCATATTTCCTGTTGTTACATTTACTGAAGCAGTTGCATTACCAAATGTACTTTCATCGTATGTGAAGTAATTTTCAAGCCCAATTAAGTCTTCTCTAGCATTTGATTTTACAGTACTTTGTGCTGAAGAAGGCATTGGACTTATTCCACGTTTTACATCATCCATATCACTATTATCAGCTTCATCAGCGGGAGCATTTGAACTATCATAAAAATACGGTTGAACATATACAGAATAATTATCGTCAATAGCGAAAGTAGTAGACGGTGTATAACTTGTAGTTGTACCACTCGTTTTTTTCACTGTATAGGTTTTTTTAAATCCTGTTTTTTCGCCCTTGATTGTGACATCATAACGCGTTGCCAAATCATTATTTTTCCAAGTAGTTGTTAATGTAGTCTTATTTTCAACTAAATCATCTTCATTTGCTTTAATTGTGACATCTGCTTTATCTGGTGCATAAAGTGGAATATAACCATATGCTATATCAGAATTAGGTGAATTTCCACCATCAGATTCTGCGATGATTCGTACACTGTAGCGTTTAGATGTATTATTGTAAGATTTCCCAGGATACATCGGTAATTCAGTACCTGTACCAATTTTGGATGTATCAGCTAAACTAGCATCATGAAAATCTAATGTCCCTGCAGTAATTTCTGCTTCTGTAGGGTAAATTTTCTTCCCTTTAGTCGTAACTGATGTCTTATTACCTACACTAAAACTGCTGTACTTTTTACCATTCCATATTAATACTTTATAATTTGTTGCACCAACAACTTTATTCCAACTTATATCTAACCAACCACGCCCATCATTACTTGAGCCTTTTGCGTATTGATAGCCTACTATTTTCGGTTGATCTGGTGCATCTGTTACTTCAGCTATTTCTTTCGGAATTTTAACTGTTGAAAGTTCAGATTGTGTACCATTTCCAGTAGGGAAAATTGGTATAACACGATATTTATAATAAAGATAATTTGCAGTGCCTTTTTTAGCAAAAAAGGCAGATGGATCATTTGGTAGTTCTACACCTTTTCCTTCAGCTACATAAGTTGAAGTTGTACTATATGGTGCTTTAGGGAAGATTTTTTTGCCTTTTGAAGTCCAACTTGTCGCTGTACCGTTATAGACTTCTTTATATTCCGAACCATCGTACATCATTAGTTTATAACCCGTCGCACCATACACAGATTTCCACTTAACATTTGTATAGCCATTGTTTGAACCATCATTATATGCCGTTGCAGAAACAGTCGGTTTTGGACCAGCTTCATAATGATATGCAATAACAATTTTAGCTTTCTTCGCACTTTCTGCGGCCGTTATTTTCTTCCAATATGTTTTTCCATTGCCATTTGTATGGAACTTAAAGCCGTAATTTGAACGTTCTCCTGATACCCATGCTTGAATCGTATCTTGTACATCAAAATGAGCCCACTCATCGCGACCTACAGATGTTGAAGCAATTTTAGTAGATGAAGGTTTATTATTCCAAGTTAGACCATCTGCTGTCCATGCACCTTTAACTTCATCCACCCATAATCCGTTTTTTTGATCCGCATAATAAGCGTGTGTAACATATGCTTGTAAGTCTGCACTATCTATAGTTGCACCTTTTAAATCACCTACAACACTAAATTTAATAAATGGATAATTTGTTCCCGATGTACTATCATAATAACCTGTTTGTAAAATATATTCTCCTTGAGCAGGATCCCACTGTTTATTGAAATTTGCCTTTGGATATTTACTTGAAATATACGTATCACCAAGTGCATCAATCGTTACAGAAGGATCTATATACACTGGGTAGACACGTTTATCAGATTTTAGCCAATCTTTATCTGCACTTAATGTTAATTCATAAGAATTATTTTCTTTTTCACTTAAAATATAGTGAACTTTATCTGAATAAACCCCTTCCCCTTTTTGATCATTGATATTTGAGTCCATCATCATAGGTTTCGGTAGTTTAAATATTTGTTGTTTTTTTGCATCTTTTGTATAAAATGCAATTGAACCATCACTTAATAATTCTGCCTTTAAATCCGTTTTCAATTGATATTTAAATTCATGAATCCCAGTAAATTGATTGACAATCCAATCTTCTTTTACTTCTTCATTCAAAGTAATATGGCGTAAATCAATGCCATCATAAATGTTTTTGTATTGAATTTCATTTTCATTTAACGAAGTTTTACTCTTACTTGTTGGTAAAACAACATTTCCTTCTGATTTAGCTGAATCAATTTCAAAAGATAAAGTATGTTCACCACTTGTATAATCTATTGTCTGATCATTTTTTATAGATTGTGGGAATTTTGCGTTTAATTCTGTATTATGTGTCGAAATATAATCAGTACCAATAGAGACTAGATTATCATCGATCTCTTCATAATTTTTATTTTCTTTAGAATGAACCTTTTCAGCATATATTTCTTTGAAATATTGGCCATTACCATCAGTAAATGTTTTTGTATATGGCGTTCTTTCCTTATTTATTTCTGTTAAATTGTCTGTCGAAACTTTTTTCTTTTTTACATCTTTCTCCGTACTTACATTGTTAATTGATTCTGCATATGCCTTGATAGCTAAATCTGGCAACATGCTAATAATCATACTTACTGTTATTACGATTATCAATAATTTGTTTATTTTTTTCATATCACTGTTCCTTTATCGTTATTTTTGATTACATTTATATGATATTATATCAAAAAAATGCATCTTTTGTGTTATTTTAATGTGAAATGGAATAGTAAAAGAGAAAAAATCCTTTCGAGTACAAGCCACTCAACTAATAATGGAATGCTATTGCATGAGACATAGACATGAGTTATTAATTCAATTAGGTTATATCTCCCGACACTATTCATTCACTTCAAATTAAAAAGAGCGAGCCACGCTTCTTAAAAAGAAACGTAACTCGCTCAAAATGATGGTTCTACAATAAATAACGTTGGTGAAGAAAAAAGCACCGATCTCAATTGAGATCGATGCTGGAACTTTCATTAACGTTTATTTTTATGCTAATAAATAGAAAACAAGTGAAATTCCCTATAGAATAAAAGTCGACTAAAAAGATACTGGAAAATCCTATTAAAAAATGAAACAGACCTGTCGAATACAGTGTATAAACAGTATGGTTTATTTGGACAAACAACGGATGTGACAGTCGTTGAGACCTTATTGAGCTACGATGAATGTTTAAAAACAAACTACAAACTCTATCAATCACTTTTACTTGCGATGAAAGAAAAAGACATCAACATGCTCACAACCATTTTAGAAAAACCTTTAGAAGAAGGCGTTTCTAATGATTTTAAAAGAAGTATTCGAACGCTTACTTATCACGTACCATCCATTGAAAATAGCTTTATTTACCCGTTCAGCAACGGGAAAATTGAAGGGATTCATAATAAAATCAAGGTGTTAAATCGTATCGCTTATGGTTATCAGAATTTCAATCACTACCGTCAACGTATTTTCATGCACTTCAAATTAAAAAGAGCGAGCCACGCTTCTTAAAAAGAAACGTAACTCGCTCAAAATGATTGATTCTTTTATTCAACAAAAATCGCCACCAACGTTATTTGACAAAGAACCCTTTTTTTGTAAAGTTAATTAATTTTATGCTTGTCGATTTATCTTATAAGTAACTATTTCATTATCCTACTGTGTATTTTCAAAGATAAAATACACAGACTAATATCTCATTTATTTATTCAATTCAAATGAATTACCATAACCGTCTATTCCATCTTCTTTAAGCATTTCCAATACTTGATCTTTCGTAAGCCCGTAATATAAAAAAGCGCACCTTTTCGGTACGCACGACGAATAGCCAACTATCCTAATCTTTTTTCGGATAGTTGGCTATTTTGCACAAGACAATTGAATATTTTTCGACCAAGGTAG